>OMSO01000010.1 GCA_900313675.1 uncultured Fibrobacter sp.
GACGATGCTGGCCAATGACGACCTGATTCCCGGAGGTAGCCAGAAGTGGACAGCGGAACGCTGGGTGGATGCGATTACTACGGCGCACTTGACCTACTACGTTCTGGATCAGGACAACGATTGCGGTTACTATTTCTACAAGGAAAACAAGGCGCTGGCCGATTCCATGAGCAAAGTCATCGGGTACAACTTTATCGTGACGCGTGCGGAACTTTTGACCGTCGCGACGCCCACTGCGGAAAACTCCACCGACACTGCCACGGGCAATGTTGCGACGAACACGCTGAACATCACCATCAAGAACACCGGCGTGGCGCCCTGTTTCTTCGATGTGTATCTAGTGGCGGAATTCGTGGACAATACGGGAGCGGCCATCGCGCAGATTGGTGAGACTGTTCGCATTCCGAAGGCTTCCTTCAAGGACGGCGCTTCGCAGGAATTCTCGTTCAGCGGCGATGTTCCGGCGGGCGAGGCAAATCTCGCAACCCAGTCCGGCGTAACGGTGGCGCTCTCCCTCTACGAGAGCGAAGATGCCTACAAGAGCGGCAAAAATCCCACCGTCCGTTTCGACAACGACGGCCTTCAAGGGAATAACAAGTTACTATTGAAATCCCGATAACGCACTCTTCAATGTCCCTTTTGTTAGCATTAATCTTCTTGGCGCTTCTCATAAGTGCGATTGTCCGCGGGCAGTTCTCTTACGGCAAGGCGGATTACAGCTTTCGCGAGCACCCAGTGCAGTTTGTAATCGTGCTGGTGTTCATTTTGGGCGTGTCGGCGCTTTGCTTTTACCGTTTCTTGGTGGAAATGGAATTCTTGCGGTAAATTTCTACATTTGGGCGCGCTATGCTCCAAAAGAAAACCCTCATCGTGTTTGACCTGGACGGCACGCTGTTCAATACCCTCGGCGACCTTGCCGTGGCGGTGAACTATGCGCTACGCCATTTCGGGCTTCCGGAACATGACGAACAGCGGGTGCGGACCTTTATCGGGAACGGTTCCATGAAGCTGATCGAGCGGAGCATGGGGGAGGCGGCCCTCCCGGAAAACATTGCCCGCACGGGCGTTACAGTCGAAATGGTCCACAAGGTCTATTCGGATTTTTACTGGGAACACTGCACCGAACGCACGCTCCCGAATCCAGGCGTTGTCGAATTCCTGCACAATACGACTGCCCGCGTGGCCATGCTCACCAACAAGCCGGAGCGCCCGACATTCAAGATGCTGGAACATTTCCACCTTCGCGACCGTTTTGAATTCGTGCTCTGCGGCGACACCACGCCCGAACGCAAGCCCAGCCCCGCGGGTCTGTTGAAAATCATGGAATCCGCAGGGGTTTCTCCCGTCGAAACGGTCATGGTGGGTGATGACCAGCCCGACATTCTGGCCGCCCGCAATGCCGGAATCGACTGCATTACGCTGTTCTGCGGGTTTGGAAAGCCGGTGAACTTACTTCCGCTTGAACCTGAAAATGTGGTTCGCAGTTACGGGGATCTTTTCCGGTTGCTGGACCAGGTGGCCGGGTAGTTGTTTTTTTGTATATTGTAATTATGAATTTAAGAACACTTGCTTTTGCGACGTCTCTCGTTATTGCGGGATCCGCCTTTGCCGACGACAACATCCGCTTTGTTCCCGAACCTTACCCCATTGGCCAGGCTGACCAGGGGGAGGTAAAGCATGTGGTGCTCAAGGGCGCCAATGTCTCCGGAAAAGAAATCAACCTGGAAAGTGTCATGGGCCAGGGAGTTGGCATGTCTAACTTCAAGTTCCCCAAGAAGATAGCCAAGGGTGCTGCGGTTGCCATCGAGTTCGACATGGATTTTGCGGGCATGGATGGCCAGATCAACCCGGTGGTGGTGATGGTCGGCACCGACGGTACACCCTATACGGCAACCCTGGACGGTTTCGTGAAGGCCCCCATCTTCTTTGGCGAAAAGCTTTTTGATACGGGATTCTACGCCAAGGGCGAAAAGCGGTCATGGACGTTCTACGTGTGGGAGACCGACAAGAAGGAACGGCCGGACCTGGCTCTGGACTCCGCCGCCCTGCGGGAATTTTCCATGACGTCCAAGCCCGTGATGCTGAACGTGGACAAGCTGGACCAGATCAAGGAAGGGGGCAAGGTCCCGGGCCTCAAGGTGACTCTTACCACAAAGGGACTTTTGCGTGAAGGTCTGGAGCTAAAGCAGAGGAGCATCCGCAAGATTGTGGGCTTCAAGAGTAAAAAGCACCCCAAGGCCACCCCTGAGGTGCTGATTGTGGGCTACTGGAAGGAGTAGTCTGGCCTAAAAAGCGCGAAAAATTCTGTTTTTTCGCAATTTCGCCTTGAAAAAAGGGGAGACTTTAACTAACTTTGGTGCACTCGTAAGAGTCTCGGGATGTAGCTCAGCCTGGTAGAGCGCTTGAATGGGGTTCAAGAGGTCGCTGATTCGAATTCAGTCATCCCGATAAAAAGGCCCGCTTTTGTAGCGGGTCTTTTCTATTTTGTTGAAAAGGCGTTTTTAGGTAGGACGCTGCGGAATGTTTAAGGAGCAAGTTTAAGGAGTAGGGTGGCAAAACGCATACCAAAGACTGAGGCCCCTCTGGAGGTTGGCCGCAAGCGGAAGTCCCAGGAACTGGAACTTTTTTGCGAGGTCTATATCCCGCTGGCCCCGTCGGTGTATACCTACGGCGTTCCCGAAGGCGCAAAAGTTGAACGGGGAAGCGTGGTCTGGGTGCAGTTTGCCACCCGCAAGAACCCCCTGCTGGCCCTGGTTTTCCGTGTGAGCCGTGAACGGCCCGCCTTTGACGTGCGGTGCGCCTACCCCCATGCTTCGGGCTATGTCTTTAACGAGCGGTACATGGACGCCCTGGAATGGGTGGCACGCTACTATATAAGTACTCCCATGAAGGCCCTGGACGTGTTCTGGCCATCGGATTTCGGGAAGTATCTGGACGCTGTCGCTGCCGAAGCTGGCACGGAAGTTGCGGCTTCGGGTACGAATGGTGTTGCCTCGGGTGCGAACGGCGCCGATGTTGGCACGGAAGTTGCACCGGTTGGTACGGGTGAAACTTTGGCTGGTTTGGAAGGTGTCGCACCCCTGACAGACGAGCAGCAGGTGGCGTTAAACGCTTTGGTGGCCCGCCTAGAAGGGAACGGTTTTCGTGGGGCGCTTTTGCACGGGGTCACCGGCAGCGGCAAGACCCGTGTCTATCAGGAACTGGCCCGCGTGGCTCTCAGCCGGGGGCTCAAGGTCTTGATTCTCGTGCCCGAAATAGGCCTAACGCCCCAGACGGCGGGGCGGTTCGAGAGTTTTCTAGGCGTGCCCGTGCAGGTGCTGCATTCCGCCCTTTCGGCCCCCAAGAAGCGCTCTGCCTATGTGTCCGTGCTGAAGGGGGAGGCCCGTGTGGTTCTCGGGACCCGGAGCGCCATCCTTGCGCCTTTCGATTTTGACGTGGTGGTTCTGGACGAGGAGCACGACAGTTCCTTCAAGCAGCAGGACCCGGCTCCCCGCTATCACACGCGGGAACTGGCCTTTCACTTGGCCCACAAGTACGGGGCCCTGGTGGTGCTCGGGTCTGCCACGCCCGCTTTGGAAACTTTTTATAACGCAAACCAGGGTCACCTGGAACTGCTTTCCCTGAAAAAGCGGGCCACGGCGGCGCCCCTGCCCGATGTAAAGATTATCGACATGGGTGAGGTTCGGCAGCAGAAGGGAATCCTCATGTCGCCGGAGTTGCGGGAGGCCCTGACGGAATGCGTTTCGGCTGGGGAGCAGGCCATTGTGCTCATGAACCGCCGGGGTTATTCCAAGATTCGGGTGTGCAGCAGCTGCGGCGAGACGCTCTACTGCAAGCATTGCCACGTGCCTCTGGTTTACCACCGGCAGTACCGCGGGCTCCTGTGCCATTACTGCAACAGCATCTATCCTGAAAACACCTGCTGTCATTCCTGCGGGGCGGAGACCTACGAATACGTGGGTGGCGCCATCGAAAAGCTGGAAGAAGAAATTGTGCAGTGGATTCCCGGGGCGAACGTGGTCCGCATGGACCGGGACACCACCCAAAACGTAGGTTCCGTGGAAAAGATTCTGGAGTCTTTCAGGAACCGGGAACACAACATTCTGCTGGGCACCCAGATGGTGGCCAAGGGCCACGACTTTCCGGGCGTGCGTCTTGTTGGGATCGTCGGGGCCGACAGCGGACTTGGCATTCCCGACTTTCGCGGGACGGAGCGGCTGTTCCAGCTGTTGAGCCAGACGGCAGGCCGTGCAGGCCGCGCCCAGGGGGGCGGCCGCGTCTTGATTCAGACCATGAATCCTGCGGAACCCATAATGCAGTTCGCCCTGAACCACGACTATGCGGGTTTTGCCCGGAGTGAACTTTTGAACCGGAAGGCGGCGCTCTATCCGCCCTTCTGCAAGCTGGTGTCCGTCTCTGTCGGGAGTCGTGACGAATCGGCCCTGAACGGGGCTCTGTCAAGGCTTGAGGCCCTGTGCAAAAAGGAAAAGTCCCTGATGGTGCTTGGGCCTGTGGAGGCCTTTGTGCCTGTGGTGCAGAACGTGCACTGGAGCAGGCTCTACCTGAAAACCCAGGACCTGAACGCTGTGCGCAGCGTGCTCGGGCCTGTGGTGAACAACCCCAAGGCTTTTGCCCCCGGGGTAGATGTGAAGGTGGAAATAGAGTAGTTATTCTTCTACAACCAGGTCCATGGCTTGTCGGAGCATTCCGGCGGCGTCTTTTGTTTTGGGGGCTTCCTGGCTCAAAAGCTGACGGAACTTGCGGGCGCCGGGGAGTCCGGTGAACAGTCCGTAGAGGTGGCGGGTGAGGATGGTGGCAGGCGTCCCTTTGGAAAATTCCTTTTCAACATAGGGCAGGTAGGCTTCGAGAACCGCCTTGCGGGAGGTGACTGGCGACGATGCGCTGCCAAAAATCCGTTCGTCGGCATCCCGCAGGAACCAAGGATTCTCGTAGGCTTCGCGTCCCACCATCACGCCGTCCAGGTCTTTCAGCTGTTCTTCTACCTGGTCCAGGGTCTTGATGCCGCCGTTGATAGAAATGTTCAAGTGGGGCAATTCGGCTTTCAGATTGTGGACAAATTCATATTTCAACGGCGGAACTTCCCGGTTCTCCTTGGGACTGAGCCCCTTGAGCCAGGCCTTTCGGGCGTGTATAATGAAAATGCGGCAGCCTGCGTCGGCGATGGTCCCGACAAAGTCCCGGAAAAATTCCCAGCTGTCGAATTCATCGACGCCGATGCGGCACTTGATGGAAACGGGAATAGAGACGGCGTCTTGCATGGCCTTGAAACAGTCGGCCACCAGGTTCTTGTCCTTCATGAGGCAGGCGCCGAAGTTTCCGTTTTGCACCCGGTCCGAAGGGCATCCGCAGTTCAGGTTCACTTCGCCAAAGCCTGCGCGTTCCACCATCTTGCTTGCCGCCGCAAGTTCTGCAGGGTCGCTTCCGCCCAGCTGGAGCACCGCGGGCATTTCGCAGTCTTCGTGGCCCAGGAACAGTTCCGGGTCCTTGCAGTGCAAAAGTCCTGTAGATACCACCATCTCGCTGTAGAGCAGGGTGTTCTTGGAAATCAACCGCAAAAAATACCGCTCGTGACGGTCGGTGCAGTCCAGCATGGGGGCGATAGAAAGCCGTCGGTTGAAATCCAGGTCCATGGGGGGAAAGATAGTAATTAGGGGATAGGATCTAGAGGCTAGGATCTAGGGGTTAGGGGATAGGATTTAGGGGCTAGGATCTAGAGGCTAGGGGTTTGAGGTCGCTTCGCTTTGAGGAGTGAGGTCGGGCCTGCGGCCCTTTGAGGTATGAGATGCGAGTGACTAGTGCCTCACAACCCACAACTCATAACTCATAACTCATAACTCACAGCTCATTTCGCCCGCCAAGTGCTAACCTTTTTTCTATAATGCTTACCATGAGCCTGATTAAAAACATTGTCGTAGCGGGCGGGACCCACGGAAACGAGCGGACCGGTGTCCGGCTGGTGGAAAAGTGGATGGAACACCCCGAATGTTACAGCTCCTGTTGCCCAAGCGCCAAGGTGGAACTGGTGCTTTCGAACCCGGAGGCGGTTCGGCTGAACAGGCGGTATCGTGACCACGATTTGAACAGGGCTTTTTCACAGGTGTGCCTGGATATGAGCGCAGAACCTGAGGAATACGAGTTCCGCCGTGCCCGGGAACTGAACCGCATATACGGCCCCAAGGGAACAGGCACAAAGACGGACCTGTTGCTGGACGTGCACAATACGGGAGCCAACATGGGGCTGTGCCTGATCCTTTCGGCACGGGACCCCTTCACTATGAAAGCCTCCGCCGTGCTGACCCAGGAATTCAAGGACGCTTGGATTTATTACCAACCCGAAGAGCGGAGCATGTCGCCTTACTTTGGCACGGTGGCCAAGGCGGACGTGTGCATCGAGATAGGCCCCCAGCAGCACGGCACCCTGGATGCCCGTCTGTTCGAGGAATCGGAAAGTCTTATGAGGCGTTACCTGGAACTTGCAGAGGAATGGAACCGTGGTGAACTCCAGAAGCGTGCCCCCATTCAGGTGGAAGTGTTTACGCAACTTCGGGACTTAGGTTACCCCAAGGCCTGGGCGGGAGCGCCCATCGAGGCCATGATCCATCCCGACTTGCTTGGACGGGATTTCTGCGAGCTGAAAAAGGGCGACAAGTTGTTCCGCACCTTCGACGGCAAGGACATTATGTACCAGGGCGAGGCTGACGGGCGAGAGAGCGTGTGGCCCATCTTTATCAACGAACCCGCTTACTACGAGAAGGACATCGCCATGAGCCTTACGGTAAGGACCGTGGAGGAGTGGTGATTACAGACGAGAGATTTTTATGGCTGAATTTGATATGAACAACGTGCCCAGTGCAGAACTTTCCATGGTTCCGGGGGAAGAACGCTTGAAAAATTTCATGGAACTGGTCCAGGCCGAAAAGACCAAGCCCTGGGAGTCCCGTCTCCAGGACATTCTGGATTCCTTCGAGGATTTTTTGACCCTGCGTCCGGACCCGCCCCAGTCCTGGCAAGACAATTACGCGGCCAGCGGCAAGAAGTTCGACTACCACCAGGTGGTGCTGCCCCAGGATTTCCAGGACCCCTACGAAGACGACCTGGGGAACATCCGCAGGCTCCGTGGCGAATTCGAGCGGGTGCCTAGCACCATGGCCCTGGAGCACGAACTGATTAGCCGCAATTACTTTATCTACGAGAACGGACACGCTGACCCCATCGCAGCCCCACGCCCCATGCTCATGCTAGAAAGCAAGGACCGGGACGACGACCAGGAGGAGGAAGAAGGGGACATCACCTGGGACTGCTGTATCTCCATTTTCCCCGACGGAAGCTACACTTCTTACAACCTGGACCACGACGACGAAGAGGTTTTGGGGGAGGATTTCAAGGCCGTTTTCGAAAAACACATCGAAACTCTGTCCAAAATGCAGCTGGTGATTCCCGTAGAGGGCAGGGATTATGGTATATTGAGGAGTGATGCGTAGGCTTTTGACAAAGGTAATGCTCGGAATGACCCTGCTTTGCGGCGGGGCCTTTGCAGCCTTTATCCAGAGCCCCATACCGCCCAGTACCCAGCAGAACTTTGTGCGGGATACCGACGGTGACGGCCGCATGGACCAGATGGAAATTCGTTTCCTGGGGAACCTGACCAAGGAATACGTGTCTTCCATGCTGGACAGCCTCACCTTTGAATGGATTGATTCTTCGGGAGCGGCCAAGCACTACACCGTGGCTGCAGGCAAGTTCCAGCTGAACCCGGCCAACAAGCGCAGCCTCATAGTTGATCTGAAAGGGATGCAGAAAGGTTTCCGCCTGCTGACGGCCCTTTCTACCATGGAGTTTTCTGCCGCCATCTACGGTTCGGCGCTTTTGTACCTGCGGGATGGTTCCATGTATCCCGTGGCCCTGAAAGACGCCATGGCGCCTGCCATCATGTCGGCCTACCTGAGAAACATGCGGGGCAAGTCCAACGATTCCCTGACGGTGCTGTTTTCGGAAACTGTCCGAACGGTTCCCGGCTGCCCGGCCCTGCTGGAATACAAGAGCGCAAAAGACGGCAAGGTCCGCAAACTCAAGACAGACGAAATCCGTTGGAATTTCTGGATGAATTCCGCCGTGTTCGTTCTGGACAAGAAGGTCTCTGCCGATGCGCTGAATTTCCGGGATTCCTTGCGGCTGGTGAACGGTTGCGTCGAAGATACCAGCGGGAATGCGGTTTCGAAGGTCTCCCAGTTCTCGTCGTTGACAGGCTATTCTCCTTTTGAGGTGGTTGTGCCCTCCATGGCGGTGGACAGTGCCTCAAGGCATGGCGCAGGTGCCGAAGGGGCGGGCCTCCCGATTTTCCAGCTAAACTTCCAGCCTCTGCCTGTAGAATCCGCACGGGATACGGCCTGGGGCGTCTATATGGACGTGCTGGGCGAAGAATTCGAGAACGCTCTCCGTGAAATCTTGAAGATGGACGAAAAGACTCCTGTTAGTTTGTCAAAATTGAAGGTCCGCTTCGACATCCGCATCTACACGAACCTGGGCGCCTATGTGGTGGGAACTCGCGCCGCTATCGCCGGAAACGACGAACGACTGGGCGGCAAACCCACGCAGCTTTCCCTCCGCTGGAACTTTATGGACAGTCACGGTCGCCGTGTTTCTACAGGCGTCTATATCGCCAACGTGACAGCCCTGGTGGAATACGACGGCAAGGCCGTGTTCCGGAACGGAACGGACGCCACGGCATCCTACGTGTTCGGGGTGGTCCGCCGCTAGGGCCTGCTTTTCCCATGGACTTGGAAGAGACGAAAATCTATAAAGGGTACCAAACCTTTATAGAGCCGTATTTGCCAAAATTGAAGTTAGGGGCGGAACCGCGTCAAGTTACTTTGTCTGAAATCCTGGACGCCTATGACGCCTTCTGTTTCGATGGCTACGGAACGCTATACAACCGCGGGGACTTTGTTTACCCCGGTGCCATGGAGTGGTACCATGCTTTGCGGGCGGCGGGCAAGCACTTGCGACTGGTGACCAACGCGGCCTCCAACACCGACGAGTTCCTTGCGGCAGACGCAGGGGCCAGGGGCTTTGATTTTACGGCAGAAGAGACTATTTCCTCGGGCGGCTTGCTTGTGGACCTGTCTCGGGGCGAGCCCGTGGGTGTTTTTGATTTAGTGGGGTTTTCTGGGCAGAAACGCGGGCCGGCTGATGGTCCGAAAATCGGTGAAATTCTGGAACGGACTGTCCGCGAAGTTTATTACATCGGTCGAGACACCGGCGTGAACGTGCTTGCCCAGGCGGGAATGGCTGCCGCCGAAAATCCGGAGGACCCTGTGGTGGCGGTGTCGTCTTACACGGCAACCTCCGAGATGTTCGAGCGGGCGGTAGAGATATTGCGGCGCCCCGATGGCTTGCTGCTGGTGCTGAATCCCGACGCCTGGGCGCCCAAGATAGACGGCAGCCGGAGCGCCGTGTCCGGCACACTGGCGGAACGCCTGCGGGTAGCCTCCGGCTGTAGGACCTGCTATTTGGGAAAGCCCTTCCCGGCCATCTGGGAAAAGGTCCGTCGGTCGCTCCCTTCGGGTGCGCGGGTGCTGATGATAGGCGATACCATCGGGACAGATGTGTACGGTGCAAAGATTGCAGGCTTTGATGCCGCCCTGGTGGTAGGCCGCAACGTTCCTGCAGAAAGCCTTGCTTCAGACGAAGCCGCCCTTGGCGTGCGGCCCGACTACTACTTGGTGCCGGGCTGAACGCTGGCGGAGTCCGTTGTTGCTGCGGGTGCGGAAGGTGCAGCCGGCGAATCCTGAACTTTCGCGCTGGTCGCAGAATTTACGGCAGGAGAGACAGGTGCCGAGCCTTCCGCTTTCTTGTCTGCCACAATCACATAGAGGGTGTCGTGGACGACGTCGTGGACGACGTCGTGGACGACTACAGTATCCCGCACAAAGACGGTATCGGTCTTGCAAGTTGGAACTTCGCTCTGTGGTGCTGCCGCTGAACTGGACGGTTGTGGCGGGTTCTTCCGGATTTGTTCTTCCAGGGCGGCTCGTTCGGCTTTGAGGGCATCCAGTTCTTTCTTGATGTTGGCTTTGTTGTTCGGCCTACGTTCACGGGAGTATTTGCCTTCTAGGGTGTTGATCCTCTTGTCCAGCTCCCGGAGCTTGTCGTATTCCGGGCCTTCGCCCTCGACGGTGGGCATGGGGGAGAAAAAGTCCTTGAACTTTTGCCACAGGGATTTTTCTTCGGCATGAGAAAGGGAGACAAGCCCGAGGGCGAGCAGGGTTGCGGGCAGGATGGCCCGTGTAAAGCGGGAAATAACCATGCCCCAATGATAGAAAAAATATCTTTGGCGGGGCGAATCCCTTTACAGGGGGCGTTTTTTTATTAAATTTGGAAAACTCTCGCGGGAGTAGCTCAGTTGGTAGAGCGCGACCTTCCCAAGGTCGATGTCGAGGGTTCGAACCCCTTTTCCCGCTCGAAAAACAAGACGAGCCCTTTTGGGCTCGCCTTGTTTTTTGTAGAGGAAAGTTAGAAGGGGTGAGAACCCTCGAAGAGGGTTTGGCAGTAGCGACCAAGGCGAGAGCAGAAAAAAGGAATTTTTTTATGCCGAGCCGCCCGAGCGGACGTCGAAGACGTCACAAAATTGCCGTGGGCACAACGTTGCCCATGAAATAGGCAATTTTTGAGCTTGATGCGAGTGTGAACAACAAAGTCCCTGTTATTAAACAGGGGCGGTTGTGAGAGCAAAGTCTATACCAAATATTTTCATGATGCTTTTAGACTTTGCGGTTTCATAAGCGAGCATCGAGCCCGATAGGGTTGGCAATCAGCCGCGAAGCGGTATCTGATTGACAACAACCCCTTTTCCCGCTCGAAAATAATAGGTCCCTTTTGGGGACCTATTATTTTTAGGCGGGTGTCCTAGCGCCATCCTTGTCATCCCCGCGAAGGCGGGGATCTCCTTGCCCTTCCCATTGTCACCCCGGCCTAAGGTTGGTGAGCCTGCCGAACTACGACCGGGCATATCCTTTAACAAATCTTTCCCTCGATGTGTGTTCTCTCGCTCGCAGATTCACTTCGTTCGACTGCTCTTTCGGGAAGCACACATCTCGGTCAAAAAAAAGCGTTGGCTTTGGCATACAAGTGCTTTTTCGGGTAAGAATATTTACTACAGGTCCGACCCGTTACTGCCGGCGGAAACTCTTGTGACTGTTAGTCCCTGCGAGTTTCCTTGAAAAGCATAGCAATCTCTTTACCTAATAACTTAGTTTCGGCTATCTTGTGTTTTTTTTTGTACAAAACATTCCATTGGACGGATATGAATGTATATTATGCATATTAGTTTGTAACGGATGTTTTATGAAAAGACTAGCATTGATAATCTGCGTCGTAATGTTCTTGGGTACGGTAGGGGCATTTGCCGCTCCGAAGAAGGGAACAATGAAAGATTCTCGTGATGGCAAGGCATACAAGACTGTGCAAATAGGCAGTCAGACTTGGATGGCGGAGAATCTGAATTACAAGACGAAGGACAGCTACTGCTACGACAACAAGAAACCCAACTGCGCTAAATACGGTCGATTATACACCTGGAAAACGGCGCAGGAGGTGTGCCCTGTAGGTTGGCACCTGCCAAGCAGGGGTGAATTTGAGATGTTGATTAAGGCCGTGGGTGGGACTATGGATAAGCAAGAAAAAAGGTACTGGGCTAATGCGGGTAAGAGTCTGAAGTCTACGAGCAGTTGGAATGAAAGTGATTATGGTGATGGCGATGGTAATGGTGATGATGCCTTCGGGTTCTCGGCGGTTCCTGCCGGCTACGTGTGCTGTGGTGGGATTTACGACGCCGAGGGCAGCATTACGGAATTCTGGAGTTCTACAGAGGGCCGTAGCGGCAACGCGTACGGCATGCGCTTGAGCTCCAGCGACTACGGAGCGCGCCTGGAGGACGGTGATAATAGATTTGGGCACTCTGTCCGTTGCATTAAGAACTAAATTTTCCCAATAAAGCAGTTCAGCGAGATGCCGCCGTGGCTGGTCTTGATGACCTTTGTGCTTGGCAAGCCCAAGGCGGCACAGTTCTTTAGAAGGTTGTCGCTGCAGTCTCCCTTGGGCGCAAGGATGGCAACGACCAAAGGGCGCCCAATTCCCTGTGCAAGTTCCGAAAGTTTCTTGCCTATGCGGGCGTAGAGTGCTGGGGCATTTGCGTCCAGACGTTTCCCGTAGGGCGGGTTCAGCACGATGATTACTTTGGCGTTTCTGCTGCCGTTTGAGGTATCGTGCCCGATGTTTGAAATTTCTTCGGGCGTGTAGCTGAAAAAGTCCTTCTGCTGCGGGTCGATGAGGGCAGGCTCGATTTTTGCGAGGGGACTGCACTCCACGTTATGCCTGATAATTTCGACGGCCCGTTCTGAAATGTCGCTTGTGAGAATTTTGATTATTGATGAATCGTGATTTTGGACTGGATCCTTCGCGGCTTCGCCGCTCTGGATGACGCGGGTCAAGTAGTTCCACGAAGCCTCTTTGAAGGCGGGCTGATGCTTGAGGGCAAAATCCCGGCACTTTCCGGGAATAATTCCGCTTGCCATGTAGGCAGCCTCTAGGCTGAAGGTGCCGCTGCCTGCCATGGGGTCTATGAGAGTAATGAGTTCGCCCGACGTGTCGGGCTTTGAGGTATGAGCACGGGCTTCGCCCTTTGAGCAATGGATTGCCTCGAAGAGCATGGCGGCGGCGATGGTCTCTTTGAGGGGAGCGTCGTTGACAAAACGCTGGTGGCCCCGCTTGTAGAGTTCTTCTCCGGCCAGGTCTAGCGAGACTGTGCATCGGTCGTCGATGAGAGTGACGAATATGTTTTGCGGTGGGGCGTTGCGGGGTGTCCCCGCAGAGGGGGGAGGGAGCGACGTAGTGCGAGCGAGGGGGAGGCTTCCCCCGTTAAATATGTTGTAAAATCGTTCCGCTACGGCGTCGCTGTGGTAGAGCCTGGAATGCTTGCAGGTGACGTGAATGTGCAACGAGTTACTAGTTACTAGTTCTGAGATACTAGGATTATTTCTTTCGTCTTTCGTCTGTAGCGAGCTTGCGAGCGTTCTCTCGTCTAAATAAAGCTCCCAGGGGATTTCGGCGGCTTTCTTTTCGAGCTCGCGGAAGTTTTCGGCCTTGAAGGAGGCTATGTCCATGAGCACTCGGTTGGCAATGCGGCTGTGGGCTACGGCTTTCCAGGCCTCGGTCAGTTTTGCCTCGAAGGTGACTTTGCCGTCGGCGGTTTCGAAGGAGTCGTCTTTGGCGGCGACCCCGATTTGTCGCAGTTCTTTGACCAGGGTCGCCTCGAAGCCAAGGGGCATGACAGCGGTGAAACGGTGGAGTTTCCCGTGGACTTGCCGCTTGATGCGCTTTTCGAGGTTTTCCTGCATTTTGGACTGTGCGGAACTTACTTGAACTTGACGGCGGTGCCGTAGACGATGATTTCGGCGGAGCCCGCCATGACGGAGGCGGTGGCGAAACGAACGTTTATGATGGCGTCAGCCCCGATGCCCCGGGCCTGCTTTTCCATGCGCTCGATGGCGATGTTGCGGGCGTCGTTCAGCATTTCGGTGTAGCCTGCGATTTCGCCGCCTATGATGGTCTTGAGGCCTGCGAAGACGTCGCGGACCACGTTTTTGCTGAAGACCACGCTGCCGCGCACCAGCTGGAGGGTCTCGAATTCCTTGCCGGTGATAAAGTCCGTATTGTAAAGCTGCATGGAGGCCTCCTTTTTCTTGCCTACGGCAACAATATATAAATCGGCGGCTTCAGGACGGCATATGGGCGGCAGAAAAGCTCGTTTTCGGAGTGGCGGGCCTATAAAAGTGCTTTTTGGTGCGCTTTTATATGCCTTTTGTTAATTTGTTTGTGGTTAATTTGGAGGGTTGGGTCACAAAAATACATATAAATCTTATCAAATAGAATGTTTTATATGTACTTTTGTTAATTTGTGTGTAACGTTTTTGCATTCTTGAAGGGGTGAGGGGCATATAAAAAGCCCTTTGGGGTCTGTTTTATAGGTACGCACCCTCTAAAAGAACTTCTTAAAAAAGGAAATGGGCCTGAAAAGTGCCGTCACCAGCAGGGAAATGGCAAAAACGGCCGCCGCCACGACAGGAACCACGACGATGGGGTGTGGCGTGAGGAGCGACAGCTCGAGTCCGTAGAAAAGCTTGATGAAAAGCGGGTGAATCAGGTACACGCCCAGCATGCAGGCCGAAACGAAGGTGAGGCGGCGGTTTATGGTCAGCACGCCCCGGTACCGTTCACAGAAAAAGCAGAAAATGGCGGCGGCAATCAGGAAGGTGGTTGGCTGGAAATTGCCCAGAAAATATTCGTTGGGCTTGGAGCGGTCAATGGAAAAGTAGGTGGAGGAGACGAAGGCGAAGGCCCAGGAGGCAACGGCCGAGAGGTACAGGATTTTTCGGGCCAGGGGTTTCAGGCCGTAGTGGGAAATGTAGAATCCGGTGAGGTAGAAGCCCGCGAAGGTGGTGCATCCCTGGATGCGGATGTTCTTGTAGAGCGTAAAGTCGGCGAGGCGTTCCAGCAGGTGGTTCACCATGGGGAGCACCAGCCCGAAGCAGAAAAAGATGCCGATGACGTAAAGGACCATCCGGTGGCTTGCATGTTCGGTAAAGACCCGCATGGGGGGCGTCAGAATGTAGAGCCCCGCGATGGTGTAGAGAAACCACAGGTGGGTGGGCGGCTTGGTAAAAAGCAGAAACGGTGTGGCGAAGATGTCCTTGAATGTTCCGCCGGCGACGAGGGTATTGACCGTTCCGTAGACGACGACCCAGAACACCAGCAAAAGCAAAATTCGGGTGAGGTTCTTGCCGAGGATTTTCTCCGGCGGGTGGGCGTATCGGGGCGAAAGCATGAACGCCCCACTGATCATGATGAAAACGCCCACGCCGAAGCGGGCGATGCTGTTGTAAAAGTTCAGGGTAATCCACTCGTCGGTACGCACGGGAATGTTGTACCAGGCAGAAGTGACAGTATGCTGGAACACCACGGAAAACGCCGCGATGATTCTAAGGACTTCGGCGTAGAGTTCCCTAGGCTTTACGGACGTCGTTTCCATGCCGTTTAGAGCGTCGCCTGGAACTGGTGGAACTTTTCCAGCAGCTCGGCGTAGGTCTTGGTGGCCTCCAGCTGCGGGAACTGGGCCACAATGGAGTCCGGCGCGCAGAAGAAGCAGCCCTTGTCGGCCTGCAGGAGCATGCCCGTGTCGTTGAAGGAATCTCCCGAAGCGAACACCTTGAAGTTCAGGTCTTGCAGGTGCTTTACCACCTTGGTCTTCTGGTCGGTAAGGCGCAGGTGGTAGCCCACGATGCGGTCGTTTTGTACTTCCAGGTTATGGCAGAAGATGGTGGGGAAGGCGAGGTTCTTCATGATGGGGTAGGCGAATTCCTGGAATGTGTCCGAAAGGATAATCACCTGGGTCTCGTCCCGAAGCTGGTCCATAAAGGCGCGGGCGCCGTCCAGCAGGCCCAGGTTCGCAATGACGTTCTGGATGTCCGAAAGCTTGATGCCTTCGCGGTCGAGAATCTTGATGCGCCCCTTCATGAGCTCGTCGTAGTTAGGGATGTCGCGGGTGGTCAGGCGCAGGTCTGCGACGCCCGTCTTTTCGGCGACGGCAATCCAGATTTCGGGGGCGAGGACTCCTTCCAGGTCCAGGGTAACGACACATTGCTTGGTGAACATAGGGCTTAGGGGTTAGGATTTAGGGTCTAGGGGTTAGGGGTTATGAGTATCGAGTCGATGCTACGCATCTCTGAGTATTGAGTTTTATTATTCGCGCCCTTGGCGCCAATCTATACACTGAAAACTCATAACTGACAACTCATCACTTTTTCCTCTCGTTTATAATTTCTCTCAGATCCGCAATCGTAATCTGGTACGGGGTGCGGCAGAAATCGCAGATGACTTCCAGGTCCTTGCCTTCGGCTTCCAGGTCCAGCAGGTCCTGGAGAGGGAGCGTTGCAAGCGTTGCCACCGTGCGTTCGTGGCTGCAGGGGCAGTAGGCCCTGGGGTCGATTTCTTTCACGATGTCGATTTCGTAGGGGCCCCGCAGCTGGTCCAGAAGTTCGTCCAGGTCAAAACCCTCGGGGGTGTTCATGTCGCAGAACTTGGGCAGGTTCTGCACGATGACCTCTATCAGGTTGATGTCCTTGTCTTCTAGGTCCGGGAACGCCTCGATGTAGAAACCCGCGGCATAGTCCAGCTTGCTCGGGTCCAGGGCGTTAAAGGCGGCCTCGATGCCCACGGCGGAGCGGATCTGCTCCGATTGCAACAGGTAGGTGGCTAGGTTCTGTCCCATGGATACCGACGGAGCCTCGATGATGCTCTCGTGGACCCGCTTGCCCTGCTCGTTCAGCTTGACCACGCGGATGCTCTGGGGAATCAGGGCGGGCTCGTTACCGCCCACGGCGGCAAGTTCCGGCTGCGGGATCATGGCACGCACCAGGCCCTGGGGCGTCGTGTCCGACTGCACCAGCGTGATTTCGCCGCCAAAACGGGTGGTCAGCGACACGGTTCCCGGAAACTTCAGCGAGGCACTCAAAAAAATGCTTGCGATGGAGTTTTCGGCCAAAAGCTTCAGGGCGAAACCCTGTGCGTTGTGCTTCTTGCCGATTTCGTTCATCGTCGCGGTCAAATCGACGACAATCAGGCGGAAGGGCGTTCTCTTGCCCGTGGCGCGGATAATGCGGTCCTTGAAATTCATGGCACAAAGATAGAAATGTAGTTGTGCCCTATGGACTAGTTAATAGTTACTAGTTACTAGAAATGCATAAAACGGGAATGTTTTTGAAGGCCCTGGAAGGTGTTTTTGGTAAATAAGGGGGGAGGTCTCCCCCTCGCTTTCCTTCGTCAGTCACAGGAACCAAGGTCCCTGAGCCTGTCGAAGGGCCGCTACCCCCTCTAACGGGGCTCAGTCGCCGCCCCGTAACGCCCGGCTTTACTTTTATTATATTCTTGCGAAAACGAGGCTCAATATGAAGATTTTATTCCTGATGGCCGATGGTTTCGAGGAAACCGAATTCGTCACACCTTTCGACTACCTGCAGCGGGCAGGTTTTGAGGTCGCTCTTGCAACCGTTTCCGGCAAGGCCGAAGTGATTGGGTCCCACGGCCTTAAAATCCAGACGGACTTTGCACTTTCGGGTGCCGATACCGCAAAGTTTGGCGCCGTCCTTTTGCCCGGTGGCGGCCCCGGCGTCAGGAACCTGAAGGCCTCCGCCGATGTGGAGAAGGTCATCTGCGATTTCAACGACGAGGACAAGTGGATTTTCGCCATCTGCGCCGCTCCTTTGGTGCTCAGCAAGGCGGGAATCCTGGTGGACAGAACCGTCACCTGTTTCCCGGGCTGCGAAGCGGAGCTGGTCTGTAACAAGTTTGTGGAAGATCGTGTAGTGGTAGACGGCAATATCGTCACCAGTCGCGGCGCAGGCTCCGCCGAAGAATTCGCTTTCGAATGTATCGCCCAGCTAGGCGGCCGCGACCTTGCAGAAAAAATCCGCAAGCAGGTGGTAGCGAGGTAAATGCGGGCCACAAAGTGAAAGTAATGAGTTGTGAGTTATGAGTTGTGAGTTGTGAGTTGTGAGGTGTGAGTTGCGGATTGCGAGGCACTAGCCACTCGCGTCTCATACCTCAAAGGGCCGCAGGCCCGACCTCACTCCTCAAAGCGAAGCGACCTCAAACCCCTAACCCCTAAATCCTAGCCCCTAAATCCTAACTACTTCTCGATAATCGCCGAGGCCACGATGCCGTCGCCGGCGTAGAGCACCATGATTTGCCCGGGTGTAGCGGCGAATTGCGGCGTGTCGAACCGGATAGAAATTCGGTTGTCTGTAAGTTCGGTAATGCTCGCTTCGGCGAAGGTGTGTCCCAGCCGGATTTTCGCCTGGAGCTTCTGCTGCAGCAGGGGAGAGTCCTTGGAAACCATCAGGTTCAGCTGGCTCCCGCTGACTTCGCTACATTGCAGCAGACTGCGAGGTCCAAGCACCACCTGGTTCTTCTTGACATCGATGGCAATCACAAAAAGGGGCTCCGGCTGACCGCCGATGTTCAGTCCTTTCCTTTGTCCGATGGTGTAGTGGATGAACCCTTTGTGCTGCCCCAGAACCTTGCCGTTTACATCTACGAAGTCCCCGGGAACGTTGTCGCTTTCGTCAAAGAGCACGGAGTAGTCGCCGCATTCCAGAAAATCCTGGCTCTCCTTTTTGGAGGCGAAATCTTCCCAGCCGATTTTACGGGCCAGTTCCTTGACCTCTTCCTTGTGCATCTCGCCCAGGGGGAACAGCACCGACGAAAGCTGGTCTTCGGTTAGCCGGGAAAGGAAATAGGACTGGTCCTTGAAACTGTCGCGGGCCCTCCACAGGAACGGTTCCTCGGGGCTCTTGAAATCCAGACGGGCGTAGTGTCCCGTGGCAAAGTAGTCAAAATCTACGCCCATCTTGCGGACGGCGTGGAGCATGGCTCCAAACTTGATGGACTGGTTGCAGCGCACGCAGGGGTTGGGCGTGCGGCCCGCCCGGTATTCGGCGCGGAAATAGTCCAGCACATTTTTCTTGTATTCCTCTACCACGGGAACCACGTGGAAGGGGATGGACAGGCGCTTGGCTACACTCTCGGCAGCTTCGATGCTTTCGCTTTCGTTGGGGCCGAAACATCCGGAACGGCCCTCCACGATGGGCATGTCGATGGAACCGTCCCAGAGGGCCATGGTAATGCCTATGACGTTGTAGCCCTTCTGCTGCAAGGTCCAGGCGGTAAGGGCGGAATCTACGCCTCCCGAAAGTCCGACCGCTACTGTTTTGTTGTTTGGTTCCATAATGCTAGCGAAAATATAGGAAAATAGAGTATAGAGACTGGGATTTAGAGACTAGAGATTGGATTCTAAATCCTAGCCCCTAATTCCTAACCCCTTTTTGTATATTAGAAACATGATTGAAAAACTTTTGAATGCCCTGGACTCCGTGTTGCTTGGCAAGCGGGAGTCCGTAGAAATGCTGGTCATGGCCCTGCTTGCCGACGGTCATGTGCTGGTAGAAGATGTGCCCGGTACCGGAAAGACCACTTTGGCGAAGGCCCTGGCGGTAGCTATCGGGGCGGACTTTGCCCGCATCCAGTTCACGCCGGACCTGTTGCCTGCCGATGTGACCGGCGGGGCGGTGTTCCGCATGAACACGGGGGACTTTGAAATTCGAAAAGGTCCCGTGTTTACCCAGATTCTCTTGGCCGACGAGATTAACCGCGCTTCGCCCCGCACCCAGAGTTCCCTGCTGGAGGCCATGGAAGAGCGTCAGGTTTCCCTGGAGGGGGAACGGCACGCGCTGCCTAAACTGTTCATGGTGCTGGCTACGGAAAACCCGGTGGAATTCCACGGGGTGTTCCCCCTGCCCGAGGCCCAGATGGACCGGTTCCTGATCCGGCTTTCGCTGGGCTACCCCTCTACGGAAACGGAACTGCAGATTTTGCGGAGCCACCGGGAAGGTAAACCCCTGGACACACTGACCGCCGTCACCACGCCCGAAGAAATCCTGAAGGCGAGGGATGCCGTCCGCAAGGTTCACGTGGACGAATCCCTGGAACGGTACGTGGTGTCGCTGGTCCAGGCCACCCGTGAAAATCCAGCCGTACGCCTGGCCGCAAGCCCCCGCGCAGGTATCAACCTCATCAAGATGGCCCAGGCATCAGCCTACATCCAGGGCCGGGACTTTGTGAATCCCGACGACATCCAGCGGGTGTATTCCGCGGTGATGGAGCACCGCGTCTTTGCGAAAGACGGAAACGCCTCTACGGTGAAAAACATTCTGGAATCTATCCGCACCCAGGTGAAAATTCCTAAGTAGAAGCGGGGAACATGTCGAAGGTTCCTTCCATAAGGTGGCTGCTGGAGGCTTACCCCCGGACTCCCAAGAGGACGGGGCTCCTCATGCGGCTTTACTTTATCTGGCAGGAGTACTTTATGCCTGCCGGTCACAGTGCCTTTGCGCTGATGTTTTTCTCTATGGTGGCGGGACTCGTGCCAGGATTCTGGGCCGCCTGGATTTTCTGCGGCTTGGATTTTCTGTTGTTCCTGGCGCTGTTCCCCTCCCTCTTTATGACCTGCCGAAAGAACCGCTTTGAAGCGGGGGCTATAGAAGTTTCTCCTGTTGTGGAAGGCGAAACGGCAACGGTCCAGGTACAGGTGACTGCCAAAAACCGGATTGACGCGGTATCCCTTTCCTGTTTCCGCATGGATGCAAGTCTTGCAAGCGAAGAATCGCCCTATGTGCTTGTGAATCAGGGCGAATCCGTAATGCTCCAGTGCAAGGTCAGAACCAAGAAGCGTGGCGCCTATACGGTAGGGAAGGTGTCTCTCTTGATTCCCGAAATCATGGGCATGTTGCGGTACAGCGCCAAGGCGGGATCTGCGGAACTTCTGGTTTACCCGAAACCTGTGAAAATATCGGCCTTTGATTTTTTGACCTGGGGCAGCAGCGGTATGGTCTTTGCGCCCCTGCTGACCAGCGGCTTTGCTCGCGGGCTGGATTTTTCGGGAGTGCGGGAATACCAGGAAGGGGATGCTCTGCGGGATTTGCACCACAAGGCCTTTGCCCGCTACGGAAGGCCCTTTACCAAGGAATTCGAGGCGGAACGTGGGGCCGGAATCGTGATGGTGTTGGATGTGCGGGGAAACTCCCTGCAGGAACGCTCCCTGCAAGAGGACCTTATACGCCTTGCGGCAGGAGTGGGCACCTGGTTCATGGAGCGTGGAATTCTTGGGCGGTTCTTCATAAACGACGAAGAGATATCTCTGAACGCAGGAGACTGTGGTGACAGTCTTTTTGCCGCCCTCGCCCGGATTCCGGCGGCAAGTCCTTTCAAAAAGAGTGGGCCTGCAACAGAGGGCGTATGGTCTCCGGCGGCAAGGCCCATGGGGCCGGTGCTGCGTCTCGGGCTCCATCGTGAAGAAAACCCTCTGGTCCACAAGCAGGTCCTTGTCTGTGGCGGAAAAGTCCCGACGGCAGCGGGTGACGACACCCTGATGGTCCACTGCTCCCTCTTGAAGGATAAAATTTCCCTGACTAGGCAGGAGGATTTGCTCCCATGAGAAAATCCCTGAGGGAAATATTCAAGACGCTATTCCTGGTGCTTGCGTCCGTGAATCTGGGAATCTCCAGCGAGATGCTCCCGCTTGGAGTCGTTTTCGCCTTGGGCTTCTTGTACCTTCACTGGAGGCTGGAAAAGCCTACGCCCCTGTACAAGAAACGTTTTGCCTACGGGGCCATTGTTCCATTTGCCCTGTGGTGGGTGGTGACTCCCGAGGTGGAAAACGGGATTTCTCCTTACGTGGTGTTTATTCCGGCCTGGTACCTGCTGACTCTGGCGTGGCTCCAGAAACGGAGTCTTGGGCGGGGCGGTTTCGAAGCCTTTGTCATCTTTGACGGCGTGGCGGCTTTGCTCATGGGAATGTTCCAGGCGGGTCGTGCCGGAGGAATCTTGGGCGCGGTGGGCATACTGCTTGCTATCCTTGCCTACAGGCGCACAAAGACGGCCTGGTACAAGTATGGGCTGTTTCTGCTGCTGATTGCCTTCTTCGGGTTTACCTCTTTTGGTGGTTGGCAATACTGGAAAAGCCACCGGAGTTACGACGGCCGCTGGGCCAGGGATTACATGGAGCGGAATCGGGTCATGGGCTTTGACCCTGTGGTGTCCTTGGGGTCCTTCTCCAACAATTATAGTTCCAAGTATAACCGTCAGGTGATTTTGCGGGTGTGGGACAAGGATGCTCCCGAATACCTGCGGGCCGCCGTCTATGAAAAATACCTGGGCAACATCTGGAAGCTCCCGGCGAAACCGGAACAGAAACTCTATCCCGCCTATTACCGTATCGATTACCCGGTCTTTGAACTTATGGATTCTGCCACCAGGCGTGAAAATGTGCGTACCGTTTGGGTGCAGTCTGCCCTGGACAATTTCGGTTTCCTTTTCGCTCCCTTTAATGCGTTGGGAGTTGCCGCCAAGAATGCGGATTCCCTGGATTTCTACAAAACGGGAATTTTTGCTGGTGCTAACGGGACTCATGGGGACTGGTATTATTTTGTAGGCGATTCCGATGACGGGACTTCTCGGCAAACTGCTTTTGACGAGGGCGATTCTGTTTACTTGCAAATGGGAAAGTCCCATGCCGCCTTTGTCGATTCCGTCGCCATGGCTATGGACTTGACCCGAAGAGATTCTCTGCTGGATTCCTTGTCGGATGGTTCCTATGAAAGGGCGGTCCTGACGGCCATACGGGATTATTTTGTCCAGAACTTCAAGTATTCGCTGGTTGTTCCAGGTGCCCGAGAGAACAGGAGAGAACCGCTCCGGGCTTTCTGGAATGCCAAGGAAGGCTTTTGCGAATACTACGCCACCCTTTCGGTGCTGCTCTTGCGTCATCGGGGAATACAAGCTCGCTATGTGACGGGCTTTGCCCATCCGGAAAGGGTCGAGGGTCGGGACTATGTGGTGTTTCGCAGGCACCACAGTCACGCCTGGGTAGAGGTCCTCTGGAATGGCCGGTGGTATTCCTTTGACCCCACGCCTCCCATGAGGCCGGGGCTATTTGCAAGAACTCCCGGCTGGCAGTCCTGGTGGGAGGGCGCACGGGGGCGTTTTGCCCGCATTTTCCACCTGCTGAAAGAAGGCGAGTGGCGCCGCATGGTGGATGACTGGCAAGCTACTACCCAAGGGCTTTTGGAAAGTCCGTTGACTTATGGATTGCCCCTTCTGCTTTTGTTTGCAATACTTGCTCGCGCCCTGCTTAAACGGCGAAAAGGAAAGGTACTGATAAAACCTGACCTGCGCGCGCAAAAATGGGTCCGCTCCCTTGACCGAGCAGAAAAAAACTTGAGGCGGCAGGGATTTGTCCGCGGGCCTGGGGAGACGGTGGGGGCGTTCCTTGTCCGTATTGAACCGCAGGTGACGGGCAGCGGAGATACCCTAAGTGCGCTGGAATCTCTCCGCGAATACGAAATGCATCGCTGGAAATAATAAAAGATCCCCGCCATTGCGGGGACCTTCCGTTGGTAAATCGGTTTGATTACTCTACACGGTCAAGGATTTCAGTTCCGTTAGCTTTTGTGGATTCGTCATCTACATCGCCCAACTGGAAGAATACACCGTTCAAGTTCATCTGCAATTCATCTACGCGGGGGGAAGCTGTAATCGGTCCAACGACGCAGTCACCGGTTTTGATGCTGAACTTGAGGGACGCATCGATGATTTCCCATGTGCCGTAAACCTTCTGTCCACCGCAGTCTGTGTCAACCTGGGGCGCAGCAGACATGGTGTATTCAAACTTACCGTCATCCGTGATAACAAGGGTGCCGGGGGCATTGCTATAGTTTGTGATGACAGAATTATCTGCCTTAGCATAAATGCCTTTCAGACTCCATGTTCCAACGACGCATCCTTCGCTTACTCCGTTGTTGTCCTTGCACTTGTCGGCTAGAGACTCGGACTCTTCGCTACAAGCGTTGAAAAAAAAGAAGCAGGATGCTGCCAATAGGGTTAAGATTTTTGTTTTCATGATAATCCTCTTTTGTTTGAATACCTGTAATATAAATAAAAATAGTGGTAGGAGGCTGAATACTAGGGGTTTGTGGTTGTATACATCCCTTCAATCTTGTCGGCGTAGCGTTCTTCGGCCACTTTTCGGCGGATTTTTAGGGTAGGGGTCAACAATCCGGACTCTATGGTGAGTTCGTCTCCAATCAGGACCCATCGGCATATCTTTTCCCAGTGGTTCAACTTGCGGTTGATGCGGGTAATGTGACGGAATACGGATTCTCTTACACGGAGGGACTTCAATGCCAAATCCATGCGAAAATCCTCTTTGGAAATTCGGAGCAGACGACGGGCCCCTTCCGGGTTGATCCATATAAGCGCCGAGGCAAATTTTCGGTTGTTGGCGATGACCAGGGCCTGCTCCACTAGGGGGTGTCGGCTGATCTCTAGTTCGATGGGGTTAGGACTTACGTATTTGCCAGTGCTGGTCTTCAAGAGCTCCTTGATGCGGCCCGTAAGAGAAAGAAAACCGTTTTCGTCTATGCTTCCTTGGTCGCCGGTTTTGAAGAATCCGTCTTCGGTAAAGATTTCGGCGTTGAGTTCCGGCATGTTGTGGTAGCCTCTAAACACGCTGTCGCCTTTCACCATGACTTCGTTGTTTTCGCCAATTTTTACCTGTAAATGCTTTAGAGGCTTGCCCACGCTGCCTAGAGCGATCGCATGGTCGCAGTTGGCGCTGACTACAGGGGAGCATTCTGTGAGGCCGTAACCTTCGTAGACGGGCAGTCCGATGTTCAACAGGAACCTGAGAATACTCTTGTTTAGCGCATTGCTGCCGGAGATAATAAGCCTGAAGTTTCCGCCGATGGCGCTACGCATCTTGGAGTAAACCAGCTTGTCGTAAAACCTCATGGCGTGACTGCGCTTTTTGGTGGGGTCGTTCAGCTTGGCCAGCTTGATGGCGTTCTTGATAAGGAGCCGTTTAGGCCCTCTGGCCTTGTCTGCCGCTGCGGTCATGCTCTCGTAAAGTCGCTCGAGAATCCTCGGAACCACAATCATTACGGAGGGCTTGACTTCTGTCATGATTTTGGCCGCATTCTTTGGGGAATCGGCAAAATAGATGGTGGCGCCATTCAAGATGTAGAAATACACGGCCATTCGCTCAAAAACATGGGCCACGGGCAGCATGGTAAGGCACCGGTCTTTTTCAGGATCCACGGTATAAAGGTCCAAAATGCTCTGAATTTGGGAAAGCATGTTCCGGTGGGAGAGTTCTGCCCCCTTGGGCCTGCCGGTAGAACCGCTGGTGTAGATGATGCTGAAAAGGTCGTCGGGCTGTATAGACTCAATTTGTTGGTGTAGCCAGCTTGTATTTTCTGGGTCTTGCATCAATCCGTAGCCTTCGGCCAAAAGGTCGTCCCAGTAAATGCCGCTGCCCGGGAGAGGGGAGGCGGAGTCAATGCAGATGATGGTGGAAAATCCCGAAAGATTTTCTTTTAGAGGTGCATCCAGGTCATTCATGTTGTTTATGACCAAGATGTGTACGACGGCATCTTCGCATTGAAATGCAAAATTTTCCGAAGAAATGTTCGGGAAAAGAGGAACCACACGGGCATGGTTGATCTGGGTGGCGATATCTGCCATGATCCAGTAGGGGGAACTCCCGGCGATTATCCCGATGCTTTCTCTTTCTTTAACCCCGTGGTTATGGAGTGCAAGGGCCAAGGCCTGGGTGTCTCGTTCCAGGTTTTCCTTTGAAAAGTGAGTCCAGTCCCCGTTTTGCCGTTGGTACCAGCCGCCAAAATCCTCTCGATGGCAGGTGGCAAAGAATAGTTCGGGGAGCGAATTGAATTTTAGGGACTCCATACACTGAAAATAACATTCTTATGGGCGAAAAGTTCATTTTTTTTGAAAAAAAACTATATATTGGGAACCATGTTGAAGAAACTAGAGGATTACACCAACTATCTGGAACATCGTGTTGCTCAAGGAGCGGCTCTTTCGTCCGAGGAATTGCTCTCGGTCAGGGTTCACATTGGTTTTTTCCAGCACGAAAGGCTGGTCCACGAGCTGGTCATGATCCTTTTTGCCTTGCTTACGGTAGGCGGTTTTCTTTTTTTCGTGGCTATGCCGGAAATCCTAGTTCTGATTCTGGATATTCTGTTTTTGGGCTTACTTATTCCTTACATCAGGCACTACTACGGGCTTGAAAATGGGGTCCAAAAGCTCTACAGCCTTTATTCTAGGCTAGAAGAACAGAAATAGCGTCAGTTATTCCAATTTGGAATAGTTTGAATTGGACTGCAGAGAGCTCCCAAAGAACTGTTGTTTTAAGTTATATTCACCTCATTAGGGATATTATGAGATTGTTTGACGAACATTCGGTTTTGCGTTTTGCGCTTTTATTTGCGTGTTTCTTATTTACCGCATTTATTCCAGATATTATTCATTTATCTGAAAAACCCATGGGGTTTATTCCCTACTTCTTTGCGATTTTCTTCCTTGCGTACGTGGCCCTCTTTTACAAATTTCCTGTTCAGGGCAACAGAAAAAAGATTCGTAACGATGTGGTGATTCCCGAAAAGGTGGAACAGGTTCCCGCCCGCGATTACCAGAAGGATCTTTCCGAAAAGGATGAATTGTTCCAGATGCTGGTGGATGTTTCCTCTGACGGATTCTGGACCTTTGACGTGCCCACGGGAAAGGTCTATTGGTCCAATAGGGTAGCAAAGTTCTTGAATATTCCGCTAACGAGCATCGTGGATTCCTTTGACACCCTCAAGAATGCGGTTCTAGAAAGCGACTGGACCACGTTTAAGGAGAAATTCACCCGATCCCTAGAGGATAATGCGCCCTTTTCGGCGAAGCTTCGGCTTTTGAATGTGCCGAAAGACGGAAACTCTGAAATTATTGTTTCGGGCAGGTCGCAATGTAACGAAGAGGGAAGGCCGATCCGTGTTATCGGCTCTATTACAGGCGCCCACGAACAAGAAGAAAGCACTCGTCAGTTCTACGCTTATCGCGATGCCCTTACGGGCGTGTATAACCGAAAGTTCTTCTTGGAAAAACTGAAGGTAGACGTGGATATGGCCGCCCAGAAGCCGGATTACACATTCGCGGTGGTTCTTTTGGACATTGATAGCTTTGGTGCCATCAACGAATCCTATTCCATGAATTTTGGCGACAACGTTCTGAAGATTGTTTCCGACCGTATTCGTTCCACTTGTAGGAACAACGACTGCGTAGCCCGCATTGGTCCCGATGTGTTTGCCGTAGTGATTCATGACATCGAGGGCAAGGGTTCCGATGACGAGCTGATGCCCACGGTAAAGCGCCTCCACAACAAGGTGAAAACCCCTATCCAGTTGGACGGTCGTGAACTCTATATCAGCGTGTCCATGGCGGTCGTGGTGAACAAGGACGTGGACTGCGTAGAAGACTTGCTGTCTAACGCTACGGCGGTGCTCAGGGACTTGAAGAAGGGCGGTAATCACGGTGGCATCCAGTTCTTTGCTGGTGGAATCCGCGAAAAGGCCATGAAGCTTTACAAGCTGGAGTACGAAATCCGCAGGGCCATACAGGCCCAGGAGTTCGTGCTGGTGTACCAGCCTATTGTAGATATCGAACGCGGGAACAGGGTGTCCGGTTTCGAGGCGCTTGTCCGCTGGAATAATTCTGAACACGGAGTAGTTTCCCCTGCAGAATTTATCCCTCTGGCCGAAGAGACTGGCCTGATTGTGCCTATGGGTGCCCAGATTCTGCGGATGGCTTGCGAGCAGACCAAGAAATGGGTAGATATGGGTTTCAGCGATATCCGTGTGGCCGTAAACTTCTCTGCAAAGCAGTTCACTCTGGACAACATGGTGGACGACGTGAAGCGGGTGCTTGCCGAAACCCACCTGAACCCCAAGAACTTGAAGCTTGAAATTACGGAATACACCGCCATGTGCGAGGTGGAAAAGGCCATAGACATTATGCGGGCCCTTTCCAACATGGGACTCCAGATTTCTATCGATGATTTTGGTACGGGCTACAGTTCCCTTTCTTATTTGAAACGCTATCCGGTGCATACCCTCAAGATGGATAAGTCCTTTATCGACCACATCGCCGACGACGAAGAGGATGCCACCTTTGCTCGGATGGTGATTAGCATTGCCAACACCTTGAACCTGGACTTGATTGCCGAAGGGGTAGAGACGGAAGAACAGCTGCAGTTCTTGAAACGGGAAGGCTGCCGCTACATCCAGGGCTACTATTTCAGCAAGCCTCTGGCTCCCGAAAAGGCTTTGGCCTACATGCGTGAGCATTACGATGTAGGGGCTAGGATCTAGGGGCTAGGTTTTAGGGAAATGTGGGATGTGAAGTGTGAGGTTCAAGGCTCGGGACATGAGGTATGTCATCCCCGACCTGGTCGGGGATCTGCTTGAGGCATTAGTGGTTAGGGGTTAGGATCTAGGATTTAGGGGCTAGAGAAAAAGACTTCTTGAGTGCGTGTTCGGGCCTGCGGACATGCGCTCTTTTTTTATTTTTACACTAGATGTCTGGAAAGGTTTATCTGATTGGGGCTGGTCCTGGCGATCCGGGACTCTTGACCCTGCGCGGCAAGGAGATTCTCGAAAAGGCGGATGTGGTGGTTTACGACCGTCTGGTGTCCCTTGCTATACTCGGGATGTGCAATCCGAAGGCAAAGATGGTGGATGTAGGCAAGATGCCGCAGCACCACAAGGTAAAGCAATCCGAAATCAATAAGCTGCTGGTGCAGTTCGCCTGCGAAATGCCGAGTGCGACTATTGCCCGCCTCAAGGGCGGCGACCCCTTCGTGTTTGGTCGCGGCGGCGAAGAAGCCCTGGAGCTTGTGAATGCCGGCGTGGAATTCGAGATTGTTCCGGGCATTACCTCTGCCATTTCTGTACCTGCCTACGCAGGAATTCCCGTAAGCCATCGCGGGATTGCCACCAGCTTCCATATCATAACGGGGCATGAGAGAGATGTCATTGCGGCTCCCGTTTCCGGTGTCATCCCCGCGCAGGCGGGGATCTCTCTTGATTTCAAAGCCCTCGCTCATTGCTCCGGCACCCTCATCTTTTTGATGGGCATTGCCAACATGGACTTTATCGCACAGCGCCTGATGGAATGCGGTAAGGACCCGAAAACGCCGGTTGCCTTTATCGAGAAAGGAACGACTCCGTACCAGCGGACGGTAATGGCTACATTAGCGACGGCGGGGAAAACCATCGTTCGCGAAAAGGTGACGGCCCCTGCCATCACCATCATGGGGGGCGTCGTCGAGCTTGGCAAGAGTCTCGCCTGGAAAAAGAACCTGCCTCTTTCGGGAAAGCGGCTTGTGGTAACCCGCGCGGCAAAGCAAGCAAGCGGGATTACTGCAAGGCTTACGGCTCTCGGCGCCGAAGTCATCGAGACCCCGATGATAGAAACCCGTACTCTGGAATGCCCTTGTGTCATCCCCGCTGTCATTCTGGAGGGGCGACGCCCCGATAGAATCACGGGGATCTCCTCCTCCGTTTTTGATTCCCTCGCAGACTTCGATGTTCTTGCTTTTACCAGCGTGAACGGCGTCGAAAGTTTCTTCAAGCAGCTGTTTGCCGCCGGTTACGATGTGCGTATCCTTGCTGGCAAGAAAATCGCCAGTGTCGGGAAAATTACCGAAAAGAAATTGTTGGAGTACGGCATTCGCTGTGATTACGTGCCCGAGGACCATACCGGTGAAGGTCTTGGAAAGCTGTTGGCAACGCTCGTACCTCAAAGCACCGAAGGTGCGACCTCAAACCCCATACCTCAAATCCTCCTCTTGCAGGGCAATCTTGCCGACGATACCATGACAAAACTATTGCCGCAGGCGACCCGCTGGGTGGTTTACGAGACGCTTCCTGTTTCTGAACTCCCCGAATGGAAGCGTGAAGCCGTTGAATCCGCTGATGCTGTGGTCTTTGCAAGTTCCAGCGCCGTGGAAAATTTTGTTAAAGTCATGCCACAAAGCGTTGAAGGTTCGGACTCGTACCCCGAACCTCGTGCCTCGAACCTCAATCCTCGAACCTCTTTCTGCATCGGCCGCCTGACCGAAGCTACCGCCCGCAAGCACGGCTTTGAAACCGTCACCTCAGACGAGACCACCATGGACTCCCTCGTGAAAAAAATTGTGGAATATTACTCGTGAAAGCTATCCTGATTATCGCCCATCATTGCATTTTACCGGGAGCCTACAAGGGCTTTGAGGAAATCCTGGACAAGTTGCACCATGACTTGCCCGGTACCCGTGTGGCGAGTACCAGCCTTTTGGACCTGGAAAATGACTTGCGTACCTTGCTTCGTGAAGATGTGGAATCGGTAACTCTTCTGCCGTTTTTGCTTTTGAACGGGCAGCATGCCAAAAACGACGTGCCCCGCGTGGTGGCCCGTTTGCAGGCGGAATTTCCGCAGATTCCCATAACCCTTTTGCCTTGCCTTGGCGATTGGAAGGAATTTGGCGACATGGTGGTAGAAGGGGTCCGCAATGCACAAATTGCAAGCTCACAAAGCACCTTGGGTTCGACTTCGCCCTTTGAACCTCGCACCTCGGGCCTCGAACCCCGAGCCTCGAACCTTCTTTCCATCGAACTGAACCTCGAAGGCCGTAACGTTCTTGTGGTCGGTGGAGGCCGTATTGCTCTCCGCAAGGTCAAAACGCTCTTGCCTACGGGAGCGCGTATTACTGTGGTCGCCCCGCAGTTTGACCCGGAATTCGAAAATCTTATTTCAAAGGGCGAATCCCGACCTCATTGCTCACACTTCATAGCTCTAAAAAATCGCCCCTACGAACCACTGGACCTTCTTGGTATCTTTATGGTGTTTATCTGTACTGACCAGCCGGCGGTAAACGCCCAGGTGAGTAATGATGCTCGGGCCCGCCGCATTCTGGTGAATAACGCCTGTGACTACCTTGATGGGGACTTTATTGTACCGGCCCGTATGGATTTTGGCGAAAATATAGCGGTAACCGTCTCTACCCAAGGACGCGCCCCTTCTTTGGCCAAAAAACTAAAACAGAAAATTCTGGCCGAATGGGGCAAAGAACTAGAACAAGTGGAAAAAGAGTTCCACATTTAATAGCGCCAGAAGATATCTGGGTGTTGGAATATTTGTTAAATGCTCGTAATATGGTCTAGGAACAGATGCTGGGCCTTGGGGTCGTACATGACCACGTCGTAGAGCTCGCCCAACTTGCCGGTGCGGGATTCTACCATAAGCCCTGCGAGAGAGCCTTTTTCGGTGGGGAGGAACGCACCCTTGCCGTCGGGAGATTCCTTGAATTCCAGGTAGCCTTCGGATACGAACCAGTCGCGGATTACTTTGTAGTAAATGCGTTCCGTGTTGGGGCCAATCAGGGCGTTGAGACGCCGTGCAATCTCGCTTACCGGTATGGGAGTTTCGTCAGCGGGGTAGCTGTTCAGTTCTTCTGCAGAAATGTGGAATTTTTCACGGGCTTTGCGAGGGAAGTTTCCTTCTTCGGCATCGTCTTCGTCGGCATGGTTGGAACCGCGGTTTGCAAAGCGCTCGTTGGCGATGTCGATACATTTCTGGAGGTTGTCCAACACGTACTGTTGGGCCTTTTCCCAGCACTGGGTATAAATGTTGTGGTGGCCGCGCAGGTCCGATTCGCCCTTTTCGAACCCGTAAGATTCTCCGAGGTCTGTGGGCAGGTTCGCCTCGGTTCCGTTTTCGGTCATCTGCCGGGCGAGGATGCCCTGTTGCACCAAAAAGTTGGCCACGTCGGCGTAGAGCAGGTGGTTCATGTTCACGCCAGCAGGGATAAGTTCGTTGATGTTTCGGACCACCCGGGAGATGGAGACGGGGTAGTCGAAGAAACGATATTTGCTGATAGCTTCGGGAGCGATGGAAAGGGGCTGCTTGGGGGCCTTGGGGGCTTTGGGTGTGGGCTTGCGGGGGGCGGTTACGGGCGCAAGCTGTTCGTGATTCAGCTGTTGCTGCAACAGGGATGCCACGTAGGCGAGGCACTTGCTGATTCGTTCCTGTTTGCAGGAGTCCCCTTCGGGGAGGATTTCGTCGGTGAGGGGGTTGATGCCGCAAGACAATTTGCGCAGGTACATTTCGGCACGTTCAATAATCGCATTTTCAGAAGCCATGTTTTACTCCTAGTATATTCCGGGTCACCTCTAAAAATTCATTTTCAAAAATTTGGCTGCAACACATCGTGCAGTTTCGTTACTCAAAGTGGTAAAGACCTCCAGTATTCACCACTTTTCGTTCCTGCCTGCGCTCGGTTTCGCTCAAATTCTTTTTATCAAAGCAATTTTTAGAGGCGCCCTCTTCTTCTTATTTGGGCGCGGCAAATATACAAAAATATGTGGTTGATTGGCTGAGAAAGCCTGCATATATGAAAAAGACCGCATGGCACCGAGTGCTGCGGTCAGGGGAAAATGTCTAGTTTAGAGTGGGCTACTGCCTCTGGCTGGCCTTGTACTGGTCAAGAGCCGCTGCGGCTTTATCTAGGTCGGCATAACCTTTCATGGCGCGGGCGCGTTCCACATTGATTTTCTGGGCGGTCAGAGCGGCTTCGAAGGCCTTCTTGAAGGCTTCGGGGTCCATGGCGGCGATGGCGTAGACCTTGAACTTACCCGCTTCGGTGACTTCCATGTCCATCTTGATTATGCTGACGCCGTTCTGCATGTCGGAAATGACGTTCTTTTTGGCCTCTTCCTTGTGCTGGGTGAGTTCGTCACCTACTTCTTCTTGGTAGTTGCGGATAAAGGCTTCTACCTTGGATTCCACGGCACGGGCCACGTCGGTGCGGGCATTCAGGTCGGCCTCGTCATAGGCCAGCTGTTCGGACTTGGATTCGCCGACGCCGAGACCGGCCGTGACGCCTTTATCCATCAGTTCCTGCTTTTCTTTCTGCATCTTCATCATCTTGCTTGCAGACTGTTCCTGGGGAGTGCCTGCGCAACCGACAATGAACAGGGCGAATGCCAGAAGGGCGATAATCTTTTTCATGGTGTTTCTCCTGATTTAGTTTGTATTCCCTTAATATAATTCTTTTTTCGACTTTGTTTTAAAATTTCCACCGTGTGAACTAATATAACTAAAATGTCGTGTCAAATATGACATTTCGAAAAGCAGTGTACAAAAAAGCAGTATTTGTCGCAGATTGCGCTGATTCTACTCTTTTACGGCATCCAGAAGAACGTTGGCCGTTGCTACGCAGCGGACGGCGTAGCCATAGCTCTTTAGGTAGGTTTGTTTCTTTGCCCCACTTGTGGAAAGATACCACATGTATGCATTCCTATCGTCTAAATCTGTTGATGTCCAGTAACGGGCGTATGCATCGCCCTTATAAGAAGAGCCCCATTCTCCGGTAGGTATGGCGCTGAATCCAGAAGTATTTCCGCAAGTTTTTCCCCATTCTCCGGTTTCGGCCATCAGGGCGTCGGCACTTCCGCAGATTCCGTTGAGCCATTGGCTGTTTGCCATCAGCTCTTCCATCTGCTCGTTGGAGGGCAACGTCCAACCTTCTGGGCAGGCAAGGATGGCCGCGTCAAAAGTATATAGGCGTCCTCTTTGTACGCAGTTGTCGTTGTCGGGGCACTTGATTCCGTCTTGATGCTGTTCTAGTGGCCCGCCGAATCGAAGGTCGTCGACCATCCAGATTAGTCCTGCGATTTTTGCAACCCGGTAGGTCATGCCATCGCGTGTGTCTGTAAAGGCATTGCAGTCCTCGCAGTCGGTTGCCTTTGTGATTTCGTGATCATAGGTGTAGGCCTTGCTAGAAGAGGATTGCTCTTGGGAAGAAGATGATGGAACTTCCGAAGAACTAGAGGACTCCTGGGAAGAAGAGGACGAAACTTCTGAGGAACTGGACGGACCTGAGGAGTGTTTCCATTCCTTCACTTCGGTTAGTTTTACAGTACCATCGGCAACGCAACGGACGGCGTATCCGTAATCCTTCTGGTATGTTTGGAAATGTACTCCCTTCAAGTCGCCTAGGTACCATTCGTAGGCGCTCTGAATATCGTATTCCGTAGAGGTCCAGTAGCGAGCGTATCCATCCATTTTGATGTAGTCATGGTTGAATTCCCCTGTGGGCACGGCAGAGAACCCGTAGGTGTCGTAGCCCGGGTAGTCCCAGCCCTCGACGGCTCTCACGTAGACTTCGTTGTTGAAATAGGTTTCGTTATTCCTGTTTACGTTGATGTAGTCGTAAAGTTTTTGCCATTCCCTGTGTTCAGGTACATGAAATCCCTTGGGGCATACGCCTCTGTGGGGGTATTTTATTTTTGTGCCGCATGATTTCCAAAGCATGCAGTCCGTGTCATCCATGGCCGCTGCAAAGGAATATAGATAGCCGGTTTCCTTGCAGTTGTCTTTCTTGTTGCACTTGATAAAGTAAGCAAGCTTCAATTCAGGGTCGTAGTAGCGAAGGTCTTCGGACATCCAGATCATACCATCAATTTCCGTGACGCGGTAGATGTTACCATCTCGGGAATCTTTAAAGGCGTTACACTCCTCGCAGGTTTTTATGATACCGCTAGGGGTCGTGGAGTGGCTATCCTGTGAATCAGGGCTGTCGTCTGAAGATTCTGAAGACTGGGCTTCGGTGATTGAACTAGAAGATTCTTGTTGATTCTTTGGAACGATGCTGCGGTAAAGGCTTTTTCCGTCTTCGACTTTGCAAAGGCAATCGTCAAGATTGCGCTCATTTGCATCTGCGACCATAGGCGCCAAATCCCCGTCGGTCCCCAACTTGTATGTGCAACCCGAAACTTGGACCCAGATATTCATGTATTTCTGTTCGGTAATGATCTTGATGTTGTAGCGATTCTTGGCCTTGTCGTATTCAGCAGAAGTGCATCTTGCATAGAATGACAACTTGTAGCTCATATACTCGGTAAGTTGATCGCAGACATGTTCTGCTATAAAGTCATTGTCGGAGAGATCGGTGGACCATGGGTCGGTCTCGTCTATGTTGAACAGTTCGTTACAGCGTGCGGCAAATTCTGCCTCTGTGGGGCCAGAAGAACTGGAAAAGTCTTCTGCGGAAGAACCCGAATCTCCACCGCAGGCGCTCAAGCAAAGGGTGCCAAGAATTGCTGTTGCCACTAACAGGTTTTTCATCTTCTTGTTTCTCCAAAAAATTTCAAAACTTTACTGCCAACTGTTCAGGAATCCCATGCCCAAGTTGAAGCGGATGCGGGTGGGTGCGAACCTTTTGGGAATCAGGGGCAGGTCGATGGGGTTTAGCTTGTTGCCATCTCCGTCTTCTTCGCCGATGCGGTCCAGGGCCCGGGCGAATGTAAGGGACATGTCCACCGGGATGCTTTCGAAAAGCTTGTTGGACCACCTGATGCCAAAACCTGCGGAGCGGTCCCAGAAACCGTGCTTGGTGAAATTGTCGGAGTTGTTCCACTTGCCGTTCCATGCGGCGCCTACCTGAGCGAACACGTCCAGGTACAGGTCCCTTGTGCTGAAAATCCACAGACGCTTGCGCCAGTCGTCGTAGACGGGGAACAGGTAGTGGATTTCGGCTATGGCGGTCTTGGTGCCCGAGCGGGTGTAGCTTTCGTTGCTACGCACGTAGGGGTAGCCTTCCAGGAACACGGCGTTGTAGTAGTAGGAATCCAGGGTGTCTTCCTTGGCGTCGGTACTCCAGTTGAAGATTCCGCCCAACTTGCCCCCTGCGGCAAGCCGTGCGCCTGTGAGGGGACTCTGGACAGACCCGTAAAGGTTCAGGTCCACCTGGTGGATGTTGAAATTCCTGTAACGGGGCTTGATGGAGCCGCTTTCGGTGACGTAGAAACTTTCGGCGAAGGTGCCCGGCCTGTACAGGTCGCTGTTGGAATACTGGTAAGTGATGACGGCGCCGTTCCCCTGGCCGCTGATTCCCGAACCGTCTTCGCCTTCGTGGTCGCCGTACAGTCCGAAGGTGGCGAGGGCGCTTATCCGTTTGTGGTAAGTCCAGGAGAAATCGTCTTCGTACAGGTTGAAATCCGCCCAGTCGTAGCCCAGGGCCACCTGCAAGGTGTCGATGGACTTGAACAGACTGTAGCCCGCCATGCCCGCCACGGCCTGCTGGGAAATGGCGTAGTGGTTGAACCCGAGGGAGTCTCCGCCGTGGGCGCGCACGTCTTCGTAGCGGACGGTATCCCTGCTGGTGTAGTTGGCGTAGCTGTAGTTGATTCCAAGGTCAAGAGGTGTGCTCCTGTTGAGCCAGCTTACAAAGAATTCTTTTTCTTGCTCGGGATTCAGGCCGTCGGCATTGATGTAGTCGATGCCCTTGCCCAACTCTAGCAGTAGCCCCAGCTGCACGACGTTTTTCTTGAGAGGATCGCTAAGGAGCGCCAAGAGCCCGAGCTTAGCCTTGCGTTGGCCTTCGCCGAATACGGTCAGGTCCGGGGCGTTCTCGTTGAAACTCAGGAGCGGCACGAACAGCGGTATAAAGGGGATGGGATGGTAGTTCTGTTCGCCGCCGGCCAATTCCCGCGACTCCAGAGGGGTGAACTTCTTTTCGGGCCTCAGGGGGCTTCCGCGCAGCACGATGGGGGCGGGCGTTTTTTGCGCGGAGTCGGCGGCTTGTGCGCCGGTCGGCGACTGTGCAATTTGAGCGCCGGTCAGGGAACTTGCAGCCACCTTGACCTTTAAGGTGTCCCGCATTTCAATCTGGAAGGTGCTGTCCCGTTCGGCAAGGACCGCTTCTGGCGTGCACAGGCTATCTTCGGGCGGGCATACGCTCCAGAGGGTGTCCGGCACGGTGACGGTAGAGTCCCGATAGGTCACGACGATACTGTCGACGGTAATGCTATCCGGACCTGCATCGCGGTAGGGCAGCTTATAAAGGGAAAAACCGTCCTGGTCGTATTGCGTAAAGTACAGCGTGTCGTGCCCGAGAGCCGGGGTAAAGGCTCCGCCCACTACGTTGGTAAGGGGCCGCTCCGCTCCGGTGGCGAGGTCCTTTTCTATCAGGTTGAAAATGCCGTTCCGGTTGCTGGCGAATACAATCTTTTCGTTGGAGAGCCAGTTGCCGTCCCGTTCGTCAAAGAGGGTGTCGCTAACGGTCTTGAAATTCTTTCCGTCACTGTCGATGATGGCAAGTCCCCGGTGCATGTCGTCAAAGAATCCGAAGAGAATCCGCTTGCCGTCTGGGCTCACCTTCGGACTGTAGATGTTGAAGTAGCGGAGCTTGCTGTTGGGAACGTAAAGATCTATGGGGTCTTCGGCAGAGAGTTCGCCGAAGTCAGCGTTGAAAGGAATCTTGCTCAACACGAATCGGGTGCTTTCGCCATCTCGGCGGGCAAAGACCAGGAATTTACCGTTGGGGTCGAAGGCGGGGAACACCGCATTGGCCAGGTGGGTCAAGAAATGTTCGTTCTTGTTGGTGTCACTTAGGGCGATGTCGAAGTGGGCGCGACCGTTCCGGTCCCGGTTCTTGAAAGAGACGTAGGCGAGGATAGGCCCACGCAGGCTGTCTTCGTACACGTCGATACCCTTGTCGAACCAGGGCTTCTTGGCGCGGAAACCGGACTGGGCGTAGTCCGAAATGTCGATGAGGATCGTGTCGGCGCTGTCGCTTGCGTCCTTTTCGATGGCGATGTTTCCGATTTCAACTCCCGCGACGGTGTCTCTCGTCTCACTAACCGGCATCTTGAACACCGCCCCGTCGAACCAGGCTCCGCCGAAGTTGGAAACGCCGTAGAGGTTTTCGCCAGCCACCACGGGAAAGTCCTGCCAGAAGGCGTTCTCGGTCATCTTGGTTCCTTCCACCAGGGGGCCGAGAGAATCCTTCTGCGCTTGGTAGTGTTCCGTAATCTCTTTTTTCCAGGCCTCGTACAGGTCGTCTTCTGAAACGCCCAGCACTTTTTCCAGAGCGCCGGAGAGGGTTACCCGATAGGGCTTGGATAGTTCCTTCCAGATTTTCGGGATGGCATCTTCGCCGTATTTTTTGGCGATGTAGCGCACCAGGCTAAAGCCCTGGGTGTAGGGGCCAAGTTCTGCCTCCAGGGAGTTGTCCGAAAAATCGTGCATATAGGTGAGCGGCATCAGGTCGTCATTCAGGGCCGCCGTACGGAGCAACATGTCACGGTGGGTGTCCCAGGCGTCAAAGCCCATGCGGCTGGATTCGAACTGGGCGGTACCTTCGGCAAACCACAGGGGCTGCAGGGTAAAGGGGAGCATGGTGGCAAAGTCGCTGATGGTGCGCTCGTTGTAGTAGTCGGTGTAGCTGAACTGGAACCCGTACAGGTTCGGCGGTAGCTTGGAACCGCTTTCGATGCTCACCAGGTGGCTGAATTCGTGGGTCACCACGTCGGCGACCCAGCCGTGGCTGCTCCTGATCTTGAAATCCCAGTTGGTAAGCCACAGGTTGATGGAATTTTCTGCCGGGATTGCGGCCCCGTTGCTGAACAGCGCATTGTTCAGTACGGCGCTTATGCGGGGGAGTGGTTTGTTGTAGCGGTTGACTACGGAATCATAGACCGCCTCGGCATAGGTTGCTACCGCAGAGGCGTGTTCCGAGTATTCGGCGGGGTAGATAAACTGGAAATGTTCCGTGCCTGCGGTTTTCCAGTCGATATGGCTCTGGTTGCCGTAAAAACCGGCCGCCAGTGCGGCACCTGTAAAAAACAGCAAGGTGCGTAAACCCGAAAACATCGGGTACAATTTAGGAATTTAGAGACAAGAAAACCACCTGATGGCTCAGGTGGCTTGTAAAACATTTGCCGAGAAAGGCGGTTCCCTTGAAAAACCGTGTCGCCCTTACGGTGTGGGCTTGGTGAGTCCCATGGCCTTGTCGAGACCTTCGACAAGCTTGCCTCCCTTGATGACCTCGAATCCGCCGGTGTAGCCCCAGTGGGTCCAGGGTATTTGCAGGGTGTCGCAGATTTCGCGCATGGCGGTCAGGTAGTTCAGACGGTCCTGGGCGGTAGAGCGCAGGTTGTAGGCGCCGAACTCGTTGATGATGACGGGAACCTTGTTTTTAACGGCCCAGGCCTTTGCTGTATAAATCGTGTTCAGCATGGCCTCCTTGTTGCCTGTCTTGTAGTAGTTCAGCACGTTGGACTTGACCCAGCCAGGAGTGGTGCTGGAGAGTCCAAGTTCCGAAGAGTATTCGGGCCATTTCGCCTTGTCGTAGGGGAAGGGAATGTTCTTGAGGTCCTTAGTTTCGCTCCAGCTGGCGCCCTGGTGGGTAAATACGAAGGGCTCGTAGGAGTGGATGACATAGACGATGTTGTCGTCGGTAAAGGGGGTGCGACCGGCCAGCTTGGTGATGGAGTACCATTCCACGTCACCGAAAAGCAGGGTGTGCTTCTTGTCCACCGTGCGGATGGAGTCAATAATCCCCTGTGCGGCTTCGGTCCATTGGGCGGCAGTCACCTTGCCGTTGCTCATGTCGGGCTCGTTCAGGAGTTCGTAGAAGATGTCTTCGCGCTCATTTGAGGCGAAGTGGGCAGCCACGGCCTTCCACACTTCGGCCATCATAACCTGGTAACGCTTATTGCTTGCGGAGGTGGCGTTGTAGCTGTTGTCGTATTCGTGGTAGTCGATGGTCAGGGACATGTTGTATTCCCTGGTCCATTCCACAAAGGAATCCAGCACGTTGAACAGGGTGTCCGAATCGATTTTCAGTTCGGTTTTTCCGGTGGCGTCCTTTACGAATTCGTCGCGGTTGAGGGTGTACTTGTCCAGGTCGATGGGCAGGCGGATTGCCTTGAAACCGTTTTCCGAAAGGATTTTTATATCGTCTTTGCCTACCTTGAAAGTCCCGTTGAACTTACGGTTTTCTTCGAGCCAGTTGGTGAAGCTTACGCCCTTGTTCAGGTATTTCATAGCTTTCTTTTGTAGGTCGGTGTCGATGTTCAGTTCGCCCAAGGTTACTTTGGGAATTACGGCATCCTTGGGGACGATGTCAGGCACTTTTTCTTCGGCCTTCGGAGGTTCGTTATTGTCAGAGCCTCCATTGTCAATGCCGCTGCCGTCACAAATCAGGTAGATGTCGTCGATGAATACGGAATCCTGGGTGTCAGGACCTTTAGCTTGAAAACTGACCTTGTTGATGTGGGCGGCATTGAAGGGAACGGGGACACCCCAGTCTTCTTGTTTCATGTCCGTAAATTTCACCGTAACAGTAGTCCATTCATTGCTTGCGGGAACAGTTTTAGAATAGTGGTCGCTGTCTGTGATGTCCGATATTTCTATATGAACATTGTGGGATCCGCCTTTGTAACGGTATTGGACGGCATTGTATTTGCTGTAATCATTTTTAGGCAGACCAACGCCCCAGCCTACATAGGCGTCCCATTCGTAATTACCTTTTTTCAGGGTGTACTTGAGATTGAAAGAATACTTGCTGCCGTTGTCGCTCTTGGTGGGGGCGGGGTGTCCTTCCGAATCCTTGGTTACGGTTTCGATTGTTGATTCTGCGCTGCTTCCCGCGTCATTATAGACATACCAGTATTCACCGAGAGGGCTTTGGTTGTCGCCGTCCTCGAAATCGTCCACCAGGAGCTTTACTTCTGTTGCATTCTGAGTGGAATCGGCAGATGAATCGGCGGGAGTTTCTGGACCTGGTGTCGGTTTTTCCGAAACACTTACGGTGTTGTCGCCATCGCATGCGGAAAAACTCAGGGCAAAGGCACAGGCCAGGGAGATAGTCAGCAATTTCTTTTTGATCATAAGAATCCTCTTTCCTCAATATACATAAAGTGTCCCTTATTATTTGCTTACTTTTAGAAAAGCTCTGTTTACGGGGGAAAACGGGATGGGAGTAGTCAGTTGTCAGTTATGAGTTTTCAGTTATGAAGGAAACAAGACGATGCTCACTACTCATTACTCATAACTCAAAGGAAGCCCATGGCGACCGACCTCATACCCCTATCCCCTAGCCCCCATTTACTATCTTTCTGCTGTGGCTTATTTTTCCGAAACATATCACGAGTCCATCAAGTATGGACGGCAGGTGTCCGGCGACCCCGTTACCCTCCACTGGGAAAATTCCGGAAATGTTTCGAACCCCTATGCGGCAGGCAAGCGCTATGCCACCAACGGGGTCAAGGCGGGCCAACGGAAAAAGGCCGCCTCGGAAGACCTGTTCGAGATAACCCAGTCATCTTCCACCCTGCTAAACCGCCTCTTTGCCCAGCTGCAGAACGACGTTTCTGCCGATGGCCTGCACTCGGTGGGCGTTTACGCCTACATAAAGGGCCAGAGCGTTCCCGACGACCTTTACAAGTTCGATTACGAGACCCGTGAACTGGTGGCCTACCCCTGGGAAAACGCCAAGCTGAAAAAGACCCGCCTGGAGGCTTTGGTCAAGGCCTTTGCCGACGGAAACTTCATCGAAGAAGCTCCCATTACGCTGTTCTTTACGGCACTGCTGGACCGTGCCGTCTGGCGGTTCAAGGAAGCCGCCTACCACGAGCTGGAGCTGGACGTAGGCTCCTACGTGGGGCTGGCCTCCATTTCGGCCCGTTCTGCAGGAGCTATGGGTATTCCTCTCGGGAGCTTTGTGGATGCAGAAGTAGCCTACGCCTTGGATTTGGGGGTGAATGAAATTCCCATGGCCGCCGTGGCTATAATGCCCAAGGCTCTGAAAAAGTATGAACTGGCCTCGCAGTTCGCCTATTCCAGTAGGGGAGAACTCCCCATGCAAGAAAATGCCGCCCTGAACCCCAGGGTGCGGGCCCGTTTCCTTTTGCAGAACAAGGCGGAGTGCATTACGGACCTGTCCAAGTGCGTCAAGGTTTTCAGGGTCCAGAACCAGGCATTCGAAGGGGACGAATTTCCCCTGACGCCGCAAAAATACCCCAACGAATTTTTCTTCAGGGAATATGACTTCTTGGGGCCGGGGGCTCTGGAACACAGACCCTTCAAACCCTGGACCGCCTCCCTGGACGATTTTTCTACGCTGCTCCGCTGGATGGAAATCTGCACCCTGAATGCCTTCGGGGCGGGACTCCTGAAAATCTGGGTGGCTTGCTTTGACGTGTCCCTGGTCTATCAGGGAATTTACCGTTACCAGCCTTCGAAAAAATCCCTGTACCTGCATGCCGGAAACTTGGATCGGGAAGGTTTCTTGAAAGCGCACCTGGACGGAGAAAGCCCGAAAGATGCGGCCTTCGCGGTATTCTTTACGGTGGACCTGAAAGACGCCTGCAATATCATGGGGGACCGCGGCTACCGTTGCCTGAACATGAATGCGGGTTATGTGGCCGAGATGCTTCGCGAATCGGCACGGAGTCTCGGCAAGTACGCCCGTCGGGAGACCTTCTTCTACGAAGACGAACTCAAGCGTCTCATGAAGATTCCTGAAAGCGAAACCCTGCTCTGTGAAGTCCTGGTAGGGCGCTAGGCCGCTGCACTCGCGCCGTTCATTACAACGAAGAGACGGCGTCCGTTTTCAGATTAAAGCAATAATTCGTGAGCCGGAACTCTCGAAAGGAAGGCGAGAGCATTGTCCTGGCCAGAGTGTAAGAACCACAGTCTAGGACAATGCGGTCAGTACAGGTGCCACCACTGCGGTGAACAAACCTGCGATACCGATGGCAAGGCTGCTCATGGCGCCCTGCACTTCGCCCATCTCCATGGCGCGGGTGGTGCCGAGCGCGTGGCTTGCGGTACCGATGGCGATTCCCTGCGCTACCTTGTGCTTTATGTGGCAGAACCTGCATACGGCGGGGGCCGCGACCGCACCCGTGATTCCCGTGACGGTGATGGCGATGATGGTAACGGAAGGAATGCCGCCGATTTGTGACGAGATGACGCTCCCCATGGGGATGGTGACGGACTTGGGAAGGAGCGACAGTGTCAGCACCTTAGTGAGCCCCAAAAGCTTGCCGGCCACAATGACGCAGGTCATGGCGGTGATTGACCCTGCAAAAATCCCTGCAAGGATGGGTTTCCAGAAATGCTGGAGTTTTTGAATTTGTCTGTAAAGGGGAACTGCAAGGACCACGGTGGCAGGCGACAGCATTACAGAAATGTAGTCGCCGCCTACGTTGTAGCTTTCGAGGCTTACGCCCGTAATCAGCAGGAACCCGACGATAAGGATGTTGCCGATGAGCAGCGGGTTCAAGAAGGAATACTTGAATTTTTTGCTGATGAACACGCCGGTTTCGAACGCGATGAGCGTGAGGAATATGCCGAACAGGGGAGAGTTGATGATGGCGTTCATTTTTCGCCCCCGATTGTGCCGTTGCGTTCTGCACGCTTGGAAAGGCGTTCTGCACGCAGGGCAAGGTTTTCCCGGTATTCCTGCCTGCGGATAAAAAACTGCGTGACCCGGCCGCCGGCAGCAATGGCCACGAGCGTGAAGGCGATGCAGAGGAACAGTAAAAGCGGCCACTTGGAAAGTACGTCGTCGCCGACGGCCATGATGGCGATGCTAGGCGGCAAGAAGAAGAGTGCCAGGTGGTTCAGGAAAAAGCTAGAAACGCCCGAAATCTGTTCCGGCTTGATGACTTTAGTACAAAGTAATATGAGCAGCAGGACCATGCCGATAATGTTCCCCGGCAGGGGCACGCCCACGATGCGGTGGAGAAATTCCCCGGCAAGGCAGATGGCGAAAATGACGGCAAGTTGGAGCGGAATTCTCATTGCGGGCGTAAATTTAGAAAAAGTGCGCTTTAAAAAAAAGAGTGCTCACGAATAACCCAAAGTGGCTTTTTTTGCTGAAATTTGACGTTTTTGTATCGTAAAAAGTTTAAAATTATCTTACATTCCTAAAATTTGCAAAAAAATGCTTGATTTGTATCAAAAATTGTTGCGGAGAAGGTGGCGCGAAAGTATCTTTGCTGGTATGCGTTCAGTAGTAGAATTTCAAGATTATCGAGAGTTTATGCGGCACTGGTTTGCCGAGAACAAGTTGCGTCATGGCCTTACCTGGCGCGATTTTTCGCATCGTGCGGGGTACGTGTCGCCGGTGTTCCTCAAGCTGGTCAGCGAAGGCAAGAGTTCCCTTCGGGGGACTGGTGCCGACCGCGTCGCCCAGGCCATGGGCCTGGAGGGCTTCGAAAAAGCGTATTTCAAGTCCCTGGTCACCTACAACCAGTCCAAGTTGGGGCCCGCCAGAAAAAAGGCCTACGATGAGATGCAGGCCCTTGCCCAGGCCCACAAGGTGAACGTTCTGGGCAAGGATTCTATGGGGTATTACGAATCCTGGAAAAATCCCGTGCTTCGCGAATTGGTTCCCCATGTGCCGGGAATGTTTCCCAAGAAGGTGGCGGACTGCTGCCTGCCCAAGTTGACGGCCAGTGAGGTGAAGGAATCCGTGCGCTATCTGGAAAGTCTCGGCCTTCTGGTGAAAAACCGGGATGGATCCTACAGCCAATCGGACAAGTCGGTCTCCACGGGCGAAATGAGTTTCGTTCCCCTGACCATTCAGCAGATGCACCTGCAGATGGGGGGCTTAGCGCTGGACGCCATCAAGAACTTGCCTCTTTCGGAGAGGAACGTTTCGGGCATTACCATGGGTCTTACCCAGAGAGCCTACAAGAAAATTGTGGAAGAACTGGCGGAATTCCGCAAGAAGGTGGTGGCCATCGCCACCGAAGACGACGGCATGGACCGTGTCTACCGCCTGAACCTTCAACTATTCCCTTTGACAAAAAACATACAGGAGATGCAGAATGCTTAATATGGAAAATAATCAGATTGTTCTGACACAAACGTCATTGCGAAGGAGCGTAGCGACTGCGGCAATCTCCTTGCTTCTTTTACTTCTCGCCGCTTGCAGTGGAGAGAACAAGACTTCTGGTGGCACCAGCGAAGAGACCCAGATTATCGCCATAGAAGATCGTACCGTAGCGGGTGTTTCCCAGAAGGGACCGTTCCTTCAGGGGTCTAGCATTACCGTGCAAGAACTGGATGGAGCAACCCTGGTAGAATCCGGGAAACTTTACCAAACGGGCAAGAGCTTCAAGGGCAAAATTGCCAGTGACACGGGAACGTTTCTTATAAAGGACATTTCTCTCAAGTCGCAGTTCGCCCTGCTGGAAACGGAGGGCTTCTACCGCAACGAAGTGACCGGCGAGGTTTCCAAGAGCCAGATAACCTTGAACGCCTTGGTGGATTTGTCCGAAAGGGAAACGGCCAATATCAACCTGCTGACTCATCTGGAATACGAAAGGGTTGTTGAACTTGTGGGTTCTGGCGAGACGATTTCCTCGGCAAAGAAAAAGGCCGAGTCCGATGTGTTCAAGGCTTTTGGGATAGAGGTGGACAATGCCTCTGCCGAAGACCTGGATATCTTTGCGAAAGGGGATGACAATGCGGCCCTCCTGGCCATCAGTATCCTGATGCAGGGCAATCTTTCCGAAGGGAATCTTTCCAACCGTCTGGCAGTTTTTGCCAGCGACATCGAAAAGGATGGCTCCTGGGACGACGAGAATGAAAAGACGGACATCGCCGATTGGGCGAGCACGGCTGATCTTGCGGCAATCCGTGCGAACATCCGCTCTTGGGAATTGGGCGAAGATGTTCCTGCCTTTGAGAAGTTCTTCAAGCGCTTCTGGTGGAACAGCTTCAAGTTGGGCGAGTGCGATGGTGAAACGGATGGTTTGACCAAGAAGAATGGCAATGAACTGAGCAAGACTTTCGGTAAGGATTACCTCTGCTCTGCTGAAGACTGGCAATTGGTTTCCGCTTCGGAGGGTTCGGGCTCAAACGATAACGGCGATGTAGGCGACAATGCCTCTTTTGAGTATGGGACCTTGACGGATTCTCGTGACACCAAGGTTTACAAGACCGTAAAGATCGGGGACCAGGTATGGATGGCCGAAAACCTGAATTACAAGGCCTATGGAAGTGTCTGCTACGGCGAAGATGACGCCAACTGCTCCAAGTACGGAAGGCTTTACACCTGGGGTGGTGCCATGGATTCCAGCAAGACAAATTGCGGATACGATGGAGGTGACGGGTGCAGTGATTTGGCAGCCCTAGTCAAGGCAAAGAAAAATGTTCAGGGAATATGCCCCGCCGGTTCTCACCTGCCCAGTTACGACGAAATGCAGACAATGCTTACCCTTGTGGGTGGAGGTAACGCCACAGCCGAAGGCTCCGCGACGGCAGGGACGGCGCTGAAGGCCAAGTCCGGCTGGAACAGCGGCAATGGCACTGACACCTACGGATTTTCGGCTCTCCCGGCAGGTCGCTGGGAAAACGGCTATGGCGGAAGTTTTGAAAATGCAGGTGAAATGACCGGTTTCTGGTCCACCAATTTTGATAATTATTATGGTCATGTCCTGCATGTCACATCCGGCGCCAAGGCGGAATACTGGGAGGCTCCAAAACAGCTGGGCTATTCCGTGCGCTGCATTGTGGACTAGGAATTTGTTGTCGATTTACTTTATAGAAAAAAAGAGTTCCCTAACCAGGGAACTCTTTTTATGAACAAAGGATTCTGTCCAAAGGATTTTACACCTTGGCGAGTTTCTTCAGTGTAGCGGCCTTGTCGGTCTTTTCCCACGTGAAACGGGCACCCGTGCGGCCAAAATGGCCGAGGGCGGCGGTAACCACGTAACCCGGCTTGCGCAGGTCCAGCATCTTTTCGATACCGGCGGGCGAGAGGTCAAATACCTTGGCGACAATTTCTTCGATCTTGCGGTCGTCGATCTTGCCGGTGCCGAAGGTATTCACCAGCACGGACACGGGCTTGCTGTAGCCGATGGCGTAGGCCAACTGGACTTCGCAGCGGTAGGCAAGTCCAGCAGCTACGATGTTTTTTGCTACGTAGCGTGCGGCGTAAGCGGCGCTGCGGTCCACCTTACTCGGATCCTTGCCGCTAAAGGCGCCACCACCGTGACGGCCCATGCCGCCGTAGGTGTCGACGATAATCTTGCGTCCGGTGAGTCCGCAGTCACCGTGGGGGCCACCCACCACGAACTTGCCGGTGGGGTTCACCAGGTAACGGGTCTTCTTGTCCAGGAGTTTCGCGGGAATTACCTTCTTAATGAGCTTCTCGATGATTTCCTTTTCGATGGTAGAGTGCTTGAGCTCCTTACCGTTCACGAATTCGTCGTGTTGGGTGCTGATGACCACGGTATCCACGCGTACGGGCTTGTCGTTTTCGTCGTATTCTACCGTCACCTGGGACTTGGCGTCCGGACGCAGCCACTTGATGGTTCCTTCTTCGCGGAGTTCCTGGATCTTTTCCATGAGCTTGTGGGCGAGGCTAATCGGGAGTGGCATCAGTTCCGGGGTCTCGTTCACGGCGTAGCCGAACATCATGCCCTGGTCGCCTGCTCCTTGCTTGTCGTCTTTTTTGCCTTCGGCGGCTTTGGCATTAACACCCTGGGCAATGTCTGGGGATTGCTTGTCCATGGCGACGAGAACGGAGCAACCCTTGTAGTCAAAGGCCAGTTCCGGGTTTACGTAACCGATATTCTTGATGGTCTTGCGGGCAATCTGTTGGTAGTCGATTACTGCCTTGGTGGTAATTTCGCCGGAAATCACGACGAGTCCTGTGTTTACCAGTGTTTCGCAGGCTACGCGGCTTTTGGGATCCTGCGCGAGGCAGGCGTCGAGGATGGCGTCCGAAATTTGGTCGCAAACTTTGTCTGGGTGTCCTTTGGACACGGATTCAGAGGTAAAAAGATAGTGTGCCATTATGGCTCCTTGATGTTTCCAACACCGAAAAGAATGTCGCATTTTTGACCATTCCCAAGCGCAGGAAAAACGGGTTGAGTTATTCTATGCATAAATCTACAAAAATGCATAAAAGGTGGCAACGGGGGAGGGTAAAATAAGTGAAATCTGTTGCTGGGTCTTGCGCTCTTTTCTAAATTTGGCACCATGACAAAGTTTAGCGAATTCCCCTATGTTGCCGACCGCTTCAACGCCGTCCGCAGGGAAACTGTACAAGTCCGCGTTGGCGAGGCTTTGATAGGGGGGGGCGCCCCCATTTTAGTTCAGTCCATGACCACCACCAAGCCGAAGGACGTCGAGAAGACGGTGGCCGAGACTCTGGCGCTCGCCAAGGTGGGCTGTGGCCTGGTTCGCATTACCGCTCCCACATTTGCCGATGCCCAGGGCCTCGAAGAAGTGATGAAGCAGGTCCGCGCCGCAGGTTGCAAGGTGCCGGTTTCCGCCGACATCCACTTCCAGCCGAAGGCCGCGTTCGAGGCGCTCAAGTGGGTTGAGAAGGTCCGCATCAATCCGGGTAATTTCGTGGATACGGGCATTTTGACGCTGGACCAGCAGACGGACAAGTTGTTTGACGAGGGCAAGGAGAAGGTGGCCGAAGCCTTTACAACCTTCGTGCAAGAAGCCAAGCGCCTGGGCCGGGCCATCCGCCTCGGTGTGAACCACGGTTCCCTTGCAGCCCGTATGATTTACCGCTACGGCGACACGGTGGAAGGCATGGTGGAAAGCGCCATGGAATACCTGGCCGTGTGCGAAGCCGAACATTTTGACCAGGTCGTTTTGAGCCTCAAGAGCAGCAACCCGCGGGTGGCGATTGCCGCCTACCGCATGCTCGCCGCGCGAATCAAGCAGGAAGGCTTTAAGCCGTACCCGTTCCACGTGGGCGTGACGGAAGCGGGCGCGGGTGCCGACGGACGACTCAAGTCGGCCGCGGGCATCGGCGCACTCCTGCTCGATGGCCTGGCAGATACGATACGCGTGTCCCTGACCGAAGATCCGGTGGCCGAAGTCCCGGTGGCGCAGGAACTCATCAAGGCATGTGCTTTGCCTGCTGCGCCGACGGCGTACAACGTGCCGGTTCTGGAGAAGGACCCGTACCATTACGAGCGCAGGGCGACGACGCCCGTCGCTGTTTCCGGCGTAGAAATCGGAGGTTCTCATCCGGTGAAGGTCGGCGTGAAGGCCGACGCGATTGCACTTACCGGCGAACGCCGCAACGCTGAATTCGCTCTCCCGAGTCTGGATGCCGCCCCCGTGGTGCAGTTCAAGGATGCTATGGACATCGCGGGGTTCGCCGCAAATCCGGCGACCGTGCCTGCGGGTTCCGTGTTCTGCTATACCGGAGCCGAGATGGTCTCCGGCGTGCGCGCCCTTGCTGCAGCACTGGATGCCGCAGGTCGCCAAGACCCGATTTTGCTCTACGCCAAGATTAACGACAACGAACGAGAAACGCTCCGCGTGTCCGCCGACATCGGAAGCCTCGTGACGGACGGTCTTGGCGATGCCGTCGTTATCGACGGCTACAAGGGCGCGAAGGAAAGCGTGCTCCTCGCATTCGATATTCTGCAGGCCGCCTACTGCCGCCGCAGCAAGACGAACTTTATCAGCTGCCCGAGCTGCGGCCGCACCCTCTACGACATCCAGCAGGTCATGGGCAAGATCAAGGCCCGCTTCGGTCACCTCTCCGACATTTCCATCGGCATCATGGGCTGCATCGTGAACGGCCCGGGCGAAATGGCTGACGCCGACTTCGGTTACGTGGGCGGTGGCCCCGGCCGCATTACGCTGTTCGAAGGCAAGACGGCGGTCAAGAAGAACATCCCCGAAGAGGACGCCATCGAGGAACTCGTGAATTTGATCAAGGAAAGAGGCAGATGGCAAGAACCTTAGAGGTATGGGCTATGGGGTATGAGCACGCCTTGTTTCACAAGGCTTTGAGCAAAAAATTGGCGCCGAAGGCGCGATTGTAAAAGCTCAAAGGCACGA
>OMSO01000001.1 GCA_900313675.1 uncultured Fibrobacter sp.
TAAAGTTGCGTCTAAAAGGAATGAGTCCGGTACAATACCGGACTCATAACGCAGTTTTATCCTAACTTTAAACTGTCCAACTTTTTGGGTTCAGTTCAGATAAACCCGGAGCTTTTGAAAGTTTCAGTAAGAGACCTTATTCCGTAAAGGTGGCTACGCAGGCCGTACCGTCATCTTCCGGCGTTACGTAGTGCATTTCAATACGGCGGTTCTCTTCACGACCATCAGCCGTCTTGTTGTCAGCCACAGGAGCGGTATCACCGCAGCCCACGGCCTTAATGCGGTTCTTCTTCACACCTGACTTGATAAGCAGGTTCATCACGGCCTTGGCACGGTCAAGAGACAGCTTCTGGTTCTTGGCGGACTTACCCACGTTATCGGTATGACCCTGGATAACGATGTTCAGATCCTTGTAGCGGTCTTCAGTGGTGAGCTTCTTAGCCACGCCCTTCAGCACCGTCTTGGCATTGGATTCGAGAGCAGCCTTGCCGCTCTTGAAGGTCACACCCGTGAGCTTTTCAGGAGCCTGAACAGGGCAGCCATGGCCGTCGGCACCTGGTTCATCCGGGCAACGGTCAATACCCTTACAGACATTTTCGAACTGCTTCTGGAGTTTCTTCGTTGCAACCCATTCAGAGCAGACGCCATCGCCATCCGGGTCAGGATCGTCATCGAAGGGGCAACCCTTGTTCCAAGCAGGACCATATTCGGTCGGGCAACGGTCCGGTGTCTTGGTGGGGCAGATATCCTTGAACTGATCGTGCATGGACTTCTCGAAGACCCAAGAAGCACAGAGAGAGTCGCCATCGACATCCGGATTATCCATGGGGCAACCCTTCGCCCATTCAGGACCTGCTTCTGTCGGGCACTGGTCGACACCCTTACAGATGTCGTCGAACTGTTCCTGCATCTTCTTCTCGGTCACCCACGGGTCGCAGATTCCGTCACCATCGGTATCGGGTTCTCCCAGCGGGCAGCCTTCGTTGTTTGCAGGACCGGCTTCCGTCGGGCACTTGTCAATACCCTTACAAGACTTTTCAATGAACCACTTCTTGGCAATTTCCTTATCTTCGGCAGCCTTTTCGAAGTAGTAACCCATCTTCTTTTCGGTCACCCAAGGATCGCAAAGACCATCACCATCAACGTCAGGATCATCCCACGGACAACCCTTGTTGGCCTTGGGACCAGCTTCGCCCGGGCACATGTCGTAGCCGGCGCAGACATCGGCAAATTCATTCAGCACACCTTCGTCGGTGACCCACGGAGAGCAGAGACCGTCACCATCCGGGTCCGGCTGCTTGGTCGGGCAACCATTGAAGTTTGGAGAACCGGCCTGGCCCGGGCATTCGTCGATACCGGAGCAGACATCCTTGAACTTCTTGGTCATCTTCTTCTGAGATACCCACGGGTCGCAAACGCCGTCACCATCCGGGTCCGGATCATCCAGCGGGCAACCATCTTCGCCTTCGCCAGGTTCGTTCGGGCACTGGTCAACGCCTTCGCAGATGTCGGAAAATTCGTCTTCAAATCCCTTTTCGGCAACCCAGGCATCGCAAACGCCGTCTTCGTCAGCATCCGGATTACCCAACGGACACCCCTGGTTCAAACGGTGGCCCTTGTCGTCGGGGCACTTGTCTTCGTTGTCCGGCACACCGTCTCCGTCACGATCCTGCGGGAGCAGGAACCCGCTCCAGGTAAGGCCACCGTAGACGGTGTATTCGGGATTGACACGCGTTTTTTCGAGAATAACAGCATTTTCGCCCTGGCGTTCCTCATTCTGCCACGTAACGATATTGGATACCATATTGTCGCCACCCACGTAATAAGAGGCTCCCAAGTGAATATCCAATCCAACAGGAGTATGGAAAACGACAGCACCAGTCAACTGCTGCATTTCAAGGTTTTCGTCGACATTGTTGTTAAAGACTCCGTTGAACTTTTCAGTCTGAATATCCATGAAATATTCAGCAAAAATGGAGAGAAAATCAATGAAGTAGTACTCAGCAGCTGCACTGACAAATGGAACTCCCAAATAGACGCTTCCATCGCTGCTGGTATAGCGGTAGCCACCGTTCACGTGGATCAGGAAGGGAAGACCTTCTCCGCCATCCAACTTGGAGAAATCCGCTGTGGCGGCAAGACCGAATTTCATGGTCGTAGAGCTCGTACCAAAGGCATGACCCTCGCCCGTTTCCTTGTTGATATATTCCAATTCACGAATCCACAGGCCCTGCTTGTTCTGGTCCGCCGTAGGGAAAGCGGCGCTGAAGAACAAGGCCACGTCCATAGGCTGGTCTTCGGGCAGGGGGAATCGGGCCTTCAAATCGGCCTTCAGATTACCAATTCCACCCGTTTTACGTCCATCGTCATTCGCAATTTCCCCGGACGTCGGGTCCTTGATAGGCAGGCTAAAGTTGTCGTAAAAGACAGGGAGGGCCATACCCACATCGAAATAGTGCCAGATACCCAAGGCAAAGCCAACATTGGCACTCAGGCCCATGAACTTGGAAACTTCGCCCCAGCGAGGATCGGTAGTCCCCGCCCCGTTCAGGTTATTGTAGCCATCGGCATAGTCCATAAGGGCGAAGAACGCCAGCTTGGAGTGTCCAAGGGACTGACCGGACTGGGTCTTGTTTACACCGACAAAGCCTTCCTTGTTCAATGTCTGTGGATGGGCCGCATAGGCGCCAACAGCCAGCGCCAAGGCCAATCCCGCAATTACTCGTTTCATAGAGTCTCCTTAATGAGGGTATTTCCCAATACTTTCGCCAAAATATAGCTTTTACAGCCCTATATTCCATATTGGAATATGTAAAATGAGATAAATAGCACACATTTCATCCGTTTTTTTCGCTTTGTTTACGAAAAATTACAGTATTTCCCCGTTTTTTTTTACAGGAATTTCTCGAAAATATCCGGATACATACGACACAGGCTTGTAAGGCCGCACCTGCTGATGATGAGGTGGTCTATAACGGGTATTTGAACAATCTTTCCTGCAGAACACATCATCCTTGTCAATTGCAAATCCTCTTCACTCGGTTCTGAACTTCCTGAAGGGTGGTTATGGACCAAAATCACCGACACCGCCCTGTCCTCTATGGCATGGACAAATGTTTCACGCGGGTGTACCAGAGTTTGGTTTACAAGACCGGTAGTCAGTTCATGGATGTTGATGACTACATTGGATGAATTCAAGGTTACCAGGACCATGTGCTCCTGGCTTTCGTACTTGAGATAAGAAAGCCTCGGTTCCAGATCTTCGGGGGTAATGACATTGATAGCGCGGGCCCCCAACATATAGCGGGATGAAAGTTCCAGGCATGCGAGGACTTTCGAAGCTTTCGCTCGACCAAGACCACGAACCTTCATAAGTTCGTTCATCGTGGGGAACTCGTTTACCGTCGACAGGTAGTCCGAAAGGTTTCGGGACAGTTGGAACACATCGCAATTGGAGCATCCACTGCCAAGTACCAGGGCCAAAAGTTCCTCATTGTTCAGGGCCCCCACGCCCTTTTGTTGCATTTTTTCTCTGGGCAAAAGATTTTGTTCGCTCATGATTCCTCCTTGAAAAAAAAAGAGCGCCTACGTAATAGACGCTTTTTTCAGGAGAAATATGCCAAGCGAATAAAAATTTTACATCAAAGACAATAAAAACGACCTATAGTTTATCGAGAAACCGCTTCCCAAAGCTCCCGCGACGTTACGCCGTAATGCTCCTTGAGGGATTTGTCCACATCGCCGCGGTAAAATTCCTGAATGCAGTCCTTGAACTTGAGAAACTGCTCTCTGGATGCCAACCCAGACTCAGCACGGAACATCTTCTTGACCATTTCCAAAGAATACCAATAAAGTTTCAACGCTTCGTCGGTCCTGGACTCCCCTACGAAAGGCGCTACAAGGGCGTCCAAGGAAGGTGGCGAACCCGAAGGGCGATTCTTGTCGTTTCGGCTTCCGTCTACAAGCTGGGCAATTCCCTCGTTCAGCCACAGAGGGACCTTGGCCCTAGTCATGGCACGGACAAAGGCATGAGTCAGTTCATGAAAAATCACGGGGCGGTAAAGTTCGCGGTACTGCATCATCCCCACGGGAATACGGAGTTTGCCGTCGAAAATGGCCCCAACCCACTCTGGCCTTGGCCCTATTCCCTGATATTCAGAAGATTGGTACAAGACTACATGCATCTTGTTCTCGGGGCGGAAATCAAAGAGATGACACAGGGAATCGTAGGCCACTTCCAGTACAGAAAGCGCTTCCAGAACATCGTTTCTGTTCGGCCGGCCCTCGAATTCTACACGAAAATGCATGGACCGGGCAATGCCCAAATCTTCCATCTCCTTGAGAAGTGATTTCGATTTCTTTTCCAGGAATTCCAGGTCTTCGTTTCTGTAATTCAAGGTGCCGATATAGGAAATGCAATCTTCGTACCGTTCCTGCTCATAGAGAGTGCCCGCTAAATGAAGTTGCAGGTTTTTATCGTCAGGAGTTTTTTCTAAAAGTGCGCGGACAGCCTTTTCCGAACACTTCCAGTCTGCCGCCTCCTGGCATTCGTTGAATTCATCAACTAGCCGATTCGCCTCTTCTATGGCACGATTCTTTTTCGACACATCCATGTAGGTGTGTACACCATAACCCAGGGCAACAATAGCGGCGACGATAGCGAAAAGCGTTCGAAAAGGAGGCGGACTTTGAGTCATAGCCAAAAGATAGCAAGTGGATTATTCTAGATTTAGCCCCGAAAACAGAAGAACGGTGCATTTTTTGCGCCATAGGAGATTATCATGGGTTTCAAGTGCGGTATCGTAGGCCTCCCCAACGTAGGCAAGTCCACCATCTTTAACGCCATCACCAACGCCGGCGCCGAAGCGGCGAACTACCCCTTCTGCACCATCGAGCCGAACGTGGGCATGGTGAGTGTGCCGGACAGCCGCCTCGACGAACTGGTCAAGGTTTACAACCCGAAATCCATTGTCCCCGCCGTTACAGAATTCGTGGACATCGCTGGTCTCGTGAAAGGGGCTGCCCAAGGGGAAGGCCTAGGCAACCAGTTCCTCACCCACATCCGCGAATGCGAAGCTATTATGGAAGTCATCCGCTGCTTCGATGACGAAAACATCGTGCACGTGAGCGGTTCCGTGGACCCGGTACGCGACGTGGAAGTCATCGAGACCGAACTTATCCTGAAGGACCTCGACACGGTGGAAAAGCGACTTTCTACCGAAGCGAAGAGCGCCCGTACCGGCAACGCCGAAGCCAAGGCCCGTCTCGCCGCCTGCGAAAAACTCCGGGACACCTTCCAAGAAGGCAAGGCCGCCCGCACCGTGATGCACGATAGCGAAGAGATGGAAGGCATCGTGAAAGACCTGGCTCTTCTCACCGCTAAGCCCCTCTTCTACTGCGCCAACGTAAAAGAAGACGACATTCTCACCGGCAACGCCTACGTGGAAAAGCTTAAAGAATACGCCGCAGCAAACGGTCACGAAGTCATCATGATCAGCGGAAAGATTGAAGAAGAACTTTCCGCCATGGAACCTGCGGACAAGGCGGAGTTCTTAAAGGAACTGGGCATGAAGGAATCGGGCCTGGACGCCGTGGTGCGCAAGGGCTACGAAATCCTTGGGCTCCGCACCTTCTTTACTGCCGGCGAAAAGGAATGCCGCGCCTGGACGTTCCATGCAGGCTACAAGGCCCCGCAGTGCGCAGGAGTGATCCACACCGACTTTGAACGCGGGTTCATCCGTGCAGAAACCTTAAGCTACGCCGACTTCTTGAAGCACGGCAGCTGGAACGCCGCCAAGGAAGCAGGCCTAGTCCGCACCGAAGGTAAGGACTACCTGGTGCAAGACGGCGACATCATGTACTTCTTGTTCAATGTGTAGCACCTGCGGTGCAGTTATGAGTTGTGAGTTGTGAGTTATGAGTCTTGAGTCATCAGTTGTGAGTAACGTAGTGTCCCAAAACACACAACTGATTACTGACAACTCACTACTATTAGTTCTTACCCTGTTCTGCCACATTTTTTGCGGATCGTTTCGCCCGCAGGTCGTCTATAATCGGGCGGGCGATGCAGGCCAGGTTCATGGCTGTTCCGATAAGAATCAAGACGCTTGCGCAGTAAATACCCACTCCCGGATCCACGCGAAGCACATTCATGCCGATAGCATTGCAGAGAGCGCCAATCTGGGATAGTACCGCCCATAGCGAAAACATAGAAAGCATGCCCAATGCAAGAGAGCCCAGGGAAGCATAATAGCCAAAGGGTGCAAGCAAGGCAAAGACCGCAGCCAACAATAGCGCCGCTACAATCCCGAACAAATGAAGCATAGGCTCCATCTTCGGGAAGTTAGGGATAAAGTCCTTGAACCGTTCAATAGACCTAGGGTTTCCCTCTTCCATCTTCTTGAGCAAGCTCGTTGCCGGTTCCTTGAGTTCGGTACCCAAGTCAAGGCCAAGAGCGATTTCGTACATGGAGGGTTCCGCAATGACCTGCTCGGTGCAAGACACACTTGCTAAAGGCATCAACAAACCCAAAATGGCCAAAAGGTAAGGCAGGCCAACCAGCCTCTGGAAAAGCCGAAAGAACTTGTTGGGCATTACTTACCTATGACATCCAGCGGATACACGCAACGGAACCCGAGGGCTTCGGACCAATACCTGGGATCTTCGTCATCCCTGACAGACATGTTCAGCAGCTTTTCCTTGTCTTTCCAGGAACCGCCCTTGTAAACCCTAGTAGAACCAAAAAGAGCTCCCGTCGGGTTAGAAGATTCAATCCAGAAGGAAAGCATAAAGTACTTGTCACGAGTCCATTCGGCCACATTGCCGGACATATCATAAATGCCCCAGGCATTGGGCTTCTTGGTTGCCACCTGCTGCGGGCCGTAGGCTTCATCTTCTTTACGCTTGTTGTAAGAGTTTTCCCTGTAAACGGCATAAACAGATGGATCCGGAACAGAATCCAATACCCAAGGAGCTCCCTCGATACTCCCTGCACGACCCGCAAATTCCCACTGGGCCTCAGTCGGCAAGTCGCCACCGTTCACCTGGCACACCTTGCGGGCATTTTCCCAGTTGATGTTGTGGACCGGCTTTTGCGGGTGGAAGAAAGTAGATTTGTCCTTGACCCTCTGGACGGAATCTACACGGAGCATAATCTTTTCCATGAGTTCCTGAGTCATTTCAGTCACCATGATAGCGAAGGGCGACATTTCCACCACATTGCCGTAGTAGCGGAACGATCCAGAATCCAAAAGCACCAGCTTGCCACGGAGGGGGTCATTCACGATCTTTTTCAGCGAAGGTTCCGCTACGCTCGAAGAAGACACAACCACTTCTGAAGAAGACGAGCTCACCACAGCCTCGGACGAAGAAGAAACTTCTTCTACCGCTGGAGGAACGGGCTTCGGGAACAACCAGTCCTGGACTTCCTGCTGTTCAAAAATGTACTGGGGCAGCATAAAGCTTCCCTGGGCTTCAATAATTTGGTCGCCAACCTGGACTTCCAGTTTCACATAGCGGTAATGATGCCTCGTGATGCCGTTGGCACCATAAATCCACACGGGCTTGTTGTTCTGCAGGGATACGATGATCCTGGCGCCACCTTCTGGGGAGGCAAGCATTGCCGCCAACGAGTCGGAAGCATAGCCCGGAACATGTCCTTTCCAGGTCACGTCATAACGGTTCACCGGCTGGCTAAACTTGAGAATCAGGAAATCTGCCTGAGCCTTCGCCATAACAGGAGCTGCAGAAGCACTAGAAGATGCGGGAACTCCTGCAACTGGAGCTGTCGCAGAATCAGCCTTAACCGTAGAGTCCGCAGCTACCGCAGAAGCAGTGGGAGCCATAGAGGCTGCAGGTGCGGCAGGAGGTGCCGGATAAACAAGAACCGCACCAGCAGGCTCTGGCAAAGTGGTAACCGTATCGTAGAAAATGGAATCGGGAACCAGGTAGAACCGAGCCGGCAAGGCATGGAGACTATCGAATTTTTGCTTAAAGGCCTGGTCTACGGCAGAAACGCCAGACATCTTCGACTTACGCCACAAGTCCAGGGCCTCCGCATGCACAACGTCGTACCGGGTCGAGTAAGCCTGATACGTGGGATCGTTCATCTCCAAACCTACAGAAACAGCCTGTTTCTTGGCCGGGTAAACCTTGGCAAAATCATTTGTGTCCACGGAATTGAGCACGGTGATGAGTTCCCCCACATATTTGTCATAGAGAACTTCCGTATACTCAAGATTCGGGGTGGCGGCAACCTGATCCACCGTCACGGACACCGGGCTTGCCGCAGGAGCCGTTGTCCGAAGCTGAACAAGATTGGGCTTGAAAAGCAAAGTCTTTCCACTCTGGACCATACCGATATCGGTAAAAGGCATATAGCCGTCAGCCGAGAACACAAAGGCATAAGGGCCTGGAGCTACCGGCGAAATCGTCTTGGCCACATTGCGGAGTTTTGTATCAAGGGAAGAAATCTTTATAGACTTGATGGAACTTTCCACCTTGATAACACCCGGGAGCGGGTCTTCGTTCAGCACCTGCCAGCGCCCGTTTTTCATAAATAGCAGCTTGGGCACTCTAGGAGAATAGATGTAGTCCTTGTCGAAGTAGATATACTTTTCGTCCTGGAAGGCCTTGGAATTCTTGGTCGGATAAAAGCGCATCCGGAGGACATCAAAAACGGTGAGCTGGTTCTTTTCCAGACTAAAGGCATGAAGGTTGCCATAAACTGCGGGATTCACCTTACCCTGAACCCAGTAGTATTCCTTAGGCGACTTCTTGTAGCGCAAAAAGAGGGCATTGTCCTTCAGGGGTAGAGCGGGGGCGGTTGTGGTCACAGAACCGGGAATCCTGATGGCCATCTCGGGGAAAGGTTCAAAAAGTTCACCCTCCTTATACTGGTCCATGGGCACCCTAAACATCTTGTCGCCATCGGCAAGAGCCAACACCGGCAACAAAAGCAAAACGGGCAGAATGCGCAACAAATGCATAATCGCTCCTATAAATTCTCCTAAACACCGCCTCCCGGCAGTTTATTTTCAAAAAAGATAATTACTTGGGACGATTTATGTCCTCAAAAAGCCGTTCCAGTAGCCGAAAAATCAGCTATTTACGCCCATTTTCAGCAAATAACCGCCCTGGCTACCGCCGGTGGGGCCCAATTCCACCTTCCAGTCCGCCATGCGGATAATGTCGGGGTGGTGCTCGATGACAATCAGGGTGTCGCCACGGGCAGACAAACGGCGCAACAGGTTCCAGAGAATCTGGATATCCTTCAGGTGGAGCCCCGTAGTGGGTTCGTCCAGCAGGTACACCATCTCCCCCGCCGATTTCCGGGAAAGTTCCGCCGCAAGTTTCAACCGCTGGGACTCGCCACCCGAAAGAGTGGTGACCGGCTGGCCGAGCCTCAGGTAGCCGAGGCCCACGTCCCGCAGGCATTCCAGCTTGGGCAAGATTTTCGGCTGGTCCTTGAAGAACTCGCAGGCTTCGTCGATACGCAAGTCCAGAACGTCGGCGATGTTTTTGCCCTTGAAAGTAACAGTAAGGGTTTCCTGGTTGTAACGCTTGCCACCGCAGACTTCGCAGGTTTCCCAGATGTCCGAAAGGAAATGCATTTCCACCGAGATGGCGCCGCGACCTTCGCAGGCCTCGCAGCGGCCACGGGCCAAGTTGTAACTGAAACGGCCGTAGTCAAAGCCCTTCACCTTGGCCTGTGGCAGTTTGGCGAATAGCCTGCGTATGTCGTCAAACACGCCCGTGTAGCTCGCGGGCGTGCTGCGAGGCGTTCCGGAGATTGGGCTCTGGTCCACCAGCAACACCTCGCCGCTTTGCTTCTTGCGGCCACGGGCCTGGAACTTCTTTTTTAGGGCCGGGAAAATTTCATCTACCACCATGGAGCTCTTGCCCGAGCCGGACACGCCACAGACCACGCTAATGGCGCCCTTCGGGAACTTGACAGACAAGTTCTTCAGGTTGTTTTTCTTGAGCCCCTTGAACTCGTAGAACTCCGAATCTTCGGTAACGGGGCGAACCGCCATCTGGTTTGTCACGGGGATAGAGCCCGTAAGGTACTTGACAGTCTCGCTCCGGGGGAACTGTTGCAGGGCGTAGGGCTTGGAAAGTTGCTTTGGAGAGCCTTCCGCCACCACCTCACCACCAAATTCACCGGCCGCAGGACCCATATCGATAATGTGGTCCGCCGCCTGCATCATCTTCATGTCGTGTTCCACCACCACCAGGGTGTTTCCCAGGTCCCGCAGGCGGTACAGAGAATCCAGCAGCTTGGCGGTATCGCTTTCGTGGAGGCCTACCGTGGGTTCGTCCAAAACGTAGAGCACTCCTTCGAGGCCGCTACCGATCTGGCTTGCCAGGCGGATACGCTGGGACTCGCCACCGCTCAGGGTGTCGCCTGCACGGTCGAGCCCGATGTAGCCAAGACCCACACTGATGAGGAACTCCAGACGGCCGATGATTTCACGGAACAGGGGCTCCGCTACCGTCTTCTTGCTTTCGCCGTTCTTTTCGCCCTTGAAATTTACATGGGTGAACCAGTCCAGGGCCTCGGAAATACTCATGTGGTGGACATCCATGATATTCTTGCCCGCGATACGCACGGCAAGGTATTCGGGCTTGAGCCTTTCCCCATGGCAATCGGGGCAGACTTCGCCATCCTTGAAATGTCCAAGGCCAAGGCAGGTATCGCAGGCGCCCCAGTGGGTGTTGAAACTGAAATGCTTTGGGTTGAGGGCAGAATCCATGTACCAGCCGCAATCGGGGCAACCCGGCTTTTCGGAACAAGCGAGGCGTCCGCCCTTTTCGTCTTCTACATACAGGATTCCGTTACCGTCGCGATAACCCCGTTCAAAGGCCTCCACCAAGCGGGCACGGTTGGATTCCTTGACCACCACGCAGTCCACCACGGCCAAAAGCTGGCGCTCCCGGGTAGGGATTTTCGGCAGCGGAAGTTCCACCAGTTTCTTGCCCAGGTAAGCCTTGCGGTATCCTTTTTCCGTCAAAATTTTAGACAACTTAATCACATCGTTGATTTCGAAGGGAGCAAGTACCGTCACCATCTTGTTCAGGTCACGGTCAAAGGCATACTGCATCAGGTCTCCCGCGGAGTACGAATCCACAGGCTTCCCGCAATGCAAGCAATGCGGCGTGCCGACCCTCGCCCACAAAATGCGGAAATAGTCGTAAATCTCGGTGAGGGTCGCCACCGTACTCCGCGGACTCTTGCTGGCGCTTTTCTGGTCGATGGCGATAGCCGGGGCAAGTCCCGTGATGGAATCGATACTCCCGTGGTCGGGGCGGCCAAGGAATCGCCGGGCGTAAGTACTGAGGGTTTCTACAAAGCGACGCTGGCCTTCGCTAAAGAGGGTATGGAAAGCGAGGCTGGACTTGCCGGAGCCCGAAACTCCGGTGATTACCGTAAGCTTGTGCCGGGGAATAGTGACATCGATGTTTTTCAGGTTGTGCTTGCGGGCGCCGTGGACCTCCATATCCAGGGAGTAGGCCTCCCCCGCCTTGAGGGACCTGTCGAACTGCTTGTTCTCCCCATGCTTTTTCGAAAGTACAGGCGCCAGGTATTTGCCGGTCTGGCTTTTCTTGTTCTTTGCAATCTGCTCCGGAGTGCCTACGGCCACGATGCGCCCGCCGCCTACACCCGCTTCGGGCCCGAGGTCGATAATCCAGTCGGCGCACTTGATCACATCCAGATTGTGCTCGATGACCACCACGCTGTTCCCGAGACTCCGCAAGCGGTTCAGGCATTCCAAAAGCCTGCGGATATCTTCAAAGTGCAGCCCCGTAGTGGGTTCGTCCAGCAGGTAAAGGGTCTTGCCCGTGCCCGGGCGACGCAGTTCCGAGGCAATCTTGATGCGCTGGGCCTCGCCGCCGCTGAGGGTGGTAGAAGGCTGGCCAAGCGTCAGGTAACCCAGTCCAACTTCCTTGAGCAGGTTCAAGGGTTCTGCAATTTTTGGCAGGTCCTTGAAAAATTCCGCCGCATCGGCAATGCTCATTTCCAGGATCTCGGAAATATTCTTGCCCTTGAAATAGATTTCGCGGGTGGCATCGTTAAAACGCTTGCCGTCGCACACATCGCAGGTCACCTGGACGCTGGGCAAAATGTGCATGTCCACCACTTTTACGCCCGCCCCTTCGCAAGCGTCACAGCGACCGCCCTTCACGTTAAAGCTGAAACGGCTCTTGGTGTAGCCACGGACCTTGCTTTCGGGTAGGCTACCGAACAGGTCGCGGATATCGTCCCAAATTTTCGTGTAGGTCGCCGGATTGCTCCGGGGCGTGCGACCGATAGGCGTCTGGTCGATTTCAATCACCTTGTCGATGTTCTCGAGACCTTCCAGGTGGTCGAACTTGCCCACAGGCTCTTCGGAGTTGTAGAACACCCGGGCAAGTTCACGACGCAGAATCTGGTTCACGAGAGTACTCTTGCCAGAGCCGGAAACGCCGGTAACTACGGTAAAGGCACCGTCCAGCGGGATTTCCACGTCGATGTTCTTCAGGTTGTTTTCGGACGCGCCACAGATTTTCAGCTTGTGGGTATTCTTGTCTATCTTCTTGCGGTTTGCCGGAATCTCGATGGCCTTGCGACCGCTCAGGTAGGCGCCCGTAAGCGAAGACTTGTTCTTTTCCAGCTCCTCCACCGTGCCCGCCGCCAAAATCCGGCCACCCTCTACGCCAGCGCCGGGCCCCACGTCTATGACGCAGTCGGCGTGACGCATGGTGTCTTCATCGTGCTCCACGATGACCAGGCTGTTACCCTGGGCACGCAGGTGCTCCAGCATTTCCAGGAGCTTGTCGTTATCCCGCGGGTGGAGTCCGATACTGGGCTCGTCCAGAATGTAAAGCACCCCCTGGAGTCCAGCCCCTACGGCACTGGCCAGGCGGATTCGCTGGGCCTCGCCGCCACTCAGGGTAGAAGCCTTGCGGCTGATGTTCAGGTAGCCAAGGCCAACCGTCTTCAAGAAATTCAGGCGACCCCGGATTTCGCGGAAGATTTCCTTGCCTATCCGCAGTTCCTTTTCGGAAAGTTTTAGGCCATTGAAAAAGTCGGCGGACTTATCAACGGACCAATCCGTCAGTTCCGTGATATTGTGGCCATGAAACTCCACCGCATTCGCCATACGGTTGATGCGGGTGCCCCCGCACTCGGGACAGACTCCGATCTTCATGAACTTGCGGAAATGGAAAATATGCCACATATCCCACAGTTCCTGCATCACGGAGACCACACCGCTTTCGTTACCGCTGGGAGGGCCGTACAAGAAGGCGTGACGCTGCTTTTCGGTCAGTTTTTTCCAGGGAGTATCCAGGGAGCAGTGCATCTCGTTGGCGATGGTCCGCAAGTTCCGCCAGCCAAAATCAGAAAAGATAATCGTGCCCGTGTCCTTCTTTTGGCAAGCAAAACAGCCCTGCTTGATAGAAAGGTTCGGGTCGGGCACTACCAGGTTCAGGTCGAACTCGCAACTTTCCCCCATGCCCTTGCAGGCGGGGCAGCGACCTTTCGGGTCATTAAAGCTGAAGAACCGGGGTTCCAGTTCCGGAATGGAAATTCCGCACTTGGGGCAGGCAAGCTCCGTACCCTGCAGGCGGTATTCTTCCTTCGCATTTCCTGCGCCATCCTTGCCCTCGCCCGCCGACAACAAGAAGCTCACCAGCTTCCCGTCTGTCAGCTTCAGCGCCCCTTCCAGAGCCTCCCGCAGGCGGCTCATATTCTTGCGTTCCAGAGTCATGCGGTCGATGACCGCCTCGATGGTGTGCTTCTCGTAACGCACCAGGGCGGGCACATCCTCGATCCTGTAGATTTCGCCATCCACCCGGGCGCGCACAAAACCGTCTTCCTTGAGTTCGGCCAGTTCCTTGCGGTATTCGCCCTTGCGTTCCTGAACGATGGGGGCCATAACCGTAATCTGCTTGCCCTCGTCACCTACATACAAATTATCTACAATCTGGTCCACGGTCTGAGCCTTGATGACCCGACCGCACTTGGGGCAGTGGGGCACGCCCAGTCGGGCAAAAAGCAGGCGGTAATGGTCCAGAATCTCCACCACCGTACCCACGGTACTGCGGGGGTTGCGGTTCACCGTTTTCTGGTCGATGGAAATCGTAGGCGAAATGCCCCGCACACTTTCTACCTCGGGGTGTTTCATGCGACCGATGAACTGGCGGGCATAAGCGGAGAGCGACTCCACGAAACGCCTCTGCCCTTCCTGGAACACCGTATCAAAAGCGAGGCTGGACTTGCCCGAACCCGAAACGCCGGTCACCACCACGATGGAATCGCGGGGAATTTTCAAATCTACATGTTGCAGGTTGTGTTCGTGGGCGTCGCGGATATCAATAAACTTGGTCATACGAGAAATATAGAAAAACAGCTTTCGTTCACCACAAAGATAGTGAACATCTGAACACGATTCAAGGTATTCTGCCGGTCAAGACCATACTTTTCGGCAGAAACCAAAAAAAACGCCACGGAGCCGAACCAAGGCGGGGCCCCTATGCAACTATTGTTGACACTTTGTAAAATCTTGTCCATTTTGTCAACAGTTGTTTGCCATTTTCGACGTTCTTTCGTTTTTCAGCATTCCCCTTTATATATTTCGCCCTTTGAATCTATCTACAAGGCGTTCATGATTATCAAGAGCAAGCAAAAGATGGAAGAATCGAAGGAATTCCTGGCCCTGAGCAAAGACGAGAAGGAATACAGGCGGTACGAACTCCCCGAGACAATCTCCATCTGGATATGCGATTTCGACATGCCTGAATTCTGCAAGGACTACATAGACGAATGGTCCATTTACAGTAGAAATTCGCTGCGAAACGGGATCCGGGAAAACATTTTCCCGAAAAATAAGTATATTATGGTAAGTCTTCCAAATTTTAACAAGACTCCACAGGAAGTCGAGTCGCCCACGGACGTCTGGCTCTACCTGCTGAAACACGCCGGGACCGGAGAAGAACTCCCCAACTTCGGAAGCAGCATCGTCGACGAGGCTCTGGAGCGAATCCGTATCGACAATTTGGACGACGCAATGCTTGCCCGCAACTACTCCGACGACGAAATCTCGCTCATTTCTGGCCTATCCAAAGAAGAAATCGCCAAGAGGCGCTCCTCCCGCTAATCACGGGCGTTCCCTGCCGCAAGTGGCTGGAGGCCTAACGCGGACGTAAAATGATCATCTTTATTCGTTCAACCTATTGACATTGGGCTTATAATTAAGTATATACTTATTGGGCTGGTCGAAAGACCCAGGTCCATCTCTGGCGAGGAAGTTCCTCGCTTTTTTTGTGGAGAGTGTCTTGAATTAACAAGCCTCCCACTCAGTTATTTTCAAGCAGAAAAATACAAAAACACCATGCCGCAAAGTGGCAACTACACCCCATAACGGCTACAAAAACATCGCCATGAACTGTGGCAGGCTCACCTTGTTGCCGTCCACGCCCACATTCCCGTCGATAAGCTTTATCGCGAGCGTCGGACTGTACCTTTTTATAAATTCGTTCATCGATGTAGTCAGTCCGTTTCTCGACTTGACCTCCACAGGGACAACTTCGCCGGAACGTTCAAATACGAATTCTATTTCTTGCGTATTCTCGCCGTTCTTGTAATAATTCAGCGCAAGGCCGCGCTTGTGCAGAATGTCGAAAATCAGGTTTTCGTAAATGCCGCCCTTGGCGTGCCCCTTCAACTCCTTACGCAAAAGAGCCGACTGCGTCTCGAAACCGAACTGATGAGTCGCAAGGCCTATATCGGTAACGTAAACCTTGAAGTTTTCCGGCTGCTCATAAGCCTTGAGCGGCATCTCGGGCAGGCTCACGTTGTGTACCCGCTTGATCAAGCCCGCATCGACCAGCCAATCCAAAGCGTTGCCGTACTTTTTAGCGTTACCGTTTTTCTCGACAGTCTTGTACTGGAACTTTGAATATTCCTTGGCCAGCTGACGTGGAATCGAGTAGTAGCAGGCACGGATCTTGGGCCTCTCCGTGTTGGTCGCGTAATGCTGGATATCGTCCTCGTAGGCCTTGAAAATTTTCTGCTGCACCTTGAACGCTTCCTGGAAGTTCGATGTTTCAACGAAGGCGTTCACCACGGCAGGCATGCCGCCCACCACCAGGTATTCGCGGAGCTTGCTCTGGTACAAATCCTTTACACTGTCGGGCAGGGCCTTTTTTTGCTCGTAATATTCCTTCAGGTTTTCGATGGCGCTCTCACTCACGCCGGTCGCCCAGAGGAATTCCTCGAAGTCAAGGGAGTGCATTTCGACTTCGCGCTCGTAACCGACAGGGATAGAAATCTCGTTCGCATTCTCCTGGTTCAGTTTGTTGTAATGCAGCCCAAGCAATGACCCGGATGCGATAATGTCGTATTTGTCGTCCATGGCAAGAAACTTGAGGGCCGTCCGCGCCTTGCTGCAGGCCTGGATTTCGTCGATAAAGATGAGCGTGTCGCCCTCGATGAACTTGACATTCTTGACGAGTAACGATATGCGCTTGTATATCTCGGTGGGCTCGAGCTCCCCTTCAAAAATCTGCTTGTATTCGGGGTTCTTGAATAAATTCAGATAGATATAGCTTTTGTAGTTTTCGTGGCCAAAGACATCTACAATGAAAGTCTTGCCGACCTGGCGAGCCCCGTTTACGAGCAGACATTCCCTTTTTTTGGTGTTTTTCCACTGTTTTAGGGCTTCCGTGAACTTCCGCTTCAGCATGTTTCAACCTCATTTAGCCACAAATTCGACAATCCCAATATATAAAAATGCCACGAATTTGACAATCTTTTTCTAGAAATTGCCACGAATTTGACATTATCCCCACCTTTTCGTCGAAATTTCGCTAAAAACGGCAATGCAGAGTATTCCCTGCCGTTTATTTCGCCAAGCATTTAAAGCTTCCGGCTTTTATTTTCACGGAAAAACATCAAATAGGATGTCCCGAGAGCATCGGCCAACTTCTTTGACATGAGCATAGAAATGGGCCTGGCACCCCGCTCAAGTGAATTGTAGTTCTGCTTCGCGAGACCGACCTTTTGTGCCAACTGCGCCTGCGTAAGACCAGCATTCACGCGCATTATTTTCAACGCCTTGGCAGGATCAATCCTTTTTTTGGCCTTCTTGTACCAGTCCATCCCTTCCACCGGCTCAAGGACATCGTCGTCCTCGTCGATACGGACGGAATCGGGGAACAGTGCATCCAAAAAGGCAATGACAGGTTTCGGGATATTCTTGCCCGAGACCTTGAACGACACCGGTTCATCAGTGATCTGCATAGGGGGCGCTTCCACGACAGCCTGCATATGTAACCTCCACCGTTATACCTTTTTCCGTTTCAATCCAACATGCCACCCATTTGTGGGAAAGATGGCAATGATGAGTTGATGTTCCTGCCAATATTCCATAATTTGGCCAATTTGTTCTGACGGGGCCGTTCATCCGTATATCGTCAACAAGCAACGCAAGTTTTTCTTGCTGCGTTTTTGGCATTGCAGAAACAGCCCGAGAGACTCTTCTTGACATGAAAACACTGTACATAATAAATATATATTACTTTTTATTACTTGTCAACAAGTGCATAAAAAAAGTGGAGTGTCGAACAGCCTTTGAATAATTTTTCCCAAGCTGCGCAATAAGATATGAAGAAGCGACATAGACACATTTACAAAAAAACTTGCTCCGGAATCGAGCAAGTCAATAATACGGTAACTGGAAAATTCATTCATCATTTGGCAAATAACTTATTGATTCGTTTTATTTCAGCTGTTTTGTTCTTGGATTTCCATGAAACCCACTTGGACTTCTTGCCAGACCGAATCAATGCGTCTAGCAAGGAGTCAGCCACCTTCTGACTCCTTATCGAAAAATCCTTTGAAATGCTAGCCGTTGACACGCTACACCTCGGCGCAGGGACGCCTTTTACACATTTGTTCACCATCAAATATACACAAACGCGGGGCGGTTGTCAATAGCCGCGGCAAAAAAAGTCAATTATGCAACTATTGTTGACATCGAGAAATCAGGGGCGGGCTCCGCGGCACGAAGCCGAGGCTTATTTCGCCGACTTATCGTTGGACAATTTCTTTGTCTCTTCCAGGAATAGATCGAAATCGCTTTTCAGGTTGGCCAATTCCTTTTGACGGAACAGGCTGTATTCTCGCTCCGCCTTCTCCATGGCCTCATCGTGGCTTATCTTCCCCCTGCCTTCCAGGATTTTCCGCTAGCTCATGACAATCTGACTGTCCAGAGCCGCAACCCAGTCCTGCATTTTCATCGGCTTTTCGTCAAGAGCCTGCAATTCGGCGAAATCAAGAAACTGCGACACCATCAGGTTCAAACGCTGGAGTTCCTTTTCCGATAGGAAGTTCTTGACGATTTTCACATCGTCTTCCGTGATGTAGTTTCCCTTGAAATTTGTCATGCCGACGAACGGTTTCTCGCTATCAACACGCTCGTATATAAGCTCTGCCGCCGTATGCTCGTGGACGGCATAATGCAACTTGTTCTGGACGGTAGCAAAGAAATCCTTCGTAATTTTTTTGCGGGGATCGTAGTCAATAGATGTCGCATAGATATCCGTGACCTGCTGGTAGAAATTGCGTTCAGACGAGCGAATATCGCGGATTCGCTGCAAAAGCTCCTTGAAATAACGGTTTCGGCCGTTTTTCAGCCTTTCATCGTCAAGGGAAAAACCCTTCTGAATGAATTCATGCAGCCTTGCCGTGGCCCACCGCCTGAATCTTGTGGCTACAGGGGACTGGACACGGTAACCGATGGCGATGATGACATCGAGATTGTAATGAGCAATCTTTCGATGAACCTGCCGTTTTCCTTCTTGTTGAACTAACAAGAATTCCTTGTGAGTTGCCTCCTTAGGCAGTTCCTCGTCCTTGTATATGTTGTCGATGTGCAGGCTTATATTTTGCTGAGTGGTCTCATACAGTTCGGCAAGCTGAACCTGAGTCACCCATACATCTTCATCGGCAAAACGCACCGAAACGTCAGTTTTGCCGTTCAATACCCAAATTCGTTTTTTTTTGAAAAAAGGACGTTCCCTGCTGCGCAGGGGCGGGCTCTCGCGGCCGAGTTTATCCTGAGCGAAGCCGAAGGACCTGAGGGCCGTGCGCGGGACACCGGCGGCCCTCCCGGCCCTTCGGGCTTCGATCCCTAACGTGTAATGCAGGAGACAAAGTGCACCTATGGATTAAACATCTCCGAGATTCCGCAGAGCTTCGACAACATGCGCAAAGGCTTCGGCACTTTGGTTTCGCATATACGAAAGTTTCTTGTAGCGAGTCTTGCCGATATTTTCTTGGAGATAGTCCTCGGGAGACACAATCGGTACGTAAGAACGTCTAGCCAACAGACACGAAGCCAAATGCATCACACGGCACGCCTGTTCGGCTGCAATCGAGACTCCGTATTTCATAGACAGCACATGACCACCCACAGCGCGGATCCCCCTCAGAAAAAGGAAATATTCCTCCTTGTCATAAACGCCCTTGCCAGCAACGCACGCACAGGACTGAATAGTATCGCGGAGCACATCGTCACGCGTAATGGTCAAATCACGGTATCCAATTTCATCCACAACAGCGCGGTCATAGGTGGCAGCCAACGCACGACAATCAAGCACACGCTCCGCAAGCATCGACACATCGAACAATTGTTTCACAATCTCAAGCTCCTTGTCCACGCCAAAAGGAATTCCGGTAGTATGCGGGGCAAAGGCCGTCAGTTTGTCGCCCAAAATACATTCCGCCGACGGAACCGAGACCAATACAGGTGCGCCATCAAAAAGGAGCAAGTCGCTGCGCAATTCACACCGTTCCACCCAATGGTACGGATTATCCGCAAAGACAACATCGAGAATAATGAAGAAATCTTCTTTTCGCAAGGGCGAACTGTATACAAATCGGAAGTGCCGCTTTTCGATGTTGTTCTTTCCAACCCGACGATCCTCTTCGAACGCCTTGAACGGAAACAACTTTGACGCCTCCCGGATAAAACGATCCACATCCGTGCCAGGCTCAACGAGAATGTCGATGTCGGTCGACAGTCTCAGCGGACGTTCTAGAATGAGCATCAAAGATGTTCCGCCCTTAAAGACAAAGGGCATCCCTACGCGGACCAACGCCTCCAAAAGGCCGAAAGCAAACAGGACTCGTTCAAGCAGCGAGGGATCCTTCCCGTATTTTTCGCGCAGAGTCTGGACATGCTCGAGAGAATAGGCTTCCTTGGCTATCATCCCCTACCCCACCTAAACAGTCTTAAGCTTGATATCGGTCCGTTCCGCAATAAACTGCCGCAAGTCATCGTACAGGTGGCGGCGCCTAGCATAACGAAACATGCGAGTCTCGTCGATAGCATACTTTTGAAAAACCTGCGTGAAAACCGACGGATATTCACTCCGCGCAATCATTTGTCCCGACAGCTTTTTCGAAAGGATGTCCACGAGAATCTTTTCCAAAACACAAGAATGGTTGCTAGCAGGCGACGGAGCCTCAGACACCAACCGTTGCACAACAATGTCGGTCGCAGGAGCACGCTGCCTGTAGAAAAGATCCAGGTCAGGGCGATTCATGGCATACGGGAACCTCTCGTGAAGCACGTCGTAGACCGAATCTACCAATAGCCCCTCAACCTCCACAAAAATCACGTTCTTTGCAATCTGGTGACTGACGAAGTCGTTCATCTGGATGAGTTCCCACATCTGAAACCTGACGGACGGATATTTCGCCACGATGCAGTTCTCGACATCAAGGAATTCCGCGGAATGGGGATACACATAGGATGATTGCGCCGACCGGTCCAAAACGATATAGTATTTCCCAGCACCCACCGATGACAGCACATTCTTTTTGCGGAGGGATACCAAGAGCCAATTAATGGCCGTTTCCGAGTACTGCGGTTCTACCGCATGAACAGCCCTCCGAAAGGTCTCCTTGTCGAAGACCTCCCCGCAAGGGAATCCATCAAGTACCACAGACACATTCATACCGTTCGACCTAATGCTATAATTTGGCATTTTATTAAATAATTGCCATTTTATAGGTATAAAATAGCTTAAAATGCCACCATTGTCAACAGAAAAATCAAAAAACGGCATATTAGATACACATTTGTTCACTATATCAATATACAAAAACAAAATGTCAATGTCAATAGCCCTCTCCCACCTATCATCCCAACCTCCCTCTCCTATGTCATCCCCGCGAAAGCGGGGATCTTATAGCAACTATAGTTGACGCAATAAAAGACCTTCAGCAGCTTTCTAACCAAACTTCAGTTGGGATAAAAAAGTCCACCAGCCAGTGATTTTTTGCCCTTTTTGAGCGAGTTAAGCCAACTTAGGGAGTCAATCTTGTAAGAACATTTTTACAAAAATTGCCCAATATTGAGACCAGATTTGGTTCGCCGAGAAGGGCAAGCCCCACGAAGCGACGGTGCTAAAGCGGCTTAGCGAAATCGAGATGAGCGACGAGGGCGAATTCCGCAAGGTCCGCAGGGACAGGATTTTCGAAAAGAACTACTTCGACAAGAAATACGGAGCCCTGCCGGAGGTCAGCGACGGTTTCGATTTGATCGAGGCCATGAAGGGGTAAGGGCGTTCCCTGCTGCGCAGGGGCGGGCTCTCGCGGCACGGAACCGTGGCGTCACCCCACGGTTCCCCCGCCTAGAGGGCCGAGCGCGGGACACGGGCGGCCCTCCCGGCCCTTCGGGCTTCGATCCCTAACGCGAGAACAACTGCAATTCAATTCTTCTCCTGTCTTGTTGTAGAATCCACAACTTCCATATAATCATATAAAGTTATCGGATCATAGGTGTATCTAACGTAAACAAGACAATCTTCGAATTTATACAAACCACACATATAATTATGAAACACAACAAGCCATTTATACTTCTGCACAATCTTACTTTTTAAAGCAACTGCATTTGCATCGTCCCTATTGACATCACCATAGCCGCAATAATGTCGAATACATTCATGCAAAATGTTCCGATGTTTAATGAGGTTATTATGAATTTGGCTTTGAGGTTTCGACAATATAGCCCTTTGTGCGGATTCATACTCCTCTGGAGATTCGCGTTTCAATTGATCAAGCACATCCATATTTCCATTTTTTAGGATGGGATACACTTTTACTAATTCAGGAATAGACAAATAATTCAAGAAAGGCCTTTTATCTCCAACGGCACCGAATACCAATGAATCAATCCATGCTTCCATGCCATCTTTTGTAATATAATCATTCGGAAAAAGATTATTAATTAATGCAGAAATGGCTGCATCCACCGAATTGTCTATAAGAATTCTAGAATAAACTCCTTTTTCCTCTAGTTCTACCGCACTAATTAGGGCTCGCCCAATAATCAATGTTTCATCAGAATACAATTTCCCTACGGTAACACCGCCTCGCAACAACAATCCATAATCAAATAGAACGTCTCTTTGAAGTTCTGTTATTGTTTGAAGAAATGTCAGCAAGCGAACAATTTCTAAGGGAGACTTAGTTACCTTAATATATAGAGTCACATTATCTGAAAAAATTTTGTAATGAATCTTCATTTCAGGCAGCAAATTCAGAGTCTTTGATGCATTTATTATCTGAGCAGACCGACGCGAACAATCAATCATCCCTTTCAGTTTACGGAGAAATTCCAATGTAGCATCTTCCCGTCCTTCAAAATAGGACCTACAGCCCAAAACATCAAAGTAGGCTACATAATATTCACTAAATTCCATTTTTCCCTGTCCTCAGAAGTTTACGCTAACATGTTCGTTCACCATCCAATATACATAAACAAGCAAAAGAAATTACCCATCAACACCTCAACTGACCCATTTTACACTAAATACGGCAATAAAATACATGCAAATGTATTTGTCCAACAAATCAATCTCTAATTGACTCAACAAATTTTTTCCCAAAATCTGTTATTGTATAAATTGAATCAAACGAAAGAGCTTCACCATCTTCGAAATGCATTCTTGACACATCTAGAAGGCCATAAAAAGTAAACGTGTCTTTTAACGGAGTTGGGCAATCCTTGCCATCGTATAGTCCAATAAGTTCGCCGACATCAAATGTGTATAAGTGCTGTAAAACAAAGTTCATTCTCCAAAATTCTGCATCAGAGATTCTTTTCGCGAGTAACGCCTCCACAAGGTTTCTCTCATAGCCTGCCTTGGTAATAGATTCCGCCTGGGTCAATTGGTGAATCACCAAATCCTGAATTTCCTCCCAGCGGTAAATACCTATGCCATTAACAAATTCTTTGACTTTTCTTTCATCAAAAGTTTTTTCACTAAATTTTTCAATCTTTTTTATAATAAAACGATTGTTAACAGCAATACAGCCCTTATAAAGATTTGTCAATGCTGATAGTGTTTTTTTCGTTCCTGTTAAAACTGCAAGCAACTCCATAAATTTCCCTCTTTCAAACATCATTCCACACTATTCCTCACATGTAAAGCTTCAACCATAATCAATGGAAATAGACGACTGTTTTATTCTCCCCTTTAGCGACGGCATCAAAATTTCAATTGCATTGGTATTTCGAGCAAAATACTTTGATTTTGGTACAATAATTTCCTTGATACTTCTCTCAGCATTGGTAGGAAAAATCTTTAACGGCATATAAGGGACTAACCCTGAAAAATCCGACCTAAATCGTATCATTTTAGCATCCAAAGCAAAAGATAGGACTCGCCATTCTGTCTCTTCTTTCCAACATTCATCTTTAAAAAACAATAACGTAAAATACAATGGCAACGCAACATCTATAAAAGAAGGATTATTCAATTTACCATCTATCGCACTTAATACTTTATCTAAAATAGTCTTCTGCTCTATTACATCATAAACGACTTTCACCAAAAAAGGCCCATCAGGAGATCCTGTTAAATGATGTCTTAGCAAATTTGGATCAAAACCAATGGATACGGAATCATAACCCTTACCATACCCTCTCCATTGGCTTAACAAATCTCCTTTTTCAGAAAAGCAAAAAACACCACTCACGCCAATATTTCGCAATAATCCCGTTTGCTCAATTTGATCAATAATTGGGAAAAAACTACTATATTTTCTTCTTTTTTCTCTTAAAAAACTTTTTAACAGATTCAATCCATAGACAAGTTCATTTTCATCATTCAAATATCTCCAATCCGTTGCCCAAAGTTCATTTGAGTCTACTATGCCAAGAAAAGCCTTTGAGTCAGTATAGTGGTAAAGGACATCAGGAAGATCAATCTCTCTATCTAACGCACCAAGTATATCGAATAAAATTGAATCATTCTCATTATTCATTTATACCCTCCTTCCTGTAATATACCTTTTTATCTAACCATAGAAGCAAATTACTTCAAGTCATACAAATCATTCCGTCAATTTAGGACGCCAAGCTCGTAAAGAAAGTTTTACACACAAAGAAAACAACGACGATCCAATATCATGACCAAATCTGGTTCGCCGAGAAGGGCAAGCCCCACGAAGCGACGGTACTAAAGCGGCTTAGCAAAATCGAGATGAGCGACGAGGGCGAATTCCGCAAGGTCCGCAGGGACAGGATTTTCGAAAAGGACTACTTCGACAAGAAATACGGAGCCCTGCCAGAGGTCAGCGACGGTTTCGATTTGATCGAGGCCATGAAAGGGTAAGGGCGTTCCCTGCTGCGCAGGGACGGGCTCTCGCGGCACGAAGCCGTGGCGTCACCCCACGGCTTCCCCGCCTAGAGGGCCGAGCGCGGAACACGGGCGGCCCTCCCGGTCCTTCGGGCTTCGATCCCTAACGCGGAATGCTAGGCAAAAGACCTGTCACACTACAAAATCGCATAAATCGTCCAAATTTCTACTCAAAACATTGCTTTTTTAACAAAAATTATATAAATTTTGAGAAAATCTCTCAAAAAATAGAAAGGCTATAATTATGCTTTTGTCGTTTACCGTAGGAAATTTCCGTTCTTTCAAGGAACGCAAGACCATCTCCATGGAGGCAGCATCCATCCAGGAGCACAAGGATTTTGTCCGTGAAAGCGACAACGCCAAGTTGCTACCGGTCGCAGCCATTTACGGAGCAAACTCCAGCGGCAAGAGCAACCTGCTTTCGGCATTACGAATGATGAAAGACATCTTACTTTCGTCCGTAAAAACCAACCCAACCGAAGAATTAAAAACAGATATATTTAAACTAGACGAACAATATACGCAAAAACCAACTTTCTTCGAAGTCACATTCACCCTAAACGACAACACATACAAATACGGCTTCGAATACTCCCCCAAAAAGATCAACGGCGAATGGCTGTATTCAATCAAGAATGATCGACAAAAAATATTTTTTATCAGGAATAACGAAGGAATCGGAGTAACCAAGGATTTTCCAGAGGGTGTAGGAAAGGAAGAGTCAACTGCAGAAAACCGTCTTTTTCTGTCCTTGGTGGCTCAACTCAACGGGAAAATTTCGACATCCATCATGAACTGGTTTGAAGAAATACAAATTATTTCTGGTTTAGAAGATTCCGACTTTGAATTTCAGTCAACAGAATCCCTATTCACCAAGAATTCTGTGTCCGCAATGGCTCAAAAATTCATTGCATCAATGGATCTAGGATTCACAAGCCTTCGAAAAGGCGAAATCGGAGTCAAAACTCTTTTATTGAGTAATTTATCCGAGTTTAAGCCACACGACAATCTCAAAGAACTTTTATCCGAAAAACTTGATCAGAATAAGGTATCAACTATAAAAACAGGCCATACAGTTCATTATAACGACGGTTCATCAAAAGAAGAGTTTTTCTTCTATAAAAAAATGGAATCCGAAGGGACCAAAAAAATCATCAACATATCAAGTCCTATTGCCAAAGCCTTATCCAATGGCAGTGCGATTGTCATCGACGAGTTCGACGCCAAACTGCATCCCCTGCTTACAAAAAAAATCATCGACACATTCAACTCCCCCGAAACAAACCCGTACAACGCACAGCTGATATTCGCCACTCACGATACGAACCTGCTCAGCAACAAGATATTCCGCAGGGACCAGATCTGGTTTGCCGAAAAGAACCGCGAAGACGAATCCACCGACATATACCCGCTCAGCGAAATCAAAGAACAAAACGGAGACAAAATTCGAAAAGACAGAACATACGAAAAGGACTACATCAACGGAAAATACGGTGCCATTCCGTACTTGAGAGGTTAACTTGAAAAAACTCTCCGTAGAACAAATCGCACAAGAAGAAAAACTTCGCGCCCCGAAGCCCACTACCGGTGCGCCCAGGGAAAGGTACGTCAAAGTAACCTTCTTGATTGCGACCGAAGGCACAAAAACCGAACCCAATTACCTAAAAGCGCTCAAAAAAGAACTTGAGGCAACCAATCGTTTCAATATAGACATCTCTATCGAAGGCAAGGGCAAGGCCACAAAGGCTCTCGTCAATAAAATTATCCGCCAAATAGAGAACTGCCATCAGGAATACGATCAAGTTTGGGCTGTTTTCGACAAGGACGAATTTGACGATTTCAACGAAGCGATAAGCCTGGCTAAAAGCAAGAAAATCAATTGCGCTTGGTCAAACGAGAGCTTTGAACTATGGCTTTTGCTGCATTTCAAGGATGTTTCAGCCCCCACAGGTCGAAAGCAACTGTTCGAAGAATTGGAGCAGGCCATCCGAAACGCCCTGCACAAGGATGATCCGGAAGCCATTTTTAACCTTTCCAAAAGCAACGACAAAATCTACGAGTTGGTTACGAATTTGGGCAGCGAGGCAGACGCCATCAGGAGAGCCGCCGCATTAAAATCGAACTATAACGCAAACATCAAACCGAGCAGTCAAAATCCTTGCACGCACATGGACGCGCTGATTCACGAACTAAGACACCCAGAAACAATACCGGTAAGGATTTAAGCATATGAATACCCCAAACATGATTCCTGTTGTTTCAACAGATCTCGCATCCGTCGGACACGACGGCCAAAATCTTTTCATCCGTTTCAATAGCGGACCAACATACATCTATTCCAACGTTCCAGAATCAATCTTTAGGGAACTTCTAACAGCCCCATCTAAAGGGAAATATTTTCATCGATTTATAAAAAACGCATACCCGTACCATAGAATTTGAAAAAAAACATTCACCAGGTGAGATTGTCATCTACCTGTCAGCTACCCAGCTGCGGCAAAAAAAGTCAATTATGCAACTATTGTTGACAAAAGTGACTTACGGGCGTTCTCTGCCACTTTTTCGTCATCTTGGCCCCGCATCAAGTGCGGGGTAAACTCCGGCGGGGATCCACTTGCGGTCCGTGGCAGGGGCGGGCTCTCGCGGCAAGGAACCGTGGCGTCACCCCACGGCTTCCCCGCCTAGAGGGCCGTGCGCAGGATACGAGCGGCCCTCCCGGCCCTTCGGGCTTCGATCTCCTAACGCGGAATGCAGACTGCAAGATGCTTAGCCGCAAGTAGCTGGAAGTCTAGCGCAAAATTGCGCAGTCGCGAACTGCACAATGGGGAACGTCCTCGTCAAGGCCGTTTTGTAGATTTTTCAAAAAGATTCGGGAAGTTCAAATCTTAATTTTTCCAGCCCGTTCATCATTAGAAATTCCGATGGGCTGGCTTTACTCAACCTCCCTGACGAGGTTGTCCTTTTGCTACTCGACACCAGAAAACATGCTTTCCTCGCTCTTGTAATTCCCACATAATGCAAGTCCAAGTCCTGCTCATAGGTCGGATACACAGGATGGTCAAAATCTCCATTCGGTCCAGGTTTTTTCCCCGGCATCTCCCACTCATTTAGATTCAGGTGGAACACCACATCAAACTCCAGTCCCTTTGACTTGTGCAGTGTCATCAGTACCACCTCGTCCTTCTTCAGCGGCCTGTATGTGTTCAGCAGTGTCTCGTTTTTCATTACGGTGTCAAGATGCCGCAAGGCATAGCTCTCTGCATACTGCGGTAACAGAATACTAGCCACATTCAAAAACAGGCTTGGCAACTTTTTCACCATCTCATATTCTTCAACACCCCGAATTTCGTCCATCAGCGACATCAATCGTTTCCGTTCGCCGAGTGACAAGCATTCATAGTCCTCAAACTCATCAATCACCTCGAAAAACGACATCTTCTCGCTGAAATAATACTCCAACAGTTTCCCATACAGTCGCGAACGGGGATTCATGTCTCTGTCCAAGATGGTGGTCTCCACAAGTCTATGTGGTACACTCATGCTCTGATTTATCAGCGTCTGCAATGCGGTTTTCTTCACGAGTACGGCCACCCGACTATAATCCTCTATCTTCATCCATTTGCAAATCTTCGGTATCGCCATCGACAGCCAAGATGCCACATCCTCCTCTCCTCCTGAAACTGTATAGTGGAAAACACCTTGGCTAACACCTCCTTTCAACTGATAGTTGGTATCCAACAATCGCGAAGAGTAATCAATAATAGGCTGCGAACAGCGGAAGTTATCAAGCAAAGGAAAAGACGTAAACCGTGCATCTTCACTCAATGCCTCCAGATAGCGACTATGCTTATGCGCAAAACCGAATATCGACTGGTTTTTATCTCCTACCACTATCCCTGTTAGACCAAGTTCTACAAAGGTCACGAAGATTTCGTTGGTATAGGTGTCTGCATCTTGATACTCATCAATGAAGATATGTGTAAACCTCGCCAGAATATAATTCCTACAAGCCTTGCTCTCCTTCACTACACGCAATGCCATCAGCTCCAGAGCTTCAATCAGTACCAAGCCCTCGCGAAACAGGTCATACAACCCATCCCATCTGTCAGCACTTACGGTATCATAGTCGGGATGCTCATCATCAATCCACTTAAACTTTGCCTGACGAGACTCCAAGCTGTCCAATCCTACTGGTGATACTTCAACAGCAGGATGGCCAAACACATAAGCACCAAATTTATTGATAATCTGCGAAAGGCAGAAACTGTCTATGGTTCCGAAGAAACTGTTCTTGCCTTCCACTCCATCTACCAGACACTTTCTTTTCAGATGGGCTGACGCTTTACGGGTATAAGAGATGGCGATCACTCCTTGGTAGTCGCGCATCTTGTCTTCCGCCAACAGCCGCTTTATTTTCTCAGAGATGACGAATGTCTTTCCGCTGCCAGGCGATGCCAGTACAACCGTATTCCCGTTGTATCTGATAATGTCCTTCTGTGGGTCAGTAGGATCCATATTGTTCTTCTATTCGCTCCTTCGCTCTCACTAATGGCAATGCCAACGCATCGTCTTTCAACAGCGCAAGGCTGTCTTTATGCTTTTTCAGGTAGTCGTACATATTGATTGCCTTATGTTCCTTCATCTTCTCGACTATCTCTGCATCAGTCATCACGCTCTTCTCATCGTAGAATTTCTTCAGACTATCTCTCAGTGGACTGTTCAGCATATCGTTCTCCAAATCATCCACCGCTATAAAGATGTTATAATCATCCAGCATCTTTATCAATTCCTTCGCTGCTGTCTTGGTTTCAAGAGGTTCATTATCCCTGTCAAAACCATGAATTTTCTTCTTCAGTCCCTCAATGCGCTTCTGCAATTCATCTTCCAAATTAAACGAGTATTCAAGTCGGTCAAGCCCACGTTCGATACCTGCATAGCGGTAGCCGTCATGATAAGGTATCTTCATCACATCATTGTCTGTTCGCATCGCCCAGTCAATGCATAGAGCATCTAGGATAGCAATATAGACATCAAATCCCACACCAGCCACGTCAAGCACGGAGATATTCAGCCTGTCAAGGTTGATATCTATTTTCTTGGCTAGTGTCTTGTAGAATGTCAGTTCCGAAGGACCTTCCACCAATACAGCAAAGTCTGCAAAGAAAGCCTCTGCAGGTATCACGCTCATCCTATAACCGAAGTCTTCAAATCCTTTTTTGATTACTTCTGAGCATCCGTCTGAAGCCACTTGTGTACTATTGCCTTCTTCTTTGTCTTTGTATAGACGAATAATGGAGTTTGGACTGAACTCGCTGACAATGAAAGGCGAATGACTAGTCAGTATGGTCTGACCGTTCAGCGTCCTACCCAGGTATGCAGCCAGTTCGCGCTGTTGATGGGGATGCAGGTAAGCCTCTGGCTCTTCCACACAAATAATGCTCACTTCGTTCGAGATGTCTGCCTGCTGGTTCTGCGATGCCCATAGCGATAGGTATATCTGATTAATACGGCCCTCGCCACCTATCAGCATCTTCTTTTCATCGTGCTTCGAGGCAAGTGAGACGGTCGAGATGACCCTGTCAATATTAGTGTTGGATGTGTCAAATACTATTTTCTGTTCCTGATTATGTATCGACAACTTGTTTAGTTCCGCATTGATCTGATCTGTCGCGTTCTTTACATACGATAACTCCGGTATATGCTCATCCACATACTTCAACTTGTCTTCTATGTCAGCATACAACGTATCATCAGTAGCGATGGTAGCTGCATCCCTGTCTGCCTTGGTCTGTGTCAGGAGCAGACTTTTGGTCTTGTTGATATAGCTCCAAAAGTCCCTTCTGCTTCCAATATATTTTAGATTCAAATATTTGCGATAGAAAGCATTCTCCTTTAACAGCAAGTCTTCAGGGGCATCAGAGCGGCCTATATGGTACTGGTACTCCACTTTCCCAGCATTAAGCTTTGCCGTGTATTGAATCACCAGTTTTCCTTCGTCGCTGATATACTCTCCCAATCTGGCTGTCACGCACCCTTCAGTCACGTTCTCAAAATAAGCACGTATCACCACCTCGTTGGTATCTTCGTAGGCATAGAAATCACTCTCATTTAGTTCTGCGTCATAATCAGATATGCCTTTATCCAACAACAACCGCAGTGCATGAATAAGGTTGGTTTTGCCTACATCATTTGCTCCAATGATAAGACTGTGCTCTTCAAAGTTGCATGTAGCCTCCTTGAAGTTACGAAAGCCCTTTATATATACCTTCTTTAGCAGCATTGGATTTAACTTCTAGTAAAGTGTTTCACTTTTTTCAACAGAAAAATTTGCATTCTTAGTTGAACTTGTTTGGTCTAGGCAACATTGTCCGAAGATCCTTTTTAAAATATATATCCGATGAAGTATTCCAGTCAAGGGATGTGTGCAGTCTTTTGTCACTATAATGCGAAAAAAATCCTTTAAACCTTGTCTGCATTCAGCTACCCATTTTTGTAAGCTTCCCCAACGCCCGACTGTACCCCAACCCGCTCTCCAGGCAGGCGGGAGTCATCGAGTGACGCGCCATATCGGCTTTCGCAACGAAAATGGATCGAAAAGGATGTTTTGGGCGTTCCCCTGCTGCGCAGGGGCGGGCTCTCGTGGCATAAAATTGCGGCCTTCCCTCCCACGTCATTCCGGGCTTGACCCGGAATCTAGCCGCAATTTTTCCGCCTAGAGGGCCGAGCGCAATTTACCAGCGGCCCTCCCGGCCCTTCGGGCTTCGACCCCTAACGCGAAGGCCGGAAACAAACCGTTCTAAATTTATCCTTGCAAAGCATCATATTAAAAAAATGCTAATCTCATATAACTTCCGAAAAATATTCATCCATATAAGGCGAAATAATTTTCTCGATCATACTTCTAATTGTATTATTCATAAGTCTAGAATAGAGTGTCTGCCTTAAGTCCTTTGTTTGACCAGGATACATATGCAAAGGATTATTGTAAATCAATCCTAGCAAATAGAACGTTTCTGGACAACAAACTCCATTATCTTGAGCAAATTTAATTTTATTGTTAGTACCATTCTGAGAACAATCAAACAATTTATTTTTCACTTCAGTTGGTAATTTATCATAAATATACTTTTCAATACATTCACGAAGAGCAACACAAACCGCTAATGCATCAAATGGCTTTCCAGGCTCATACAAATAAGAATGCGTTTCTTTAAAGCAGTATGCCTTAAAGCATCTCGGCTTATTCCACGGGCAAAAATCTTCACCTAATTTCGCTATAAGATCTATATCATAATCACAATAAAAATGGACAAGATATTTAGAAATGGAGTCATCATTTTGTTTTTCTAATTCTGTTCTTTTATACAGCAACCGTTTCATTTTTTCTGATGACCGGGGGAACGAAATCGGTTTCAGATAATAAACCTTTAAATCGCTAAAAGCATATGATTTGAAAAAATCAGGATTTAGATGACTCATAATTATCGGATAAATAAATCGACCTTCTTTTTTCAGTTCATTTATGAAATTTGTAATATAATACTGCGCCGCTATCAAATTCGCATCATCAAGGTAATCAAAGACTTCATCAATAATTAAAATATTTTCATCCTTTGTGAGAATTTGTTTAGCTTTCTGAATCATTGCTAGAAAAACAATAATGTCCCGTTCTCCATTAGAAAGTTTGGTGGTATCAGGTATTTCAACTATTAATTTATCACCTTGAATCTGAGGATGAACCCCTTTCCACGTATCCTTTAAGGAGTCAAAAAGGACCTTGTAGCCTTGTTGTTCTTTTTTTGATCGACAATAATCAATTTTTTTATTAAAAAGTGCTGGATTTTTTTTATAGGTATAAATTATTTGTATCAACTTCAAATAAAGAACTATTTCCGTATCATTTGGACAACAACGCCTAATGTCATCAATTCTAGAATTCAGGATGGGTAAGGATTTCAATTCAGCAACATATTCCCGCTCTATTCTTTCCCATATTTGATTCTTTGTCCCCGTATAATCCTTCAATTTTTTTAAAAAAGCCTCAACAACTGAAGTCTGTCGCTTAATATTTTTTAAATCAGCATCGGAAAAGTTACTCAAAAAGGTAACATCATTAAGCAAATCACTAATTGAAGGAATAGTTCCCTTTTTCAAGTTCAAAAGGCTGAAATCATTCAACAAAGTACATTCTAATCTAACATCTTGTGGAATATGATTAATCAAAACAATAGGGTCCACACACATCTTAACCATAGGAATAGGAACCTTTTGAATTTTGCGAAGGCTTGGTTTCGGCTTATTAAGATCATTTATAACAAAAACGCCAAATTGTTTAGAAATTGTATTAATTTCGGGATTTGCCCTAAATTCATTTTCATCAGTTTCCACGATTAATTCTGGAACATTAGTATCTACATTGTTATAGATTTCCTCCTTCGGAACACCTAATGCGTCTCGTTTCAGTGATTGGAACGCAACAGCAAACGATGACTTTCCAGAACCATTAGGAGCTACAAGTAAACTAGGCTTATTAGGAATCATATTAAGTTCAATTCTTTGATTTCCTAATCCTCTGATATTTTTGATTGTAATTGATTTAATAGTCATACCAAACCCTTAAATAAAACTTTTTACACATCGCTCAACTTTCGTCGCAACCATCAGAACCCCAAAAAACATTTAACAAAATATACATTTTTCTTCCACTACAAGAACTTTTTTGGGAAAAAAATCTTAGAGTCCCATTGACTGACATTACTCAAACAATTGATATTTACCAAAATCAGAAAAAAAATTATATTTCTTTCATATAGGCAAAGGTCACGACATGCAAACCAACATCGCACCAGAGAACAAAAAACACTTTAAACTAATAAAAGAAGCTCTAAATGAAAGAAGGCTAGCCATCTTTGTCGGTGCAGGAGTTTCAAGAGCAACAAACCCAAACTATCCATCGTGGGCAAAAGTTACAGAAACCCTTAAAGAAGGGCTTCCCGGATGTGAAGAAACAGACCCATTAAAAATTGCCCAACTTTACGCACTTAAATTCAACAATTTAATATTAAAAGAAACTGTCAAATCATGTTTTCCACCCAAAGACATTCCTTCTGACATTCAGGAATCCATTTTAGATTTAAAACCTCACTATATAATCTCCACAAATTGGGATTGTTTATTTGAAAACTTTCTCAATGAAAAAATCAGTTATATTTATGACGTCATCGCCAGCGACAGGGAATTAATTGAATCAAGAAATGACAACAAAATCATTAAAATGCATGGCGATTTCCCACATAACAATTACGTACTCACTGAAGACGATTACTTAAACTACTCAAAAAACTTTCCCCTTATCGAAAATTATGTAAAAAGCATCATTTCCACTCACACAGTTGTTATGATTGGCTACTCATTCAGTGATATAGATTTGAAACAGATTATAAACTGGCTACAAATTCATTCAACCGTTCAGCCACCTATTTTCATGGTGGTTAACAAGAAAAACGAATATGCAGAGAGATACCTGCAAAAATTTGGCATAATTACAATAGCCCAAGAAACAGATTTCAATAAATATTTAAGAGATTTTTTAAATAATCTGACACTACTAGATGATTTCTCACAGGCCCCTGAAAAATACATTTACAATAAAATAAAGAAATATGAAAAATACAGAACAATACTGCAAAGAGACATTTGCGGATCTTTAGGCAATTGCGAAATCTGGTACGACTCTCAAAAAAGAGGCATTCTTCATTTTTTTGAATACGAATCAATTCTTGAAGAAGAAAACATACAGAGGGCGATTTTCAATAAATTCATAAGAACTTTCAACGAAAATGATGAGACAACGCGTCAAATAATCGGAATCTTGTCAAAAGCAAATATTACCGGCATTATCATTTCAAAAAACGAAAACGGAACTTACAAATTTAAATCATATGCAGATATCTGTGAATATAAGGAATCTCGCTTACTTAATTTTGATTTTTCTACCTACAAAACAAATAAAAATATTGACGATTTTATTAACGATGTCCTCTGTTTGGTCGAACAGGGCCGAATACACGAAGCCTTAGAAATCAACAAAATATTTATATCTCATTGTGAAAAGACACGCAACTACATCTATTTATTCATCGGTTTTTTCAACCACAGTCAACTTCTATCTCAATTACGGCATTCATCCCCAAAAACAAGAGACTTGGTAAAAGATGAAAAAATTTACTCCCTTGACGATCTTTTCATTTCTCTCCCAAAAGATCTCCAAAGCGAATATCGCGAAATTTACCATTTTTTAACAAAACAAGATTTATATAAAAAGCATTTCGAAATCACAAACGATGTTCAAGAAAAAGAACGAAAAATAGAAATAATTGAAAATGGCGGCATGGCTTTTTCTTCTGATGACGGAAAGTTCCAAACACAACTCAAAAACCTAATCGAATTTGTTTTAGACAACGGCATATGCTTTGAGCGCAACTCGATTTATCGTAAAATTTGTCAAAATTATGTAAAAATATCTTTTTTACAACAATATGACAAAAGAACCATTTCACTTGATAAAACCGAACTTTACGCCTGCATAAAATACTATAGTTCAGATGAATTGCATAAACTATTCAAAGATTTTCGCAAACCATCAAAAAGAAAGGTTTTTAAATTAGACTGTAACTTGCTAGAATGGCTTGTCGATGAGGCCTTAAAAAATTGCATAAGCCATTTCATTCTTGATAATAAAGGTGAAATCTACACATATTATGACCAGTATATCGCAAACATTCTCTTTTTACTTGGGCAAAACAAATTAACCGAAGAATTAGTTGATAAAATATGGAGTCTCATAAACCAGCTTGTTGAAGAAGCAAGCAACACCTTAGCCATTTTTTCCGCCATAAATACATTTATCGCTATCCAATGGAATTTAAACCAGAAAGTATTCAAAGAAAAACAATTCATCACACTACTTGAAAACCTGCTAAAAAAATTTATCTTTAAAAAAATGAATGGGCATGAAGAATGGGCATTATCTTTAAATCGACTCTACAACCTATATAACTGTTGTCACGCTCTTCAATCAAAATTCACATCAAATACTATTATTTCGCAAGTGATACAAAATATTGACAATCTTACGCAGCACGATAAAATATGTTTCATCCAAAATGTGTTACTCGAATTATACCAGATTTCTGACAAAAAATGCCAAAAGGAAATAAGGCAATATGTATCCAAGCAAAAATTTGTTAAATCAGAAGATTTTAATTCATATTTAGATATTGTAAATTATCATCTTCACCTAACCGCACTTGACATTGAGAAAAGCAAAAACAAAATATGCCAAATGGTTAAAGGAATGATTCAAGAGTATCCAGAGAAAGTTTATTACAACTCAATTCAATCTACCCTAAGTCTTTCAGAATATCTACAAAAGAAAAACCCCTACTTCACCGATATTTACAAGATAATTCAAGAAAAAGTAAACAAGCTCGATAAGGAATTCGGCCATACTCGGCCACTTAAAGCAATAAAAAATAATAAGCGGACATTTTGACCTGAGGAAGGGGGGACAGAATTTTCGAAAAGGACTACATCGACAAGAAATACGGAGCCTTGCCCAAAGTCAGCGACAATTTCGATTTGATCGAGGCCATGAAGGGGTAAGGGCGTTCCCTGCTGCGCAACCCCTTTTTCCCCGCCTAGAGGGCCGAGCGCGGGACACCAGCGGCCCTCTAGGCCCTTCGGGCTTCGATCCCTAACGCAGACGCGGGAGACGAGATGTCCGCCGGACTCGCCCTGGACAACAGGGTTCTTCTGAAGGTCAGCTGGAAGAAACTGTAAGCATCAAAGACGTATTTACACCATTGTATCTTTAGAAAGGGCTTTACTCAATCTCTTTATTTTTCTTTTGGAAAGTATCGTCGGGAAGAAAGCTTCCAAGACAATCAAAGCCTTACGCTTCACGTCTACATCGCTTCGAATTAAGGTCTTCAGCCAATTTTTTCTCAAATATTTTTTCGCTTCACGGTATTCTGATTTGTAACGATTTACCGAATTAGACGCAATTATATTAAGCAACAATAAATAATAGTTGTCATAAATATGCCACTCAATAGCATCCCTCACTTCATTATCCTTGGCAAACAAACATTTTCTCAAGTCTAAAACATTTGCCAAAGAAGACTTCCTTGTGTCTACATTAAATTTCGTTGTTCCACTGTCAGCATTATTTAGACGATAATTATACACCTTTCTATGTCCCACGCCGATCTTATTAGAATAATACGCAACAGTATTAGCAAAATGAAGTGTTTCTGCAAACCATCGTGACGGAAATCTTATATTATGTTTCCTTATCAAATCTAAACTATACATCTTATTCCATGGTCCTAATGCCATATTAAGATAAATAATATCAGCAATAACGCGACTACTTTCGCGACATTCTATTCCATCACAATCAATCTGCATCTGATCTCTCGTGGTAAAAACATGATCAGAGAGAGCCATTTGAGTATTAGTCTTATGAATAATACTCATCATATACTCAACAAAATCTGGAGAAAGCCAGTCATCGCCATCCATAAAACAAACGAAATCACCTGTGGCGATTTCAAGCCCTTTATTTCTTGAATCGCAAACACCGCTGTTTGTTTTATGAATCGGAATAAAACGATTATCTAATGCGGCATATTCATCGCATATCGCGCCGCTATTGTCTGGAGAACCATCATCCATTAACAGCACTTCAATATTAGTCCATGTTTGATTTCTTATCGATTCTAGACCTTTTCTCAAAAATTTCTCAGAATTATAAATTCCGACAATGATGGTTACTTTTTCTTCGTTCATTTTATAACCCTCTAGGAAACAGGCTGTAAATTTTCTTTTATCGCCTTAAAAAATTTTTCTCTTTCTTCAGAAATAATGTTCCTTACTTCTTCATAATTAATTGGCTTAATATCTCTCCAATTTTCAGATTCAACGTGCCTATGCGTTGTTTTGGTTAATGAAAGTATGGATTCCAATCTAGTGCTATAACGCGGAGGGTAGAAAACAAAAAAACCTTTTGAAAAATTTACACAGAAAGCTGTTCCATGAAATGAATCTGTGACAATATAGCGCGCTTTAGCAATCAATTCAACAAACTGTCTCACCGATGGAAGAATTAGCCTTTTCAAACCATCTCGTTTCTTTATTTTATGACTAGCAACAACATACAGTTTACATCCGTTTTCGGTAGCCAATTTATGAGCAAACGAAACCATTTCTTCCGAGTGATTTAGTTGATACACAAATACATATTTTTCAACAGAATCATCTATTTCAAGCGATTTTTTCCATTCCTCGGCACTAAGTAAAAGAGTTGGATCAAGCGTAAAGAATGGCTGAAGGACGCCTGCTTTTGACAACTGTTCCGCAGCGCTTTTTTCTCTCACAGAAACAAATGAAAAATCCTGTAGATAATCCTTGAATTGCTTTAATTCTGACTCCGACAGAGAATCAATTCCAATGCTGGAAGACAAGGCGATTTTAGTTGAATTTTTAGGAGCAAATTTCAAAAAATATTCAGGTAAAAAACCACCATTATAGACATGGTTCCAGACCTGATCGCTACCAACAATATATAAATCCGCTTTGGGGCAATTTTCAAGCAAAGAATTGTAGCTGTTATACCTACGTGTTAATTTAATATATCTTTTGCGGAACAAGTCAAAAATCGACTTTCTTTTTAACTTCTTTAGAACAAACCTTACAACCAGTAATGCAGAAATAGGAGGAAAAGCAAAAATTCTCGACATTTTTCTATATCGCGAATACGCTTCTTTTGCCTCATATGCTAGCGTATTATTTGTTCTTACATAATCAAGCACGTCACAATCATAGCCTAATTTACGAATAATACACTGAGATGCGTATGTTTGCAGGACAGAGCCATAATTATCTACATAGTGCATTGTTATTAACAGGCCTTTTTTCGTCATAGAAATCACCTTTTCTTTGGGTAGCTCTTGATCTGTCCCACAAACAAACGAACATCAAGTCCTTTTATCATCAATTTACTATTTTCTCTTGTATCTCGAATGATGTAGGAGACAAAGACATTTGAAAAACACTGCGTTACAAGCGATGCAATTCCCGCACCAACCATTCCCCATATGGGGATCAAAACAAAATTCATCGCGACATTAGCAATTGCTCCAGAAAGATTGATAACAGGTATCCATTTTTGTTTATTCTCCGCAAGAAGCCACACATTCCTAACTGATCCAATAAAAGAGAAAGGCAAGAACCATACAATCACCCTCAACACAGCAATCGCAGGAGAATACTGTTCTCCATAAACAACTGTAATTATCGGATTAGCCAAAAGTGTCACAACAAGACCAAATGCCAACGTAGAATAGATGATGACAGAATACAGCACTATCATGCTAGATTTAAACTCGTTTCTTGATTTTTTATGTTTTTCAAAGATTGCAGGGCGCGCAGAATCAATAATCGCAGCAAAAACAAAATTGCTCAGTTGCGCACATGTTGAAGCGGCAGAATAGAAGCCTGTAGCCGAAGAATCCAGCATCATTTTCAACATAACACGGTCTGTCTGTGTGAAAACTACGACCATCAAATTTGCTATAATATAGTATTTACTCTTTGCCATCATTCTTTTCGCCACATTCAAAGAAAAAGAGAGTTTTGTCCCTCCCAATTTCTTATAAACAATGATAAGAGCAATCAATATGATTATATAATCAATAGGATTTGCAAGAGCAAACCAAAATATATTTTTCCCGGTCAACAATAAAAAAATCTTATAGATAGCAACAATAGCAAAAGCAGAAATGCTTACTAATGATGCATACTTTGATATAAATTTTGCTTGGAACCAATAATGAATCAAATCTGCGCCTTGAAAAAATAGAATCGTTGAATACAAGGCACATACAACTATCGTTTCACTTTCTCCTTCGTTTGCGATTGCAACGAAAGACAATACACCTACAACCCCAGCAAAAGCGCTGATACAAGAGAGCAGCAATGTTGTTCCTATAATTTTACCTTCATCATCAGGATTTTCAACAAGCTCTTGAACTTGTATATTTCCCAATCCTAGTTGCACAATTGGAACGACAAAAGCAACAATAGACGCTGCATAATTGATAACACCGTAATTTGAAGGGCCTAAATATCTAGCAACAAACATTGTTACTATAAACGACAAAATAGATTGTGCGATTTTACAAGCAACAATCCATGATGCATTTTTCACAATTCTATTTTTCAATATCAGGCCCATAATTTACGAATCAATTCTCTATAACAGTTTTTAATCCTTATCATATTTTTTATTCTTTAGGAGAAACCATTTTATAAAGATTTTGTATTTTAAAGGTACACTTCTCGCTTTCTTCATCCAAGTCACATATCGCTTTTTTACATCTCTATAAAACTCATTTTTTTTCTTATCATCCCCATATAGATCGGCACAAGAATCAAAATTCGATATAACAAGTATACAATACTTCGCTTGGCAATAAGAAACAACACTCCCTTCTTTTTTTTCAATAAAGAAATCACATTTTTCGTTAAGAGCCAGAAGTTTCTGATTCAAAACCTTTGCCGAAAGACTATTTTGCGTAATACTTCCTTCACGCTGTCTATAATAATACAGTTTCCTATAAGTCCTTGCTATACATTTACTTTTGTATACGACTTTATAAGTAGTAGATTCATCCTCAAAATTTCGACCATTTGGATATTCTACCTCTTCAAACAAGCATCTATCATACAATTTATTCCATGCAACAACAGAAAGAAATTCGCCCAATCCTGTTTCAACAAGCCAATCCTTTGGCTTCAGGATCTTAATTCTGTCACAATTTTCGTTATACAAATCAGGTTTTGATTCAAAATACTTGAAACACGCGCACTCAGAGATGTCCGCATTATATTTTTTCTTTATTGAATAAAGTTCCTGCAAATAATCTTTATGAAGAAAATCATCGCTGTCTACAAAACAAAGAATAGAACCAGTCGATTTTTTTATTCCAAAATTTCGGGCATCAGACAAACCACCATTTTTTTTATGATAGACTTTAATTCTTTCATCTATCTTCGAAAATTCATCACATAACCGTCCAGAATAATCTGTAGAGCCATCATCAATCAACAGAATTTCAATCTCGCCCGTATAAGTTTGTTCACGAATACTCTTAACACATTGCGGCAAGTATCCTTCAACATTATAAACAGGTATTATAATAGAGATTATGTCATCCATTATTACGAGACCTCGTAATAAAAAATAATGTCAATACAATAAAAAATGGAGATGGGCCAAAAAATTGGAACGTCATAACACTATTCATCATCACAATAGCAAAAGCAATAAAAAGTATTCCAAAAAAGTCACTTCCTTTCTGCCACTTATTATATAGAAGCACGCAAAGAAAACCGACAAAAAAAGCACCAATAACGATTCCTAATGTTCCAAAATCCCTTAAAAAATAGTACAAAATCGTGGTATTCGCATTAAAATCAAGACCAGATTGGGAAGCACTGATATCATAAAATTTCTGACAAAAAATATTGAAATCATATGAAGGGACTTTAATTGTAGTAAAATTTAACACCTTCAACAGCAAAACAACCGGTTCAATAAACGCACCAAATGTTAGGTATCCATATGAATATTCATTAAGTGCAAACTGATGCGGATTTGCTATTATGAAATCCAAAAAAGACAAACTTCCTGCAAAATATGTGATGACACCTCGACCTAAAATTTGGTTTCTCATAAGTGTAACAAGGAGTAACGCACACAACAACACGATGATGATTTTTTTTACTTTATTCTTTATGATTTTATTCAAACCAAATATATCAACGTCTTGATTAGTAACAACAATCATCAGAAAAACGCCATACATCAAGCCAATCAAGTCATAACGTCCCCCAGTGATTGCCACAGAAAAGAGGGCATTCAAGATTGCAAACAAAAAAGCCTTAGGACATTTGTATGTCACAGCAAAATAAACATAAAAAAAGATTAGCGCTTCCCACATGGATTTAGGAACTGTCCTAAAGAACAAACTCTGATACATTGTTGGAAATATATCCCCACTAAAATACGCTAATCTCAAAGCAACAAGTCCGTTAGACAAGGAAATTCTAGGAAAAACTGCTAAAAGATAAGGAACAATGAGAACAAGCGAAAGTATTTGGACAATATAGGCACTTTTCAAATACACAGATCCGATTGCTGGATTATCAATTAGAGCAACCCGTTTAGATGCGGAAGAAAAGAACAAAAAAACAAAATCAAAAATAACAACAAACGTCATTACCATACAATGCACTGTCGCAGATGGTATTCTTAAATCGAAGAAGCCAAATAAAGAAACAACTCCCCAAAAAAACCATATAAATGTAAAAATCGAAATAAAATTTACAATTGATTTAAACTTATTGAACGAAATCAATAAAATCAACAAGAAAAACAATATGTAGAAAATTAAGACCAATTTCAACCTAATACTTTTTTGACATAAGGAATATCAGAAAAAAACATTTATAACGTAAGAGAAAAACCATCAATATACAAGATAACCGAAAAGCAAACGAACATTCTGTTATTGCTTTTTTTATAACATCTATATTCAAATATTCTTTTATTTCATCAACAACATCACGATATTTTTTTTCAGAATAAAAGCGAGATTTCACAACGTTAAATACATCATGTGTCATTTTCCGATTCATTTGATCACGAAAATCAAATGAATCAATTTCAATATTATCTATGATATGTTTTGAAACGACTAAAGGCCAATCCCAATTTTGCGCTTTCTTTTTTTTGGTTGTAGATAATCCGTTGTATCTATAGAAATAAAAAGCGTCATCAACCACATATATTTGATTCGAATGATAAATTGCAGCAATAACACTCGCGCCATCCTCTCCAATTGTTGCACGAGAATCGCACAGCATATATGATTCAACAAGTCTTCTCCTTATTGCCTTTGAGCACAAACTTGGGGAAAAATACGTCGCTTTCTTTGTCTGTATCAAATTTGGAAAAATTTCCCTCTCTACATCTTTTCGACTAAACAAGCCTGGCCGACAAACGTTCTTTTTTATTGTTTTTCCATTTGGCAATTCATGAATCATTGACCAACATACTATATCTAAATCATATTGCCTCACCAACTCTGCAACTTTAATAAAACATCCTGAAAGCAAAACATCATCACTATCTATGAAAAAACAATATTCGCCCTCTGCAATTGAGACTCCATCTCGTCTCGCAAAAGCGACGCCTTCATTTTTTTTGTGAATGACTTTAATTTTTGAATTATTTTGTTTCAATTCATCGCAAATTTCTGAACTACCATCACTTGAGCCATCATCAACAAGAATAATTTCATAATCATCAAACTTCTGTCCACAAATGCTTAAAACACATTCTTTAAGGTAACTAGACACATTGTAAACAGGGATTATAACAGAAAAGAGAGGTTGCATATCACTATTATATTTTTAACAAATTCTTACGATCCGCTAAAATTTTCTCAAACAGCTTGGTCTGTTCAAATTTTTCTCTTGCCAATTCAACTCCAAACTTTCCAAATTCATCGCGTAAATTTTGCTGGGCAAGCATAACCAACAAAGCATTTTCCAAGCCAGCACTATCCTTTTTTTCTACGACAAGTCCACTCTTCCCATTTTCCATTGCATCGATTGGTCCGGGAATATTCGTAACAACAACAGGAACTCCCATTGCTTCAGCCTCAACAACAGCAAGACCAAAGCCTTCTCGATAACTGGGAAGAACATAACAATCCATAGAGGCAACATATTGCTCCGCTACATTTGTATACCCACAAAAGATTACTCTTTCTTCATTCCTTGCCCATGCATACAAGGATTCATCAACACCCTTACCTAACTCGGAGTTTCCAACAAGAATTAAATATGCGCTTTCATTATAAGCCATTACAGAGCGCATGGCTGTGAAAAGCTCATTTATTCCCTTATCCCTATTTATTCTGCCTACAAATCCATAAACGAAGGCATTATCTGGTATTTTAAGCTTACAACGAATTTCTTTCCTATATTCATTTTTTTTGCTAAAATCAAATTTTTCCAAGTTCACTCCAGAAGCACTACCATTCCAAATGACCTCTCCTTTAGAGGCTTTATATAATTTCTCTTTGATAGAAAAAAGAAGGTTGCTTTTACTATCCGGTTCAACTTTCGTTGAACAAAAACAAACCAAGCGCTCTATGGTTTTAAAAATCTTTCTTTTAAAGCCATCAAGCCCAACATACGCAATACCCCATTGACAATATAATCTTGTAGGAATTCTTGTCAAAAAAGCTGCAATTGATGCGTAACATGCCGCATTGGGAGTAGAATACTGAACCAAATCAAACTTTTCTTTCTTGAAAATTTTATAAAGTATAAGAAACGACTTGAAGCCGCCTAAACTTATGCCTCTTTCCATCTTTACAGGAATGAAGCGAATATACTCTGGTAAACAATTTTGAAATTCTTCATTTGGACTACTTATAAATGTGATCTTGCAATCACAGTTTTCATGCATATATTTTGCAAACTGCAAAACAAACGCTCGTAATGTCGTTGGAATTGTCGTAATAAAGCATATACTTTTCATATTGCGTACCATTTATTTCTTTGGCAAATATTCGATATAGTAGTAGCCGTTATCAAGGGTCTTGATAATACGGATATCGTTAACTGCCTTTGTGGACTGCAAAGAGGCGTAATTATCTGGAGAAATTGAGCCAAACAGGCGGACCTTAAGTATGGCAATGATTTTGTTCATTGTCAAGCCCATCTGTTTCGCAATACCCTTGTTTCTCCAACGATAATCAACGATTCTGCCCCTAAAACTTTTCCCATTCACAAAACAGCGCAAGAAGAAGTAGCCCACAATCTTTTCGCCGTCAAGCACGAGGAACGTGAGGAAGGCCTTGTTCCTGATGTTTTTCGAGAGGGTCTTCTCGTCGAAGGCATGGGGCTTGAAGAACTTGAAGGCTTCTTCGGGCTGTTCAGCGAAGAAGGCGGCGAGGGGGGCTGCGTCGGCGGGGGCTGCCACGCGGAGCGTGAACTGTCCGGAGCATTCTTCCAGGATTCCGGGGATTTTCCGGAGGGCGCTCCCGTGGGTGAGCGCAAACACGAAGGCGTTGCACCATTCGATAATGTTCCAGAGGAACCCGAACCTGTCGCGGAGAATGTGGGCCAGCTTGTAGAGCATTACAAAGCCTCCGCGATGAGGCGCCTGGCCTCCTGTTGTCCGCGGTCGTACTGTTCGCGGGTGATCCTGCCGCTTGCGAGCAGGTAGTCGCCGAGGTCGGTGGCGGTGTCGGAACCTTCTTCGGTGATTCCGTCGCGCTTGAACACCTTGCCGAGGGTGGTGAGGATTATCCTGATGTCGCCGAGGAGTGTGATTTTCTCGATGTACTGCAGGTCGTAGGCGATTTTCGATTCCCAGGTGACGGCGTTGCGCCCGTTCACCTGCGCAAGCCCGCTGAGTCCCTGCCGCACGGTGTGCCGCCTGCGCTGTTCGGCGGTCATGAATACCATGTCGCGCACGAGCTGGGGTCTGGGCCCGATTACGGCCATGTCGCCCTTGAGGATGTTGAAGAGTTCGGGGAGTTCGTCGAGGCTGGTGGAGCGGAGGAACTTGCCGTAGGCGTTCAGCCGCACGTCGTCGGGGAGCAGGTTCCCCTGCGTGTCCCTTTCGTTGGTCATGGTGCGGAACTTGACGAGCCTGAATATCCTTTCGCCCTTGCCCGGGCGGGGCTGCGTGAAGAAGGGGTTGCCCTTCATCTTGACGGCGCCGAGGAGGGTGAGCACGAGCAGCAGCGGGCTCAGGGCGAGAATCGCGGCCAGCGCGCAGCAGAAGTCCAGGGGTCGTTTGAGGAAGCGGGCGTACATATTCCCCCAAATATAGTTTTCGGGGGGATTACGGACAACCTACGGGGGCGGAGCGGGCATCGAATGCAACAGTTGTTTGCCCTTTTTTGCCGTTTGCGGTTGTATATTTCGGCCCTCGAACTAAAAAAGTCTTAAACTATTGACAATGCGTTGTATAATATGTATATTATAAGCATAGGAATGAAAGTGAGGTTTGACCCAAGTAAAGCGCTCGTGGTCAAACAGAAACACAACATTGACATGGAGTCCATAAGACAGGAAATTCTGGCGGGAAGATTCGTTACAAAGATGGTAAACAACCAAACAGAACACAAAGACCAAAGAATGTTCCTGGTTCTTGTAGATGAATATGTCCACTGCGTTCCCTTTGTCGAAGAAGACGACGGAACATTTTTTCTCAAAACGGCCTTCAAAAGCCGTTTGTACCAAAGGAGGCTTGAAAATGGCGAATTCAAAATTCATAGATGAGCCTATCGACGACGAGGAACGCGCCTTGATGGAAGCCGTCGAGAACGATGAGTTAGTTCCGCTCCCAAAAGGGGAAGAAGAGCGTATCCGGGCGGACATCATGTCCGCCTCGGCGAAGAACATCACCATCCGCATGCAGCTGGACGACCTGGACGGCATCAAGAAGATGGCGAAGGCCGCCGGCATGCCCTACCAGACGCTCATCAACTCCGTCATCCACCGCTACGTAACCGGCGGAATCATCTTCAAGGTGGCCGTGTAGGGCCTTCAAGAGAACAACGTGCTGTTCCTCGACGAGATTCACCGGCTAAACCGAGGTGGAGTATATTTTGGTTTGTAAAGCCGCATAATATAAATTTAATTGATTAATTATATAGAAATTATGTATTTGACTTGATGGATTTTTGAGGATATATTGTTGGAGTAAAAAACGATAAACCCTGAAAAAAGGAGTCCATCATGAAGCACTTAATCATTACACTGGCTTTGGCCGCAGCTACTTTTGGCTTTGCCCAGGAATTTCCGCCCCTGTATGAATGCCCGACGCCGGATCCGTCGCAGCCGTATCGACCTGTAGATGTTAACAAGTCCACCCCCACTCCTCTAGACCCGTGCCTCCTTCAGCAGTTGGCTAAGAAGCTTGGAATTGAGCCGCCACCGCCGGAGGACCAGAGACCTCAATGGTATCCTGTGGATACTAAGTAAATCTTGCTAGGCGGCGTTGTTGAAGAAGCAATTTGCATTTTTTGCAAATTGCTGTTTAGAACAACTAAGTCAACCTGTGCAAAAATTGCACAGGTTCGCATGAGAAACATTCGCAAAAAATCGGAAATTCCGATTTTTTTCAGTATGTAAGGATTCCTTACGAACTCCCACTCTGCCGCCGTGAATTCGGAGTTTTTAAGCGAGACCCCTTGACTCCTGCAACTGATTAGTGTATATTTGTGCAGTATGAACGAGATTTTACTGTACAAAACCGACAATGCAGAAGTCAAGGTTGAGATCCTGCTGCAAAATGAGAATCTCTGGCTAACCCAGGCCAAGATGGCCGAGCTTTTCGATGTGCAGAAGGCGGCCATTTCAAAGCATCTGAAGAACATCTTTGCCGATGGCGAATTGCAGGAGTCATCAGTTGTTTCCAAAATGGAAACAACTGCTTCTGACGGCAAGAACTATCAAACCAACATCTACAATCTCGACGCCATTATCGCAGTGGGCTACCGCATCAACTCCAAAAAGGCGACCATGTTCCGCATATGGGCTACACAAGTCCTAAAGGAATACATAATTAAGGGCTTCGCCATGAACGACGAACGCCTGAAAGAGCCGCAGAATTTCTTCGGCAAGGACTACTTCGAGGAGCAGCTCGAACGTATCCGCGAGATCCGGGCGAGCGAGCGTCGCTTTTACCAGAAAATCACGGACATCTACGCCAGATGCAGCGCCGACTATAGTCCGGACAGCCAGATTACGCAGGATTTCTTCGCAACGGTGCAGAACAAGATGCACTATGCCGTAACGCACCAGACCGCAGCCGAAATCATATACTCCCGCGCAAACAGCAAAAAGGTGAACATGGGACTCACGACATGGAAAAACGCCCCCAACGGCGATATCCGCAAGCCCGATGTTTCCATTGCCAAGAACTACCTGTCGCAAGAAGAGATCGACACCCTGAACAGGATTGTCACCATGTATCTGGACTACGCCGAACTGCAGGCGAAACGCGGACAGGTCATGTACATGAAGGACTGGGTAGAAAAGCTCAACGCATTCCTTCAATTCAACGAGCGCGATATCCTCGAGGATAAGGGCAAGGTTACGCACGAAATCGCGAAGGCCTTCGCAGAAGGCGAATATGACAAATTCAGGGTAATCCGCGACGCCAATTACAAGAGCGACTTCGACAAGTTGATGGAGTCAATCGCAGAATACAAGGCGTAAGAGAAAAGCTCACCGAAGCAAGCTACGCGTTGCCGCAATCGAACAAAAACAATCTCAGGCGGCCTCCCCCAGAGTTTCGCGGCAACGATCGTGACCCCTTGGGGACGAGACGGGAGCCACGAGGCTAGATTCCGGCTCGAGGGCCGGAATGACGCCGAGCGGGGTCCGGCTCGGTTTTACGAGGTTCGCGGGGTGGCGAAGCCGCGACGCGGGCCCGTAAAATAGAGCGTGACGGCGCGGGTATCGAAGGCAACAGTTGTTTGCACTTTTTCGCCGCTTTCGGTTGTATATTTCGGCACTCTAATCGAAGAAGGGCTTTGAATATGGAATTTGCACAACCAAAACGAAAGAATTTGCAAGTATTTAAAAGTAAACACTTGCATTTAACGCAAAAATATTATACATTTACAACCATGAGTACCATTGCCAAAAACTTTCGCATCGATTCCGAACTGAACAACCAGGCCAACGCCCTTCTTGAGGGACTGGGTCTTTCGATGTCCCAGGCGATCTCCATGTTCTTACGGCAGGTCGTGTTGCACCGGGGGCTCCCCTTTGACGTGAAGTACCCCGAGCGCTCCGCCGACCTCCTTGAAGCCATTGAAGAGGCAAAGCGACTTGAAGCCGACCCAAGGACCAAGCGCTATACGGACATGGACGAAATGTGGGCGGACTTGGATAAATGATTTACGAAGTTATCTGGACTAGCCGCTTCAAAAAGGGGTACAAACTTTGCAAGAAGAGAGGGCTTCCGCTGGAAGAACTCAAGACGGTTGTAGAATTGCTCCGAACAGACCAAGTCCTCCACGAAAAATACCGGGACCATGAACTAACCGGAAAGTTCTCGGGAACAAGAGAACTACACATTCGACCCGATTGGCTCTTGTGCTACAGGAAGAATAACGGGATTCTCACACTTACCCTGGTAGATACAGGAACACACTCCGACTTGTTCGGGAAATAGAATCGACGAGGGGTCGCTTGAGGAAGCGGTAAGCCTCGAGAAAAAATTTGAAAAAGGTATTGACGGGCCAACGCCGAGAAGTTATATTTAGTGCACAAGCGAGTAGAATCAAACCCCGCCTTTTCAAGCATGTAGGCGGAGAGGAGCGAAAGATGAATAAAAATAAGTCACTCGAGGACTATCTCGTGAAGCCGGGCGAACAAAGCCCCTTCGCAAACCTGCTGGTCGATTTGGCTTTTAAGAAAGCCTTTGACCCAGACAAGCCCACCAGCCGTGAAAACCTCGTAAACCTGCTGAACGACCTGCTTGCGCCGCAACTCAAGCGGCCTATCAAAAACGTGTGGACGCGCAACGTGGCGAAGAACCTGAGCGGGAGCAGGGCCTCGCGCACGGCGATTTTCGACTTGCACTGCGAGGACGACGCCGGAGAACTCATTGAAATCGAGGTGCAGATTCGTAAACTGGACAACTTTCTGAAACGCCTCGCGTTCTACGCCAGCGAAATGGTGGCGAACCAGGCCGAACTTGGAATTGGTTGGAAATTCGACATCAAGCCGACCTATGTTATCGCCATCACGCGGCACCGGATGTTTGAAGACGAGCGGATTGTCCACCGTGCGACCGTGACCGACCTCGAAACAAAAGAAAAGTTCATGGATTCGTTTAATTTTACCGTCGTCGAACTTGCGAAAGTTCCCTTTTTTATCGAATCGAAGTCCGACAGCCTGAGCAAATGGCTTTTCTTCTTCCGCTACTTGAGCCGTTTGCGCGAATTACCCGCGGAGCTTGGAGAACGCAAGTTCAAACAGTTGACAGAAAGTTCAAAAGTGTCTAAGTTTAGCAAAGAAGAATTCGAGGCCTACCAGAAGATGTTTCACGCAGAATGGGATCACAACGCCCTGAAAAACAGTTTCTTCGAGGAATTCGCAGACGACATCAATGCGAAGGTTGAAGAACGTGCTCGTGAAATCGCCAAGCGGATGATCGCCGACGGCAAGTTGTCCAATGAGGAAATCGCCACCTATTCCGGCCTTTCTGTCGAAGACGTCGTCGTCCTGCGCAGCCAGGCAGAAGCCTGATTTTACGCCGAGCGAGACACGGCTCCCCGGCCACCACTCCAAAAAATTTTTCAGAAACCCGTTGACAATCCGGTTTCGAGAACTTATATTGATGCACAAATGAGTAGAATTAAAATCCGCCTTTTCTAGCATGTAGGCGGAGAGGAGCGAAAGATGAAGAAAGAAAACGCCGTGGCCGATGCCACCGATGCCGGCAGGGCCGTCACAGCCGCAAAGCCGGATTTTTCCCTGATAGACGAGAATCTGCTAAAGTCCCGAATCCACACGATCCGCGGCGTCAAAGTGTTGCTCGACGCCGACCTGGCCGAGATTTACGGGTACAGCACAAGCCGATTTAACGAGCAGGTCAAATACAACATCGACAGATTCGACGAGGATTTTCGATTCCAGCTTAAGAAAGAGGAAGTGAGTTGTTTGATATCGGAAATTCCGACATCAAAACGGGGCGGAACAAGAAAATTACCCTACGCATTCACCGAGCAAGGCATTTACATGCTCATGACGGTGCTTAAAGGTGAGCGAGCCATCGCCCAAAGCAAGGCTCTTATACGCCTTTTCAAGCAGATGAAGGACTACATTGTCACAGAAAACCAATTATTGCTCGGCAACAATGCCATCACTGAAATTGCCGCCTAGACGGTTCAAAATACTCGCGACATAGCCCTGCTGTCTAATGAAATGCGAGATAATCGAGAATCCCTCCAGAAGGTCATGGAAAATTTCGTCGACCCGGCAAGTTTTAGGCATTACTTGATCCTCAACGGGCAGAAACTGGAGGCCGATGTTGCCTATGCGCAAATATACGGCATGGCAAAAAAATCGGTGATGGTGTTGGACAACTATGTGGACGTCAAGACACTGGATTTACTGCGGAATGTGCCCAAAGGAGTCTCGGTCATGATTTTCAGCGACCAATACGGCAAGACCTACCTGACCGACAGCGTGGTGACCGATTTCAAGGCCGCACGACCGGACGTCGCATTTGACGTGAAGGCCGCCGGGAACATGTTCCACGACAGGTACATCTATCTGGATTACGGTCTGGACAGCGAAAAGCTATTCCACTGCGGAGCATCGTCGAAGGATGCCGGCGGCAAGGTAACAACAATCATGCAAATAGAACGCCCGGAGGTATATCACCCGCTAATCGAAGCGCTGGGGAATGAATAATCTTGACTGAGGCAAGGACCCCTTGGTGCCGAGACACGCTCCGCTCAGGGCGTGCGGCTCTGGCACGGGCAAGGAGATCCCCGCCTTGGTTCGGCTTCGCTCACCACAAGTCGCGGGGATGACATTAGGGAAGCGACGGGCCGCCCACAACAAAGGCGGTTTAACAGCATCGAACCCAGAACAGGGGTTGTCGCTTGACGGGAATAGGCAAATTTCGTATATTTGGCTCACCTAACGGGGATATAGCTCAGTTGGTAGAGCGACAGGTTCGCAATCTGTAGGTCATGGGTTCGACTCCCACTATCTCCACTCAAAAGAGGCAGACAAAAGTCTGCCTCTTTTTTTACATAACAAGACCGTTCGCGCTAAATTTCGGTGCAAATTCTCCGGCCTGCGCTCACTCTCGCAACCACGCCTCGTTAATACGAGGCGTTTGTTGCTCACGATTGGTCGGCATTTGCCAGCCTTTTGTTTTTTGCGGCTTTGTCCGATAATCAATCTTCGCCTAGGCAAAATAGACAAAACTGGTCTTTTTCAGTTCCTTCAGGGACGTCAGCACCGCATGGTCCGGGCCGTTCAGGGCGGACACCGCCGACCCGATGCTCTGCTCCAGTTCGGCTTCACTTTGCCCGTGGAACATGGCATAGACATTGTAAGGGAAACCTTCGAAAGGGCTGCGCTCGTAGCAGTGGGAAACGTGAGGATCTTCGGCCAACAACGCTCCCGCCCGTTCCGTGTCCGCAACGGCAAGGCACACCATGGCGTTTGCGTCAAAACCCGCCTGCTGGTGTCTGAGGACCGCCCCGAATCTGCGCATGATTTTCCGGTCCAGGTCACCCCGAATTTCGGCGACGTCTATTCCCAAATCAGAGAAGGGCGTTTTGGTGTGGGGAATATCCTGGCACAGGAGGTTGATCCGGCGACGGTCCTTTGCCTCAGGGACAAAGAGCTCGGCACCTTTGGCAACCGGCCTTTCCGTGACCCGAGCTGCCGCAACCTGGCCCGACGCATCTGCAGAACTCCGCGACGCAGCCTTCATCACCGTATTGATCTTGAACATTTTGCTGGCCGAAAGAACGTGGGCGTCGTGCAGGACGGTTTCCGCCTCCAACCCCCGGACCGTTTCCTGAATTTCGGACTCCGACCGGGCGATGACGGTGAACCAAACGTTGTAGGCGTGACTGCGAACATAGTTGTGTGTGATGGCAGGAATCTTATCGGCAGCCGCAGCAAAACCTTCCAGTTTATCTTCGCTCACCACTCCCGTGCAGAGTCTGGAGATGTAGCCCAACCTGCGGGAGTCATAGACGCCACCCAGACGACGGATGACGCCGGACTTGCGAAGGCCTTCCACGCTATCGAAAGCCGCATCTTCTGAAACGCCAAGAAGCCTTCCCAGCGCGGCGTAGGGGCGTTCCTCCAGCGGGAAACCGTCCTGGACAATTTCCAGAATTTTCCGGTCTAGAGCTTCCAAGAGAATCCCCTACCCCGGATTTCGTCCTTCACGGTTTCGCCTGCCTGGACAGCAGCTCCCGCAAACAAGATGGAGTTTTCCACACGAGCGCCTTCGGGCAGATCCACTCCATTTTGGACAACTGAACAGCCGACCTTCGAAACGCGACTCTGCACCGTTGAATGCAGATGGTCGCCGACCCAGCTGTTCAGCCCCAGTTCCTGCAGGCGGGCGTCGCAGGCTGCCTTCAGGCCCGCGGGGCTTCCCATGTCTATCCAGGTGGCGTCCATCTGGCTGCAGTCCACATAAATCGGGTGACCCGCCGCAAGTTCCTGTTTCCAGAATTCCCGGATGTCGAATTCGCCGTCCTTGATGCGGGCAAGGGCCGCATCGCTGTACCAGGACACTCCCGAGAAGGTGGCGGGCTTGCCCTGTTCTGAACCGAAACGGCCCGCAACTCCTGCCAAGTGTCCGTTTCCGTCGACACGGAAGGTATTTACCTGAGGGAACTCCACCGCCAAGAGCGCCACGTCGCAGCGGTCGCGGCGGGCGTTCTCCATAAATTTATTCAAGTCGAAACGGCAGTAGGCGTCGCCGTTCATCACCAGGAGCCCGCCGCGGTAACCTTCGTTGTATATGCGTTTCAGGGGGCCTGCGGTCCCGAGGATTTCCGGCTCTTCCCAGACCTTCTCGAACCCGAGACGCGCACCTTCGGCTATCACCTGTTCTGCAAGGTAGTGAGCGTTGGCGTGAAGCCGCACAGGCCCAAGCTCCCTGGCACGAATCGCCTGGATTTCCAGGATGCTCTTGTCCACCACAGGCACCAACGGCTTGGGCATGTCTTCGGTCAAGGGCCGAAGCCTCGTGCCGAGGCCAGCCGCAAGAATCAAGACGTTGAGTTTTTCCCTTTCCAAATTTTTCTCTTTCGTTTCGTTATAATAAGGGCCAAGTAAAAAACGCCCACAGGTCATACCCGAGGACGTTAAAAATAATCAAACCATCACGGGACTACTCGCCGGTGCGGTAGTTGGGGGCTTCCTTGGTAATCGTCACGTCATGGGGGTGAGATTCACGGAGGCCTGCACCCGTAATGCGTACGAAGGTCGCCTTCTTGTAGAGTTCTTCGAGGTTAGCAGCACCGGCATAACCCATGGCAGAGTGGATACCGCCAATCAGCTGGTAAACGGTGTCGCGGAGCGGGCCCTTGTAGGGCACGCGGCCTTCGATGCCTTCGGGAACGAACTTGCGGGGTTCCTGGACGCCACCCTGGAAGTAGCGGTCGGCAGAACCTGCCTTCATGGCACCGAGGGAGCCCATGCCGCGGTAGCTCTTGTAGCTACGGCCATCGGCCAAGATGACTTCGCCCGGAGCTTCTTCGGTTCCGGCAAAGAGGGAACCCACCATCACGGCGTGACCGCCGGCAGCGAGAGCCTTCACGATGTCGCCCGAGAACTTGAGGCCACCGTCGGCGATAATCTTCACGCCCACCTTGCGGGCCATCTTGCCGCATTCCACCACGGCGGAGAACTGGGGGTAACCCACGCCCGCCACGATACGAGTGGTGCAAATAGAACCGGGGCCGATGCCCACCTTCACGATGTTGGCGCCGCACTTGGCCAGTTCCGCAACCGCTTCGGGAGTGCAGACGTTGCCTGCGCAAATCGTGAGCTTCGGATACTTCTTGCGGACAGTCTTCACCATGTTGCGCACACCGATGTGGTGGCCGTGAGCCGTATCGATAATGAGCATGTCCACGCCAGCGTCCACCAGGGCGGCCACGCGTTCGAGAGTATTTGCAGACGTGCTTACAGCGGCACCCACCAACAGCTGGCCGTTCTTGTCGAGGCTAGCGTTGGGGTTGTTTTCGCGCTTCAAGATGTCCGTCATGGTGATAAGGCCCTTCAAGGCGCCCGAAGCGTCCACCAGCGGGAGCTTCTCGATGCGCTTTTCGGCGAGGATTTCCTTCGCCTTCGCGAGGCTCACCTTGGGGCTTGCCGTCACCGGATTCTTGGTCATCACGGTGCGGATCTTCACGTTCATGTCGCTCACGGTGCGCAGGTCGCGGCTGGTAAGCATGCCCACCAGTTTGCCCTTGGAAAGAATCGGGAAGCCGCTCACCTTGTTGCGGGCGCGGAGTTCAAAGGCGGCAGACACAGGCTGGTCGGCGTCCAAGGTAACGGGGTTCGTGACGATACCGGACTGCCACCGCTTGACCTTGCGGACCTCTTCAGCCTGGTCTTCGATGCTCATGTTCTTGTGGATGATGCCGATACCGCCCTGCAGGGCGAGGGAAATGGCCAAAGGAGCCGTAGTCACGGTGTCCATGGCGGCACTGATGATAGGAATGTTCAGCTTGATGTTGGGAGCGAGCTGGGTGCTCACATCGGTCTGGGCCGGCAAAACAGAAGATTCAGCGGGAACAAGAAGGACGTCGTCAAACGTCAGGGCTTCTGGCAAAAGTTTCATAATAGACCTCTTTTGCGTAGTAAATATAGAAAAAAAGAGGCTAGAATCTAGGGATTAGGGGCTAGAAAAAAGTGTAAAAAAAGCTTTTTAAGACTAACGAAAGGAAGGTTCCGGTCTTCAAACAATTAACCTTCATAGGCTTTTAGCGCCAATCTTCTTTTTCTATATTCCCACCCGCAACAAGGAGATTTTATGGTCGCCGAAGGTGAACACAACAAGTGGATTGCGCTGGCCCTTTGTATTTTGCTCGGGTACCTGGGAATCCATCGCTTTTACGAAGGAAAAATCTGGACGGGAATTCTCTGGCTCTGCACGGCAGGACTTGGCGGCATCGGTGTCATTGTAGATGCCATCCTCATCGTGATGAAACCGGAGAAGTACTGAGTTGTGAGTGGTGAGTGGTGAGTGGTGAGTGGTGAGTTGTGAGGTGTGTGGTATGAGATATGAGGCACGAACCTCAAAGGGAGCCTTTGGCGACCGAGCTCACACCTCAAAGCGAAGCGACCTCAAACCCCTAGCCCCTAGATTCGCTACCGGAAGTGCCGGAAAAATTAGAGATTTCGCCCATATCCTTGGAACCGACCATTACGAATTCCAGACCTTGAAAGACATCGGCTTTGACGGCGACATCGTAGAAGACGGCAAGACCTTTGCCGAAAACGCCATCATCAAGTCGGACACCACCGCCCGCTGGCTTATGGAACGCGGAATCGAAGCCACCGTGCTTGCCGACGATTCCGGACTGGAAGTTTTCGCCCTGAACGGGGAACCGGGAATCTACAGCGCCCGCTACAGCGGAGGCCACGGAAACGACATAAGCAACAACGAACTGCTCCTGAAAAAACTGGAAAATATCGAAGACCGCAGGGCCCGATATTTCTGCGCCCTTTCGTACCAGACCGTTTCGCAAGTCGACGGCAAGTTCAGCATCAGCGAGCCCCGTATTTTCGAAGGGGAATGCCGCGGGACCATCAACCACGCCCCCGTAGGCGACATGGGCTTCGGTTACGACCCGCTCTTTGTACCCGACGGCGAGACCCGCACCTTCGCCCAGATGGAACTGGAAGAGAAAAAGGCCATCAGCCATCGCGGAAACGCCATCCGCGCCCTGAAGGCGGCACTACAACGGAAATAGAGCGTAGTGTTCCTTGGTGTAGGCCCGAGTGTAGGCGTTAAAATGCCACCATTCGCTACTTAGAGGAACCCAACCCGCTCGAAGCATAATAGAACGCAAAATCTTGCGGTTGTTTACCTGTTGTTCGGTAAGGCGACCGCTTTGCAGGGCATCCGACTCCCCTACCTCGCCTGCGCAGCGTTCAAAGGAATCAAAGTCCGTTCCCATGTCCAGCAGGTTCCCTTCGGCATCGGTGATGCTCAGGTCCAATGCAAGCCCATAATTGTGGAGTCCGCCGGTAACGCCGGATGACACATAGTTGGAATAGGGCGTGCCTGCCACCGTACGTTTCAAGGCCGACTGGGCATACAGAGGGCGGGAGGCGTCGAAAATCACCAGCACAGAGCCCGGCATTTCCTTCTCCATAATCTTGATGGCCCGTTTGAGCTTCGGCAGGGCGTCTTTATGGACAAAAGCCCGCTGCACTCCGCAATACAAATCGTGTCCCGTCACGTTGTTGAAAGTGCCATACCGCAAGTCCATACGGAGACCTTTCAGGCGGGTGATTTCTACCATATTGGAATCCGTAGTGGCAAATTCAATCCATTTCTTGACCGAAGAACAGAAACGCAGGGGCTTTTCGGGCTTGGGCGGCACGAACAGGGAATCCGTCTCGTGAGCAAAAGCTACAGCACATAAGAGAAAAACAGACAGAAATAACGTCTTTTTCAAAACTTGCAACTCATAACTCATTACTCACAACTCACCACCCATTTCACACTACACACTTTCGCACCATTATATTCCCAGCTGCACTTCTACGCCGAACTGCAAGTAAAGTCCCATGCCTTTCGCCATAAAGGGAACCAGGTCGTAACCGTCGTTGGAATCGCCGTCGGCATCCCTGGTCACCCAAGAACGCTCACGGGCGTTCTCGCCGCCCAAGAACTTGAGAGCGGGCACATCCAGCTTGGCAAAGATGTTGTCCACTTCCAGGTAGAAACGGGCACTCCTGAAGAAATACTTCGAAGTCATCAGGTCCAGATTCAGGCGCAAGTCGGTGCGGAACAGGTCCGTAAACTCGTTCAGGTCCTTGAGCCTGCGCTTGCCGTTGGTGCCATCGGCACTGGAAGGTTCAATCTGGTAATAGTACAAGGGCCTGTGCCACAAAGCATGGTGGGTCAAGATGACCGAAACCAGGGAGTCCTTGCGGGGGTAATAACGGAAATGGGAAACCACGTCCAGACGGGAGTTCGCCTCCCACGGGAGGGAATTGCCAGAACCCTCCAACTCGTATTCACCATAGACGGAACTGATATTGGTGGACATGGAGAAATGGTGAGAGGTTTTCCATTCCATCTTGGCTCCGCCACCAAAGACCCAGGCGAAATCCACGTCGGTCACGTCTTCGTACTGAGCGTAGGCCTTAGGCATGGGCAGCAGCGGATCTGGATAGTAACGACCAAAACCAGAAGCCTGCACATCCAGGTACTTGGAACGGTAACCGAGACCCAACTTGGCGGAGGTTCCCGATTCTAGACGGCCCGTCAGGTCTCCCTTGTCGTAGTAGGGTTTCCAGTCGCTGCGGTAGGCGGCGTTTCCGAACAGGCGCCAGTAGGCGGTATCCGCTCCCGACAAGTTCCGTTCCATGTCCAGAGAGGCCGTAGGAGCGGCCTTGTGGTCCATGGCGTCGGCCACGGCTCCCGCAGAAAGAATGTACTGATAATAATCCCGCTTCCAGTCCAGACGACCCGTTCCGGAAACAACGCCCGTCTGGTAGTCGTCGGACTGTTCGCCGAAATTCAAGTAGTTCCTTTCCAAAATGTGCTGCTCGTAAAGGAGAGCGCCGCTGAGCTTGGAGCCCAGAATGTTCCCCTTGAAATTCTTGTCCAGCCCGCCCGAAATGGTAGTGTGGGTATAGTCATAACCGTCAATGAAGGACCGTTGAGCCTGGTCCATATTGACGTCCTCGGCAGGAGTCTTGAACCCGGTGGTATCACGCAGGGTATCGCTCAGGTATTCCCGGACAAAACCCGCGTGGGCGCTGGTTCCAAAGCGGGAAGCGTATTCCGCCCCCAACACCAGGTAGTTCTGCTCACCCGAAATAATATCGATGGAGTTCACCTCGTCGTAGGCCGTAGAAGTATCTTGCCGGATTTTATATTCGTCGGAACTGTACAGGGTGCGGATAGCCCAGGTGTTGCCCATGGAATCGGAGCCGTTCAGCTGGGCGTAGATGTCAAAGGCAGTCAGGTCGAAGGGGTCCGAAGACTTGACCCGGCAATCGTTTACGCAGTCGCCGTCGCGCTTGCGGAATTCCGTAAAGAACTTTTCGCCCAGGTTCTTGAGCATCTCGCCGTCCAGCCTACGGAAAGCGAAACGGAAACTATCCCAGAAAAGCCAGGGAGCATCCACCACCACTTCTTGCACCGTAAGGCCAACGGCACCCTTAAGCCCCCACTCTCCCTTGGTCTGTTCGGGCAGGTACTGGATAGAAGTGGCAAGGCCCTGGCCGATTGGGCCCGAACCGTAATGGTCGTGGACTTCAATCCCGCTCAAGATGTGGGGGTTGATTACCGAAAGGTTTCCGGGAAATCCCACATCCAGGTGACGCATGTTGGGAATCCGGAGCCTGCCCAAGTGGTAAGCCACGTCCCCCGCACGGGAACCGTCGTAGTAAAGAGCGCTGCTAAAATCTTTCTGACCCGAGATTCCCGGCATCTGGCTCAGGTGTTCCGTCACGTCGAAACGCATACCCGCCGCATCTTCCAGCTTGTCCACCGAAATGGTACGGACGGGTTCCCACTTCTCAGGTTCTCCGCCACCGACGATGGTGCTTGCCCCCAAGTCCCGCAGGTTCGAAGAAAGACTCACCACCATGTCCAGCACATCGGCAAAGTCCTGCAGTTCCACAAAGACGCTGTCGTAACCGGGTTTCTTGAACACCAGGGCCGCATTACGGGAATCAACCGTAAACTCAAAACGGCCATCGGAATTGGTGGTCCCCAGTTTTTTGCCGGACCGGTAAGTCACCTCTACATCGGTAATAGGCAGTTCCGACTCCGAATCCACCACCACACCCACAATGGGCGTAGGCGTCGCGGCAAAAGCATATGCCGCAAGCAGGGCCAAAATCCAGAGCCATCTAAACTTCATAAGACACAATGTAGAAAAAAAGCCTTGCTATTTGACCAAAATTTGCCGAACCTTTGTCACATTCCCAACAGAAACACGGACAAGGTACAATCCAGAAGGGATGGACTCAAAACTCACAGAATGATTAAGAGATCTCTTTTTCAAGTTACCCATCATGTCAAAGACAAGAATACTGACATCGGAACCTTGTGAATTTACCACCAACATGTTATCCGAAACAACAATTTCAAAGCCTTCGGCAGGCATGGGGTACAATGTCTGCGTCTCTCGACTTCCCGAACTAGACCCTGCGCCTTTTTCAGAGGAACTAGAAATTACACTTTCCGAATAACTCGACTCAATGTTTTGTGAAGAACTAGATTCTGCTATTTCCGAAGAACTTGACTCAATATTTTGCGAAGAACTGGATTCTGCTATTTCCGAAGAACTTGACTCAATGTTTTGCGAAGAACTGGACGCATCATCCATAGAACTTGAACTTTCACCATGCAAGCGTTGAACAAGGTGGAGGGTCGACTCATTCCCTATATTGTAATCTGCCAAAGTATGACCATCTTCCAGTTGTTTCCCAGCAAAGATTAGTCGTTGTTCCTCCGGAGGAATGTTCTCCTTTTCCTGTATTTTCTCCTTGACCGCATCTATGGAATCACTAGGTTCCACCTCCAACGTCAAAGTTTTTCCCGTCAGCATCTTTACAAAAATTTGCATCGCACAAACATTCGTTGCCACTACGAGAATCAACAATGCAGCAATTCTTTTGTAAAACAACCCTTTCATTTTTGCACTCCCAACATTTCATTACCCGAAATGTATGCCAAATATAAAAAAACGCCTCTTGCTTAACCCCATACCTCTGCAACCTATTCCTACAGTCCAGCCCCTAGATTCTAGCCCCAAGCGGATCTTCGTGATTCTAACGCTGCGCTCCAGAATGACAAGCTCCAGAATGACAGCGAGGATGACACCATTTGTCCCCATCACACCCCATACCTCAAAGGGCCGCAGGCCCGACCTCACACCTCATACCCCTAGTCCCTAAATCCTAGCCCCTAGATCCTATCCCCTAAATCCTATCCCCTCCCCCCTATTTACTACATTTCTGCCATGCGCGTTTATCTCGTACAGATGGAATCCGTTTCCGGAGAAAAGGAAAAGAACCTGGAAAAGGCCAGGCGTATGGTACTTGAAGCCAAGCCCATACGCGAAAGCCTGATTCTTTTCCCCGAGATGTTTGCCACGGGGTACATTCCCGAACGCGCAGAGGAACTGGCCGAAGATTTCAAAACGGGCAGCGGTCCAACAGCGCAAATGCTGAGCCAGCTCGCAAAAGAAACGGACTGCTTCATCTTAGGTGGCGGCATGCACCGTGCAGCCAACGGCTTTACCAACCGCATTTGTCTTTACGGCCCAGCAAAAGCAACAGACAAACAGCCCTACTACGACAAGGTCCACCCCTTCTTTCCGGAGCAAAAAGAATTCACCGCCGGCAAAGAAGTTACTTTGTTCAAAATTCAAGACCTTACCCTGGCAACATTCATCTGCTACGACCTGCGATTCCCCGAAGAGTTCCGAAAAGCTAGAGCCAATGGCGCTCAAGCCTTTACCGTACAAGCCTCCTGGCCTGCCGTTCGCAACGAACACTGGGAAACACTGCTGCGTGCACGGGCCATCGAAAATCAGGCTTATGTTCTTGCAGTGAACAACGTCTCTGCCGACGGCACCTACATCGGAAATTCGCAGGTCATCGCTCCCGACGGAGAATGCGTTGTGAAAGCGGAAGCAAAAAAAGAACAGGTGATTTCTGCAGAAATTTCGGCATCTATTGTGGAAAAAATCCGCAAAGAATTTCCCATCTTTTAGCATTTACATTTTTCGTAAGTGATTTACATCACAGGCTTGTTCCAACATGGAGTATTCCTGTTTGAAAAGACAAAAATTTTATCTTCATAGCATTCAAGAAGTTACGATTTTAATGCCGCTAAAATCGATTTTTATTTCGACGATAAGAAAAAAATAACTTGGGAAATTGTCATACTTTTGTCATAAAATTAATCTAAATTAGTGAACAAATGGGAAAGCGAGGTGCCTTATGACAAACCTGGACTTGAACAAAATGAACTACGCAAGAGCCCTGATCAGGGCTGGAGTCGCTAGGGATTTGATACTCAAGATTACCTCCATTTCCAATTACCAATACGCCCAAATCCAGCGGGAACTGCTGGCCGCCTAGCGTGCAACTGGTATTGGAAATCGAAGCGCAACCGGCCACTAACGGAGTGGCAAGGCAAGGGGCATTGGCCTCGTGCCGCAGGGACGGCTCCCTCTTCATTGAATCCAGAGACGGTCTTAAGCCCGGCCAATTTATATTGACCCCCGCTGACAAATTTCCCTGGAATCAATTTCTCCCAAAGCTTCTTGCCGCCTGGCAAATGGGCGACATGGAAGATGTTCCCGCAGCATTCTGTCCACAGAAAAGAATCCCCGAATTCGTGCTGGAAGGCTTTGACAAAGAACCTCTGGAAAACCAGCTGAAAATTCTTTCTACCTTGCGCAAGCAAGGATTCTTTCCAAAGCTTCCAACCAAATGATAAACCTGCAGGACATCATCGGCAAGCGGTGGTACATGGGCAAGGGCCGCACTCCCACCCACTTTGAACAAATTGACGAACTCACTATCGGCAACGCCTCCATATCCCTTGTATCCCTGCGATTTCGGGAAGGGGAACCTGACCTTTACCTGCTCATCGAAAATGACGATTTTATTGGGCCCTTATTATACCGTGCCCTCGGGAAAACCGTAGGTTCCAAGAGTTTCAGAAGCAAGAAAGGAATCTTTTCGTTTGTAACCTACAGCAAATTTGGGCGGGATGACCTTGAATCGCTGAAACCCATTTCTGCCGAACAGAGCAATTCTTCTTTTGTTGCTCCAGGAAAAATTTTCTTCAAGATTTTCAGGCGCTTGCAGGCCGGAGCCCATCCCGAAGAAGAAGTTCTGCGTTTCTTGAACGAACAGGGCTATCAGGGAAGCCCAGAACTGCTTGCCTCTTGCCACTACACCGGTGACAGCGGCAAGACCTTCGTTCTCGGGATTCTGGAAAAGCACATCCCCGGCGCCCAAAACGCCTGGGATGTTTTCACCCGGGAACCAACCGCTGAAAAGGCTTACGAACTGGGGCGCGAGACCGCCCGCATGCACAATGCCCTGCGTGAAATGGACGGGTGCGAAGCTCCTTCGGAAATGCCACCGATTGAAAAGCTGAGAAGGCTTTTGGAACAAAACGCTGCCAGATTCCGGGTCGGGGCCCGGAATGACGAGTCTGGAGACGCAAGTGGATTCCCGGACGCTGCCCGGAATGACGAGTTTAAAAGCGCTGCCGGAAATGACGAGTTGACTGCCGTTCAGGCCATCCTCCCCCGCCTACAAAAAATCTGGACCGAAACAGCCCCGAACATAAGCGCCATTTTCAAGCCACAACGGATTCACGGGGACTTTCACCTAGGGCAGGTCCTGATGACACCCGATGCACGATTCAAGATGATAGACTTCGAAGGAGAGCCTACCAGAAGTCTGGAATTCCGCCGTGGACTCCGGAGCCCCGCCGTAGATGTGGCTGGAATGATCCGCAGCTTCGCCTACGCCGAAGCCGTCAGCAAAAAAAACATGGACAATGTCCGTCAGGCATTTATCCAGGGCTATGCAAAAACAGCAAATGTTCCTGAAGACGCCCTGCAGCAAGAACTAAAGCCCTACATTATGGCAAAGGCCATCTACGAGGCGTGTTATGAATTGGAATTCAGGCCGGACTGGTTCTGGATTCCGGCAAGGGCGTTAATCCAGCTCGCCAATCCAGGGGAATAGATTATCCTGTTTTTCCAGCTTCTCTAGAATGCTTTCGCCGGAGCGCTTGCGGCCAAGCATCAGCGCAGACGTAGCCGCCGCATAAAGGGCGCAGGCGTTCTTGTAGTGGGTATTCTGGCGGAACTTGGCGTAATCGGCGGCAGAGTTGTTGTGGATCATGAACGCCCAGTCCGAAGCCTGGAAAAGCACCAGTTCGCGGGCCACCTGGTCGTAACAGCGTTTCAAGAAAGATGCCATCGCCTTGGGAGCTTTGTTCTGCCTGATTTTCAGGTCATTCATCATGCCCCGCATCTTGAAAAACAGTGGATAGGCCCAGCTCACCTCGTCGTTCATCCAGACTTCGCCAAAGCCGCCCTCGCCCCAAGATGAAAAGATGGGGTCATGAATATCTGGATCTGGAGAGCTTTGCATGGTGTCTTCTAGAGAGGCCATTTCCACTACGCGGGAACTGGCGGCCCGCTCGAACAGTTTTTCGATGAACAGGGGACCTTCGAACCACCAGTGTCCAAAAAGTTCGGCGTCGTAAGGGCACAAGATGGAGACCTTGTTGCCATCCATCTGGGGCAAGAGTTCGGTAACGGTCGCTTCACGGTTCGCCACAAAGAGGCGGGCGTGATCTTCTACCAGGCGGAGCGCATTCCAGGGGCGGTAAATCTGCTTGTCTTCGCTGCCGGTAATGCGGTAATACTTCAGGCCCGTCTCTATGGGAGTCTTGCCCGCCATAAAGTAATCGCCCAGGTATTCGGGACTGCGTTCCTGGGAAATATCCTTGAAGAATTCCCGGTATTCCGGATGCCCCGGGTAACCTGTCTTACGGCTCCAGACTTCCATAGAGCTGCTCTGCTCACGACCCATGCAATAAAGCCCCGCAGGGGTCTTTATTGGCGCAAATACTCCGTATTTGGGCGCGGGCTTTGCCAAAAGCACGCCATGGGTCTCCAAGAAGAAATACTTGAAGCCGAATTCAGCAAGAATGAAATCCAGCCCCTGGAAATAACCGCACTCCGGCAACCAGAGCCCGCTGGGCTTGCGACCAAAAGCCTCTTCGAAGGCGCGAACGGTAATGCCCAACTGCAGGCGGATTGCCTCTACATCCGACTGGTAGGCGGGCAAGAAGGGGTGGGTCCCCACGCAGGTAATGAGCGTCAGCTTGCCCCGTTCTTCCAGTTCCTTAAGCACCGGGACAATTTCCATATCGCAGGGGCCTTCCCAGGTGCTGATCAGAGCCAGCTGCCGACGGTAATAAAAATCCACCACCTCCGACAAGGCTTCGTCACCACGGGCGCGAACACGCTCCTTTTCCAAAAGGTCCAGCTGCTTGTGCAAGTGACGGGTGAACTTTTCCAGCAGGAGCTTGTCGGTAAGCATGGCAAGCAGGGCCGAAGACACGCTCAGGTTCAGGGTGCCGGGCACGCCCTTCTCTTGCAGGCGCCAGAGCATCTGGATTAGGGGCAGGTAGGTTTCCGCCATAGCCTCGAAAAACCAGTTCTCTTCTAAGAATCGGTCAAATTCGGGCTCACGCACAAAAGGAAGGTGCGCGTGGAGCAGCAAGTGTATCTTGCCGGGAGCGGACATAGACGCCGGACCTTGGAGCGACCCTTGCGGGAACTACTCCGTACGCTTCACCACGATAGGAACAATCGTCGTCGGGAAATCGCCATCCTTGTCGGTAGCGAACACCGGAATAATCTTCGTAGAATCGGGCAGGTCCTCTTCGAAGCTGAAGGTTCCGTCCGGATTCAGGGGGAACGGTTCGCCACGCACCTGCAGGTGAGCGTCAGGACGGGTTCCGCCATAGACGATCAGGCGGGTCTTGACCCACAGGAAAAAGTCCTTGCCGTAGTTCACGGAATCCTTGGGGAGTTCCAGCTTGTTGCTCTTGAGGGCAGCGCTGGAAAGAGCGCCCGAGAACATCGAGCCCGAAGAACTGGAGAGGCTTTCAAGCCAATTCTTGGCAGACATGCTGGAAAGGCCCGAACTGCCGAACCCGCCGAGGGCGGCTCCGCCCAAAGAGGCCCGGACAAAGGCATCGTTCAGGTTCACTTCGGAACCGTCCGTAGAGTAGGCCTGCACAGGAGCAGATTCCACGAGAGGCATAAAGTTCTTGCCGGCGGCAAAGCCCAGCACGGCCACCGTCTTTTCGGAAGCCTTGTTCTCTACATACCAGCTGCGGGCATCGGCCGGCACCTCGATATCGTGGAACTTGCGCTTCTTGTTGCGCTTGACCGTCAGGTCGCCAGAAATGTTGAACAGGCGGAGCACCAGCTTGCCCTTACCCTTGCGGGCACGCTTGATACGGTCTTCGGAAACATCCCAGAAGGCCTGCATCCAGTTGGGGTCCTTCTGCATGAGCACCAGGTATTCGGCGTCGTAGGACTGGGCCAAAGATGCCGTCTTTGTCACGGGCTTTGCAGAAGCCTTGACCGTGGAAACCTTTTCGGTTGCCTTCGCAGTCACCTTTGCTGCCGCTTTCGTAGCTTTCTTGGCCGTAATATTCTTGGATACGTCGGTCTGTTCAGAAGCCTTAGGAGCTGACTTTGCCACCTTGGCAAGGGCCTTTGCCGTTGCCTTCACAGCTTCGGCCACCTTCTTGATAGACTTGGACCTGTCCAGAGTCTTCTTGGCGGATTCCACCTTCTTTGTTGCCGTTTCCACAGCGGCCTTAGCCTTGGTCGCCGCAGTCTTTACGGTCTTTTCGACCTTCTTTTCTACAGCTTTTGCTGCAGTCTTGGCAGATGCCTTCGGGGCAGCCTTCTTTGCTACAGCAGTTGTTTTCTTGACAGCCATTTTCAGCCTCCTTTAATAAAACTTCTAGCGGGTCTGACCCCAGTTGCCGACACCCATCAAGCCTATGCGGAACCCTAAAAAGATTTCATCCCACCCACGGCCAGAATCGGCAAAACGCTTTCCTCCCTGGAAAGACAAATCCAACGTTGTCCCCTTACGGCCCAGAGGGAATCCAGCACCCAAAGAACCGCCCAGTTCATAAACATCCTTCACATACCAGGTCTTGTACCAACCTCCCAAACGGTAAGTGACGCGATCCAGGTACGGGTCATAGAACATGGGGCTTCCATCGCGCTGGAACCCCAAAGCCAGCAACATGTCCTTCTGGGTTTCCGTGACAGATTCCATGTTGAAACTGCCACCGATGTTTTCGATATCCTTGTCCCATCCGCGAGCTGCAATGTCAAACATCACATTGTTCCGTTTCATAAAGCGGAAATTCATGCCCGCAGCAAGCATTGCAGGAACATCGATTTCCCTGGATCTCTTGGTCGGAGCCAAGGTATCCAGCTCGCTCATGCGGAAATTGTAGTCCAACTCGTTCAAAAGGGTATGGGGCGTAGTGTAAGAGAAGTAGAACGAGGACTGATGGCCGCGATACTGCAAGGCGGCCGTATAATATGCCGGATGGTTCTTGATTTCCCAAGTGCCATCTACGTAGTCAGAAATTTCGGCATTGCTTACCGCCCAAGTATCTTCAGAAGAAAGCCCTTCCGTATTCGGGCCCATAGAAATTTTGCGCATGGAGTTGCCCATCACCACATGGGCCGACGCACCTACGGAGAAATTGCGGATGACCGGCAGGCGGAACGTGTAGCTCGGAACAATCTCGTAGACACTGCTCTGGTATTCGATGGTGGTTTCCAGCGAATTCTTACCGTTGCTCACTTCTTCGTTCAAATTAGACGCATAGCTCTGCCACAGGGAAAGTCCCATGGCACCAAAGCCGCCCATAGGGAACGACAGGTTGAACGAGGGCATGGTGATGTTGTTCACCCCGAAATTATCCCCATGATTTTCCAGGGATACCATTTCTATCAAGAAATTGACATTGAAAACAACCTTGGTATCGAATGCATTGCGGGCGGGGTTCAGCACAGAAAGGCCTTCGGCATCACCCGTCTTTGCACCGCCGGCATACCCGCGGCCCGCCGTAGACGCCATACCGCCGGCCACCTGCTCCTCGCCAAGAGCGTCAAGACCGATGACAGAGGCGAAACTGCAAACGGCTAAAGCAAAAAGAACAAGGATAATCTTTTTCATTACTTATCCCCCCTCTTGTTTGCAAGCCAGAGTTTCAAGGTCGAGGGCTGCTTCATGGCAGAACTGAAATCGTAGCGGGCATGGTCAAAATGGGAGAAGAACACGTAAGACGTATCTTTCTTAGAGGTCACGTGGTCAGAATACGAGGAATCCTTCGGCTGCAAGACCGGGTAACCCAGACGCATCATCATCTTGAAGGTGCGGCCGTCGCGAGCACGGTTGATAAAGTCCCGAAGGCCGTAAGTCACCTGCAGAGTGAGAGAGTCCCCCTCATAGAAAACCATATTGGGGTGACCTTTGGACGCAATCAAAGACTTGTTCAGCTTGTAGGCTTCCATCTGACGCACGCTTTTGCCTGCGCTATCCGTATAAGAACCTACCACAACCTGGATAGGCAGTCCAAGTTCGCTAGTTCCCTGGCTGTCATCTCTTGCAAAAGTCATCTGGGCAAGGACCACCGTCTGACGGACATCATCACCATCATCGGCCATATAAGGGAACTCATCACCATAAAAATCAGACAAGGCCTTCATAATGGGTGCACCTTCGTATTCCACAACCAGGGAATCGTAGACACCTCCATGGAGAACCAGACAATCGGAACAGGACTCCTTATTTGAAACGATATGGGCCATGCGGAAGGGATCGTATTCACTGTAGCTTTTTTCCTTTGGGAAAGAAACCCAGAGTTTGGGGTACAGAGATGTTCCTGCTCCATAGAAACGATAAGTCCTTGCCGCCTCGGGAGCCGACAATCTCAGCTGCAGGTGGCAGGCCCGCGAAAGCTCTTTCATAGCTGTCAACAATGCCGAAGGAAGCGATATTTTCATCACCGAATCCTTAGCAGAAACAGAAATCGAAACAGTAGTGTCCACCGAAGAATCCGCTTTCCATTTGGACAAGCTAGACAGCCACAAAGAATCCGAAATGTCACCGATGCTATCTACAAAAGACTTAGAAGCGCCCTTGTCCAATTTCCAGCTAATGTTCAAAGTCAAATCTTCTTTTAAAGGCAAAGAATCAGATGGATAAGACTTTGATGAGTAGAAAGGCGATAAAACGTACAGGGCCATGTACGCCGTCGCCGAATCAGACTTTTTGAGATCCGCAAAAAAAACGGAATCATAAAAGGCTATGTCAAAAACAAGATCATGGGAAATATTCGCTGCTTTACCAAGCACAGCCCTGTCGTTTGCTAGACTTGGGGCAGAGTCCAAAAAAACTTCTGACGATAGAGGCGTCAGGTTTTCGACACTCAATGTTTGGACACTATAGCCACCAGGAATCCCCTGGTCAGAAAGCCAACCAGCCATGACCGTTTCATCGGAATCAAAAATACACGCAGACAAAACGAGCGTCAACAGCAACAAATAAGCAGCAAAAATCTTTTTCACCCTGGTCTCCAGGTCAAGTTCTCAAATTCCGCGCATAATATAGAAAAATAGAAACCCGGACGCCCGAACAGAGATTTTGCAAGCCTAGAACTTTATCGGATAAAGCAAAAACCAGTGAAATTCAGGATATACTTGCACAGCCGGTGCCGGCAGCTTGAAGTAGTTCAGGCTCTTTATCAGGGTGCGGGCCATGCGGCTCTGGGGGCGGAATGCCTCCAAGTCGTAGTCCAGGGCGATATACACTTCCCTGTGGGGGGTAATCTCCTTGTTGTGCAAAAAGACGCCATCGTCAATGCTTAAACCGGCCGCAACGGCAAGCCAGCTGGGGTAATAGCTGCGGACAGCCGCCGGCAACATACGGTAAATCTTGAAAGATGCCCAGAATGTCTGATTCACATAATCGTCGGTAAAGACACAGGTGTGATTCTTTCCGTCTATCTTGCCCTGATCGTAATAGGCCCTGCTGTTAATCCAGTAGCTCCACTTAAGGTCCACGTACTTGAACAGCGGCACGTAACGCTCTGCCATAGGCAAAAAACCGCCCAAAGTCCCAGACAACACATCAAAAATACTGAACCCCCACTTGGGGGAATAGGCATCCTTCACGTCGATGGCGATGTGGGTCATCATGGCAGAAAGCCCAGCAAACAAGTAGGACTGGAACTCCGTAGCACCGGCCCAGCGGTACCCCTCGTAAAAGAGTTCGCCCATGGCCACGCCCGAGGCAAAATGCCCGAACTTGTCCAGGTTCAGGGCGTAATCAAAGTCGTTCTCGAAATGGAAATGGTTGCCCTGTTCGTCCCACCAGCCCTTGTCAAAAACAAGCCAGTAGGCAGCCCCGTAGGCAATGAGCGTCAGGGAGGCGACACCACCCACCTTGAGCCAGGAAACTTCTCCTGCCAGGTCCGTAGAATCTTCGCTGCGGTAATCCCAGGTGGAATCGCGCCAGGTGGGCGGATCGTAAGGAGCCGACAGCGAAGGCTGCACAAGGCACACCAGCGCAAGCACTAACACAGCGAGAATTTTTCGCATTGCAAAATTCACGCCAGCAAAGATAGAAAAATCTCAATTCAGAGTTCGGATTTCAGAATTCGGAATTATTTCTAGGCAATAAATTCCGAAATCCTAATTCCTAATTAAGATTAGTCGCGGGCCAAAAGCAGCACGCTGTTCTGGCCGCCAAAGCCGAAGCCGTCGGACAGGGCGTACTTGAAGTCGTGACTGGTGTTCTTGTTGGCGCACACGTCCAGATGGATGCGTTCGTCCTGGTTGAACACGTTCCTCGTGGCATGAACCATCTGGTTCTGCAGGGACTTCACGGTAATGATAGCCTCAAGAGCGCCGGCGGCACCCAGGGCATGCCCGATCATGCACTTGGAGGAGTTCACCTTCAGGCTGTCGCGGGCGCCGAACACCTTTTCCAGGGCGGAACATTCAGCCACGTCGCCAAGAGGAGTAGAAGTGCCGTGGGTGTTCACGTAGCCCACGTCGTTCGGGGAAATTCCCGCATCGCGGAGCGCCATCTCGATAGCGAGACGCACACCTTCGCCGTCTTCGCGGGGAGCGGACATGTGGTGGGCATCAGCGCTCATGCCAACGCCTGCGATACGGGCCAGAATGTTGGCGCCGCGCTTCTTGGCGTGAGAGAGGCTTTCAAGCACCAGAATGCCGGAACCTTCGCCCATCACAAAGCCGTCGCGGTCCTTGTCGAAGGGGCGAGAGGCGGTGGACGGGTCGTCGTTGCGCTTGCTCAGGGCATGCATGTTGGTAAAGCCAGCCAAGGCCAGCGGGTTCACCGTCTCGTCGGTACCGCCAGCCAGCATGATGTCGGCACGGCCCAGACGGATAGCGTCGTAGGCGGCGGCGATGGAGTGGTTGGAGGTGGCACAGGCGGAAACAACTGCAAAGCAGGGGCCCATCCAACCGGTACGGTTAGAAACTTCGCCGGCGGGCATGTTCACGATGGCCATGGGGATAAAGAAGGGGGACACACGGCTAGGGCCGCGGTTGGCTAGCGTCACGGCGCTATCCGAATACATGTTCATGCCGCCCACGCCGGCACCGATAATCACACCAGAGCGGCTGGGGTCTTCGGCCTTGGGGTCAATTCCTGCATTGGCCAGGGCCTTGTAGGCGGAATAGACGGCATACTGGATGCACTTGGAAAAACGGGACTGGTCGCGATTGCTGAAATATTCGGAACCGTCGAATTCCTTCACGGCGGCGGCAATCTTGATGGGGCATGCGCTTACGTCAAAGCGGTCAATGGTGGCAATGCCGGACTTTCCCTGCAAAAGATTATCCCAAAGGATATCGGGGGTGTTGCCAAGGGCCGAAACGCAGCCCATACCAGTGATTACGACTTCTTCCATAATTGCTCCTATTGGTGTAACAAATTAACGCGGGCCAATATAGAAAATAAAAAACTTACATTAAATAGTTTTATTTATCATTTGGCGAAAGTTGGCGACAAAAAGACACCACCGGTGAAAAACGGACAGAAAAATGCGATGAAAAGATAACATTGGCAGAGACGGCGCTCTCAACTTTTTGAAAAAAACTAGATTTAGCACCGTTATGGCAAAGATTAAAAGCGCACCGAACCTGGTGTGGATGGACCTGGAAATGTCGGGGCTCTTCCCCGAAAAAGACGTAATCCTCGAAGTGGCCACCATCGTGACCGACCCGAACCTGAACATTCTCGCCGAAGGCCCGGTGCTTGCCATCTACCAGACCGAAAACATCTTCAACGGCATGGACGAGTGGAATTCCAAGCACCACAAGCAGAGCGGGCTTATCGACCGTTGCCGCAAATCCCGCTTTTCCATTGCCGACGCCGACCAGATGACCCTGGACTTTATCAAGCCCTTCACCCAGGAGAAACTGAACGTGCTCTGCGGAAACTCCATCACGCAGGACCGCAGGTTCATGTACAAGTACATGCCCAAGGTAACGGGCTGGCTGAACTACAGGAACATCGACGTCAGCTCCATCAAGGAACTCACCTTCCGCTGGTACCCGAACCTGCCCGAATTCAAGAAGCAAGAGAAGCACCAGGCCCTGGACGACATCCGGGAAAGCATCGCCGAACTGGCCTACTACCGCAAGACCATCTTCAAGGAATCCCTTTAACAGATGCCCATTCAACCCCTGCCCTACGCCCAACGGCTCCGCAACCGCATTATCGCCCTAGGGATATTCGCGACCCTATGTTTCATGATAGGCTCCTGCATTTTCGGAGGCGGCAAAAAAGAAGAAGTCGCAAAGCTCCCCGAAGCGCCGGAAGCACCCCTCGTTGCCGCCGACTCCGCGAGCGGCACCTCCAGTAATCCAGTCAACGACAGCGTCGCAAGCGATTCCGGAGCAAGGGACATTGAAACCGCCATGGCCGAAGGTTCGCCCCTGACTCCCGCCGAGCAGAAGGCCGAAGACATGGCTAATGCCCAGGCCGCCATCACCGCGGCGGTCACGCCCGAGGTTCCCCCCGAAATCGAGGTCATAGACTCCACCCACATCAAGGCCCAAAAGAACGTGTTCCTGGCCGAAAAAATCGACAATATGCTCCGCCGTTTCAAGCCCATGTACGGCGTCATCTTGGTGGTGGACGTGCAGACCAACGAGATTATCGCCTGGGGCGAACGCAAAGACGAAAAGGTCCAGAGCACGCCGGACTTTTTCGTGAAGAACACCTTCCCCGCAGCCTCCCTGGCAAAGACTATTACCATCGCCGCCGCCATGGACAGCAAGCGCTACTCCCTGAACACCCCCATCCCCATGATCGGCTCTTACCACACGCTTTACAAGAACCAGTTACGGGTCAAGGAAAACTACACGGGCCCCACCATCGAGCTGCAAGACGCCTATGCCATGTCCGCAAACCCGCCTCTCGCCCTCATAGGCCTGAACGTTGGCGCAGGCAGACTGAAAGAAGCAGCCAAGAAACTGGGCTACAACACCAACTTCCCAAGCGGCATCCCGGGGCGTTCCAGCTACACGCCACCCGACAGCGGCTACGGACTTGCCGAAGTGAGCTGCGGCTTCACCGAATCCACCACCCTCACCCCGCTTTTGGCGGCGGCACAGGTCCGGGCGATTCTCGCAAAGAAACCTCTTGAAATTCCCTGGGCCGAAAACCTCGCGCCCTACGCTCCCAAGAACCGCATCGCCCTGAACGCAGGTTCCTTCAGCGAGAACACCTACTACGGGCTTAGGCAGGCCATGATCCGCTCCATCACAAACGGAACGGCCCGCAAGCAAATTTCCACCCGGAACATGGCCCGCAAGAACTACAACGCCCTGGACATCGGCGGAAAGACCGGCTCCCTGGACGGGCACGACCCCTACGGACGCTACGAGTGGTTCAAGGGATTCGCCCAGTCCAAGGAAGACCCCAAGAAGGCCATCGTGGTGGTCATCTTGCAGATTCACGACCTGCAGAAGGTCCGCAGCCAACCCGCCACCCAGGTGGCCGCCATGATCATGAACTACTGGGCGCACCAGAATTTGAACACCAAGAAAGGAAAGTAACATGGATTTGTCCTGGTGGAACCTGATTCCCACGTATTTTGACGGAACCGCATTCACGCTGGGGAGTTTCCCCGTGCGCTGGTACGGCATCATGTACATTTTCGCCTTCGTCACGGGCTACCTGACCCTGACCCACATCAACAAGAAAGAAAACCTGGGCTACACCAAGGAACAGTTCGACAGCCTTTTCACCTGGATTATCGCGGGCATCATCATCGGGGCGCGCCTTGGCTACGTGTTCTTCTACAAGGCGGACTACTACCTCGCTAACCCCACCGAAATCCTTATTCCCATGAGCAACGGGCATTTCGTGGGCATTTCGGGCATGAGCTACCACGGGGGGCTAATCCTTGGCACCATCTTCACCATCATCGGCATCAAGCGCAACAAGATGGACCTGTGGAAAACCCTGAACCTCTGCTTTCTGCTGGCGCCCCTCGCCTACACCTGGGGCCGCTGGGGAAACTTCATCAACGGGGAACTCTTTGGCGAAGTGACCACCAGCCCCATCGGCATGTGGTTCCCGCTGGCAAAGGACAGCCTGGTGAGCCCGCCGGTGCTCCACCACCCGAGCCAGCTCTACGAAATGCTTTTCGAAGGCGTTCTTTTGTTCGTAGCGCTCTACAACCTGCGCCGCATACCCCTACTCCACGACAAGATGCCCTGCCTGTACCTGATAGGCTACGGCACCGCACGGTTCTTCATCGAGTTTTTCCGCATGCCCGACGCCCATATTGGACGCGTGGACTTGTTCGGCATGAGCCGCGGCCAGACGCTGTGCAGCCTCATGATTCTCACTGGACTTATTTGGCTGATCGTACTGATTGTAAAGCAGAAGAAAGCCGCAAAGACCGAGGAAGCGAAGTCCTAGCGGTATAAAGGGGGAAGCCTCCCCCTCGTGGGCACTTCGTCGCCCCCTACCCCCTCTCCTAGGGGCTCCGCCCCTAAAACCCCATCGCTCTTTCATTGTCATCCTCGCCCATTCGACCTTGCTCAGGGCAGGCTCCGGCGAGGAGCCGCTATCATTATGGTGGGTATGACCTTTAACAAATCTCTCCCTCGATGTGAGCCTTCCCTCGTTCACAGGGACTCATTTCATTCGACTGCTCTCTCGGGAAGCACACATCTCGGTCGAAAAATAAGCGGTTGGCTCGGGAAACAAATGTTTTTTTGTGGGCGAAATCCGCTTTAGCAGGTTTGGCTAGTTCCCGCAGGTGGAAACTCTTGTGACTGTTAGTCCCTGCGAGTTTCCTTCAAGAAGTCTCCCCGGCTGTCATGCCGGGCCTGTCCTCTTGTCATACCGGACCTTCCCTCTTGTCATGCCCCGCTTGACGGGGCATCTCCCTTTCCATTCCATCGTAAAAAGTTTCTTTACAAGGCTTTTTCCGGCCTACATCTCCGTCTTATATAGAGGACACCCTGAAAACGGAGGTATGATTAAATTTATTTATTGACAAATAAATAAATTTATTGTATTTTAATCTATGAAGTTTAAAGAAATATGCAACTACGCCAAAGAAAGAGGCTGGATACTCGGACGGATAAACGGAGACCACCACATCTTCGTAAAACAAGGCAAGCGCCCAGTTCCGATACAAAGGAACAAACACGAGATAGAAGGGGTCTATCTCAAGAGAATCTTGAAACAATTTGACCAGTAGAGGCAACCATGAATTACGCAGCGAAAATTGAGAAAGACAAGGACATGGGTTTCGTGGTTTCGTTCCCCGACCTGCCCAACGTAAACGCCTTCGGCGACACGCAGGAAGAGGCTCTCAGGCAAGCGAAAGACGCCCTTGACGGCGCCATGGAATGCGACCTGGATCTAGGCAACACCATGATTTTACCCAAGACGACGCCCGACATCGACAAGGGGCTTTATGCGGTCGAACTTTCCCCGCGAATCGAGATTGCATACAAACTTTTTGAGGCCCGCAGAGGTCAAAAGAAAAGCGATGTGGCAAGGCGGGCAAACATAACCCCGCAGGCCTATCAGCGTTTCGAAACACCCAAGGGATCACCGTCTGTAGAAACCCTCTACAAGCTAGCTCATGCCCTCGGCAAGCAACTCGTGGTAGAGTTCGTGTAGCCTGCTACCGGTGTTCATTGGTAGCTTTCGTGAGGCCACGGCATTCGCCGAGGTGACAGGGGGAAAGGAAGGGAGATTCCCGACCAAGTCGGGGATGACAAGTAGGAGGGGCCGGGGTGACAATGGGAAGGGCAAGGAGATCCCCGACCAAGTCGGGGATGACATCTCGGGGGAAACTCGCAGGGACTAACAGTCACAAGAGTTCCCGCCTGTTGTAACTGCTCGGACCTATAGTAAATATTCTTACCCGAAAAAACACTTGTAGTCCAAAGCCAACGCTTATTTTTTGACCGAGATGTGTGCTTCCCGAGAGAGCAGTCGAACGAAGTGATTCTGCTCTCGAGGGAAGATACACATCGAGGGAAAGATTTGCTAAAAGAGTTCCCCGACCGAGAAGATAGCGGATCCTCGCCTTGGTTCGACTTCGCTCACCACAGGTCGCGAGGATGACGAGGGAAGGATGCGAGGATGACAATGGGAAGGGCAAGGAGATCCCCGTGATTCTATCGCTGCGCTCCAGAATGACAGCGGGGATGACAAATTCGTGTAGCCCGCTACCGGTGTTCGTTGGTGGCTTTTGTGAGGCCGCGGAAAAAGGCGAGGGAGTCAAAGTCGTTTTTCAGGAGGTCGATGACCTCCCCTATCATGTAGAGGGAGCCTGTAACAAGCGTAGGTTGAGCACCCTGCGAGCCCGTTACTTTATCCAAAACATCTTTTGACAAAGGCCCCGTGGTGGCCACTTTCTGACCAAGCCTCTCAAGAATAGCCGCAATTTCCTCAGGTTCCCGGAAACGCTCATAAGGGGTCCGCACCAGGTGCCACTCCGAAACGTAGGGCACAAGGAACCTGAGCATTTTCTCTACGTCCTTGTCCTTGAGGGCGCCAAACACGCAGGGGAACTTCTGCCCCGGAAAGTAGCGGTCCAGAGTTTCGGCCAGGCGTCTTGCCGCATGGGAATTGTGGGTGCCGTCCAGAATAAAGCGAAGCGTTCCTTTGGCGTCAAAAAGCTGCTGCATGCGCCCTGGCCAGGAGCGGGTCTTCAAGGTCTCCAGGGCAAGGCCATCGCTGTAGGGCTGTGCATCCGGAAAGTCCCCGCCCGCCTGCCGCAAGAACAGTTCCGCCGCCGCTAGGGAGAGGCTTGCGTTTTCCACATAATGCCGTCCCAAGTTGGGCAGTTCAATGTCTTCGCGGATTTCGGGAACCAGAATTTCCGCCTCGACCGCGGCGGCGAAATCTTTTGCCTCCTGCAGCAGTTCCAGAGAAAGGCCGCCCACGATGAAGGTCTTGGCCTGCGTTGTCCCATCAGGCCCTTGTGCCGTCCCTTGCGGCATCACCCCCATTTTCTCCCGCAGAATGGCGCTTTCGGTGGCACCCAGGACTTCGGTATGTTCCAGCCCGATGCTGGTGACAACGGCAATGTTCCCGCGGGCGACGGCGGTAGAATCCAGACGGCCGCCCATGCCCGCTTCCAAAACCGCCACCTGCACGCCCTGCTCCCTGTAGTAGAGGAAGGCGGCCACGGTAACCACCTCGAAGAACGTAGGCTCTACTCGGGCAGCTTCGGCGGCAGCCTTCACCTGCAAAAAGAGCCGATCCAAGTCGGCATCAGATACGGGCACATCGTTCACCCGAATCCGCTCCCGCAGGCTTATGAGATGCGGGCTTGTGTAGAGTCCGGTCTTGATTCCGTGGGCCTGCAACACCCCCGAAAGGTAATAACTGCAGGAGCCCTTGCCGTTGGTGCCCACCACATGGATAGTGCGGAAAGATTCTTGTGGGTTACCCAAGGTCTCACAAATCTTGAAGGTGGATTCCAGCCCGGGAACCATCCCGAACATCAGCCTCGACTCCAGATATTGCATGCCTGCGGAATTCATGGGCACAAATGTAGTTTTTTTATTGCAAGGGGGCGTTGCGGGGGTGTCCCCCGCAGAAGGGGTGGCGAGCAATGTAATGCGAGCCAGGGGAAGGCTTTCCCCTACCAACCACTCGAGAATAATGCTCTGTTTAAGGAACCTTGGGCCTGGATTCCTCCCCTGAAACAAGTTCAGGGTCGGAATGACGTGTTTTTATTATATTCGGATTGTACCCATGTTTTTTATTTCCACATTCCGAAAGGCGGCGCGGCACTTCCCTGTAATGCGGCGTGCCCTTGCGCTTACCGCCATCGCGATTTCCTTTTCCCTTGCCGCCGTAGACAAGGAGCCGCCTCCGCAGCACTACAACTACCGGGGCGCTGGCCAGCAGATGAAGCGGATTTACTACGGCGACCTGCAAGAGACCCTCTATTGCGGCTGCAAGTACAACGACAAGAAGAAGGTGGACTACAGCACCTGCAACTTCAGGCCCAGGGAAAATCCACGGCGCAAGAGTTTCAAGCGGGCTGAAACCGTGGAATGGGAACACATCGTCACCGCCCACAACATGGGGCACTTTATGCCCTGCTGGAGGGACGGCGGCCGCAAGAACTGCAGTGCCAACGACACTTTGTTCAAAATCCTGGAAGGGGACTTGCATAACCTCTACCCCGCCATCGGCGAAATCAACGGGGACCGGAGCAACTTCATGTATTCCCAGTGGACCAACAATCCGGAACCTATGTATGGGGAGTGCGAGACCATCGTGGATTTCAAGCTGAAAAAGGCCCAGCCGAGAAAAGAGGTCCGCGGGCTTATCGCACGAGTGCATTTCTACATGGAAAAGACCTACGGCATCAAGCTCTCTAGCCAGGACCGCAAGCTGTTCGAGGCCTGGGACAAGATGTACCCCGTCACCGAAAGGGAATGCGAGCGGGACCGCCGTATTTTCAAGGTCCAGGGGGACCACAACCCCTTCGTGTACGAAAAGTGCGAAGACAAGCCCTAGAACAGGGGCTTTTCAAGGCAAGCGTTTCCAAAAAACGCCCTTAAAAACTTAATTTTAGGGCGTATAACGAGGTTTTCATGTTTCGTGTTTTTTCGTTTTGTCTTGTCCTGATTTTAAGCGTGACCACCACGGCATTTTCCCAGGTGACGTTCCCTCTGGGTTCCAACGTCGTCGACGTGACCAAGGCCCCCTATAGCGCCAAGGCCGACGGAAAGACCGACGACACCGAGGCTATCCAGAAAGCACTGAACGACCACCCCGATGGCGACTACATTATATACCTGCCCCATGGCATCTACAAGGTGACCAACACCCTGACCTGGCCCGCCAGCGAAAAGCCGGAACAGGCCTACAGCCGCACTATTTTGCAGGGGCAAAGCATTGGCGGCACCATTATCGCCCTGGCCGACGAATGCCAGGGGTTCACCAATCCCGATTTCCCGGCCCCGGTGCTGTTTACCGGCGAGGGCCCGGGACTCAAGCCCAGGAACTCCATCCGCGACATCACCATCCGCACGGGTAAAAAGAACGCCGGTGCCGTAGGTATCCGTTTCAACGCCGCCCAGCAGGGCACCATCAAGAACGTGAAGGTCTATTCCGGCGACAGCCTGGGCATTTACGGCATTGACCTGGGGCACACCGAAAATATCGGCCCCCTTCTTCTCGAAAACGTAGAAATCCAGGGCTTTGAAACCGGCGTCTATGTTGCCGGCAAGACCAACAGCGTCACCCTGGAACACGTGACCCTGGGCGGCCAAAAGAAGTACGGCCTGGAAAACGACGGTCAGGTAGTGTCCAGCCGCGGACTCCGCTTCAAGGGAGACGTGCCGGCAGTGTTCAACCACGGCGACGGAGCCTCCATGGTCCTGGTGGATGCCACCCTGGAATACAACCGTGTCAACAAGTCCAAGCCTGCGGCAGCCATCGAGAACGAAGGCATGCTGTTTGCCCGTTCTGTAAATACCAGCCGTTTCGAGGAAAAAATCAAGAGCACCCCCAAGGCCGTTACCGAAACCTACGTCGGAAACGAGATCGTGGAATTCGTGACCCAGGCTTCTCACCAGCTTTGCCACAGCCCCAAGCAGTCCATGAGGCTTCCTGTGGCGGAGACCCCGAACCTGAATGACCAGAAATCCGACTCCTGGATTACTATCGCCGGGGACTACGGAGGAAAGATGAACACCGGTTCCGACGATGCCAAGGCCATACAAGACGCTATCGACGACGGTGCCGAAACGATTTATTTCCCGCCGGGAGGTCGCTGGACCATCAACCGCGACATTTACCTGCGGAACCGTATCCGCCGGATTCTCGGTACCGAAGGCCGCATCGACGGTAAGGGCAAGTTCATTATCGAAGACGGAGCCTTCAACGAAATCACTATCGAGCGTTTCTCTGAATTTGGAAACGGAATCATCCACAAGAGCAAGCGCGCCGTGCTCCTCAAGAACATGATGTTCAAGTCTTTCGAGACCAACGAGCTGGGCGTAGGCGACATCTACATGGAAGACGTTGCGGTAGGTTCTATCCAGATCAACCAGCAGCACCTGTGGGGCCGCCAGGTCTCCATGTTCTCCGACACCAAGGGCGCAAAAATCCAGAACAACGGTGGCGACATCTGGATTCTGGGGCTTACCTCCAAGGACGGAAACACCATCTTGCAGAACTTCAACGAAGGTTCCGCCGAACTCCTGGGCGTGCTGGTCATCGCAAGCGACAAGGCCAAGACCACCCCCATGTTCATCAACGACAACGGAAGCCTTTCCATCGAAGGCCTCAAGGAAGTCCTCACCCGCGGAAACCCCTACAAGAAGATTGTGGAAGAATCCCGCATGGGTTCTGCCATCTACGCCCTCACGGACGCCGACCTTGAAAAGAACAGCACCGGCGGCGTGAACATGGCCCTTTACACCGGTTACGCCCCTAAGCAGGGCCAGAACGAGGCCCCGAAGGTCTCCTTCGCCGACGAGATGATCGTGGTGCAGCCCGGCAAGATCCATCTGGTAGGTTCCGTAGAAGACGACGGTCGCGGTAACGGTCTCTGTAGGGACCCGGTCCTTTGGAAAAAAGGTGTAGGCCCCGGCAAGGTCATCTTCTCCGATACCGCCGAATACGAGACCGACGTTTCCTTTACAGGAAGCGGACGCTACAACTTGATTTTCAAGGCCGACGACGGTACCAAGACCGGCGCTGACACCGGCAAGGTCTATGTATTCGACAAGAAATACACCACCTTGGACAACTCCGGAGACGGGGCCCCCAGCGGCAAGGGCGTAGACACCTGGATCTCGTCCTTCGACAACTTTACACCTCACAATACGGACGCCGCCCTCAGGGTGGCAAACGACACCAACGACGCAGGCAAGATTTACCTGAAGTTCGACCTGTCCGCCCTGCCGGGGCCCCTCTTTGACGCAGGCCTCAAGCTGGAATACAATGCGGATTCTCTCAAGAAGCCTGTTCAATTCAACATATTCGGCCTAAAAGAAACCGCAAGGGAAATGAACTATGGCGAAGGCAAGCTGGGCGTAGACTGGCGAGGCGACGAACTGACCTGGGAAAACGCTCCTGCCAACTTGCCCCAGCCCGGTGGACACTTCAACATCCGCAAGAACTCCGGCGGTGGCGTCGACACCAAGCACGCCGACTTCTTGGGGCTCATCACCTTGAACCCCAAGGCCCCGTTGGGAGCTTTCCTGCGCACTCCGACCCTGACGGAGTTCTTCAAGAGGAAGCACCCCTCCAATATGTACACGCTGATTCTCACCGCCGTAGACCCGGGCGAGACCATCATCCATTCCCATAACCAGAACAGGTCTCTCGCACCGGCACTTTACGTAGGCTACTTTGACAACACCCGTTCCGTGAGCGGCGACGTGATGGAAGGCGGTTACACGCTGACCAAGGTGCACATCGACATTTACTCCCTGGAATGCGATTTCGATTTGACGGTAGGTTATCCGCAATTTGTGCAGATTGAAATCGTAAACGAATTCGGGCGCCGCATGCTCATGGTTGCCGCCCGAGAACTTGCCGGAGAAAAGAAAACCCACTTCAAGTTCAAGGCCCACGAGTTCCCCACGGGCAAGTACACCTTGAAGGTCAACGGCGAAGCCTTTAGCGCAGAACAGAAGTTCTACATCTTGAACTAGGACGGCTCTACGATGAAAAGATTGTTTTTTACCCTGCTTTCCGCAACAGCCCTGTCGCTCCTCGCCTGCAGCGAATCGAGCCACACCAACAATTCGGACATCAACAGCGGTGACGGCGAATACGCCGACAGTTCCTTTTATTCCAGTTCGGGCACCAGCAACCGTGCCGACATCGACTACGACGACGATATCGTTTTGGATGACACCACCAACATCTATATCCAGCGGCCTGTGACGGATTCCACCGGCAAGGCGGAATGTCCCGAGAAGACTCTTTGCATTGATTCCCTGACAAAAGAAATTAACCTGTACCTTGGCAACCTGAAGAAGGGTGACCGCATAAGTATTTGGGCCGCCACCAGCGGCATGACAAACGACACCATGCGTGTGATGAGCGAACTGGGGCAGACCATGCACCCCATGCTTCCCAGGTGCGTTTCGGACAACTGCACCTTTGAATCTTTCGTGATTCCCGGTGACGGTGCCGACATGGAAAAGAACCAGTTCGTGATTTTTGAAGACGGCTACTACTACGTGCATCTAGAGGCAACCTTCAGCGACATGGCTCACTGGCGCCTGTACACCCATGTGGACAACGGCTACTACAAATACACCGGCGATACAAACAAGGTAAGCATCTCCCTAAAAGAGAACCTCCGAGGGATTCTCAAAATCGGGAACTCTCCCGACAGCATCAGGTTCAATTTTGCGGCAGCCATCGGCCACAGCGTCACCATCAAGGCTGAAGGCGAATGGATTAACAAGCTGGACCTGCGCCAAGAGGGCAAGTCCATCGCAAGCGAAAAGGACACACTGGACAGAACCATGCTCACCGACGATTCCACCCATTGGGAGTTGGTGATAGCCCCCGAAAAGATTTCCAACTACCAGACAGGCCCCTATGCGAGCTTTACCATTCAGTCCAGCAACCGCAAGCTTTCTCAAGGCGAATACTTCGCACTCCCCGATTCCCTGGGCAAGGCCGGCGAGTTCCTGAAAAAGACCCGCGCAAAGATTGACGCCTTCGAACTAAGGCAAGACCAGTACGTGTGGCTTGGGGACTTCAAGAAGGGCGATACCCTGGTGGTGGAACACATGTTCAAGGGTTACGGCAAGCGTTCAACCAAGCCCTTCACCGTCATCGACTACAGTGTTCTCGGCAAGGGAGGCAAGTCCCTCAAGACCCTCTCTGAAGAAAACCTGGGATACAAGGTGGAAAGCGACGGCCCCGTCTATTTCCATTTCCAGATGGTCAACAGCCAGAACACACCCGACGCCAAGGAGCTGGAGCTGTACACCCTGCTTAAAAGGCCCGGCTCCCTTACCAAATTCAACTTCTATGACGCCTCGGCCAAAAAGGCGATAGACACACTGAAGGTAAGCGAAGACCAGGAACTGAAGTTGGACGACATGGCGTTTGAATCGACCCCCACCAGCACAAAGAACGGGGCAGTGAACTGGATTATCCCCTGCGGGGACTGGATGGTGCTGGGCAACGTGAATTATGACAGTTGCGAGGGCAACACCAAGGGCGAACTGAAGGTGGAATCCACCGAAAATACCGGTGACGCCAAGATACTGATTGTAAGCGGAGGCTCCGGAAATTCGGCAAAACTCATCGCCGAAAGCCTTCTGGACCCCCAAAAGCGGGATACTTTGCACATCGTGGTGAAGTAGGCCCTTGAAATTAAAGCCCCAAAATTCTATTATTGGGGCTCACTCTTGCAAGTCGCGCCAAGCTCTGCCAATTTGCAAGCATAACCAAAGAGCTTCCTTACGAGGTACAATATGTCGTCCTTCCGCGGACCTAAAGGTAAAGTCGCACGCTCTCTCGGCGTTGCCGTCTCCCAGAAAACTCAAAAGGCCCTTGACCGCCGTAACTTCGCTCCTGGCCAGCATGGTCAGAACCGCAAGAAGTCTGCTTCTGTGTACAAGCAGCAGTTGGTGGAAAAGCAGCGTCTCCGTTTCACCTACAACATTTCCGAAGCCCAGTTGGCCAAGGCTTACAAAGAAGCCAACCGTCGCGAAGGTTCTGCCGGTGACAACCTGATGATTCTTCTGGAAACCCGCCTTGACGCTCTCGTCTATCGCATGGGTTTTGCCCGCACCATTTTCGCCGCCCGTCAGTATGTGGCCCACGGTCACTTCTCCGTGAACGGCGTCCGTAGCTTCTCCCCCAGCCGCCTGGTCAAGGCCGGCGACGTGATCGCCGTGCGCGAACGTTCCAAGGAACACGTGCAGATCAAGGAAGCTATCGCCAACGCTCCTGCCGCTCCGGAATACCTTTCCGTTGATGCCGGCAAGATGGAAGGCACCCTGGTGAAGCTCCCCCTCCGCGACCAGATTCCCGTTCAGCTCGAAGAACAGCTGGTGGTGGAATACTACTCCAGGTAGTGAGAGTTGCAAGTTTAAAACGTCCGGCGCAAGTCGGGCGTTTTTTTTACGCCGATTTTTCTAAATTAGCGGCATGACTCAGAGAAATTCCTTTGCACGCTTGTTGCTTTTTATCGTGCTCGGCCTGATTATCGGCGGAGTACTTGGTGAATGCCTAGGGCTCCTGTTCGGGGAACTGGGCGAACTGATGAACGCCGGCGGATACGACAATATTGTCCGCAACTTCTTCGTGGCCTCTTTCGACCTGAATCTCGGATTCTTGGGCGACAAGGCGGACCCGGTGGTCATCGACCTCTACATGGTAAAATTTGCGCTTGGCCTCGGCCTCAAGATTAACGTCGTGAGCATCGTGGGCATGGTTCTCGCCATCTACATTATGAAATGGTCCGGAGGAAACAGGTAATGGATACCATCCAAGATTTACAGGAACAGCTGAAAAGCGGGAAGACGACAGCCGAAGGGCTGGTGCAGTCCGCCCTCAGCAAGATTGACGCTACCAAGGACTTGAACGCCTATATTTCTGTTCTTAACGAACGGGCGCTGGTCCGGGCCAAAGAAAGCGACAAGCGCCGCGCCGAAGGCAAGACCCTGGGTGCGCTGGACGGGATTCCCGTAGCCGTGAAGGACAACATGTGCATCGAAGGCACCCGCACTACGGCAGCCTCCAAGATTCTCGAAAACTTTGTAGCCCCCTACACCGCCACCGCCATCGAAAAGCTGGAAGCGGCAGGTGCCGTCATCGTGGGCAAGACCAACATGGACGAATTCGCCATGGGCTCTAGCAACGAGACCTCTTACTTCGGTCCTGTGAAGAACCCGCTGGACAGTTCCCGCGTACCGGGAGGTTCCTCCGGAGGCTCGGCCGTAGCCGTGGCCTCGGGCACGGTCCCCTGTGCTCTGGGCTCCGATACCGGCGGATCTATCCGTCAGCCTGCCGCCTGCACAGGGGTGGTGGGCCTTAAGCCCACCTACGGCCGCGTGTCCCGCTACGGTCTTCTGGCTTACGCCAGCAGCCTGGACCAGATCGGTCCCTTCGGTGCCACCGTCGCCGACTGCGCAACACTGCTTTCGGCCATCTGCGGAATCGACCCTCACGACAACACCACCAGCGCAAGGCCTACCGAAGATTTCGGCGCAAAGCTTGACGCAGGCATCAAGGGCAAGGTCATCGGTGTTCCGAAGGAATACTTCGGCGAAGGCCTGGACAAGGACTGCAAGGCCGCCATCGAAGGCATGCTCAAGAAGATGGAAGCCGAAGGCGCCACCCTGAAAGAGGTGAGCCTCCCCCACATCAGCTACGCCGTGTCCAGCTACTACATCATCGCTACCGCCGAAGCCAGTTCCAACTTGAGCCGCTACGACGGCGTGCGCTACGGCTACCGGAGCAAGGATGCCCGCAAGCTGTTCGACCTTTACGCCAAGTCCAGAAGCGAAGGTTTCGGCAAGGAAGTCCAGCGCCGGATTCTGCTGGGCAGCTACGTGCTCAGCGCAGGCTTCTACGACGCCTACTACGTGCAAGCCCAGAAGGTGCGCCGCCTCATTACCGACGACTTCAACAAGGCCTTTGAAAGCTGCGACGTGATTGCAAGCCCCGCCATGCCTGGGCTTCCGCTGAAGTGCGGCATGAACGAATCCGACCCCATGGCCGTTTACCTCAGCGACATCTACACCGTGAGCCTGAACCTTGCTGGGCTTCCGGGCGTAACGGTTCCCTGCGGAATGGCAGGCGGGTTGCCTGTAGGCCTGCAGTGGATCGGCAAGCCCTTCATGGAAGCGGACCTGCTTTCCGTTGCCGCCGCAACGGAGCGTTTGAACAAGTAATCCGCTAAAAATATCGAAAAGAACTGTGCCGAACAAACGGTACAGTTTTTTTTGCGCATTTACAGCGCAAACAGCGCGACGGCCATGAACAGGAATACCGCACCGGAGAACCAGTTCAGGTTGCGGTTCGCCTTGGGGCTGTTCAGCATGAACTTCTTGACCGCACCCGCCAGAAGCGCAACCGTTCCGAACACGATGAAGGTGGCCACCACGAATTCCGACCCGAGAATCAACATCTGGACCGACGGGCTCAAGGGGCTGTCCATCTTTACCGCAGGCGGGATAAACGACAGCGCGAAAAGTATCGCCTTCGGGTTCGTGAGGTTCATGATGATGCCCCGCAAGTAGAGCCTGCGGGCCGACACCACTCCTACACGCCTCTCGTCTGTAGGGCTCTGCCCGTTCTCTCGTCTCTCGTCTAAAGCAACTACCCCCGCTCGTACCTGAAAGCTCTTGTAGGCCAGATACACCAGGTAGGCAGCGCCCAAGCATTGGATCACGAAAAACGCCACAGGGCTTGCGGCAATCAGGGCAGACACGCCCACCACCAAAAGCCCCGTCTGCACCATTATCCCCGTACACAGTCCGCAAATAATGCAAAAGCCGGCCTTGGCACCGTGAGTAGCGCTCTGGGCCAGCACAAACAAATTATCCGGCCCGGGAGCGAGGGCGACAACGATGGCGGCGATGAAAAATTCCAGCATAAAAAACAGCGGTAAGTGGACTTGGGCTACAAGCTTTCCAGGAACTTTTCGGCATCCATTTCGTCAAGGTCTTTCTGCAACTGCTCCAAAGCCTCGTCCGTAATGGCCACGGCCCTGCGGGCATCCCTGTCGCCGGCCGTTCCGCGACCATCGCCCCCACCGGACTGACCGACACGCTCTTCTGCCAAGGCATTGGACGCATCCACCATACGGCGCAGCGAATCCGCCACCTCCTTCACCGAGGCGTCGTTACTCACCACCACGTCCAGCACCTTGGAAAGCCGCTTGCGAAGCCCTGCAAACTCGTCCCTGTCCAGCTCGGCGGTTTCTCCCCCGTAATACATCAACGGGGTCTTGCACCTGACGCAAGAAAACACCATCATGCTGGAAGGCTCGCCCTTCACCATGACCTGGAAAGAAGACCCGCAATGGGGGCAGTTGATATGCAGTTCGCTCATGATCTATAATGTAGAAATTTTAGATAACCCAAGCCAACGCCACTACATTATTTTATTTTTCTCTTGTCTGATGATTCAACATAAGGGAGATGTTCGCCTTCGCGGACATGACAAACCAAACCTTTTCGACTCTAACCTCTAGTTCCTAGATCCTAGCCACTATCAACTACTATGCTCTGCCATTGGCTCTATCACATTACCAGTATTGACCTTTTCGACGGCCGTCTGTTCCGCGCAGGTGTCGCCGCCATGCTCTCCATCGTCTTAGTCATGTGCCTCATGCCGGTCTATATCCGCAAGCTCCAGCGCCTTGACGCCACCTCCGATTTTGACAAGGACGGAGCCAAGAGCCCTCCCATCATGGGCGGTCTCCTTCTGGTAATCGTCGTCGAGATCGTCTCGCTCCTGGTCTGCAAGATGAACGGCTACAGCATTTCCACCCTGGTCATCCTGGCGGCATTCTCTGCCGTGGGCGCCATCGACGACATCGCGAAAGTCAAGGCCAAGCGCCTCATCAAGCTGGGCAAGCTCAAGGCCGCCGACTACATGGACAAGGCCGACGGCATCTCCAGCAGCCTCCGCCTGTTCCTCTATTTCCTGTTCAGCCTAGTGGTGGCCATCTTCTGCTACAAGTTCATTCCCGAACTCAAGGGCGACCTGACCATTCCCTTCCTCCCCATCGACGTGTTCCAACTGCACCTGCCCAACTGGATTTTTGTCGCCTTCATGACATTTGTCATCGCGGCCAGCGCCAACGGCACCAACTTCACCGACGGCCTGGACAGCCTCGTTTCGGTGCCGATCCTCACCAGCATGGTGTTCGTGGGTCTCGTGGCCTACGTCAGCGGAAACTTCATCTTCAGCCAGTACCTGAGCGTGCCCTACCTGCCGGGCTGCGACGAACTGTTCCCCATCGCCACGGCCATTGCAGGCGCACTGCTTGCCTACCTGTGGTTCAACAGTCCTCCCGCCGAAATCTACATGGGCGACGCGGGCTCCGTAGGCTTTGGCGCCGCCATCGGCATCATGTTCATCCTGGTGCAGGCGGGACTGTTCCTGCCCATCGTGTGCATCATCATCATCGCCGAAGCCTGCTCCGTGCTGCTCCAAATTCTCTGGTTCAAGTTCACCCGCAAGACCACCGGCACCGGCAAGCGCCTGTTCCTCTGTGCGCCGCTGCACCACCACTACCAAAAGAAATGGGACGGCAAGTTCCCGAGCAAGCCCCTGATGAACTCCAAGATCGTGTGGCGCATGCACCTGGTGAGCATCTTCGCCCTCATCTTCAGCATGGTAGTGTTTTTTGGAATTAGGTAGGGGGAAGCCTCCCCCTCGTCAAAGCCTTGCCCCTTCTGTCACTCTGAAACAAACAATGTGTCATTCTGAGCGAAACGAAGTGGAGTCGAAAAATCCAGGGCAAGTCTTTGCCTACCCCCTCTCCTAGGGGACACCCCTAAAACCCCGGAACCAGAATTTAAAATTCAAAAATTTCAAGAGTCTCAAATGAACGACATAGTCAGCAAGTTGAACGCAGCGGGGCAGCAAGAGTTGGCCGCCCGCCTTGAATCGTTGAGCGGCGAGGCCCGCGAACTTCTGGAGCGAGATGTTTTATCCCAGGACTGGGAAGAACTGAAAGCCCTCTACGCCGAAAAGTCCGCCGCCACCCTGGCAGACAACGTTTCCGCCGACCTCAAGCCCATGCCCTTCAAGATTGCCGCCGACGACCTGCGCTACGACTTCTGGAAAGAAACCGGAGAAATCCTGCTCCAGAAAGGACAGGTGGCCGCCTTCCTGGTGGCGGGCGGACAGGGTTCCCGCCTGGGGTTCGATGGACCCAAGGGCATGTTCGACATCGGGCTCCCCAGCCACAAGAGTTTATTCCAGCTGCAAGCGGAACGACTTCAAAATTTGGCCGCACAGGTGGGCCACCCCATTCCCTGGTGCATCATGACCAGCCCCCTGAACCACGAGGCCACCGTCAACTTCTTTACCGAACACAAGTTTTTTGGCATGGACCGGGACAACATCCGTTTCTTTGAACAGGGCACCATCTGCGCCCTCACTCCCGAAGGCAAGGCCGTGGTGGACGAGAACAACCGCCTGGCCCTTGTGCCCGACGGAAACGGCGGCTGCTTCCGCGCCCTGGCACAGAGCGGAACTCTGGCCTGGCTTGTAGAAAAGGGCGTGCAGTACGTGTTCCTCTACAGCGTAGATAACGCGCTGTGCCGCATTTGCGACCCGGCGTTCATCGGGGCTCTCGCCAGCGAAGGCCGTAGCATGTCGGCCTCCAAGGTGGTGCCCAAGGCGGGTCCAAACGAGAAGGTGGGCATATTCGCTCTGCAGAACGGCAAGCCCGGCGTGGTGGAATACAGCGACCTTCCCGAAAACTACCGCGACATGACCAACGCCGACGGCAGCCTCACCTTCGACGGCGGGAACATCGCCATACACCTGTTCAAGCTGGCAGGGCTCCGCAAGCTGCAGACCAGCAGACTTCCGTGGCACACCGCCCGAAAGACCGTCTGCGGCATCGAGAAATGCTTCAAGTTCGAGCAGTTCCTCTTTGACGCCTTCCCGCTGCTGGGTTCCATGCTTCCCTTCGGAGTGGTCCGCGAAGAAGAGTTCAGCCCCGTCAAGAACGCCGACGGAAACGATTCTCCCAAGACCGCCCGCAACATGATCGGACGTCTCCACCGCGAGTGGCTCCGCAAGGCCCACGTGGAGGTAAACCCGAATAAGCTCTACGAAATCTCGCCTACCATCAGCTACGCCGGCGAAGGACTTTCCCGCAGGCTGTTCGTGCGGGAGTTCGGACGCGGCATCTTGGAGTTTGACGAAGAATAAAAAACTAATGTGAAATGTGAAGTGTGTGATGTGGAATTAAACATTCTATGTGCTAAGCTCTAAAATGCTCAAGGCAAAATTCGTCATATACAAAGCTACACTTCACGCGTTGCTGCGGTTGCCGGACGCCTTCTTTGCGCTGCTGTTCAAGATTGCGTACCCTATCTACAAGGCGCTCCATACCAAGCGGGCCTACGGCCGCGTTGAACGGCTCCTGCAAGAAACGGGTTTCTACGGAAAGAACGCCACACGCAAGCACAAGATTACACCGAAAGACGTATTCGAAAGCATCTACTGGAACGGCATCGACAGCTACCGCCTGCTGGCCCGGATTCCCTCTGCCACGGCACGGGTCCGGTTCGAGAACGAATTTATTATGCAAGATGCCGCCAAGGCCGAAACCGTGGTGGGCATGAGCATCCACCAGGGCGCCTTCGAGAACATGCACCGAATTCTCTGCCGCTACGGCAAGCCGGTACACCTCATTACCGATTCTGCAGGGGATGCCGCCATGCGCAAGTGCCTAGAAGACCTGCGTAGCGACCCGAACCTTACCGAATACCACCCCGACAAGCTCCAGAGCCTTATCCGTAACCTGTTCAAGACCCAGGGAATCCTTGCCATGGTGGTGGACCAGGGCCGTAACACCAAGGGCAACACCGTCTCCCTTTTCGGGAAAAAGAACACCCTTTATTTGCGGCTTCCTGTCAAGGTAAACCAGATGGGGGCAAGCATCGTCACCTTCCGCACCTACAGCGAAACAGTTGTCAAGCAGGGCAAAAAAATCCGGGAGCACGTCATCCGGTTCGAGCACTACTACCCACCCAAGATGGCCGCCACTCCCGAAGGCGAGGCGGAGTTGGTCAACTCCATAGCCGCCGACGTGGAACGCTGGATCGAGGACCACCCCGAGCAGTGGACCTGGAACTACCACAAGAACTTCAAGGTATAAAATGGCTTTCAACGAAGAAGAACTTTTCCAGCTGGAGTGGATCAAGAACCACCACATGGAAGACAAGGACAAGGCCCTGGATGCAGAGAAGGCCGACGTCCCGACCGAGAAAAAAGTTTTCAAGGGGAAAAAAGTCCGGAATCCTGCCTCCTGGGGCACACCGCTACCCGAAGACGAGATCGACCTCCACGGTATGACCGCCGACGAGGCGGCGGAGGCGGTGGAACGCCGCATGTCCCAAATGTCCATCGCTGGACTCAGCGTGCTCCGGGTCATCCACGGGGGCGGGAACCCCGCCTACGGCAACGTCAAGAAGATTATCGACCGCAAGGTCCGCTCCGAATGGCGAAACCGGGTGGTTTTCTACCGCACCGAAATCGAAAACGCCGGTTCCAGCATCCTCAAAATCGGAAAACCCGCCCCAAAAGCGAAAAAATAACCGCATTGAGCCACAAAACCGGAATATAGCTCAGCCTGATAGAGCGCTTGCTTCGGGAGCAAGAGGTCGTGAGTTCGACTGAAACGGCGATGAACGAAGTGAATACAGCCGATTCAGAGATTAAGCCAAAGGCTTAACCCGTAGGGCAAAAACCGTAACAAAGTTAGGTTTTTGTCTCATCTCGCTAAAAAATTTGCATTTGACCTTTAATTTTTCGTCTTTTTTAACTATCTTTGAGCCACCAAACCGGAATATAGCTCAGCCTGGTAGAGCGCTTGCTTCGGGAGCAAGAGGTCGTGAGTTCGAATCTCGCTATTCCGATAAAAACGAAAAAAGGACCCCTCAAGGGGCCCTTTTCGTTTTTTATTCGGGATAACAAGCGAGATGAGAACTCACGAAGTGAGTTCAACTGAATCGGCGATGAACAAAGTGAATACAGCCGATTCAGGGATTAAGCCGCAGGCTTAACCCGTAGGGCAAGAACTGAAGCATAGCGAAGTTCTTGTCCAATCTCGCTATTCCGATAAAAACGAGAAAGACCCCATATAGGGGTCTTTTCGTTTTTTTATTCGGGATAACAAGCGAGATGAGAACTCACGAAGTGAGTTCGACTACCGCGGAGCGGAACGAAGTGAAACGCGACGCGGGAGGCCTTGACCGTGCAAAGCACGGCAAGCCCGAAGGGCAAAAGTTGAACAAAGTGAAACTTTTGGCACTGAATCGGCGATGAACGAAGTGAATATAGCCGATTCAGGGATTAAGCCGCAGGCTTAACCCGTAGGGCAAGAACTGAAGCATAGCGAAGTTCTTGTCCAATCTCGCTATTCCAACCAGCAAGCAGATCCCCGCCTGCGCGGGGATGACATCCTACCCCCACCTTCGTTCCGGTTCGGGGCAATGGTCCTCGTGACCGTCGGGCCAGACCCATACCTCGTCGGCAAAAGGGCACTCCGGCGATTTTCCGTTGCAATCCTTACCAGACACAGCACAAGAACCGCCTCGGACTTCGAAATACAGACTTCCTTCGCAACGAACCCTGTCGGAGTGCAGATCTTTCCGTAGCCGTTCCACGGCACCTTCGGGCAAGGCAAACCGTTCCCGCAATTCTCGTGACGCACAGCCCAAAAACACCACCGGATTCCACTTGATCCGACTAATGCCGACTCGTTCCGCCCATCGCAAAAGTTCCGACGCAGAATCCGCGTTTTCGCGGTGAAGCGTCACCTGCAGTGAAACAGCGGCCACAGCCTGCGAACTATCGCCCTCCAGCAACAGCCTACGAACATCCAGCAGTTTTTCCACATTGGCTTTCCACTCGTCTTCGGGCAATCCACCCGTCTCGTAAGAAAGGGTACTCACCTTGATGTCACTGCAGGCAAGCAGCAGGCTTTTCAGTCCTTCGTCACTTCCCCACTTTTTAGGAAAACTCCCGTTGGTAGTCAAGTTCAAAGGAGTCCCGCGACTCATGCACGATTCCAGCAGTTCTTCGAAATGGGAATAAAGTAAAGGCTCTCCCATGGTGGAGGGAATCACCTCCCGTACTCCCGCATATTTTTCAATGGAACGCCGAGCCACTTCTATGGGCATCTCGCCAAGACCGGTCGGCACTCCCCGCTGGTTCAAAAAGCACAGCGGGCAGCGTAAATTACAAGTGTCCGGATTGGTCAGTAAAGTCAGACGGCGCATGGGATAATTCTGATTTCTGACTCCAGATTTCGGAGTTATAATTCCGAACTCCAAAATCCAAATTCTGAATTATTTGTTCTCTCTCAGGTACTTAATCGCCGCAAGAGCCGCCTTGGCGCCTTCGCCTACAGCTACAGACACCTGCAAGATACCGCCGGTACAGTCCCCCGCCGCATAGAGGCCCGGAAGGGTCGTTTGCAAATCACCGTCCAGCACAAGCTTTCCCTGGTCAAAGGCGGCACCCGCCTTCAATGCCAAATCCGTAGCGTTGGCGCTACCTAGGGCCACAAACAAGCCGTCGAAGTTTTCTTCAGTACCGTCTTCGTAGCGCACGCCCTGAAAAGCACCTTCGCCTACCAGGCCCTGCAAATGCCGCTTTTCGATGCGGACCTTGTCTGGGAATTTTGCAGAAACTTCTGCACCGTTGGTCAAAAGCGTTGCGGAACCCACCACCTGCAAAAGCTCTTCGGTTTCATGAAGGGCATATTCGCCGTTTCCTAGCACGGCCACGTTCTTGCCCTTGTAAAAGAAGGAATCGCAGACAGCGCAATAACTGACCCCGTGGCCTTCCATCTCGGCCATTCCAGGCAGCGGGTGCTTTTTGCGAGCAGCGCCGGTAGCCATGATGCAAACCTTGCCATGATAAGATGCCGTAAGCCCCTTGGCCACAAACTGCGAACCGTCGAACATCAGGTCCATCACTTCGTCATCGACAATCTGTGCGCCAAGATCCAAGGCCTGTTTCTTGCCCACCTGCAAAAGTTCTTCGCCGGTCAGGGGCTTTTCTAGGCCGTAATAGTTCTGGATAGCATGGGCTTTAGAAAGCGCACCGCCATCCTTGCCCACCAACAGCACATCGAGCCCCGCACGGAGCCCGTACAACGCCGCAGAAACACCAGCAGGACCATATCCCAGAATCAAGATATCCGCTTCAAAGTTATCCATCTCAGCCTCCTAAAAGATTACGCCATCGTTTCCTTGATGCGGGCCCATCCGTCTTCGGGAATCTGGGCGCCCATCACCTGCACTACTTCGTTAGAAACAAGGCTTCCCAGGTTACCGGAGCGTTCCATGTCCCAGCCGTTCATGTAGCCATACAAGAATCCCGAAGCCCACAGGTCGCCTGCACCGGTGGTATCAATGGCCTTTGCAGAACCAGCCTGCACGCGGGTCGCCACGCCATCTTTGGCAATCAAAGCGCCACGCTTACCGATTTTTACCACGGCCACCTTCGCCTTCTTGGCAAGCACATCCAGAGCCGCCTCTTCCTTGACGCCGGCATAGGCAAAGGCTTCGTCTTCGTTGGCGATAATGATGTCAATCATCTTTTCTTCGAAAAGTTCATCGAACAGTTTGCGGCAGGCATCCACCACACCGAAACTGCTAAAGTCCAGAGCCGTTTCTACGCCCAGACTACGGGCAAGGGTAAAGGCCTTCTTGAAACACTCCCCATTGAAGGCACGGTAACCTTCGGCGTAAAGCAGGCCCACGTCGTCATAGAGGGCGGGCACAAAGTCATCACTCCCTAAAAAGTCAGAAGCCCCAAGGTAAGTCCACATGGAACGCTGGGCATCGGGAGTCACCGCCGAAAACACACAGCCCGTAGCCGCACCGGAAAGTCCCAACTTGGATTCCACGCCGTTTCGTTCCAGGTGTTTCTGGAAAATTTTTCCCAAGTCGTCGTCACCGATTTTAGAAATAAAGGCGGCCCTGCCTCCCAGACGCGAAAGTCCCACCATGGTATTGCAGGTAGAGCCACCAGGCACACGCACAGGATTCTTCAGCGACAGCAGGAACTTTTCCATCTGAGGCCAGTCCACCATGTTCATGCCGCCCTTCTGCACTCCCTGGGATTCAATCCAAGCGTCATCTACGTTGGCCAAAATATCCACCAGGGCTGCGCCCATTCCCAAAACCTTTTTCATCAGTAACCTCTCCTACGGCGCAGCCTTTCGCTGGCCTTCAACAAAAACTGTCGTTCAGATTCCGTCAACGACTGGATTCCTTCTGCATTGACTTTTTTCAGGATTTCATCCATCCGCTTCTGTTCGTCCATGTAAAAGACTTCGCCTTCCAGAACTTCGGGTTCTTCAACTTGACTGTCAGCCCTCTCTCCCTGCCCATCCCGATTTTCGGTATCAAAGGGATTGTTCCATTTTTTATAGCGGCCGGGGTGTTTGGAGAACAAGCGGAAAAATCCGGACAAGGGCGAATTGTAAAGAATACTAGAGCTCTTGGTAAACACATTCTGGTACAAGGCCATATAAATAAAGCCCGCCACCACACCACCCAAGTGGGCGAAGTGGGCAATGGCATCGCCGGTATTTGCAAACATGATATCAAAGGCAACCATCACCCACATGGCGTGCTTGATTTTCATGGGGATAAAAAAGAACATCAGAATTCGGCGTTCCGGGAAAAACTTGTAGTAGGCGACAAACACGCCCATCAAGGCACCGGAGGCTCCGATAATGGGATTATGGGTGAGTCCCAGAATACTCATGGCAACACTGAAGATAGCCGCAAATATTCCACAGAAGAAATACATGAAGGCAAAATGCTTGGTACCCATCCATTCCCCGACCTCTGCACCGAACATCCAGAGCATCAGCATATTGAAAAAGAAATGCATAAAATCTACATGGATAAACATGTAGGTTACGTAGCGCCAAGCCTCAAAGGGAGCCGTAGGCAAAAAGGCTCCGAAGTAGAGGATATATTCCTGAAGCGAGCCATATCCAACACCAGGCAGGTTCAAATGCAGCCCCAGCATACCGCCCACGATAGCCGCAATCGCAAACACCACAGCGTTTGAAATCAGCAGGACTCGAATAACCTTGGGTAAGAATCGAAAGGGCGTCATACTTAACGGCTATTTTTCAACAACAAGGGAATGACTTCGACATGGACATAGTTCGAGAGTAATTCTCGACCGTCCACCGTATCCGAAACGCCGGCCTTCAAGAGTTCGCGAACCACGGAACTGCTTAACGACAAGTGTTCCGAAGCGCTGGAGAAAATAACCGTTTCGCATTCGGGATAAAGGGTCCGATTGTTCCAGGCGATGGACTGTTCATATTCAACATCCATAGCACCGCGCACGCCCCGGACCAAAAACTTCGAACCGACGCTTTTCATAAAATCCACAGTCAGTCCATCATAAGATGTCACTTTCACGTTCGGGATTCCGGCAACGGACATGTTTATGAAGGTCAGGCGGTCCGATTCCGAAAACATGTTTTTCTTGGAGGCGTTTACGGCAAGCACAACCCACAGCTCATCGAAAAGGGCGGCGGCCCTTTTGACGATATCCAAATGCCCCAAGGTAAACGGATCAAAAGACCCTGCAAATACAGCAATTCTTTCCATGCTGTAAATATAGTCAATAGGGGTTAGGTTTTAGGGGTTAGGGGTTAGGATTTAGGGGGGGGGGGAGCGTTGTGAGGATGACGTTCCTACGACCTATAAATCACCAACGAGGATTCCCCATAGCGGCGGACCTGAACCAGTCCAGCGTCGGAGGCCTCTTTAATCCATGCGGGTAAGTTTCGACTGGGCGCCTCGAACACGGCCACACCATTAGGATTCAGCCACTGCCAGAAAGAGCGCAAGTCAGGATATTCCATATCCTTGAATGGCGGATCTGCATATATCAAATCAAAGCCGCCTTCGGCACACAGTTCCTCTTTTTCCAAAGTCAAGGCGTTCTTTTCGTACAAAGTAAGTTTCTTTTCCAAAGACAACGCCTTGTACCCCTGCAGCAAGAGATGTGCTTGGGAACGAACCATTTCCACAGCCACTACATGGGCCGCCCCGCGACTCAAGGCTTCGATTCCCATAATGCCCGAACCGGCAAACAGGTCCAGCATGCGGAATCCATCAACGCTTTGCAAAATGTTAAAAAGAGCCTCACGGGTCCTCGAACCCGTTGGCCTAGTTTTCATGCTGGGAGGAGAAGGGACCATCCGTCCACGAAGGTCCCCGCCCGTAATGCGAATAGGCATTTAAGGAACCACGAACATCACGAACTGCATTGAGCTCTGGATGTCATGCTTGGCAAAAAACATTTCCATCTTCGTGACGCCTACACGAACTGGAGATTCCAGCAGAGCAGAAGCAAAATTCTGCAGTTCCGGAAAATCCGAATTGGCAGACACCGTGTAAGAGTAGCGTTTGTACACGCCAAAATCCTCTACGGCAGGCTTTTCGAGCCCCTTGAAATTCAGTTTGGCATTGGTTGCAAGAGCCTTCAACGCCTTGAGTTCTTCTGCAACTTCGGCAGTCTTCACAAAGTTCTTAACAGCTGTCAAGTTCGGCGAGGAAACATTAAACAAGCCAAAAGCGGTAATGTCCGTAGCTGGAGCATTTTCCGGCAGCGGAGGAGTTCTGAAATCGGTACTAACCGCCTTCACCCTTTCCAAAAAGCTCCGCTGGGAAGTGGGTTTGGCGGCCACACCACGAATATAGTAGTAGTTAGGCGTTTGGAAAATACAATCCGAAAAGCCCACATCATCGGGAGTTGCCGTTGCAAGGAAGGTAAGGAACTGAGCACTAGCCGCTTTCTGGTAAGAAATTTTTTCTAGCGGCAAGTAAGACTCATAACTCTTCCGGCTATTATTGTACAATGCCTGGGGATTGATTTCTGCAACCACCTGTTTTACAGACATTCCCTCACGCATCTTAAGCACAGCACGTTCGGCAGCAGCTTCCGCCTCCAACAGCCCACCGGCTGTGGTGGTCTGTCCGGCACCCAAGGTCAAGGCTTGGCTCGGGTCCTCTGCCCCTATCAAGGACAGATAGGCTTCAGGCAACGCTCCTTGCAGGGGAGTTGGAACGCCAAACACACTCAAGAAACAGCTGAACGCGACAAAGACAAAGGCCGCAGCCAAACCTGCAGTCAGCAACTTGGACTTAGAAGACTTTCTTGCAGCGCGGACATCGGTCACATGGACCGGGTTCACATTCTCCATCAGGGAGGAACGCTCAGCAGCCTCAATAAGGTTCAAGTGAATCATACTTCCTCCATAAGGTTCAAGGCCGCGCCAATAGCACCAGCACAGCTAAGAACCGCAGCAGAGTCTTCTTCTTCCACCGGAAGTCTTAGACTGGAGAAGGAGTCCATCAAAACAATCTGGTATTCAGGAAGAACACCCTGCAGACTCTTCATAAACAAGGGATCCGTCGCTAGTTCGCCACATAGGTGTATTTGCTTGACATCAAAAGAAACGTCATCTTCTTTGGCAAAATCAATCTGTTCACGAATGCCGTTGGCCAGGAATCCGTACGCCTCTTCAGCGGACTTGTCCACAAGGGAAAGGGTTGAAACACAACGCAAATCCTGGAGTCGATCCTTGGAAATCCACATCATTGTAACGCCAGCGAAATCAGCCTTGATTACACATTCCAATCCGTCAATATGGTCTGCGGCATCCATCAAGTTTAGTAACGAGAGTACATCCACTTCCATAGTCTTAGGCGCTAACGCCTTGTTGCGGAAGCCTTTACGAACGCCATCCACCCATTCTCGACGAACCGCAATCAACAGAACGGTTTCGCCAACGGTAGCATCACCGCACAGGACTTGATAGTCCATGATATAGGAGCCCTTTTCGGCGTTGGTAATGAGCCCCAAATACCATTCCAGGTATTCTTCACGGTTGGCGCAAGCCTCAGCAGGTACATACACCTGCCTTATAACTGAGCGGAATGCCGGAATAGAAAGAGACACTGCCTCTACGGATTCCTGCTGAACGGACTCCAACCAAGCCTGGAGGACCGTTTCAAAAGTGTAAACGTCATCCAAGGGACTGGTGCCAGTCTGGAGAATTGCCGTGCGCAAAACCCGCTTTTCGGCGGAGTCCAACAGGGCCACTTTTAGGGAAGCATCCCCAACCTCAATACCTAGATAAATCTTCGTATCACTCATATACTCAACGACTTATGAAAACGTACACCCTAAAACTAATCAAAAATCACCCCCTGTAGGAGGCCTTCCAGTTTTTTCTTGCCGATTCCGGGCACTTTTTCCAAATCCTGAGGGCCTGAAAAGGGGCCGTTTTGAACGCGAAACGCCAAAATTTTCTCGGCAAGCTTGGGTCCAACCCCCTTCAAGGCACACAATTCCTCTACCCCGGCAGAATTGACATGTATGGGCAAATTCGGCTTTTTTTGCTTGTTTTTCGCATTTTTTTGTTTTTTACCCTTGTATTCAGACGAATCGGCGTTTGTTACTTTGTTCATAATTGTATCGGAATCGGGTCCGGACTTTTTCGAGATATAATCCCTTTCAGCGACATATTCCAAATTGGAGTATTCGTCCACCTGCCCGATGGCGGGTATGCCCCAGGGTAGATAGCGGAAAACCAGCCCAAGTACCAAAAAGACCAGGGCCATACGGAGGATCTGTTTTTCGGGAGCGTTCATCAAGAGCACCTACGGACTACGCAGGGGCTCCTTAAATCGTCCGTCCGGCAGCCCCTGCTTTTTTTGTTCATGTAGCAAGGCTTCGACGGCATTCGCGTCAGAAGGCACATCCACGGAGATGCTCTCATAGGGACTCTGGACCATACGGATAGGGCGCACGCCCATAATCCGCATCTGCTCCAGGGAGCGTTCCAGTTCAAGCTTACTCTGGGACAAAGAAGTAAATTCATCGCGGGACCTGCGGGAATAGGCATAGATTCCCTGGTGCTGGAACCACCGGCCAGCTTCGCCTGCAGGAATTTCCCGGCGAAAATCGACGGCAAAACCGTCCTTGACCAAGACCTTCACCACCGTCTTCAAGGGAACGTCTTCCGGCTTAAGCGGGCAGGCCACCGTCACCCAGCAGTCCGGGTTTTCGGCAAGAGTCCGGGCGACATCCCACAAGACCGAAGGCTCTACCAAGGGTTCGTCACCCTGCAGGTTCACCACCAGGTCAAGGTCCAGGGCGCGGGCGGCCTCCGCCACCCGGTCAGAACCGGTAGCCGCCTCTCCCGTCAACAAGAATTCGAATCCGGCACGGGAAACCACCTCGGCAATCTCGTCGCTGTCGGTAGCACAGACGATGCGGTCAAAGCATTCTGCAAGGGCCGCCCGCTCCAGGGTGCGGACAATCATCTCCTTGCCGCACAACTTGAAAAGCGGCTTCCCGGGAAACCGGGAAGACCCCATGCGGGCAGGAACAATGCAGGATACAGGAGACATAGTCCAGGCAAAGGAGGCTTCTAGCCGCCAATGACCTTGGGAATGGCAAAGTGGTCGTTTTCCACCGCCGGCGCATTTGCAAAAGCCTGCTCTAGGGTAAATCCCTGTACAGGTACGTCTTCGCGAAGAACCGTCTCGCCGGTTTCGACGGCGGTCATAGGTTCTACATTGGAAAGGTCCAGAGCCTTCAGCGCTTCCAGATGATTGAGCATCTTGTCCAGGTGGCCCTTGACGGCAGGAATTTCCTCTTCGGAAATGCTCAGGCGGGACAATTTGGCCAATTTCAGGACTTCATCGTTTTCAAGCATAGGACTCTCCAATCTTTACGAGGGGTAATATAGAAAAATTTGGAATGAAAGGCAAATGAGTTGTGAGTTGTGAGTTGTGAGTAGTGAGTGGTGAGTGGTGAGTGGTGAGTTATGAGTTATGAGTTATGAGTTATGAGTTGCGAGTTATGGGTTGTGAGGTGTGAGGTGTGAAATTAGTCCATTTTCGTCATGTTCGCGAAAGCGAACATCTGCTTGCATCCCTCAAGCGGATCCTCGCCTTCGCGAGGATGACACCTCTCGAAACCGGCTATCCTAACCACTAATCACTAACCCCTAGCCCCTAGATCCTAACCCCTATCCACTACCCCACCACCTGCAGGGCGGCATATTTCAAGATAATGGTACGCAGGTTTCCATCGCCAAAACGGACATCTACACGGGCGTTGTCCCCTTCGCCGTAACAGCGGGTAACAGTCCCGACTCCGTACTTGATGTGCCGCACCTTTGCTCCCGGATGGAAAGGATTCTCGCTATACTCATCATAGACAATGCGAGGGCCCGACGTATCCACAGAACTAGTGGTCGGCGCCACCTTTATGGGATTGCGATAGACGATACGCCGGTCGTTCTTGCGGACCGAATCCGGAACGGAACCCCTGGAACCTCCGAACCGAGACCCGCCCGAAATGCCCGACGAACTCGAGCCCGAAGTTCCGGAGCCAAAGCTCCGGTTGCGAACAAAAGACGGGGCGCTATTGTAACGGGGCTTTTCGGGAGCATCAGGCGTCCAGCCCGAAAAGGCGGGCCGTTCATCTATGCAGGGCGTAAATTCTACGACAGAAGGATCCAGTTCCTTCAAGAACCGAGACGGCGCAAAAGGCCGGATAGTCCCCTGGAAAAAGCGACGTTCCGCATGGTACAGGTAAAGCTTCTTTTCGGCACGGGTACAGCCTACGTAGAACAGGCGACGTTCCTCTTCAAGCTGGTCGTTGGCCTCCTTGACGCTCAGCATAGAGCTTTCCCGAATCAGCGGGAAAATGCCATCGTCACAGCCGGCAATGTGCACCGTATTGAATTCTAGACCCTTCGCCATGTGGATGGTCATAAGAGTTACATGGCCCTTGGAATCGTCCACCTTCTTGTCGGCGTCGGTCAAGAGGGAAATATCCTGCAAGAAGGCGTCTAACGTGGCCCCCGGATGTTCTTCGTCGAATTCACGGATAGCGTTAATCATTTCATCGACGTTGCCTATCCGTTCGTCTGCAGAAAGTTCGTCGTCTTTCCGCAAGAATTCCTTGTAGGCGACATCGTTTACAATCCGTTCTGCCAGGAGCGGGAGCGGAGTCTCTCCGGCGGCCACCAGTTCTTTCCAGGACTGGATCAAGTCCACAAAGCCTTTCAGCTTGGGAGCGGAACGGGACACACCGCTAGCCTCGGCCACAAGCATCTGCCAGAAGGTTCCTTCGCCATTTCGAACGCGGGCAAGGACATTCTCTACTGAAGTCTTGCCGATGGCACGGGGCGGCGTGTTGATGACCCGCAGGTGGGCGGCATCGTCCTTTTCATTTGAAAGAAGACGCAGATACGAAAGGATATCCCGGACTTCCTTGCGGTCCCAGAACCGCGTACCACCAAAAATCACTGAAGGAATGCGGTTGTCATTCAAGGCTTTTTCTATCACGCGGGACTGGGCATTGGTGCGGTAAAACACCGCCGTCTTGGAGTAATTCGCCTCACCCGCCACGGCAATCAAATCCGCTATCTGCTGGGCTTCGCTGCGATCGTCCATCGTGTGCCGTACCCGGATGGGGTCGCCGGCCTCTTCCTTGGAATACACCACCTTCTGCATTTCCAGGGGGCGCACGTTGTGGGCTATTACGGAGCCCGCCCCCTTCACGATATTCGACGTAGAGCGGTAGTTCCGTTCCAATTTCACAATAGTCACCGGGGCAAAATCCCTATGGAAATTGCGGATAATCTTGATGTTCGCCCCACGCCAGCCGTAAATGCTCTGGTCGTCGTCGCCCACCACCGTCACGTTTTTCTGCTCGTTAATGAGCAACTTCAAAAGCTCATACTGCACGTCGTTGGTATCTTGATATTCATCTACCACCACGTACTTGTAGCGTTCCGCCAGCTGGTCTGCCAAGTGGGGTACTTTCTGGAGCATGAGCACCGTATTGAACAGCAGGTCATCAAAGTCCATGGCGTTGGATTCCTTGAGGCGCTTCTGGTATTCCCCGTAAAGTCTTGCCATTCTCTCCTGGTCGGCAAATTCAGCCCGCATCATGGCGATTTCCGGCGTCTGCAAAACAGCTTCGCCGTTGGTATATAGAATGGTGTTCTTGTACCGAGAAATGGCTCCGTGAAGTTTTTTTACTTCGGACGCATCGTAATTTTCGCCCAGTTCTTCCTTGAGGATTTCTTTCAGAATCCGTTTCTGGTCATCGTCGTCATAGATGGAGAAATTGTTGTCGTACCAGGAGCCGCCCATGGTGTGAATCACAAAATCTTTGGTCAGGCAAAGCCTCAAAAGTTTCAGGCACACGGAATGGAAGGTGCCCATCCAGTTGAAGGCCAGGCGAACCTGCAAAAGTTTCTGGATACGCTCTTTCATTTCGCGGGCAGCCTTGTTGGTAAACGTCACCGCCAGAATCCGGTCCGCCTCCACCTGATGGAACGACACCAGATGGGCAATCTTGTAGGTGATGGCACGCGTCTTGCCCGAACCCGCCCCGGCCAAAATCAGCATAGGGCCGTCAATCTTCTTGGCAGCCGCCGCCTGTTCCGGGTTCAGTTCCTTGTCTAAAACACTACCATCAACAATATTAGCCATCTAAAGCCCCTGATTCTACACAAATGTGCAATATAGAAACTTTTCCCATCTATCGGGGAAACAAAAAAAAGAATTAAAAATGAAACAGGTCATTTTTAATTCTTCATTCTTACTATTTCATTTATCTGACTAATCGTCGGCAGCGGAGGCACCCACCGCCTGTTCCAGCGTGGTGTGACCGTCCAAGGCCTTCTGGATACCGTCCATACGGAGCGTAATCATGTCGCATTCCTGCATGGCGGCGCGCTTGATGACGTCACCAGAAGAACGTTTGATAATCAGGTTACGCACGGTTTCGTTGGGCACCAAGAACTCATAGATGCCGCAACGGCCCTTGTAACCAGAACCGTCGCACTTTTCGCACCCCTTGCCATGGTAGAACTGCATGTCGGGAGACAGGTGGAGTTCTTCGCGGAGGGACGGAGATATTTCTACAGGTTCTTTGCAGTACTTGCAGATGCGGCGCACCAGACGCTGGGCAAGCACGCCCTTGATGGCGGTGGACACCAGGAAGGGTTCCAGACCCATTTCCAGCAGACGGGGGAATGCACCGGCAGCATCGTTGGTATGGAGCGTACTGAAGACCAAGTGACCCGTCAGAGCGGCTTCGATAGCCATGGACGACGTCTCCTGGTCACGCATTTCACCGATCATAATCACATCCGGGTCCTGACGGAGCAGGGCGCGAATGCCCGCGGCGAAGGTAAAGCCCGCCGCGTTGTTGATTTGACCTTGGTTCACACCGTCAATATTAAGTTCCACAGGGTCTTCCATCGTAGAGATGTTGATGGTGGAATCCAAAATTTCTCGAATAGAAGCGTAAAGCGTGGTAGACTTACCGGAACCCGTAGGACCGGTCACAAGCACAATACCGTTAGGAGCGTTAATAGCATCAATGAACTGTTTGAGCACACGGGGGTCAAAGCCCATGTCCTTCAAGGGGAACTGACCCGAGTTCGGGTCCAAGATACGCATAACGATCTTTTCACAAACACCGCGCTTACGGAGCGAAATCGGGAAAGAGCTCACACGAAGGTCAACCTCGGAACCCTTGTAACGCACCGTGAAACGACCGTCCAAGGGTTTACGCTTTTCGGCGATGTCCATCTTGGAAAGAAGCTTGATACGGGAAAGAATCTGGGGCATCAAGCGGGCAGGAATGGGTGACATGACCTGTAGGTCACCATCGATACGGTAACGGAGCTTGAGGAAGGTTTCCTGGGGTTCCAGGTGAATATCAGAGGCGTGACGGGCAATGGCTTCGTGAATCAGCGTGGTCACGATTCGCACCACCTGGCGGCCTTCTTCGTCGGTCAGTTCCGGTTCGTCGCTGTTTCCCTGACCCCGTTCCACGGTTTCCAGTTCTTCGCCATCCTTGGTCTCACCAATCAGCTCCGCCAAGGATTCTTCGGAAGTGCTACGCCCCGCGAACACGCGGTCGATAGTCTTGACCACATCTGCGTCGGAGGCCATGACGATGTCCACTTCCATCTTCACCTTGAACTTCACGATGTTGATCACACGCATGTTGGTGGGATCAGTCATTGCGATGGTCAGGGCTTCACGCTGGACACGGCGGTCATCTTCACCCTTGGAAACAAACAGGGGCACCACCTTGTAAGTCCTGCACAAGTCTTCGGGCAAGTAGGTGTAGGCCTCGGGGTCGATAGCAAAATTTTCAAGCCTTACATAGGGAACTTCGAACTGCTTGGAGAGAATCTCCACCAGGCGTTCTTCGGGCATGAACTTCAAGTCCACCAAAGTACGGCCAAGGCGCTTGCCGGTCTTCTTCTGCTCTTCCAGAGCCTGGTCCAGCTGTTCCTGGGTGATGTACTTCTGGGCGAGCAACATCTCGCCGATACGCATCTTGGTTGTGGACTGCATCTGCACACCCAAGATGCTCGTAAGGGTATCTTCGCTGACCATGCCCAGGCGGATGAGAATCTTCGCCAGAGGGATTCCGGTACGCTTGTGTTCGGAGGTGGCATGAGCCAGCTGGTCTTCGTCCAGGACACCCTGACGAATCAGCAATTGGCCCAAGTTCATTTTTGTGTTACTTATCATAAATGCGACCAAGCCTGAGCTTTAACAATCTTCTTTTTCCCCTCTTCGAGCATGTAGACGCCGGTTCCTTCTTGAACCGAGCCAATCTCGTATACCCCGTCGGGGAAACCTTTTACTGAAAATATATCATTTTTGGCAGAAACGGTAAATAAAAGCACGTATTCTTCACCGCCATCCATCACAAAATCCATAGGATTTAGGCCATATCGGCTGCACATTTCCGAAACCCGAGGGTCTACGGGAATCCGATTGGCCTCCACCTCCAAGGAAACCGCAGATGACAGGGCCAAATGGTTCAGTTCCGAAGAAAGTCCGTCGCTGATGTCCAAAGCACCGTGGCAAACGCCCGTAGAGGCGAGACGTGCGCCGAAGTCCTCCCGGATGGAGGGGCTCAAGTGGTACTGAATCAGGTCCTGAAATTCCTCGAAACCGGCGGGGCGGTTCTGCAACAGCCAGAGCCCTGCGGCAGAGCGCCCGAGAGATCCCGAGACGAACAGCCTGTCGCCCGCCCTAGCGCCACTCCGGAGCAGGCGGGTCTTGGACACCTGTTCGCCTATGAGGGTCGTAGAGAACATCCCCACTTCGCCGGAAACGGTATCGCCCCCGATAAGGGAGATGTTCCTTTTCGCAAAGCCTTCCGCCACCGCAGCGGACACTCGACGCACCGTGTCTTCTCTCCAACTTTTACCGACGCACAGGCCGAACAAGGCCAGCCGTGGCCTGCCTCCCATGGCCGAAATGTCCGAGACGTTGGAAACGATGTGCTTTTCCACGGCCTGCTCCGGCGTGGACCAGTCCAGGCGGAAGTGTGTCCCTTCTACGGACAGATCCTTGGTGGCAAGCCAACCGTCAAACTCGGCGGAATCGTCGCCTACGGGGAGCCAGTCCCGAAATTCGGGGGCTTCTTTTTCTAGGGGCAACGACTTTTCCAGAATACCGTTTATCAGTCTGAATTCGCCAAGGTCGGGAAACATGTGCGTTAATTGTTGATTAATGTTTGATATGTTTTTCCTATCTCAAAAATAATAGATTTCTCTCCAAAATTGCCCTTTTTGACCCTAAAAAAGGGCTTTCAATCTTTCTATACTTTAGGCCGTGGGACATATATTCTTCATAGCCCCTTCTTCGCCGGGCAGCTTGGACCGCCTGAGCCAGTGGACTCTCCGCTGGCTTCTGGAAAATGACATGGCCGAAGATTCCACCATGTACACCTGCAACACCATCGAAGAAGCGGCAAACATCCTGGAGACGGCGCTCATTACGGGAGATTCCCCGGCGCTTATCATCTTCGACCACGCCGACAGGCCCACCGACATGAACATCGCCTTCAGCAAGAGGCTCCGCAACAGCATTCCCGAATCCTGGATTGTGGAAATTGTCCCGGATACCATGCCCATCGAAAAAGAAGATGAGGGGTTGTACTGGATACGCAGGCCCCTTACCGAAGACGAATGGCGGGAGACCCTGGACCAGGTGCTGCGGAAGACCCCCACACCGCAGTGGGCAGAAAACTAATGAGTTATCAGTTATGAGTTATCAGTTATGAGTATGTAACTTGGCGCCAAGGGCGCGATTATAAGGACTCACAACTCACTACTCACCACTCATTACTCCTAAGTTCTATATTGAGCCTGTATGATTAAAGGCGTCAGTTATTTTGGCGTACGCACGCCAAGGCATGCACTAGCCGACATGCACGACATCAAGGCGGCGGGTTTCAACGCCGTGCTCCACACCTGGAGCGAAGAAGACCAACAGTATTACTACGACACAATGCGTGAAATCGTGGACCGGACCGCCGAGCTAGGTCTAACGGTCTATGTGAACCCCTGGGGGGTGGGTCGGGTGTTCGGTGGCGAAGCCTATTCCGAACTGACCGCCCGTAACCACGACCTGTGCCAGGTGGCACTGGACGGCAAGCCCAAGGTGGCCGCCTGCCCCAACCATCCGGAATTTCGGGCCTATATGCATCGCTGGATTGAATCCGTCTGTGCGACCAAAGTAAGCACCATCTTCTGGGACGAACCTCATTTTTACTTTGAGAAAGGTGGACTTAGCAACTGGAGTTGCAGGTGTGAAAAGTGCCGCGGGCTTTTCCGCGCTCGCTTCGGGTACGAGATGCCCGCCGAACTCACCGAAGACGTGTTGAAGTTCCGCGAAGACAGCCTGATTGACTTTCTGAAAGAAATGACTGAAGATGTTCATGCTCGCGGCAAGCGCAATTGCGTGTGCATGTTGCCGCCCTGGTTCCCGGCGGGCCTCGACGACTGGAGCCGCGTGGCATGCCTCGATAGCGTTGACGAAATTGCATCCGACCCTTACTGGGAACGGGGCGCCACCGAAGAATGGGTCCGGGAAAAGTACGCCGAGACCGCAAACAAGCTCGTGACCGTGGCCGCCAAATACGGCAAGGCCGTGCAGATGTGGGTGAAGGCGTACCAGATTGAAGCGGGCCGCGAAAAAGACCTAGCCATCGCCGTCGAGGAAAGTCGCGCCGCAGGTATCGACAACATCTTCGCCTGGAGCTACCGCGGTACCGAGACCCTCAGCTGGCTGAAAAGCGAAAATCCGGACAGAGTAGCTGAAGTATTCCGCAAAGCTATCAGATAATAAGCTATTTCCCGTGAGCAACAAAGCCCCAGTTATTAAACTGGGGTGGTTGCGACCTTTGGACACTTGGCAACTAGAATTGCCATGGCAATTCGTTGCCTTAGTGTACATGGCCACCTTTAGGTGGGAGTGAGCGCCAGCCCTGTACTTGTTGTCCAGAGTCTAGCGCGAACGGTCGTTTTTACTTAGCGCGTTCGAGATAAGAACCGTCGCGGGTATCCACGCGGATCTTGGTGTTGTTTTCGATGAACAGCGGAATCATCACCTTGGCGCCGGTTTCGAGAGTGGCTTCGCGCATCACGTTGCCGCTGGTGTTGCCCTGCACGGCCGGAGGAGCGTCCACGATCATCAGGTCAACGAAGGTAGGCGGAATCACTTCGATAGGAAGCGTAGCGCCGGACTTCGGGTCCTTCCACCAGGTCACTTCTACGGTAGCGCCGTCCAGGAGCCAGACTTCGCAGCCGTTCAGAGCTTCCTTGGAAATTTCCTCGGTTTCCTGGGATTCGTTGTTCAAGAAGTACCAAGTAGAACCATCATTGTAGAGGTAGGTCATTTCGGTGAAGGTCACGTCGGCTTCTTCCACCGTATCGCCACTCTTCCAGGTGCGTTCCAGGGTGCGGCCGGTCACCAGGTTCTTGATACGAACGCGGTTGAAGGCCTGGCCCTTACCCGGCTTCACGAACTGGTTTTCGATGATTTCGTACGGCTGATCATCAACCATGATTTTAAGTTTCTTGCGGAATTCGTTGGTGCTTACAGTACCCATATTATCCTCTTGTTGATTTTGAAGCTAAATTTAGTATATAATGGAAAACCCAGGGACTGTTTTTACACAAATTTCAGACTTTTTAGACTATTTGGGAAGTGATTTTTCTGGCACCATCTCAAAGTTAAGCAAAGACGGACTCGACCTTTCGCCCAAATTTCCATTCCTTTGTTCAAGGCATTTCGCCGACTTGATAAAAAAGTCTAGCCACCCCGAAGCACTCCTTCGCGAGGTTCTGCCCCTTACCGTAGAACGGGAAAAGGTTCCCGGATTCGTTGACGACCCGGTAGGAGACCTGCCCGCAGGCAAATCCGACTGCGTTATCCAAAAATACGACCGGCGAGCCCTGATTGTCTCGACCGCCACCTGCGGTGTCCGTTGCCGCTTCTGCTTCCGCAAGAACTATCCCTTCCAGAATGGACCCGACGTGGCCCGCGAAGTCAGCAACTGGCTCGACACCCACAGCGACGTATGGGAGGTCATCCTCTCCGGAGGCGACCCCATCACGCTTTCGCCCGGAGCGTTTCGCGACCTGGTGGAATCCATCGCAGCCCACCCCCCGGTTACAACGCTTCGCATCCACACAAGACTCCCCGTAATGCGTCCGGACCTTGTAATGCAGCATTTTGAACTGTTGCGCGAACTGCCCACCCGATTCAGCTGCGTTCTTGTGTCACACGTGAACCATGCCGACGAACTGGACGATGAATCAGCCGCCCTGTTTGCCCACCTCAAAATTTGCGGTTGGACTCTACTCAACCAGAGCGTTCTTTTGAAAGGCGTAAACGACAGTCCAGATAAATTAACAGCTCTCTGTCGCAAGCTTTTTGAACAGGGAGTTCTCCCCTACTACCTGCACCAGCTGGACCACGCCAACGGGGTTGCCCACTTCGAGGTTTCCGATGAACGGGCGCGCGAACTGATTGCAGAAATCCGCACCAAGTTGCCTGGCTACTTGGTCCCAAAACTCGTCCGGGAAATCGCCGGCGAAAAAAGCAAGACTCCGATTTGATTCGCCAAGCGCTTACAAAAACATTCCTTTTTCCTTATTTCGGCTTTTTGATAAATTTCGTCAAATCATTTTCCACAAAAAACGGTGTGAAAACCGTATAAAATAAGCTATCTTTGGGCGCAAAAAAAGGGGATTCCATGAGCAAGAGAAGAATCGTCATTACCGGCATCGGTGCCGTAACTCCCGTCGGAAAGAATGTAGCCGACATGTGGCAATCCATCAAGCTGGGAAAGAGCGGTATCGCCCCCATAACCCTTTTTGACGCCTCCAATTGCTCCGTAAAAATCGCCGCCGAAATCAAGGATTTCAAGCCCGAAGAACACGGAATCGACCCCAAGGAAGCCCGCCGTATGGCCCGCTTCACCCAGTTCCTGGTAGGAGCCGCCAACGAAGCCGTCAAGGACGCGGGCCTTAGCCGCGAACAGCTGGCCGAAGACACCACGGGAATCGTGGCCGGAAATGGCCTTTCGGGAATGGACGTGCTTGACGAGACCTACAACAAGTACATCGAAGGCGGCAAGCGGAGGGTATCGCCTCTCGCCATGCCGGAACTGATTCCCAACGAGGCCTGCGCCAACGTTTCCATCGCTCTGGGTATCACGGGCCTAGCCCATACGGTGTGCACCGCCTGTGCCTCCGGCACCGACGCCATCGGGGTCGCCCTGGACTCCATCCGGTCCGGTCGTCTGGACGTGTGCCTAGCTGGTGGTTCCGAAAGCGGCATTACGGAATATTCCATCAAGAGCTTTGCGGGCATGCACGCCCTTACCGACAAGTTCAACGACGACCCCGAGAAGGCGTCCCGCCCATTCGACAAAGACCGCAGCGGCTTTGTCATGGGCGAAGGCGGTGCCGTGATGGTCCTGGAAGAACTGGAACACGCCAAGGCCCGCGGCGCCAAGATTTATGCGGAACTGGCCGGCTACGGTGCCTCTGCCGACGCCTACCACATTACCAGCCCCCGCCCGGGTGGAGAGACCTGCGCCAAGGCCATGAGCCGCGCCCTGAAAGATGCGGGCATTGCGCCTACCGACGTGGACTACTACAACGCCCACGGCACCTCTACCCACCTGAACGACATTACCGAAACCGAGATGCTGAAAATCGTGCTGGGCGAACACGCCTACAAGATCAAGGTTTCCAGCACCAAGAGCATGACCGGCCACTGCGTCGGCGCCGCGGGCGTCATCGAGGCCATCATCTCCACCCTCGCCATCCGCGACTCCTTCTACCCCGCCACCCTGAACCTGGACAACCCCGACGAGGGCTGTGACCTGGATTACGTGCCGAAGGTAGGCGTCGAAGGAAACATCGACGTGGCCGTTTCCGCATCCCTCGGTTTTGGCGGTCACAACGGCGTAGTCGTCATCAAGAAATTTAATGGCTAACAAGCCAAATCAAAAAAGGAATACAATGATTATCCAACCCATGATTCGTAGCAACATGTGCATCAACGCCCACCCCAAGGGCTGCGCTGCCGACGTCGTTCGTCAAATCAAGTATGTGCAAAAGAAAAAGGCCGAAAGGGGTAACCTCAAGGGTGAACCCAAGACCGTGCTGGTAGTGGGATGCTCCACCGGTTACGGGCTTGCCAGCCGCATTTCTGCCGCCTTTGAATATGGTGCCGACACCATCGGCATTTCCTTCGAAAAAGAAGGCTCCGAACAAAAATCCGGCACGCCGGGCTGGTACAACAACATGGCCTTCGACCGCGAAGCCAAGGCCGCAGGCCTCCAGTCCGTCACTTTCAACGGCGACGCCTTCTCCCACGACATGCGTAAGAAGGTCATCGAAACCGTAAAGCAGATGGACAAGAAGATTGACCTGATTATCTACAGCGTGGCCTCTGCCGTCCGCGTGGACCCGGACACGGGCGTCATGTACCGCAGCGTGCTGAAGCCCATCGGAGAAACCTTCTCTGGCGAGACTATCGATTGCATGACCGGCAAGATTAGCACCATCAGTGCCGAACCCGCCACCGCCGAAGAAGCGGAAAACTCCGTGAAAGTCATGGGCGGTGAGGACTGGGCTCTCTGGATTCGCCAGCTGGCCGCCGCAGGCGTTCTTGCCGAAGGCGTAAAGACGGTAGCCTACTCCTACATCGGACCGAGCCTTTCCCACCCCATCTACCGCGACGGCACCATCGGTGGCGCCAAGAAGCACCTGGAAAAGACCGCCAAGGAACTCCACGCCGAACTCCAGGCAAGCCTCAAGGGCGAAGCCTACGTGTCCGTGAACAAGGGCCTGGTGACACGCTCCAGCGCCGTCATCCCCATTATCCCGCTGTACCTGTCCGTGCTGTTCAAGGTCATGAAAGAACAGGGCACCCACGAAGGCTGCATCGAGCAGATGGAACGCCTGTTTGCCGAAAGGCTTTACACCGGGTCTGCCGTGCCTACCGACGAGAACCACCTTATCCGTATCGACGACCTGGAAATGGATCCCAAGGTCCAGGAAGAAGTCAAGAAGCGCATGGCCACCATCACCCAGGATAACTTCGCCCAGGTAGGCGACCTGGAAGGCTACCGCCACGACTTTTTGGCCACCAACGGTTTCGACGTAGAAGGTGTGGACTACAACGCCGACGTAGCCACCATGGCGACGATCTAGGCTAGGGCCTAGGAACTAGGGTCTAGGATCTAGTGTAATGCTAATGCCCGATCTCGGTCGGGCATTTTCATTTTACCGCTTTTTTGTATCTTTAGAGAGAACAAATTAGTATAGGAGCATGCTATGTCCGATTGGCTGTTCAAATCATGGATCAAGGTTTCCGTCGTGACGGTCATCCTTTTCTTTTTCTACCACCTTTTCATCTCCCTGAAACTGGAACAGGAAGATTGCAAGAACAATTCCAACGACCAAGGGTAGGCTCACCTTATGGAACAAAACAAGGACATTGCCGACATCCAGGCCGCCGAAGCGGTATTCCACAAGAAGAAAAAGTTCATTTTGTGCTATCACAGCTTTAGCGTCATGAATTTCAAGAAGGCCCGTGTGCAAATCCGCAAGATTGCAGAAGCCGCAGGCTCCCCCATCAGTATCGCCGTGGTGCCCGCCTTTGGCGCCGCTCCAGAATCGGAAGCCGAAGAATTCCGTGAAGAACTGGAAAAGTTCGTGCAGGAAGGCTACGAAATCATGCTCCACGGGGCACGCCACCGGGCAGACCTTTCCCTGAAGCGCAGCCTCCAGGGCAAGCTCGCCCTGCTGATTTCCAACAACGAGGCCGAATTTGCCGGTCTGAACGAACGTCTCACCCAGGCGCTTCTCAAGCGTAGCCTCGCCCTGTGGAAGGCCCACGGCACAGGCAAGCCCTCCGGATTCATCCCGCCCATCTGGTTCGGGAACAAGTTCCTCAAGCAGCAAGCCCTAGAAATCTTCGACTACTACGAAGATTACCACGGCATCTACAAGAAGATCGGTGACAAGATCAAGAAAACCTATTCCAAGACCCTCAGCTTTTCCATTATTCCAAACGCGCTCCTGGGTCTTGCCCAGACCTACGCCTGCCTCCGCATGCTCCTGCCGGGCGGCACGCACCGTCTGGTATTCCACGAAAAGGATTTCAGAACCATCGGCGAGAAACGCATCTTGAACATGGTGCGCTACACCTCCACCATGCGCGAAAAAATCATGTACAAGGATCTGTAAGGTCAGAATCTCGGGAATCAAAATATGATGCTCAACAAGTTTCTCTCCCGGACGGAATACAGTTCTTACGACGACCTTTACAAGAACTTCAAGATTTCCATTCCGGAAAATTTCAACTTCGCCTACGATGTGGTAGATAAATACGCCAAGGAAGAACCCAAGCGCGAAGCCCTGGTCTGGTGTGACGACGAAGACGAGAGCCACGTCTTTACCTTCAAGGACCTGTCGCTGGCCTCCCAGCGCACGGCCAACTTCTTGGTAGAACAGGGAATCGTCAAGGGTGACCGAGTGATGCTCATCCTCCGACGCCGTTACGAATTCTGGTTTTTCCTCTTGGCACTGCACCGCATTGGCGCCATCGCCATCCCGGCCACCAACATGCTGGCCGCCGAAGATCTGGAATACCGTTTCAAGGCCGCCGACGTGAAGATGGTGGTGACCTACGACGAGCCCACCCTCCAAAAAGAGGTGGACAAGGCAAAATCCAAGTGCCCCTCCGTAGAAAAGCTGGTGACCGTGGGCCAGACCGCCCGCCAGAACTGGATCAGTTTCTACGACGACTACGAAATCTTCCCGGCCAGTTTCCCACGGCCCACGGGAGACGCCGCCACCCATAACGACGACATCATGGTGGTGTACTTTACCAGCGGCACAAGTTCCAACCCCAAGATGGTGGCCCACACCTACACCTACCCTCTGGGCCATATCGTCACCGCCAAGTACTGGCAGCACGTGATTGAGGGAGGCCGCCACCTGACGGTTGCCGAAACCGGCTGGGCCAAGGCCCTCTGGGGAAAAATCTACGGCCAGTGGATTGCGGGCTCTGCCGTGTTCACCTACGACATGAAGGTATTCATTCCGGGAAAACTCCTGGAGAAAATGGCCGAATACAAGGTCACTACCTTCTGCGCACCGCCTACCGTGTACCGCTACATTCTGCACCACGGCCTTTCCAAGTACGACCTTTCCAGCCTCAAGTACTGCACCACTGCAGGCGAGGCTTTGAACCTGGACATCTACAACCAGTTCTTCGAGCAGACGGGCATCCGCCTGCAAGAAGGTTACGGCCAGACGGAACTGACCCTCACCACCGGAAACTTCGGCTGGGATATCCCGAAGCCGGGCTCCATCGGCAAGCCTTCGCCGGGCTACCGCATGGAAATCGTCAACGCCGAAGGGGAACCCTGCGGAGTAGACGAGGTGGGCGAACTGATTATCCGGATTGACCAGGGCAAGCCCTTTGGCATGTTCGGCGGTTACTACCGCGACGAGGAACGCACGGAGAAAGTTTTCGCAGGCGGAGTTTACCACACCGGCGACACCGCCACCCGGGACAAGGACGGCTATTTCTGGTTCGTGGGCCGCACTGACGACCTGATCAAGAGTTCCGGATACCGTATCAGCCCCTTCGAAGTGGAAGAAGTGCTCCACAAGCACCCCGCCGTGCTGGAAGTGGCCGTCACGGGCATCGAGGACAAGGACCGTGGCCAGGCCGTGAAGGCCACCATCGTGCTCCAGAAGGGCTACGAGGCCTCCAAGGAACTGTCCAAGGAAATCCAGCTTTTCGCGAAGAAGATTGCCGCCAGCTACAAGAGCCCCCGCATTATCGACTTCGTGACGGAGCTGCCCAAGACCATCAGCGGAAAGATCCGCCGGGCCACCATCCGCGACAAGGATGCTTCGGCACAGGCCGCTGAAAAAGCCGAAGCACAGGCTGGCGAAAGCACCGAAACCTCGTCCGAAAAATCAGAAAACTAACGGCATTCCCGGAGGTATGTCATGAGCAACCGCGTCCTCAACATCCTCGTTCCGGGAATCGGGCTCCCCCTTTCCCTGGGTACCGTCTATAACTACTCCCAGTACTCCGTCAACATCATGGAGTGCTTCGGCATTTCAAAGTTCCAGGCGGACATCGGGTTCACCCTGATTATCTTCTTCTTGGGGATGTGCGCCGCTACCTTCGGGCGCATGGTGGAACTGAACCCGAAACGGATGTCGGTGGTTTCCACCACCTTGTTCGCCATCGGCATGTTCACCCTCTTTGCCGCCACCAAGTTCGGTATACTCCCGCTGTATTACATCGGCTGCTCCTTCATGGGGGCGGGCACAGGCATCGGCTACGTGTGCCCCATCAAGCAGTTGCTTTCCAACTTCAGCGACCACAAGGGCCTGGCCTCGGGCCTTGCCATCACGGGCTTTGGGGCAGGCAAGTTCGTGGCCGCCCCCGCTATCGAGTACCTGCTGGCAAACTTTGAACTGCCCTACCTGTTCCTGATTCTCGGATGCGCCTTCCTTACGGTCATGTCCGTATGTTCCTGGCTGTTCAGGCCCAATCCCGCCTTTATCATGACCAAGAAGACGGCCATCCCATTCAAGGACTTGGTTCACACCAAGTTTCTCACCATGGAATACGTGTCCATCTGGGTCATGTTCTGCATCAACATCTCCTGCGGCCTTGCCCTGATTGCCCAGGAAAAGAGCTTGCTGAAATACCTGGGATTCAAGGAAATCGCCCTCATCATGGCCCTTACCGCCGTGTTCAACGTGCTGGGCCGTTTCGGCATGAGCACTCTTTCTGACTACATCGGCCGAAAGGGCGCCTACCACTACGTTTGCTCCCTCAGTATCTTGGCAGCGTTCCTCTGCTATACAGAGCAGGCCTGGCTTGCCATTTGCGGTATCATGATGGTGGAATTCGCCTATGGCGGAAACTTCTCCGTGCTGCCGAGCCTTTTGGCCAAGCGCTTCGGAACCTCCTGCGTTTCCACGGTTCACGCCATGACCCTTTCGGGCTGGGGAATCGCAGGCATCATCGGTCCTACCCTCGGAAACATCTTTACAGGAAACAACCTGTTCCTGGTGCTAGGCGGGCTTTACCTGTTCGGATTCACCATGATGGAAATCTTCGTGAAGAAGGATTCCCACCAGGAGATTAAGGGAGTTTAAAGAGTTTTAAATACTTTCCTGGCGGCATCGACGGTACGGTCGATGTCGTTTTCTGTATGGGCGGCACTCACGAAGATGGCTTCGAACTGGCTTGGCGCCAGATAGATTCCCTGGTCTAGCATTCCCAAGAAATACCTGCGGAACAGTTCCAGGTCGGACTTTTGCACATCGGCAAAACACGTGACCGGGCCTTCGGTAAAGAAGATACAGCCCATGGAGCCTACCTGGTTTGTAGAAATGGCGAGCCCTGCAGAGGCGGCTGCGTCCTTGAGGCCTTCGAGCAGGCGCTTGGTCATGGCTTCGGCGTGAGCGTAATATTCCGGGTGACTATGCAGTTCGCGCATAGTGGAAAGTCCTGCCGCCATGGCCACCGGATTCCCTGAAAGGGTTCCCGCCTGGTAGATTCCGCCCAAGGGGGCAATCTGCTGCATCACGTCCAGTCGGCCACCGTAGGCACCTACCGGCATGCCTCCGCCGATAATCTTTCCGAAGGTGGTCAGGTCCGGCTTGATGCCGTACAGCCCCTGGGCACAGTGAATCCCTACTCGGAAACCCGTCATCACCTCGTCCACAATCAAAAGGGCGCCGTGTTTCTTGGTCTCTTCGGAAAGGGCCAGCAGGAATTCCGGCTTGGCAGGCACTACCCCCATGTTCCCAGCCACAGGCTCCACGATCACGCCGGCGATTTCGTCGCCAATCTTGTCGAACAGTTCCTTCACTCCTGCAACGTCGTTGTACTGTAGCGTAAGCGTGTATTTCGCGAGATCGGCAGGCACGCCCTTGCTGCTGGGCTTGCCCGTAGTAAGCATTCCCGAACCTGCCTTGATGAGTAGGCTATCGCTATGGCCGTGATAACAGCCCTCGAACTTCACAATCTTGTCACGACTGGTAAACCCTCGGGCCGCACGGATGGCACTCATGGTAGCCTCGGTCCCGCTGTTCACCATGCGAATCATTTCCACGCTGGGCACAAGGCTCATCACCAGCTTGGCCAGTTCCGATTCCAGGCCGCAGGGCGCCCCGAAACTGAGACCGTTCTGGGCCGTTTCTGCCACCGCCTTGATGACGCTGTCGTGGGCGTGTCCCAGAAGCATGGGGCCCCAGCTGCCCACGTAGTCGATGTAGTCGTTTCCGTCCACGTCATAGATGTGGCTTCCCTTGGCGCGGGCAATAAAAGGCGGCGTGGCCCCCACGTTGCTGTATGCACGGACGGGGCTGTTCACGCCGCCGGGCATCAGGGTCTTGGCTTCGGTAAAGAGTTTTTCGCTAATGGAGTGATTCATAGACCCCAAAATAGAAAATCCAGCCCGAAGGCTGGACTTTCCGCTAATTTAATTAGGCAGGGATTACTTGAGGTTCTTGTCCATTTCTGCCCACATTTCCTCTGTTTCCTTGCAGGACTTTTCTGCATCGGCCTTCAAGGTTTCCACAGTCTGGTCTCCCTTGGGGTAAACAAACTCTTTGCCATTTGTTGTATCTACAGCAGGGCCTTCCATGGTATGGACAATGCTGTCACCCCGGACAATCCAAACAGCCGTGGTGGTTTCGCCGTACACGGTCACCTGAGTCACGGAACTGTCAGTGGCGGTCACGGTGCAGCTTTCATCACCACCGTTGGCGGCAGAAGAGGAAGAATCATCGCTGCAGGCGGCAAAGTAGGCTGCGGTGCCAAGAGCGGCAAGAATCATGAGTTTTTTCATTTTTATCTCCATTGATGTTTATGAGTCCAAATGTAATAATAATTAAAAATCCAGCCCGAAGGCTGGACTTTTTTAAATGTATCCGTTTTTTAAACGATTACTTGGCTGCATTCTTGTCTTCTTCGTACATCTTGATTGCAGTTTCGCAACCCTTCTTGGCAAATTCCTCAATGAAAGCGAGGTCTTCACCTTCCATGAGTGCCCTCGTCATAGTGGTATCTGCGGTTTCAATCTTCAGAGAGTCGCCCACGATAGTGTAAACGTCCTTGGTTTTCACGCCTTCGACGTTCCATTCGGTGGTAACGGACTTAGCATCCGCATCAGCACTCACATCGCAGCTATAGGTTCCTGCCTTAGCAGAAGAAGAAGAGTCATCGCCACAAGCGGTGAAGATAGCGGCAGCGCCGAGAGCGGCAACAAGCATGAGTTTTTTCATTTTTTTCTCCATATAGATAAGGTTTATGTTGTTTAAAATTATAGTAAAAAAGACGAGAAATTACAACAAATTTCTCTCCAAAGCCTCTTTTGCGTGATAGGTAATGATAATATCCGCCCCAGCGCGCTTAAAAGCCACCAAATTTTCATGAATAATGGCATCTTCGTCGATAAGGCCAAGGTTTGCGGCGGCCTTCACCATGGCGTATTCACCGCTCACGTTGTAAACCGCCACCGGCACGTCACTGATTTCGGCGGTCTGGCGGAGCACATCCAAGAATGCAAGACCCGGCTTCACCATCACGATGTCTGCACCTTCTTCCAGGTCCAATTCCACTTCGCGCAAGGCCTCACGACCGTTACGCACATCCATCTGATAGCCCTTGCGGTTGCCGCACTGGGGAGCAGAACCGGCCGCCTCGCGGAAGGGTCCGTAATAGGCGCTGGCAAACTTGGCACTGTAAGACATGATCGGAGTGTTCTTGAAACCGTTCTCGTCCAGTTTTTCGCGGATAGCCGCCACGCGGCCGTCCATCATGTCGCTGGGAGCCACCATGTCGGCACCGGCAATGGCATGAGACAGGGCGGTTTTCGCCAAAAGTTCCAAAGTAGCGTCGTTATCCACTTCGCCGTCCTTCAGGATGCCGCAATGACCGTGGCTCATGTATTCGCAGAGGCACACGTCAGTAATCACGTACAACTCAGGGAATCTCGCCTTCAAGGCCCGGACCGCGCGCTGGATAACACCGTCATCGTCGTAGGCGGAACTCGCCATTTCGTCTTTCATGTCGGGAATGCCGAACAGCAAGATAGACTTGAGCCCCAGGGCAGCATAACCGTCCACCTCTTTCAGAAGCTCATCAATAGAAAAACGGAACTGTCCCGGCATAGACGGAATTTCTTCCTTGATTCCCGAACCTTCCTTTACAAACAGCGGGTACACCAGGGATGCCGGATTCACGGCGGTTTCGGCAACCATGTTTCTGATGGTTTCGTTCTTGCGCAAGCGACGGGGACGTTTAATCATTTTCAGGCCTTGGGTTTTCTGAATTACACAAAACTGTCTAGCGTCCAATATAAAAAAACAGACGCATCCAAGCAAAAAAAAAGACGGCCAAAGCCGTCTTTTTTTCGCGTCGATTAGCCGCTAAACTAGAACCAGCGCCAGGTCAAGCCAAAGAGCACCATGGTCTTGTACTGGGCATCCTCGTCCCTGTCGTAGTCGTAGGCCATGTCGTAACCCACCTGGACTTCGATAAGGGGAGCGATCATAATGGAGAGCATGTTTTCCCATAGTCCATCAATCTGCTCGACCCCTTCAAAGTTGCAGAATGCCCAGAGACGGGTCTTGAAGGTTACGATGTCGGAGAGGTTGTACTTGAACTCGGTAATGGATTCGAGACCGGGTTCGTCCCTAAATTCCTTGATTTGGTCCTTACGCCCGGCAGCAACCTTTTCGTCGTAATGGACATCGGCATAGCCGTAACCCTTGGAGATTGTCATGCGGTTTGCAAAGCCCAGGCGCTGGGAGAAGTTGTCATTAGGAATGTAGGCAAGGCCTGCCACCTGAGTTTCGTAAGCGGGGTCCATGAAGCTGGACACGGCCTTCTTTACCTCATCACCGTTCTCGTCTTCGCTGTAGGCATAGCCTGCCATCATCTGTGTTTCGAACCGGTTTCCGATGTAGGGCTTCAAAACCTCGGTCATGTTGAAGTCCAGCATGGACTCCCAGAACAGTCTGTCTGCCGACTTGCGCTTGCCTAGACCTTTGGTCCAGGTTTGTCCCAAATCGATATCTATCAAGTTGCGCCAGTTGGCCACCTTCCACTTTCCCTGCACGTCGGCATCGTAGGTAATGAGCCAGTTGTAATTGGATGTCCCGTCCTGCTGCCAATTGTTGTAGCTATAGAAATTGTACCTGACAGCAGCCACCACGTCAGCGGTCCAGTTTTCGGGCAAAGCTCCTTCGAACATGCCACCTTCGGCATGAGCGGTTGTTGCAGATGTCAAGGCAGCAAGGCCAAACAGAATCAATGATTTCAGTTTCATAGTTTTCCTCTCTATAGCACCAAAGATAGAATATTTGCGCCGAAATGCAACGGCTTTGCTATTATTGTGACATGTTTAACGGAAGTTCAATTAAGCAGATTGCGCTTTTGCTTGCCCTGCTTGCGAGCCTTTCTTTTGGGGAACCCTCGCCTTCAAGCAGTCCTATACGCGTTGCAGCAGGGGCCTCCGTCGGCAGGCTGACTCCCGTTATGGCGACCTTCGGCCTTGGCTACCGAAATGCCATCCTATACGTGGAAGGCATGGGAGTCCACAAAAACGACAATGACTTCTGGTGTGGCCTGCGGGGCGCTATCGCCTGGACCCTATTTTGGGGCAAGCCTTTCAGTTTGGACCTGGGAGCAAGCGGCGGCTACGAATATGCTCGGTCACCCAACAGGGTGCACCAGGCACTGAACAAGGCGAATGACCTTACGGTGGTTTTCCCGTACAACTACAAGGAATCCCTTGACATCGGTGTAGAAATCCGGGCTCACCTTTACGGTTTTTACAGCCAGGTGGGCTACCCCCTCCATCATTTCCGCAAGCACGACGCCCCTACCCTCACCTGGAGGATGGGCTATATGGTTCATCTACTTTAGGGCATAACAGCACTGACTAGCCTTTTTTAAAACAGATGCATTTTTGTACACTATTTTTCAAGATGTCATGTTTTGACACGGCATTTTAGTTATATTAGTGCACATGGTAGCAGTAGTCAAAAACAAGTCTAAAAAAGAGCTGGTGTACCTTTGCACCGAATGCGGCAATACCACTCCCAAGTGGGCGGGCAAGTGCCCATTCTGCGGAGCCTGGAGCACCCTGAAAGAACATTCCGTCGAAATCACGCCGGAGGGCGTCCGTTCTGGCCGGGGGCTAGGTGGGCCCGTACATCAGGTGGTGGCCCTGAAAGATGTGGCCGCCGAAGACACCCGGCGGCTCAGTACCGCCAACAGCGAGCTGGACCGGGTCCTGGGGGGCGGTTTTGCTCCCGGCTCCCTGGTGCTTATCGGCGGCGACCCGGGCATCGGAAAGTCCACGCTGGTGCTTTCCACCCTGGCGGTGATGAACGCCGCCGGAGTCAAGAGCCTGTATGTGAGCGGCGAAGAGAGCGCCGTCCAGGTGAAGCTCCGGAGCGAACGGCTGAACGTGGCCGGTAGCGACATGCTTTTGCTGTGCGAGACCAGCCTAGAAAAAATCCTGGACGAGGCCCAAAAGGTCAAGCCCCAGATTCTGGTCATCGACTCCATCCAAACGGTCTACAAGCAGGACCTTTCCGGCACGCCGGGCTCCATGTCCCAGCTCCGGGAATGCACCCTGGACCTGATGGTTTTTGCCAAGAACACGGGCTGCATTACCGTGCTCATCGGGCACGTGACCAAGGACGGCCAGATTGCAGGCCCCCGCATCCTGGAGCACATGGTAGATACGGTCATCTACTTCGAGGGCGACCGGAATCACCAGTACCGCATTATCCGCTCCATCAAGAACCGCTTTGGCGCCACCGACGAAATCGGCGTGCTGGAAATGACGGGCCACGGCCTCACTCCCGTGCTGAACCCGAGCCTCGTGTTCCTGCAGCAGGGCACACCCCCTACCCCAGGCAACGTGGTGTGCTGTACCATGGAAGGTACCCGGGCCATGCTTTTCGAGACACAGGCCCTTGTGAGCCAGACCAGTTTTGCCGTACCCCAGCGGGTGGCGGCGGGCATCGATCCCAAGCGGCTCACCATCATCCTCGCCCTGCTAGAGAAATTCGGCGGCATTTCCATCGGGGCCTCCGACGTGTTTGCCAGCATCGCGGGCGGCATGAAGGTGAACGACACTTCTTCGGACTTGGCCCTCGCCCTCGCCATCGTGAGTAACCATCTGGGAATTCCCGTGCCGAGGCAGACCATCGCCATGGGAGAACTAGGGCTTTCCGGCGAAATCCGCAGCGTCCACCTTCTGGAGCAGCGGCTGAAAGAGGCCAAACGACTGGGGATGAACCAGGCCCTGATTCCCGGAAACGGAAAACTCCCCGAAAGCATTCAGGGAGTTGAAATCGTGAAAGTCAGCACCATCGCCGACGCCGTCAAGTGGGTTATGGACCGCAAGTAACGGCACCGTTACGCGGGTCTATTCCTTCGGCTTAGAGACCACAGGGCGCAGGCGCTTGCCGCAGAGGGTCACCACGATGCCCGCCTGGGCGAACATGTAGTAGGCCGTGTCGCGGCTGTTGTTCAGCGTAGACTTTGGGTCGTAATCGTCCTTGGTCACGAACACCTCGGCCACGCCCGAAAGGCTCACATCCAGGGCGCAGCGCTCACAGGGGAAGCCAATCACGTACAGCTTGGAGCCAGGGGGAACTTTCCCGCGGGCGTAATGCAGGGCATTGATTTCGGCATGAACCATGAAGGGGTACTTGTTGGCCTCGAACTCGTGATGGCTCAGCAGTTCGCCGGAATCCGCATCCAGAATGTCGTAGGCCAGTTTCTGCTTTTCGCGGGTGTAGGGCACCGTCTCATCGTCAAAGCCCGCCGGGGCCCCGTTGTAGCCGGTACTGATAACGCGACCCTCGGCAGAGACGAGTACCGCCCCCATCTGGGTGTTCTGATCCTTGGAGAGGCGCGCCTGGGCGCACATCATCTGGGTATATACTTCGTCACGAAGCTTGCTGCGTGTAGAGGAATTGTTCATGGTAGGGAATATAGTTAATAGAGATTAGGATTTAGGATCTAGGGGATAGGGATTAACTCATTACTAATCACACATTCCACATTTGTCTCAGTTTGCCTACTTCTCGGCGTTATCAAACCCTTCGGCCTCTTCGGGTTCTTCTACCGTCCAGTCGCGAATCCTTTGCGCCAGGGCCTTCTGGCCGTCTTTTTCCAGGGCGTCGGAAATTTCGTTCAGGTCCTGGGCGTCCTGCACGGTAAGTTCCTTCTCGAACATGTCCAGGTATTCTTCCAGCACGGTGTAGGCCTTCAGGCTCACCAGCAGCTGCATAAAGTCCATCTCCAGGCCGTTCCCGCTGCGGAAGCGGGCGTATTCCTGCAAAAGACTTGTGGCCTCCTGTGCCGACACGAACGCGCAGAGGCGGCCCAGGTTCACCACCTTCGGGAACTTCTCGTACAGGGCGTGGGCCATCTTGATGCAGTCGGACTTGCGGCCTTCCCTGTCGGCGATGGCCGCCTGCAAATCCAGATAGGCCTCCTCGTCTTCGGCGCCGGGATTCCGCACGTCGCCAAGCCACTGCTTGGACAGTTCCAGGTTCCCCGCCATAAACTGGGCGTTGGCGATATCGATTAGCGTGGCGTTGCTCTTGTCGGGATCCTTCAGCAGGGCTGCCTTGGCAAAAATGGTCGCATCCTTGATGGAATCCGCCATGTCGCAAATGGCATCCAGGATGTCTTCCCGGTTGCCCTGGTCCACTTCCGTCACGGCATCCAGAAGTTCTGCCAGCAGGGCCTGAGCCCGTTCCTTAGGCAAAAACTCTTCTACACTCAGGAAAACTACCGAGCGACCCTCGCCCCCCACATGCCTTAGCGCAAGGTCATGGACCAGGTCCGCCACGTAATCCTTGTCGGTATACTGGGAGGCCAGTTCCACAAAGAAGGTTCCCGCATCGTAGAAGAGGGCATCCCAGCCTTCCTTCTCCTCGTCGGTGTCCGCCTTGAAGGCGATAAAGTCCGCCCGCAGGGTCCAGGCCAAAAGTTCCAGCTGTTCCCGAGGGTCCTTGAAGGTTTCGATGTCGTCGAGACCGTCCGCCAACATTTCGTACAAATCTTCGGGGCGGTTCAACAAACGGCTCTGGCCGTTCACCACCTGAACAAGATTTTCACGCAGGCGCTGTTCCCTGCTGCGGTTCGCCTGGGAAAGGGCCGCCGACTTAAAAACTTTTTTCTTCTTTGCCATGGGGACAAATGTAGCAAAGGTTTTACCATAAAGAAAGCCCTCCCGCCAGGTTACTGCGAGAGGGTTTCACCCTAAATACGCAAGGGGCGGGTTTAAACCGCAATCCCTTCAAAAACCGGGAACTATACCATATAAGAAACGAGAGCCAAAACGACGCCGGAAAAAGCCAGCATAAAATTCGTCATGAAACGATTGGTGGCGAGGTCTTTCATTATCTTATCCTTCATGGCTAGGGTTCCTTTGTACCACAAAGTTATATATAAAGGACCAAAAATCAAAGTAACGAAAATCACATTGCGATTTTCGTCACACTAACAGAAGTTTACAAAAGAGACCTTCCCTAACGCCCCGACAACGCAAATTTGTATATTACCTCCTGTCCTAGCATAAAGCAGGGACTTTTCGGTTTAGGAACCTAAGCCCTTTTTCATATCCACATAAAATAACTTGGCATATGAACAAGGGGCACCTAGACTCCCTGTCCAGCAAACCACTGACAGCAGAAGAAAAACTGCACCTCGCTAAACAGCGATGCGTTTACAGCGAGTACGAACTACCAATCAACAAAAACAAACAAAACAGGCATATTTTAGGGAGCAAGGAGTTCACTTACTTTGACTCAAAATCAAAAAAAGACGGAAAGGCAGGTTATTCCTTCTTTTTCCCAGATTTCAACATTCTTGAAGTCTTGCCAAATCTGATAGGAACCGGCATACAAGAATTTGAAAATGGACACATCAGAAGTGAACTTGTCAAATGCTCATGCAATATTGGACTTGGCGGTCGAGACGCTCTAGTTGTTACTGACGTCCTATCCATACGATACTCATCCACAGGAATCCACGCGTTTCCCGTTCATCCGAACGTATATGACGACGCCATAAAGGCATTAAAAAAGAAAAACCGACAAGCCCGTTTTACGGCATCGCGCCGTAGCGTACTCATCGGTTTCATTCATAATATACAATCTTTTTTGGGAAAAATCAAGAAAATTTTCTACTTCTTTTCCCGGATGCGCTTGTAAAGGCTTTCGGCCTTTTCGGTATCGCCGGCGTTGGAATACACGTGGCCCACGTTCTCGGCGCCGATACGACCCTGGGAATTTCCGGCAAGCCAGGCCTTCATGTAGCATTCGAAGGCTTCGTCGTATCGTTTCTGGCTAAAGTAAATCTGTCCCAAATCCAGGTTCAGGTCGCCCTTGCCCTTCTTGTGGCGGAGTCCCTCTTCCAAGGTGAAAATCGCCATCCAGGGGGAATTGTTCTGCACATACATCTGGGCCAGGTAGCGCCTGGCAGAAACGTTTTCTGGGTCCATCAGCAGACCGTTTTCCATTTCGTTCAGGGAAAGCCTGGTGGAATCCATGCTGCGGTAGTAGTAGGCCAGCGTAAAGTGGACATCGGCCCCGGCGGTGGCGGTCATCTGCAGAGCGTTCTGCAGGGTCTTGATGGCGTATTCGTAATCGCCCAACTTCTCGTAGACTTCGGCAAGGCCGTACCAGGCGTCCATGCGGTCGGGATTCAGGGCCAGCGCCCGCTCGAAGTTCTTCTGGGCCAAAGTCCAGTCGCGCCCCTTCAGGTAGCATTCCGCCAGGGCAAAGTGCACGTGGTCCGATTCCACCCCAAGTTCAATGGCCCGGTTATAAGACGCGATGGCCTCCCCCACGTCTCCACTCAGGTAATAGAGGTCCCCCATGAGCATCCAGGCCTTCTCGAAGGTGGGCAGCAGTTCCACGGTGCGCTTGTAGGCCACCAGGGCCACCTGCTTGCGGTCCAGTTGGACCATGGCGTTCCCTAAATTGAACCAGGCGAAGGGTTCGTAACGGCCCTCGTCGATAGCGGCACGGTACAGCGGCACCGCCTCCTTGAATTTTCCCTGGTCGTAAAGCTCGTTTGCCTTGAAAAAGTAATCCTCGGCCGCGTGAGAAAAGGCAGGGAGAAGAAACAACAATAGCAACGAGGTCGCGAGCAAGCTCGCTTTGAGCACGCTTCGCTTTGAGGTTTGGGCAATCATAATCGCAGCTTCGCTGTCTAACTTTTGCTCAGAGCCTTGCCTAAGCAAGGCGACCTCACACCTCGTACCTCGAACCTTATTTGACAAAGCGGAACTCCTTCGTGGCCTTTTGCGCCACAGGGTAACCGCCAAGTTTAGCGGGAGAGAATTTCCATTGACGCACGGCCTTCAGGGCTTCAGTATCGAAGCCGTAACCTGCAGGGTCCTGGCTCATGATACTTGCCTGGGCCACGTCCCCGTAGACGTCGATGACGATATAGACCTTCACGTAGCCCGAAAGGCCAAGCTTTTTCGCTTTCTCCGGGAAAGCGGGCTGCACTTCTTTCAGGGGCTGTGCCTGTTCATCCACCTCGCCTGCCTCATAGACCACGTTTTCCATGGAGCCCGTGCCAACGGCCACGCCGTCTCCTGCGGCACCGCGTGCCAAGGACAAGTCCATCTGGAAATTCTGGCTGCGGGAGACTCCCATGTTAGAGGAAATCTTGAAGGGGTTGGGGTTCACGATGGTGCGGATGACCTTCTGTTTTACCTCCGGCTTTTTCTCGCTCACCAGGACTTCTACCTCGGTGACGGTTTCCAGCTGCTTTTCCGCCTTGGCACCCTTGTCAAAAAAGAGGGCGTTCAGCACCGGCACCGCAAGGAAAAACACCGCGCTCACCACGAAGGAGAGCACGAATGCTACCGGGAACCGGAGATATTTCGCGAGAAAGTCAAGCATAGGGGTGTGAGGTATGGGGTCGCTGCGCTTTGAGGTATGAGATAAAATTTGGTTCCCTAAGTTTCTAGTATTGCGCCCTTGGCGCCATTCTTTTGCTCAGAGCCTTGCTTGCAAGGCGACCTCATTACTCAAAGCGAGTGAAACGAGCGTGCTAATAACCTCTTATTCCTCCTTATTCGCCGAAATGGAAACCTTGCGGACCTTGGCCAGGTTGCATTCGTCCAGAATGTCCACCACCACGCCGTTGGGGGCATCCCGGTCGCTCACGATAATCACCGGCCGGTCCGGAGATTCGGCCATCATCTGGCGAAGCACCGTATTGAGGGTGGAAAGGTTCACCTGGGTCTCGTTGATGTGAATTGTGCCCTGGCGGGTCACGCCAATCAAAATACTTTCCTTGGCCAAATCCTTCGCAGAACTTGCCTTGGGCTTGGTCACGTCCACGCCGGTCTCACGGGTGAACGTCGACGTCACGATAAAGAAGATGAGCAGGATGAACACCATGTCCAGCATGGGGGACACGTCTATCTTTCCGCCTTCCTGCGATCTTTTACGGATAAAGCTCATTTTTCCTCCGCAACGGCAACACGGTCCGCGACCGGCGTCACCTCTTTAAAAACATAGGACTCAAACTTCAGCGCTTCGCTCCAGGCCTGTTTTTCCACGTCTTCCACGCGGCCCGCCAAGTAGTTGTAGGCAAGCATCAGGGGGAACGCCACCAGAAGCCCCGCCTGGGTGGTAAGCAGCGCTTCTGAAATGCCGTCGGCCAAGAGCACAGGGTTTCCGAAGCCAAAAAGCTGGATAGTCTCGAAGGTATGCACCATGCCGGACACCGTTCCCAACAGGCCAAGCATGGGGGCGATGGCCGCACAGGTAGAGATGGTCCTCAGGGACTTGGAAAGGTTCACCGAAATGCGGTGGCGGGTCTCTTCCATGGCGTTTCGCACCGCCACGGGGCCCTGGTCACGATACTTCCGCACGTCGCATGCCAGGGCGTAAAAATAACCGTAGGGGCGGCGGGAAAGTTTCTTGAAGGCCTCTTCCTCCCCCTTCTTTTCCAGGTTCTTCCAAAATCCGCCCAGCACGCCGTTCACGCTGCCGCCCTTGAGCATAAAGTAGTAGCCGTAGCGCTCGATCATCAAAAACCATCCGAACCACCCCAGCGCAAAGATGGGCGCAAGCACCCACCCTCCCCGAAAGAGGATTCCGAAGGCCGCCTCGATGACGGATATTTCGCTTACGGTTTCCACAGAAACTCCCGACAGTTCCCTAGGCGTTTTCCTGGGACTTTTCCTTGACCCACAGCGCGTTCAGCACCGCAAGGCCTGCGCTTTCCATGCGGCTCCGCAAAGAATCCGCCCTGTTGGTAAGGAAGGTGTGGATCAGCTGCAGCGGGATAGCCACGATCAAGCCCGCTTCCGTAGTCACAAGGGCGATAGAAATGCCCCCCGCCAGGAGTTTCGGGTCAGAGGTGCCGTGCATGGTAATCACGTCGAAGAGTTCGATCATGCCCATCACCGTACCCAAGAGGCCAAGCAGCGGGGCGGTTGCGGCAAACACCGAAATCCAGGTGAGGCCGCTCTCGATTTTCGGGACTTCCCGGGCGAACAACTCTTCCAGGGCCTTCTCCCCAGCCTCCCGGCCGGAATAGTCCTTCAAAAGCACCGTCTTCAGCACGCGCCCCACCTTGCCGTGGGCCCGTTTCACCTGGGCGCGGGCGGTCTCCAGGTCGCCCTTCCGGAGCGCCTTGAGGGTGCGACCCGTAGCTAGGCCGCCAAAGCCAGCGATCAACAGCCACAGGAACCGCCACAGCGCTACCAGCAGGCCAAGCCCGAACAGCGTCACGATGGGATACATCAGAATGCCGCCGTTCCTGAAAAATTCCATCAGGTCGTCTTTCCAGGTGGTCTCCTGGTGGTTTGCCAGCTCGGAGGAAAGTTCCGTACTCAAGAGCACGTCCACCGGCACGTTGACGAAGGCGGAATCCTTGGCATGGGCGAAGGCGGCTTCAATCTCTTTCCGGGTCTCGGGCGTCAGGTTTTCTTGCCAGCTGAAACTGCGCTTCTTTTCACCGGCCACGGGGAGCATCAGGGCCGAAGGCTTGATTCCGGTGAGGCCGTCGGCGGCGTCCGCAAGTTCCATGGCGTAGAGGCCGCCCAAGCGGAGGCGCATGCCCTGGGCCACAGACCGCCCGAATACCAATTCCCCCTGCTCCATCTGGATTTCACGGGTAAAGTCCATCTCCGCGCGGGCGGCGTCGAACAGTCCCTTGGCAATGCGGACCGGGTCGTCCTTGTACAGGCCCATTTCCTTCTTGACCTTGTTCTGGACTTCTACCCGTTCAGAAATCTTGAAGGGGATTCCCTGTTCCTGAAACTTGGCGAGGGTCTCCAGACGCTCCGGGCCCGCCGCAAGAGACAAAAACTCCGCACGGGCCTTTTCGGCCTGCAGCTTGACCTGCGCCAGGTCTTCCCGGGCCACGCGCACGTCTTCGAAGAGGCGGGCCCGCTCCGACATGAGGGCGTCCACCTTCTCCTTGCTTTCGTTATACTTCTCGTTGAAAAGTTCCCGCTCCTGGTTGGCGGTCTCCCGGTCTTTCCAGCGGGCGGCAACGGCCATGTCCCGCTTTTTGCGGGCTTCTTCCAGGTCGGCCTTGGCGCTGTTCAGCTCCGCACGCTTCTTGACGGCGTCAATATCTGCAGGAGCCTGCTGTGCAAAGGCTGCGGGAGCAAGCAGGACGGTAGCTGCGACGAAGAAAAGAACACTCCAACGAATAAAGCGGGGCGTTGCGGGGGCGGCGTCTGAGCCCCTGCTCGAAGGGGTAGCGAGCGACACGGTGCGAGCGAGGGGAAGGCTTTCCCCTCCAATTCCGAATTCCGAATTCCGAATTCCGATTTTCATCACAGCCCCTCCTTCGGAACGACCACGGGAATGGTCACCAGCCTCGGGGCGGTCTTGCCCTCGGCCACCTTCATCACGTCCTTCAGGGCGGTTCGCATGGCGAGGTTGTCGGAGACGTTGTTCCAGCGGTAGGTGCCGTCGGCCCCGCGGGAGAGCCACAGCACGTCGTTGCCGTCGTTGCTCACAAAGATGCTCTCCACTGCGCCGTAGCGGAGGTAGGTGCCGGGCACGCTGCGGGCGTCCACCTGCAAGAATCCCTTGTAAACCTCGGTGGTGTAGCCCAGGCGGATACGGTCGTAGAACACTTCCAGGGTGCGGTTCAGGGCGTCGTCCGCCTCGATGAGGCCCTTGTGGAGCTGGCCCGCGATTTCCTGGACGCTCTTGACGGCATCTTCGTTGCGGTAGGGGAAGTCGGATTCAAAGACGGGGGCCAGGGAGTCGATAACTTTTGCGAGGGTCTCGCCGTACTTGGCCTTGCGGCCCTCGAACCAGCGGACAGTGCCTGCGGTTTTCTGGCGGGCCTCGGCAAGGTGGGACAGTTCCGCCTTCAAGGAGTCGATTTCCGCCTTCAGGGTCTTGTTCTGGGCGGCCAGGGCCTGGACTTTTTTGCGGCCCACCTCCACGAATTCGGCGTGGCGTTTTTTCTCGGTGTCATGGAGCGACTTTTCGCGGGCGGTTTCCGCCTCCACCGCCTTGATCTGGCGACGGACGGACTCCACCGTCTCCTGGGCAAAAACCGCAGGAGCGAGCAGGGCCGCACAGAGGAACAGCTTTACAAAAGGATGAAAATTCATAGGCGAAAAATACAAAAAAGGGGGTGAAAAAGCCCAATTTTCGCCACAAAAAGGGGCTATTCTCACAAATTTGCACTGATGGCGATTTTCATCAGGGCAGCAAAGTCTAATTTCTTGTCCCTGGCGTAGGACAAAAATTCCTTTTCCTCTTTCGTAACACGGATTTGGAACTTTAGGGGCGATGCGAATTTCGTTTTCCGCCCTGCGTTTTCACGAGCGCCGCCATGTCCGAACTTCTTCTCGTACAGGGCAAGACCCGACCTTTTCCGATACTCCCTCTCGGAGATGACCTTTTCACCCTTAGCAACTTCCGATTCCTTCTTCTTGAAAACAAAACCCTCGGAATCCTTCACATAGACATACGGCATTCTCAAATCTCCTTCAGACGTTGCTTGGCAAGTTTGATCTTGTCCTTCGGTGTCTTTTGCGTCTTCTTAACGAAAACGACTCCGATAACGATAATCGCACCCGCCTTGTATTTGAACAGGGATCGCAGTTCGTTGGACTTGATTTCAAAGATTTCTCTTTGAAGCGGCCTCACACGAACAAATTCGATACCCTGCCTTTCAATGGTTTCGTACTCCTTGTTGAGAAGGTCCTGTTGAGATTGCTCCAAGGCCTTGATTTCATTTTCTGCCGCCGGCAATTTTTCTACAGAGAACTTCATATCAGAATTTAGTTAAAAGATTTGATTTTGTCAACATATTCAAATTACACAAAAGTTTGTTCATAAGTACCTCTTTTCCCGATTTGAAGTGGCAAATCTACAAACGAAAAGAGGGAAAAACGACTTTTCCCTCAAAATGGCAAACAACTGTTGTCATTTTAGTGCATTATGCAACTATAGTTTGCATATTCACTATATCTAAAACTACAGCGTGACCTTCACCTTCTCGCGCATGGCCATGACGCAGGCCTTGGCCTCTTCCACCGTGTCGCGGCGGGCAAGGAGCACGCCCATGCGGCGGTGGCCCTTCAGTTCGGGCTTTCCGAACAAACGAAGCGCCGTGTCCGGTTCGGCAAGCACATCTTCCAGGCCGCCGAACTTCACGTGGTCGGACTCGCCCTCCACCACGATAGCCTTGGAAGCGCTGGGGCCGTGGAAGGCGATGTTGGGGATAGGCAGGCCCAGTATTGCGCGGGCATGCAGGGCAAACTCCGAAAGGTCCTGGGAAATCATGGTGACCATGCCGGTGTCGTGGGGGCGCGGGGACACTTCGCTGAACAGCACCTTGTCCTTGCACACGAACAGTTCCACGCCAAAGATGCCGCGGCCGCCCAGGGCGTCGGTGACCTTCTTCGCGATTTCCTTCGCCTGCTCCAGCAGTTCGGGCTTCATAGGCTGGGGCTGCCAGGATTCCTGGTAGTCGCCGCCCACCTGATGGTGCCCCACCGGCAGCAAGAAACTGGTGCCGCCCACGTGGCGCACCGTCAAAAGGGTAATCTCGTAGTCGAAAGGCACAAAGCCTTCCACAATCACGCGGCTCGCCGCACCCGTGCGGCCACCCGTCTGGGAAATCTCCCAGGCCTTGTCCACGTCGGCCTCGGTCTTCACCGTGCTCTGGCCGTGGCCCGAAGAACTCATCACCGGCTTCACCACGCAAGGGATACCGATCTCGGCGACGGCCTTCTTAAAATCCTCGTAACTGTCGGCAAAACGATAGGGACTGGTAGCAAGGCCCAGTTCCTCGGCGGCCAGGCGGCGGATACCCTCGCGGTTCATGGTCAGCTTGGTGGCCTTGGCCGTGGGAATCACGTGGAAACCTTCCTTCTCCAGTTCCACCAGCGTGTCGGTAGCGATGGCCTCCACCTCCGGCACGATAAAGTCGGGCTTTTCCTGCTCAATCACGCGACGCAGTTCGGCACCGTCCAGCATGTTGATGACGTAGGAACGGTGGGCCACCTGCATGCCCGGGGCGTTAGCGTAGCGGTCCACGGCGACCACTTCGACGCCGAGACGCATCATCTCGATGATGACTTCTTTGCCCAGCTCGCCCGCACCGCAAAAAAGGACCTTGGTGGCGCTAGAACTAAGAGGTGTACCGATTTCAGCCATAAAAACTCCTTGGTTTACGAGAAATATAGGAATTATAACATAAAAGGGGGAAGACTCCCCCTGTTTTCAGCCGAATGTCGCCCCCGCCACGCTCTTGTCATCCCCGCGAAGGCGGGGATCTCCCTTCGTCTTCCTCCACCCCCTCGCCTAGGGGGACACCCCCTAAAACCCCGCTAGCATATCCGAGCCGCAGGGTTTGCCAATTTTATTCTTTTTCCCATGCGAGTATGGGATAGCCACCATTAAGTCCTGAATCGTAAGTAAAATCATCGCCGAGAAGTTTGGCAAAGTCGGTAGACTTCATTTCATTCTCGGTCTTGGGCGTAGCAACGCCACCGCCATTATTTAGACCGAAGGGTTCTTGGTTACCCTGTTTCAGGTAATAATAATCTGCCATGGTGGTATTGTAATTGTAGCCTATCATCAAGCCCACAAGGGAATCTCCATCGACTTTGCCTGCGGAATAGGCGGCATTGGTTACACCTTCATTATTGTAGCTGAATATACCGCCTACATATATTTTTCCGTTCACATTGCCCGTGTTGTACAAGGAGCTTGATGTAATGAAAGAGACTGATCCAACGACACCTGCAGCGCCATAATCTCCTTCAATATCAGCCACATTTCCCAAAGAAGAAATTGACCCATTACAAGCGACACCAAAAATCCCACCAACATAATTTTTTCCTGATATTATAGCGTTATTGTATGCTTTCGTGACATTTCCACATTCCCAAATGTTCAATTTGGGGCAACTATAAGAGGCTTTATCTTGAGAACTAATACTTAAACTTGCGCCACAATGCCCTGAAACACCTCCTACAAAGTGCAAGCCGTTTATTTTCCCCGTATTTCTTAAATTTCTAATATCATTTTTAGAAGAACCTCCAATTCCTCCAAAAACGCCTCCAACAAATCCATAGCCTTCTATTAAAACTCTATTTTCAAGAGAATCAGCCGTAACATTGGCAGCACAACCTGCAACGCCACCAACATTTTTCTTGCCTGTAACAACTCCCATATTTAATAAATTTTTCAAAGTAGAATTATCTTTATAATCTTTTTGGTTTGAATTACCTACAACTCCACCAACACAATCTTCAATGCCTGACACACTGCCGTAGTTAGTCACTTTTTGGACTGTGCCGACATTATAGCCAACAACACCACCAGTCTGTTTACCTCCATAAACCCACGAATTATCAAGATCAAGGCTATGAATAGAACCACGATTATTCCCGAACAACCCGTTATGGGAACTCGTGGTATTGATGAACATTCCGCTTATAGTATGGCCATTGCCGTCAAATGTTCCGTCAAAGGCGACACTAGAATTTCCGATGGGCGTCCACTTGTGGAGCTTGGCGGAATCTGCGACCAGGGCGCCCTTGTCGTCAATGACCTTGCCATCGTTCAACTTGATGTCGGCGGCCAGCTTGTAATACTTACCCTCGTATTCCTTCTCGTTTGCCCCGACGATAAAGGCGAGTTTTGCCAGCTGCTCGGCGGTCAAGATGATATAGGGGCTCAGTTTTGTTCCAGAACCGCAGGCAAATTCCTTTGCCGTTGTGCCGTCCCAGGGCTTGCCCGGTTCCCCAACGCAGTCCTTGTCCAGCACGTCTTCTGAACTGCCCGAACCCGACGAGCCGTCGCCAGTCCCCTTGCTATCCGAGCTGTCCGTGGCAGAAGCCTTTTCTTCGTCATCGTTAGAAGACGCCGACACCGTCTGGGAGCAGGCGACAAACATTGCCGCCATTCCGAAGATTGCAAATAACGCCTTTCGCATAAAAACCCCTTCTAGCCCTTCCGACTTGCGATTCAGGGCTACGTTATTCGTTAATATATATTATTCAATACGAAATAGGAGCGTCCTGAACCACAATTTTCTTAGAATCACTTTCGCGAATGACTATTCCTGGTGAATTTCCACTCTCGATAGACTTGACTCCTCCATAATAGGCATTGTCAAACTTCTTGGAGTTACGGTTAGAATCAGCATCACCCTTAACCTGGATTTCTGGCATATACCTATTCGTGATTTGTTGAGACGGGATTTGTAAGGGGGCAAAGAGTTTTGAAGGAGCCTTAACCATGGACTCGTTTGGAGAACTTAAATCAATAGAATCACCGGGATTTGCAACACCATAATGTTCTGCGATTTTTCTCACAATTTTTTCATTAAAATCGCCCAAAGGTTCAAAAAAAGTATTTTCTCGTATAGTTCGGTAGTCATTGTACAAGTGGATTAAATCACGCCTTAGGGAATCCTCTGTATAGATTTCTTCCCCAGCCGAACGCATGGCCATTTCCCATAGTTTACGCGCTACTTCGTTCATGCGTGAAAGCCGATGGTACATGGCATAATTTTCCATACGACGTATTGCGGAAAGCAAGGCAGCCCGTGGAGCTGGATTGAATATCGCCGATGTTACATGTGCAGAGAACTCCGCATCCAAATTTAATGTCAATTCAGGATGTTCAATCTGGTCCACAAGATGCTTCGCCTCGTGAATTGCCGTTTCCATAGCAAGAGCCGTCTTGATATATGTTTTCGTATGTCCTGCGAAATCTTTTTTCATCAAGGTTTTATATATCTTGCTTGCCTTTTCCACATTCAGATTCAGCCCTATAGAATGCCAGAATTTATCAAATCGGCTATCTTCGTACTTTGAAAAGAACTTGCCTTGTTCTATCTCGGCGGCAATTTCTTCAACATTCGTTTTTACCATATCGTCTATTACGACAACACGATTTTCTCCCGCCGTGTAAAAACCTTGCAGAGGAGGCAGCAATCCCGGCATAATCCGTTTCAGGTTTAGTACAGAAATACTTTTCCATTTGTATTCAGATGGAGGCAAAATAACATCATCAACCTTTAATACATTCAGGTTGCTTCGCTGATTCAGCACCACAAAAAGATTGTATTCCACAAGAACCTTATTTAGGGCATTGAGATTATCCGTACTGGAAACACCACCATTGTTGTAACGGTGCAAATCATCAACAAAGTCCCTAAGCACATGTGGACTTCCAAAGAATTTTCCAAACAGACAAACCAAATCATTTTCAAATATTTCCCGATCAATTCCCGATTTATAAGGTTCATTTTTTGTCAGGGAATTCAAGTACGGAGCAAGTACATTCACCACATAATCTTTTCTAGCACCATTTCCAGTCCTATCAAGTAATTCCACGACCTTGGCATGTAGCATCGCCTCGTAAGCAAAGCGCAGGTTTGCCTCCGTCCCCTTTTTTACGATATACTTCTGAACTTTGCGAACTTCTTTGGGACTAATCCCAAAGGAACGAGCGACCAAGTCCACGTAGGAACTGTCGTCATTCGCTACATCCAGTTGTCCTTCATTGAATACATGATAAGCCAAAATGTCATTTTCCATCTCGGGATATTCGGAGCAAGCAGAAAACGCAAATAACGCGAAGGCACCGAGCAAAAAAGCGATATATTGCATCAAGTAATTCATTTATTTATACTGAACAACATGTTTCAAAATACATTTTTCTGCCGTATATGTTCCAAAAGTCAAGCCACGACCGATACAACTCGCAGCAAAACGGTTCCCCTTTTGCAATCGCAAAATTTCTTTTGACTGCCTACTTGAAAAGTAGAGATCCATTTCCTTAACCTTGTTCGTAGGGTTTGCGTATCCAAGGCCGCCTGATTCCAGTTTTATCAAATAATCACCCCAAACATTTTTTTCTACAGAGCCGACCTGTCCTATGATACTGAAACGTCTATTTTCATATCTCACCTTAGCCTGAGCCGCATTCTGATTATAGGCCACAACTATGTCATCATGGTAAACATGCCCACCATAATCTTTTTTTGAATTATCACTAATTTCCGAAAGAAGTGCCCCTACACTAAACAATAATCCAGCACCACACAAAATAAAGGTTATTATACGAAAAATTTGAGGTATCCGTGAGCAAGTCCGTCCTTTAAAATACTTTCCATTCAGCATTCGTAATATGTCAATAAAAACCCAAACTGTCAGCCCTAAGACTAACAAAGCCGAAATGATTTCATGCCCGTTAGCAGCAGACCGCCACGCAGCAATAGAAAAAGCGATTTTTTCTATTCCAAAAATAGCACGTCCCCAAACAAAATCGTGAACTCCAACACCTCCAAAGAAAAAAGCCACCAAAACGGCAACCACTGAATTTACATCCGATTCGGCCTTTTCTTCGTATTCATCCAATTCGTCGGAAAAAGGATTCGCTACAGGTTCTTTTCTCGCCTGCACTTTCATTTGCCTGGGCTCTTGAGCCGCCTGTTCCTGCGAATTAAGAGTTTCTGTATTAGGGACTAATTCTTTCTGATTTGTCGTTTCAGGCGGTTTGACGATGTCTTTTATTTTGTTGAATAGGCTTTCTATGCTCTTGACCGTATTCACCATGGCATTTTCAATAGTGACTATTCCACCATTTGACACAATCACCAATTGGCCCAAGGCCCTGTTCTGCGAGGCAACCATTCCCGACACTTTCTTTATATCGATACTTTTGCTTTTGACCGTTCCTTTCAGCGGCGTTGTCGTTACCAAAAGAAGTCTCATATCGGTCAGGGCAACAAGCCAAGAGTCTTTCCCTAACAAAGTTGTCTTTCCCGATACCGTAACCCGTACCATTCCGGCAGTAAAACCAAGAACCGATTCACCAGGTTTCAACAATTTGGCTAACGAGGTAAATTCCTGCTTGGTCCAAAAAGAATCAAAGTCGATTCCGTTCAAGGAACAGATTCCCCGCCAATCTGCATTTTCTGTCTTGACTTTATACACGTCGAACTGACTCACAAGGACTCCTTCTAGCTCCTATGCTTGTACAAACAACAAAAAAGCGTGGTGCCGAATGTACTTATCGTTATCGAGGTTCTGGTAAACCCATTCTGCAATAAGAACAAACGACCCACGCCCATTGCTGGACGTGAGTGTTCGCCTTACTCCCGCAGAATTCAAAATTTACCAGATTTCGATAACGAGAATAAAAGCTAACTCATCGTTAAACTTGCGCCCTACACCGCAAAGTGCAGAGCTATGTCAACCGTAATATAGATTATTGGAACGGCAAAAGACGACCCCTGCCCCTGTTCGAGGGAAAAATTCGTTTTTTTTCAAAAAAATCTTGACAGCCGCACCTAGAAAGATTATATTTGATAGTGAACAAATGTTCTAGTGCTCAAAATTTCAGACGCTGCGGTTTTTCGCTTGTCCGCAGGGAGGGGTCGATGAAGAAGATTGTCTTTGACAATAACAGTATCTCCTTTATGCAAAGGAACCACGACGATTATATCAGCTTGACAGACATGGCAAAGCACAAGAATGCCGAATCAACGGGTCTGGTCATTTCACATTGGCTTAGTACGCGCTACGCGGTCGAATTCTTGGGGATATGGGAGCAAGTTAATAACCCCGTTTTTAATGTTACGGAATTCAGTAACATTAGATTCAATGCCGGTAGCAATGGTTACGTTCTTTCCGCCAAGCAGTGGATTGAGCGGACAAACGCAATTGGGCTTATTTCGAGTGCCGGTCGTTATGGAGGAACATACGCCCATAGGGACATAGCCTTTGAATTTGGTTCTTGGCTAAGTCCAAAATTTAAGTATTACCTCATTCGCGAATACCAGCGACTCAAAGAAGCGGAGCAGGCAAAAATAGGCTGGTCCGTGCGGCGGGAACTTTCTAAAATCAATTACCGTATCCATACGGATGCAATCAAACAGAACCTGATTCCTGCAACACTTACAAAACAGCAAATGAGCATGGTTTATGCAAACGAAGCTGATGTTCTAAATGTTGCCTTATTCGGATTTACCGCTAAGGAATGGCGCGATGCACACGTCGATTTGCTGGGAAATGTCCGCGATTACGCGACAGTAAACCAACTTATATGCCTTTCGAACATGGAATCATTGAATTCCGTCCTGATTAAGGAAGGCTTGCCGCAGCCAGAACGATTGCAAAAGCTGAACCAAATTGCGATTTCTCAAATGACCGTACTGGAATCCATCGGAGAGAACAAACTGCTGAAATAAGCCAGGGCGTCGCCCAGGAACACTTTGCAAACAATTGTTGCATAATGCACGATTCTGTTAACTACTGTTTGCCAAATTGAGAGAAAAATCGCTTTTTGCGTTTTTCGTTCGTAGATTTGGTCTTTTGGTGACGGGAATCTACAAAAATATATTGACTTTTGAATATAAAATATGTATATTGAAAGCGTAAAAGTTCGATACGACGAGGAAAAGGCGAAGGCAGTGTTCAAAAAGCACGGCGTTATCATGGAGATGGTCCGACAAGAGATACTTGCCGATCGATTTGACATGGACGACGTCGCCAACCAGGACGGGCATCCAGAACAAAAAATGTTCATTGTGCTTGTTAACGGCTACGCACACTGCGCTCCCTTTGTCATAGAATCGGACGGAACATTTTTTCTCAAGACCGCATTCAAGAGTAGAGTTTATCAGCGGAGGTATGAAAATGGCGAACTCAGAATTTGACCCGATGGACGAAGAAGAACGGGAAATCATGGAAGCCATCGAGCGTGGCGATACCCAGCCCGTCCCTATCGAGGAACTCGAACGCATCAGGGCCGAAATCCGCGGTTCCGCCCACAACATCACCATCCGGATGAAAGACGCCGATATCGTGGGCATGAAGGCGAAGGCGGCACGTCTCGGCACAAGCTACCAAACGCTCATCAACAGCATCGTGCACCGCTACCTTACAGGCGGCATCACCATCAACGAGGCTTTTTAAGACAAACTAAGCCAACTTGGGTTTGCCGGTCCAGCCAAGCTTTTCGCGGAGGGCTCCCACGAATCCGGTGTGTCTCATGCGGATAAAGGTGGTCACCGCCTTGCTCTCGGCCAGAACCACATGCTGTCCGGGGTTCATCTGGTAGGTAAAGCGCCCGTCGAACACCAGGTCCAGGGGGCGGTCCACCGCCGAGGCGATCTGGAGTTTCTTGGAGGTGAGGGAAAGCACCAGGGGCCGCACCGAAAGGCTGCTGGGCGCCACCGGGGTAAGCACCACCGCAGGGGTCGCCGGGTGGATAATGGGCCCGCCCGCCGCCAGATTATAGGCCGTAGAACCCGTAGGGGTCGAAATCAAGAGCGAGTCCGCCCAGTATTCCGTCAGGTTCGTGCCGTTATAGACCACGTTCACGTTCACCATGCGGTCGGGAGCGTGGGCACGGATATGGACCTCGTTCAGCACCGTCTGCTTGCACAGGCACTTGCGTCCGTTATAAACGGCGGCATCGATCATCATGCGTTCGCGGGTAGAGAACTCTCCCGCAAGCAAATCGTCGAGAGTCTTGGATAGACCCTCTACACGGGACTCCGCCAGGAATCCCACGCGACCCGCGTTCACTCCCAAGATGGGAATGCCGTGCCCAAGAGCGATATGGGCCGCCGAAAGCACCGTGCCGTCGCCGCCGATGGCCAAGAGCAGGTCCATGTTCGAAAGTCCCGATTCCTTCACTATGCGGATAGGCTTTTTCACCAGGCCCTTCAGGGAATCCAGGGCGTAGAAGCAGACCTTCGGGTGGCTTTCGGCCCACGCCGAAATCTGTTCCAGGGCAGACACCAGGTCGGCGCTCTTGTCCTTGAAGCCGACGATACCGATTTTCTCGAAAAACTTTTTCATGCTCTCCCCCTACCCTTTTTGCGCCTCTACCCCATCGGGGACCGTTCCGGGTTCTTCCACGTTTTCGTCCACCATGGCGTCTGAAAGTTTCTTGAGGATTCCCGGGAAATTGGCCTCCACCACCTCGGTGTGGCCTACGGGCTCGTCGCAGCCGAGAGCGAGGGCCAGCACGTTCAGGGCAAGGCCTACCTGGGGATTCTTGCCGCCGTCGAATTCCGGAACCGCCGTGATGTTCTCGAGACCGCGGACCACCAGGCCGTCGTCATAGACGCCCACCTCTACGCCGGTCTTGCGCAGGTTTTCGGCCAGGGCCTCGTTCACTGGGCGCCACTGCTTGCGCTGTTCCTTGGGCAGCCGCAAAATAGTTTCGCCTTCGGCAAAGCAGGCCGCCACGGCCAGCAGGGGGAATTCCTCGATGGAGGTGGCCACGGTATCTTCGCCAAAGCGGCGGCCCTGCAAGCGCTTGCCCGCATCCACAGGGAAAACTTCCAGGTCGCCGAACACGTCGCCGTATTTTTCGCGGCGGGTCACAATCTCGATGTTTGCACCCATGCGCTTGAGGCAGTTGATGGCCCCCACCCTGCTGGTGTTCAGTTCCACGTTCTTGATGAGAATGCGGTTGCCCTTGGGCACAGCCCCGATGGTAGAGAGCAAGACCAGCGCGCAGGCCTCGGTAAAGTCGCCGGGCACGTAGTAGTCGCGGCCCGTAATTACCTTGGTCTCGGACATTTCGGTGAACTGGGTGCGTTCCACCTTCTTGCCCTGGGCCATGAGCAGGCGACGTTCAAATTCGCTGAGCTGTTCCACGCCGCGGCCCTCGTAACGGAGGGGCACGCCGAAATACTGGAGCATGCGGGTCCACTGGTCGCGGACAACGGTCTTTTCTTCGAAACTCAAAAAATCGCCACGGACAAGGGCCCGAATCAGAAGCCTTGCCCGCATAATGTAGGGAACGCTCCCCAGGGAATCTTTCTTGAGGGCGGGCTCGGCAGTATCGAAGCGGAACTTGAAACAGCAGGGTTCGTCGGATTCTACATGAATCTTGAAATAGGACTGGAGCCGTTCCTTGGCAAGGGCCACGGCGGCAGTCCCCGCCTCGCCCTCTTCGGCGGCGAAGGTAAAGACCTGCTCCGTGTCGCGGCTCGCGAGAGTCCACAAAAGCACACTGTCCCGCTCCCCGAAATCAATGGGAAGTAGCGACGGGACGGGATACTGGAATCCCCTGCCGGTGAGCACCAGGGCATGCCCCTGCTGTGAATAGGAAAGCCCGAATTCTTCCAGGACCTTGGCAAAACCACGGCCTTCCGCCGACCAGGAGAAATCTTCCAGCACGGTGCGGCCGTTGACCAGCAGCGCCATGACCAAGGTCAGGTTTGTCCGTTCGCGGTCGGGGTTCAAAAAGAATTCCATTACCGTTCCTTCACCTCGTAATCCAGGTACTTCAAAAGCTTGAGGGCGCGGGCGGCCTCGTCTTCGGTCTTGAAGGCGAGCAGGAGCGTGCCCGCCACGTTTTCCCGGACCTTCATGAGTTCCACGTCACGGACGTTGATACCTTCTTGCGCCAGCGGTTCCAGCACACTGAGCAGCGCACCGGGCTTGTCCTTCAACTGGACCGTAATCTCGAAGAATGCGGAGGCGGCATTGCGGCCCGGGGCGAACAGGCTTGCACGGCCGTCGTTTCCGGCCTTGAAAATCTTTTCCAGGGCGGCAGAGTTGTCGTCGACAGGTTTGTCGCCAGCAGCTTTATCATCGGCAGCAGGTAAGGAAGGCGCCGTGCCGTCCACCACCTTCAGGGCGTTCATGGCGTCGATAGTGCGGTCAAGTCCTGCACGGACCTCTTCCAGGGCCCGGACGGTCTCGTTCCTGTTGGTGACGGCGATATCGTGCCACATTCCCCAGCCGGAGGCGGCTATGCGGGTCATGTCCCGGAAGGCCCTGCCCGCGTAATGCTGGTAGTTGTGAGAAAGCAGGCGCTCCGGCAGGTTCCCCGCCAGCGTCGAGCTGAGCATCTGGGGCATGTGGGAGACCCAGGCCATAGTGGCGTCGTGATGCTCCGGCGGGAACACCACGGCGGTGGCTCCCAAGAACTTCACCAGGGACAGCAGGGGCTCGTAAGTGCTTTCGGGCATGCCCTCGGGCGGGCACACGAACCAGTAGGCGTTCTCGAAAATGGCGGGGTCGTTGTGCTCGCAGGTCCGCTTTTCGGAGCCCGCCATGGGGTGGCTCCCCACGAAAAGGAAGGGAGCCGGCAGGGTCGAACCCGCCTTGCAGATTTCCACCTTGGTGCTGCCGATGTCGGATACCAGCACCTGCCGCGAGGCATCGGCACCTTTAGCCCAGGAGACGTTCTTCAAGGCCTCCATGGTCTTCAGAATATGGAGAATGGGTCCGCACAGCAAAATCAGGTCGCTGTCCTTGGACCACTCCTCCACCGCATCGTATTCAAAAAACTCGTTGGCAAGCTCCAGTTCCCGGGCCCGTTTGAGGGTGGCGGCAGAACTTACCGCACGGATAATGGCCGGAAACTTGGCCTGCTTGACCGCAGCCGCAATGGAACTGGCCAAAAGGCCGAAACCCACCAGAGTGAACCGTTTCATCAATCCTCCACCTTGCGGGTCTCTTCCATGATCACCTGGAAAATGCGCTTCACCGACTCTTCGGTCAGAGGGCCGCCGCTTTTCTGGGCAAGTTCCCCCACGGCATCCAGGACCCGGGCTTCGCGGCCCTCGTCCAGGACCGGCAACCCCGCCTGCTTCTTGACCTTCCCGATTTCATGGGCAAAAGACGCCCTCTTGTTCAAGAGGGTGATCAGTTCCCCGTTCAGGGCGTCTATGCGGGCGCGCCAGTCTTCAATAGTCATGGCGGAAAAGATAGAAAAAAAGATGGGAGCGTGATTCTGCTGGACAACCCAAAACAGCCATTTCACCCGGAAAAAAGTTCCCTGGTAAAAAACTTCATAGAAAACATCTAAACGGAAAATAAATTTCAGAATTTCGAAATATGTCATTTTATGACACAAAAATGAAAGTATATTTGCAGTACAACCTTCAACAAGGAGGCCAACATGGCTAAAGAAATCTTCTACGTCAAGGTCGAAACGGCCAAAACTGCAACCGTCCATGCCTTCTCCCGTAGCGAAACCGGCATCCTAGACTACGCAGGCACGGCCACACCGCAGACCGCAGAACTTTCCCAGATGCAAAATGTGGAAGGCAGCGCCTACTTCACGCCTTCGTGGTACACCTTCCTGCCCACAAACCTGCAGGCGGAAATTTCGGTTTTCCTGCCCGCAAGCATAGAGAACCTGGACGCCAACCAGTATTCCTTTTTGTTGCACGTGGGGGCGCTGCTTCTTGCCGTACAGGAAAAGGACGGCCTTCTGGCGGCAGAACTCCTGCACCGCCGTTCCATGGTATTCGCAAATTTCACCCCGATTTTGCTGCACATCTTGAAGCCCGTGGCGGCAGAGGCCCTGTTTGCATTTGTCTATGGCGGTTTTCGTGGCGAAAGCAACTTCCAACGCATTTACGCCAACAATGCCCCCATATCGACAGGCGAGACTGACGCCGCGGCCATCCTCTTTGCTGCCGCCCGCGACACCCTGAAACCCGATTCCGAAAGGGAATCAGCCGAAGCCATGTTCATCCGCTATTTCAGCGAAAACGCGGACCGCCATTTCGATTTTACCATGGGAATCGTGGGAGCGTCCAACCACCCCTGGCTTGCGGGAATCGACAAGTTCAAGGACCTTTCCAACAGCGCAGCCGGATTCCATTTCGCCAGCGCCCCCGATGCCGTCGGACAAAAATACCAGGATGTCTTTGCCTCGCTCAAGACCAAAGTACAGGCCGAGCACTACAACCCCCACGACCACAACGCCATCAGCGTAAGCATCGAGGATTTGACAGCGGTCATCAAGGGTTTCCGCAGCAAAGCCAAAGCGGGCTACCTGCGGGCAAACGGAGCAGCCATCCTCCGCAAGGCACGTCCCAATCTTTACGGGTACGAATCTTCCCTCTGGCGTATCGGCGGCAATCCCGATTACTTTGAGAACGCCATCGTGATACGAATAAAGTTCTAACATCCTACCGTTTGGAGAAACGCCATCATGCCTACTTTGACATTTTGGCGTTTTTTTACGATATGTAGGAAAGAGCACCATAAATCTTTTTTAGATTCTGAATATGCTACACTTGAAATTCGCCCTGAATCTGGAACATCTCGCCGACGAGATGATCGAAGAGATTTCATCTGTCTGGAAAAATCCATTCGAAGCCCCCGTAGTCATTTTCCCGGACCCGAAACTGGAGCAATGGTTCCGCCTGCGTTGGGTGAAAAAGAAGGGCGTGCTTGCGAACCTGAACAAGAGCACCATTGACCGCTTTTTGTTCGACATTTTGGTGGGAAAAGACGACTCTAAAAAGAAATTAAGTTCCGACATGCTCGCGAACGTCATCATCTCTTACCTGCAGCAGGAATCGGACGGGAAACGCAATTATGAACTATTGGGCGAAAGCGTCAAGTCCTATCTCGAAAACGACGGCGAATTAGACGAAAACAGACTTTTTGATTTTGCAAACGTGATGGCGGGGCTGTTCCTGGAATACGAGACGAGCCGTCCTAGCGGGTTCATTGCCGATTCCGAAACCAACGAAAGCGCAAAGGGGATTCTCAACTGTTGGGAACAAGGCTCCTTGAAGGATTTCTTCATTACCCGCGACAAGACGGCCGCGGCAAACGAATCCTGGCAGCGTAAGTTGTATTCGTCCCTTTTCCATGCCGGCGATGGCGACAAGTCACTTCTAACCCGGGTATTCGACAAATACGCCGAAAAAAATGGAAGAGAAATCACTTATCTCACCCTCCCCTACCTGTACAAGGCCTGCAAAGGGGAAGACGGCAGTGTAAAATTCCACTACGAAAGCGGACTTCCTGTCTTTATTTTCGGGCTTTCGGGCATGGGACAGTTTTACCGCGTCATCTTGCAGGAATTCGCGAAAGGCAACCAGGTCTATGCGTATATCCAAAACCCGTGTATGGCATTCTGGGAAGACTGCAGCGGGACCCGCAAACCGCTTGAGAGTATGAAACTCGCGCTCCCGAAACTTGCCACCAGTCCCGACGATGAAAGCGAAACGGTAGATGCAGACGAAAACGAGCTTCTGCGCGATTGGGGCAAGGCGGGTCGCGACAACATCAAGCTGTGGAGCCTCGCTACCGATTACAATTTCATGTTCGACAGCAATTCCATCGTTGATCGGAATAGGGAAACGTCCTGCGACACACTGCTCCACAACGTGCAATGGATGATAGCGAACCGCAAAAACGTTTTCAACGAAAATGCGGGTATCCTTGCCAGAATTCCCTTTGCGAAAGACGAATCCTTCAGCGTGACGACGGCCCCCTCAAAAATCCGCGAGGTGGAAATGCTCCATTCACGCATCTGCAAACTGCTTTCCGAAAAGGATTCCGAAGGAAATCCAAAGGCGACGATTGCGGACATCCTTGTCGTGTCGCCTAATATCGACGATTACCGTACAGCCATTTTCCAGGTTTTCGACCAGACCCGCGACGGATTTCACGTCCCCTTCAATATCGTGGACTCTGCCGCCCGCGACTCCCTTACGGCAAATGCACTCGGCATCCTTTTTTCCATCCGTGAAAAGGGCGGGCTTTCAAGGCCCGACTTTTTCGCTCTGGTGCGCAATCCCGTGGTGCAGAATGTTCGAAAAATTCATGGCGACGAGATTGCAGCCTGGGAATCCTGGGCCACCAACATGAACATCTACCGCGACCGCATCGTGGAAGACAACGGTGAAAGTCGGCACGAGGAATCCTGGATTACGGCGACACGGCGGCTTTTGCTTTCCCGATTCAGTTACGGAAGTGTCGCCACCGACGATGGAGAAATTTCTCCCTACAGCGACATCAGCAGTGCCGACAGCAATTCCCTTTATCGGTTCGTCGATGCTATCGATTCGCTGGAAAACTGGTGCAACCAGGGAACGGCGGGAGTCCCGTACGACGAACTTCCCAACCTGTATCAATTCCTGGATTCGTGGCTTTGCATGGGAAACCCATCCAACGAACTGATGGGAGAAAGCGTCATTTACCGTTCGGTATCTGCCGCCCGTGAAAATCTTGAGTGTCAATATCATGCCGGCAGCAAGACCGTTTCGTTCAAGTGTATTTCGCAGACTTTGCTAATGGCTGCGCGAGGTTCGGAATACAGTTGCGGAAACCTGTTTATCAACGGGCTGACCTTCATGAAATTCGCCCCCAACCGGATTATCCCCACAAAATACCTCTTCTTCATGGGGGCCGATGCGGCAAACTTCCCCGGTGTACGCAACACAAACACGCTTGACCTGCGCAAATCCTGCCGCCCCTGGCCCGGAGACGACACGGTCGTAAGCCGAAACCGTTACGCATTCCTCTGCCAACTCATGAGTGCCGCGGAAGGGTTCTTTATCAGTTACGTCAACAAGGACCTGCAAAAAGACGAAGACTTCTACCCTTCGTCTATCGTGAACGACATCCGCAACTTCTTGAGAAATGCGGTCAAGGCGTCCGGCATAAAAGAGAAATCTGTTCTCAAGGAACTTTGGCCCGACGAAAATGTGCCTCTTGACGAAACACGGCCATGGAAAGACCTGTACACCCGTCGTGAAATCCGTAACAAGAAGGCTCAACTGGAATTTGGCGACAGCACCACCGTCGCAAATTTCACGCCTAGCGAAGCCGACGGCGAAGACCCGCGGCTCCCCGAACAGGCGAGCATCTACCAGTTCAAGGAATTCCTCAAGGACCCCTTTGAATTCCGCGTCGCCCAGATGATGCATATCGAAGACGAAAAGGAGGATCCCGAAAAAACGGAGTTCGAGCCAATCCATATCGACCATCTGCAGGAAACCATCATTCGACGTATGCTCCTGGCGCAAAAGTTGGGAGTTTTCGAAAACGATTACTTGAAAACCGAAGAAAACATACGCAACTACGCCATCTCCAAAGGACTCCTGCCCAAAGGAACTTTCGGTGAACGCTCTTGGGGCGAAATTCGCGACGAAATCAACAATCTCGCATACCTTATAGAATGTAATTACCCGAAACCGGCATTCCAGTACGGCAGGCGGTCCGTAGAACTCAAAATGAAGGGCTGGACGCTTCTCGGAGGCATCCCGCTTATGGCGCAAAATGCACACCAAATACATTTGATTGATACCGCAGGTGCCAATATCCATCAGTATCATTTTTTAGCGGGCTACATCCAGGCCCTCGCCCTTATCCGTGAAGCGGGACGCAAAGAACAACCTGTTCCCGAGATATTTGCAGACGTTTATTCAAAAACAACATGGCAGGCAAAACGCATAGATCTTTCGCCCGCTACAGCCGAGCAGTTACTTGAACAGATTTACCATAAAATGTTTAGCGTCCAGATGAATACAAATGGTGTATGGGAGCGTTACAGCAAGGTCCTTCCCATCGACATGGTGTTAGAAAACAAAATCGAATCCTATGACGATTACATCAATGCCTTTGGCGACGAAAACCATTCCCCCTGGAAATACTTTGCGGGCAAGAAATACTTCGACATCAAGAAAGTCAGCGGATTCTCCGACAGGTATTTTATGGACCTCTGGAAAAAAGAATGCCAGGATCTTATGGATTTGACACCCGGCTTGTGGGAACCCGGTAAAGATATCGCAGGAGTAGTCGATGACCCAGATTAAACTTTTTAATATTGACGATTTCCATTTTGGAAACAACCTGTATATCGATGCTTCGGCAGGTACCGGAAAGACCTACACCATACAGCAGTTGGTAGCGAAACTGGTTCGTGGTGAAAAGGGCACACCCGGAATTCCGCTTTCCAAGATTCTAATTGTTACCTATACCGACAAGGCAACAGGAGAACTCCGAGACCGTATCCGACAGAAAATGGAAGAATGTCTCGCCGAAGAAAACCATGATTGTTACCGCGAGGCACTTCAGAACATTCACACGGCACCGATATTCACCATTCATTCTTTTTGCCAGAAAGTACTCCATGATTTTGCGTATGAGGCCGGATCCTCGTTCAACCTTGACGTCGTTTCGGACGACAGTATCGAGACCTTAATCCAGCGGCTTATACGCGACAGATGGTCATTCGAATCTTCTTTTAAGGAAATCCTGAACACCCCCAAGTTCAAGATGGATACTTTCGTCAAGAATTTCGTGAATGCAGCCGGATTCATGCTGCAAAATCACGGGACAAACCAATTTGAACCCGATTACAGCACCCTTGACGGAATTCTCACATGGTATCCAGAAGCGAAAGACGCATGGGATACGTTGCTTGAAAATAAGGATGCTACCGCCGAGAGAGAATTCAAGAACAAGAAGAACACCGTAAAGCTTTCTGACTTCATCGAAGCACTTAAATCATACGACGGCACGGATAAGCTATTTAGCGGAAAAAAATTTGACAAGAATTGGCGCCGCATTTGGAATACCAATGAATTGAACAATGCCATAGATTTTTTCTTTGACATTCAGAAAAAAGACCTGCAAAAAAAGAAACTCAGCAATTATCACCAGTTCATTTGCGACCATGTGAACGAACTTGTTGAACTGTGGCAGAAGGGCAAACGAGAAAGCAAGTCGCAGTCTTTCAGTGATATGATTAATGGAGTCCACGATTCCATAGTGAGAGGAAACGGCGAGCTGTTGCAAAAACTACGGGAAACCTACCGCTACGCCATCATTGACGAGTTTCAGGACACAAACCAGTTGCAATGGGATATCTTCAAGACCATTTTCCTGGACGCCCCCGACAACAACATTGTGGTAGTGGGAGACCCCAAGCAGTCTATTTTTTCGTTCCAGGGAGCCGATGTCGGCGTGTATCGTAAGGCCATCTCCGAAATCGGCAGAGAAAACGGGCGACGACTTTCGACAAACAACCGTTCCAGCGATGAAATTATCGAAGCCTGCAATGAACTGTTCAAAGAAGACTTTTTAGACAAGGGTGACTTTTCTAAATCGGAAGTTCCCCCAGCAGAGCGCAAGAAAAAGTCTCCTACTCTGAACGGCAAACCGGCCAAGCCCTTCTGGATTTCAAGGATTAACGACGAATTCGAATTTGCCGACTTTGCCGTGAGAAAGATTGTGGAGTGTTGCGCTCCTAGCGCTATAGACAGCGCAAAAACGGCATTGCAGGTCTTCGACAAGGACAAGAAGAAAATGCGGAATGTTCGCTTTTCGGATTTCGCCATTCTTTCCCGTACCCGGAGCGAAATGACAGCCATGGAAAGCGCGCTTGCGCAGGTGGGAATACCGTATGCCCGTTACAAGGACACGAACCTGTTCAGCGGCAGGGAATGCGCCAACTGGATTTCGTTCCTGAAAGCCCTTAATGCGCCCGATTTTTCCAGCTGGAATCGGAAATTCTTGAACGAGGCTCTCATCACGGACTTTTTCAGGGTACCTCTGGAACGCGTCGAAGACGAATCGTTCACTTACCCGACCAGCCGAATCATGAAACTGTTTATGTCTTGGCGGCATCTGGTTTCAAAGTCCCGCTGGGCAGAACTTCAAGAAAGCATTTACCAGGAAACCGAAATAGACAAGTATCTGAGTACGCCTGCGACCTTGCAGCAGCTGGCAAAAATCAAGCAAATCGGGACCTACATTTTCGATTTTCTATACAACAACCACGTTTCCCTTGAAGAAACCATAAAGCACCTGCAGGGACTTGCGAATGCTTCCGAAGACGTGGATGATACCGATGGCAACCTTGTAGCGAAAGGCAGCGATTTTGATGCGGTAAGCCTTATGACAATTTATGCGTCAAAAGGGCTCGCATTCCCTATCGCGATTATTACGGGCGGACTCCGGGGCGACAATTTCAAACCTGAACGCGCCCCATATTCGTTCAGCTTCGAAGGAAAGAAATTCTTCGGTTTTGACGCCGATGTTTCCCGTAGAATCAGTCTAGACGAAAACCACGACGAATGGAGACGCCTTATCTATGTCGCCTATACGCGCGCAGAGTCCCTGATGATTGTACCGCGGTACAAAATCTGGCACGAAGATGCAGGCGATGGGGACTGGAAAATCAACCCAAACAAGCCTTTTGCATTTTTGGCCCGTGCTCTTGCAAATCTTTCTGAAACAAAATACGCCCGCGAGCAACAAGACGACCCCTATGCCCAAACAAGTGTCCCTGATTTAAAGAATATCGTCGCCCAGATATTGCACAATGCAAAAGATGCAAAAAACGATACAAGCGAACTGCCCAATTTCGAAGTCCTGCAGCGCAGCGTAAACGGAGCCTGCATCTACCAGTATTCCTATTCCAGTCTTGCATCTAAAAAACGACTGCTCGAAAGCAAGTCCGATACTGCTCGTAACGAGTTTGACGATATTTCGATTGACGGAAACCGGACAAACCGCGAAGACGCCGTTGTCTCGGGCCGTGATGACCAAGATGCCGGAGTTGCTCCTCTTTCTCGCGAAAATGCGAGCATCGTAATTGACGAAGCCTCTTCGCTGGTGATCCCTTGCAACAACTACGACAGGACGGCGCCCATTTCTAGCCTTCCGAACTATCCCCGCGGAGCCAACTTGGGCGATGCATTACATAAGGTTTTTGAAAACCTGGATTTTGAACGTGTTGGCAACTTGCCCGACGAAGATGCCGCCCGCAACGATGAAGAACTTCGCAACCTGATAATCCGAATCTATCTGGGAAATTCCATCCATATCCAGGAACATCCCGAATGGAGCAGCCTCACAGCCGGTTTTATCTGGAATACAATGAATGCGGAACTTCCCGAAATTCACGGAAGCGAGGCGACCGGAAAGACTTTCCGACTCAAGACTTTGCCCGCAAGCAATCGTCGGGCCGAAATGGGATTCCATTTAGACGCCCACGATTCGAGTAAATCCAACTGGATGAATACGCTCTGCAAGGGATTTATCGACCTGATGTTCGTTCGGAAGGGCGATGATGATGAAGACTATTACTCCATTCTAGACTGGAAATCGGACGTAATGGACGACGCCGACTACAGCGACAAGGACGCCCTCTCTCAAAAAATAACGGACGAGTATTCTGTGCAACGGGTCCTCTATAGCTACCTGCTCATAAAATGGCTCAGGCATTTCTACGGCAACATGAGTGAAGAAGATATTTACGAGCGGCATTTTGGCGGAATCTACTACGCCCTGGCCCGAGGCACCCATGCAAATACCAGCAACGGCATTTATTGTCAAACGTGGAAATGCTACGCCGATCTCGAAAGGAGCTACCGCAACATAGCCGCACTCATGGGGCGCAGTGCAAAGGAGACTGCATAATGGAAAATACGAACATCTGCGAAACTACAGCTGAGTTTTACTCCTTGCTCCGCGAAATGCGCGGAATTTCCCCTATCGCCGAAAAAATGCACAATCTGCTCTGCAACCTGCAGCAAAGGCCGAACCTTTCGGGCGACGCGCAGAAAGTACTATACATCTACCTCTCCCTGTTGGAAGACGGCAACACCCGTATCCCCCTCGATTCCGAACGCCTTTTCGCCAAGTGGAAACAAAAATGGGATGGTCTCGTTGTGCAAGCAGAAAGCCGGGATACGTTGAAAGGCATCAAGCGGCAGGAACCTTACGCGGCGGCGGAAATCTTTTCGTCAGTCATCAGGAATGGCGTGAAGGACTTTCTTTCGGGGAACTATGCGCAAATTGTTGGAAAGGAATCAACTCCCCTATGCATTCAGCAAACGACCGACGGCTGTTATCTCATTTCGGCCAAGCACCTTGAAGACAAGGGCCATATCGAAAACATCTTCAAGTCGGGATTCTTTAAGGAAAATACACTAGACAACAACGATGTAAAACAGACAAAACAATTTGTACAGAATCTTTTGCGCGAAGGTTCCCCTATTGTTTTTGACGACCGTCAAATTGAAGTTATCACCCGAGGCGCAAAGCAGAATCTGATTATTACGGGCGGTCCCGGCACAGGAAAGACAACCGTTATCGGTTTTTTGCTGTGGAAACTCTTTGAATGTGACACCAATTACCTAAACTGGGATTTGTACATGGCGGCCCCCAGCGGCAAGGCAGCGGACCGTCTCGCCGAAAGCATGGAAGATACCCTGCGCGAAATTTCGGATTCGAAAAAGAAGGAACACCCCCGCATTTTAGAAAAATTGACAAAGGCTTCGAGCAGTACACTCCATAGGCTCTTGAAATACAGTATTGCAAAGGGCGGATTCACATTCAATTCTGGCAATCCGCTTCCTGAGCAGGCCATCTACATCATTGACGAAGCCAGCATGATTGACATCTCGCTCTTTGCCGCCTTCCTCCAGGCTCTCCCCCCCAGCGGGAACTTCAAGCTGTTCATCCTTGGAGACCCGAACCAGCTACCCTCCGTCGATGCAGGCGCGGTACTTGGAAACATCCTGGAATTCAACCGCAATTTCGTGGTCAAGCTCACCCGTTCCAATCGTTTCGGCGATGATTCTAAAATAGGCATACTCGCCGGAAAAATCAAGCGGGGCGAAATAGTCCCGTTCGAAGCATCTTCATTTGAACCACACATGCGCTATTGGGAACAAGCCGACAGCATCTACATGCTTGACCTGAATCAGGGAAAAGCCCTCTCCCGCAGAGAGGAACTCCGGGCAGTCGAAAGCCTTGTCTGCAAGTGGACAAAAAAATTCTACTCACCGCTTATGGAACTTGCCCAGTCCGTAAACCCGGACATCGCTGCAGATTGCATTCCTCCCGAGCAACTTGAAATCCGGAACCAGTTATGGGAATTGGCCAATCGGTCACGCATCCTATCGGCAGAACGGCGAGGAAACCGGGGCGTTGAAACATTGAACCAAATCGTCTCGGAAACGCTTACCCAGGCTGTGGCCCCCAGGTTCGTGGGACAAATCCTGATATTTAATCGCAACCAGAGCGAATTTGAACTGTACAACGGCGACACGGGAATCGTGGTGCAGTCCGCGAGGCACGACCAGCTTTTCTTGATGCTCAAGAAAAAATCCCAGTTTGTATTCTACCCGCTCTCCTATTTCCCAGAAGATTGCCTAGACCCTTCCTTCGCGATTACCATCCACAAATCCCAGGGATCCGGCTACCCTAACATCATGATGTTCCTGCCTACGCGAAAGGGACATCCGTTATTGAATCGCCAGATTCTTTATACGGGTGTGACTCGTACAAAAAAACAGAGCCTAACCATCATCGCCACCCCCGAAACCTTTAAGGCCGCCTGCGAGACAGTCATTGAACGCGATACAGGTATAGAAATCCAGTAGAAATCCTTTTTTTTGCTTAATTCGTCCGTAGAAAACTTATATTAGAGGCAAGGAAGAACAATGAAACCACTTTGTCGCTACATAATTTTTGCCGCGGCCCTTTTAGGCATGGCCGGTTGCGCCTCTGCGCCCCCATCCCACGACGAGGAACGCGCCAGGGCACGGGCTGGATACAGCGCGCTAGACTCCGAAACCAGCCCTGCGGCAAGCACCCCGTCTGTAACCTCGGCCCTTACCGCCGCTTACCCCGGAGTTTCTCGCCCCATACTGATGGCACTACCCGCCGCCTCGGGTAAAGGGTCCTCCCCCATGGAGGTCGTTTCCAACAATCCCTTTGCCAAGGCCGTCATGGAAGGTATTAACGAGTACCTTACCGAAAAGGGCTACGAGGTGCGTTCCCTGGAAGGTTCCGAAGACCTGTCCAACCTAATCCAGATGCAGGGCGATATTTCTGGCAATGGCGACGACATGTCCTACATTGCAGGGCTTGCCCTCGGCGCCGACGTCTATATTAAGTTCTCCGGCTCCATCAAGAACGACATGGTGAACGTCGAACTTTCCGCCTATGAAACCTCCACAGCCAGGCAGCTCGGCTCCAAGACCGGTATGGTCCAGAACCACGGGAACAGCAAGGACAAACAGCGTTACCTGGTAATTTCTGCCGCCAAAAAGGCGCTCCCCGCCCTAGAAAAGACAATCCTCTCTTACTGGAACGAAGACGCCAAGAAAGGCGTCCAGTATAAGGTGGTCCTCCGGATTGGCGAACGGTTCCAGGGTTCGGGACTGGAAGACCTGCAAGACCTGAGCATATCTTCCCTGAGAAGCGCATTCAAGTCGGTTCGAGTCAATAACGCAACCGAAAGGACCATAGATATCATCGTCTATGCAGACCCCGAAGTTTATCCGGACGCCTACGCCGTCTATTCGGCCATCAAAAGCGCCGTTTCCTCTTCTGCCCAGGCAAAGAAGAACAACATCGTCAACAAGCTTATCATTCTGGAACTGAACTAACCCGGCATTCCCCATGTTTCCGAAAGTCCTCCTCATTTTCTTCGTTTTTGCCATAGCCGTTTCGGCCAAGGTTATTTCCTGGACCGGCTATTCCGAAGAATCCCAGGAGGCGGCTACGGAGGCGGCACGTGCGGGGGTAGCCAAACAGATTTCTGTACATATTGACGCCTCCACAAGCGTAACCCACAGCGAAACAACCCCCGACAACGGCAACTCCGAAATCGAAAAGAAAATCAAAAGCCAGAATTTTTCCAGATCAGACTTGCTTCTAAACGGCATCCGCATTCAGGTTCTACCCAAGGACGGCAAGCGTTTCGGAGCCACCGCCACCCTGGACCTGGACGAACTTCTTTCCAAGTACAGGTTCAAGCTGGAAACCCTCCAGCGCACAATCAACGAAACGGAAACCAAGGCAAGGCAGGCCCTTGCAGAACAGCGTTTTATCGAAACGGACCGACAGCTCGCCACAATCCCAGGAATCGTAAAATCCCAGGAGCCCATCCTGGAGGAAATGTCCTTATACACTCCTCTGGACAACTCCATGCGGCTCAAGACGGAATCCGCCGCCATACAGCAGGCACTGACGCTAGCCCTACGGCAGCTCCAGATTTCCGTTTCGAAGGAGGGCAACCCGCAAGAACTCGGCCCGAAATCGAACCTTCTCCTAACCGTAACCGTAGCGGGCCCCAAGGGGTCTATCCCCAATTTTCCACTCCTTATCGAAAACGGCGGAAAACCCCTTGCAAATGCAGCTACCGACGCCCAAGGTGCAGCCACCTTCCAAATTCCGGCAAGCAACCTGACCCGCGGTTCCGGCGAAGTCCTTATCCAACCGGCCATTTCTGCAAACCAGCGCAACCTCGCGGGCCTTATGGCAATCAAAGTTCCCTACCAGGTTTCTTCTCCTGTATGCCCGCTAAATCTCACCTGCAACCAAGGGCCGTCGGCTTGCACCGCCGTAGCCGACCAGATTTCAAAACACTTCGGCCAGGTGGTGCAAGACAGGAGCGCCCAAACAGTCACCGTCCGTATCAAGTCTACTTCCGAACGCACTCTGAAGAACATCACCAGCTACAAGGTCCGCCTTTCCCTTTCTTCGGGAACCAGGGAATGCAAGTGGAGCGGAACTGGAGCCGGCAGGACAAAGGACGAAGCCCAGACCAACGCCCTAAAAAAGATGGACCTGGGCAGCTGTATCGAAACTCTTGAGGTTTGCCCATGAAATGGATAAGCCAAAAGATTTTCCAGTTTATGGGGACCGTCGTTCTCTGCCTCCCAATCTCTTCGATGGCAGAACCTTCCATTCTTCTTTCGACCATTTCAAAAGAAGAAATCCAGTCAAAATTAAAGCAGTTGCAAACTTACAGGGACCGAGATGATTTGGATTACGGAACACGCCAAAAGCTCACTGACCTGTGGAGCGAGGCCCAAGAAATCCAGGAAATGAACGACCGCTGTAGCGAGATTTCCCTATCCGAAGAACTGGACAGCGACTGCGATTCTTTTTACAGGGTAACTCTCCCCGAATTCGAAAACCATTACCAGGAACTTACCGGAGAAATCCGCCTTAGCGGGACAAGGCTTGTCGCCAGCATCAAGGACAAGCGAGAAGCCATAGAAACTTGCTACAAGGCCATGCCATTGCACGGTTGGAGCCCGGAGCAATGGCTAAAAATGGAGGGCCAGGCTTCGCCGGAGCCTCTCTCCGATGGCGTAGAAGTCGCCTATTACTTTGAAGTCGATAAGGACCCTCAGAAGTCCGGAGCCTGGAACCAGCAGGTGTCCTTGTGGTACGAAGCCTGCCAAGAGGTCTTGTTCCGCAACAATGACAGGAACCAGCTTGCCCCCCTGTTCATAGATAAAATGAAAAGCAACTCAGAGGGAGAATACCTGGAATTCAAGCTCACGTCAAATAAAAAAGACTTCGACATATATCTAAAGAAGGGATTTTCTGCCACATACACGCTGAACGGCAAGGAGCTGTTCATATACAGCGTAGACGAAGACGTAAAATTGGGAACCCTTCTGCTCCAGACGCCCCACAGCAATTCTACCATGTACCTAGAGTTGCCTTCGGAGCGATACATCGGCAAACAGATTTATTCCGACCGAAAAATCAGGAAGGGGCTCGAAGGACATATCGTCTGGGGCAAATACAAAAAGCCAACCAAGGTTCAGACCTACAATTACAGCTATGAAGAAAACGAGCCGGCCTCAGACTACACATCCGACCAGAATACCAATATTAACGAAGGGCCCAAAGTGCGGGATTACGGCTTTTATTTTCAGTTCAATACCGGTTTTGTCATGAGTTTCTTGAGCGTCTCTCAGGAACTAAAACAGGAATTTGAAGGAACCATCAATCCAGACTCCACCGAAATGTTCACCTGGCCCATGACGGTCAAGTTGCGTTACTACGGCAGAGCTGGAGTTATCGGAATTGGTACCGGCGTAGCACTTTCATGGCTAGTATCAGAAAGAACCCGAGAAAAGGAAGCCTACAGCAACGAGTCTGAGCCGGAATACAAACTGCTCGATTTTTACTTTGCCCCGGTGGCCATGGCAGAAATGGCATTCGGAAGAGACGTCGAATTTGGCGCCAGGGGGCATTTCTTTTTCCACCCGGATAGACCCACCCTCATGCTGGGCGGCTATATCTCGCTAGGGGACGTCATGAACCTGGATATCGGCTGGGTCAGCATCGCCCACCGAAAATGGACCAACGCCTATCAAAATTCCAACGGAGCCTATGTCGGCTTGACCGTTTCAATGCCAACCTACTCCCTTTATTCAACAGGCGAAGAGAAAAAGCATTAAGCCTCGATATACTTTTCCATAAAATCCTTCACCGGAAGCGGCTTGGAATAGTAATACCCCTGCAGGCTCTTGATCTTGAAACGGAGCAAGTAATCCCGCATTTCGGCAGTCTCAATACCTTCTGCCGTCACCGACGAGGAGAAGGAATTGGCCAGTTCCGAAATGAACCGCACCGTGTTCTGGTCCGAAGAATCCTTCTCTATGTTTATGACAAAGCTCCGATCAATCTTCACCGTAGATACGGGCAGTTCCCGCAAGATTCCGAGGGAACTGAACCCCGTGCCGAAATCGTCCAGAGCCACCTTGACGCCATGCTCCCGAAGGGCCGTAAATATCTCCTTCAAGAGCGAAATGTCTAGCATACGGCAGCGCTCCGTAACTTCAAGGCAGAGATTCTGGGGCGGATACCCCGTCTCCTTGAGAATGGCCAGTACGTCTTCTACAAAATCACGATTTTCCAGCTGGGTATAGGACAGGTTCACGTTCACCACGAATCCCGGATAACGCCTAAGGAACCTCTTCGCATCTTTCAGCGCCGTGCGCAAAATCCACCGGCCAAGTTCCGGGAAAAGATTGTCACGCTCCAGCACCTCCACGAATTCTAGCGGAGACACGATTCCATATTCGTCATTTTTCCAGCGGATCAGGGATTCCGCTCCGGTAATCATCTCGGTTTCTGCATCTACGATAGGCTGGTAACAGAGGAAAAATCCCTCGCAGTTGTTCACGATACTATTGCGGATAACATTCAGGCGCTCAATGGCAAAACGTTTGTCTTCGCTGACGCTATTCTTGAGCACATAGAGTTCGCCCAGATGGTTAATCTTGGACTCATAATAGGCGAAACGGAGACACGAATAAACCGTTTCTACGGACACGTCGAATCGTTCCAGGTTGATGGCGCCCGCCACAAAAGAAAGCACCACATGCTGGCCGTCCACTATCAGGTCGTGAATGCAATTATACTGTATTCGCTTGTAAAGGTTCTTGAGGTCTTCGGAGGTGGCGTTCTTGCATACGATGGCAAACTTGGTACCGTCCATGCGGTACCACTCTCCCATATCAAAAGCTTCCACCCTGATCATCTTGGCGAATTCCTGCAGCACCCGGTTCCCGAAGGTGTAGCCGTAAATTTCATTCAGGTGCGAAAAATCCAAAAGCCCCAGCATCATAATCTGGATTTTCTCGCCCTTCCAGGTCGAAGAACGCAAATCGTCCATAAAGCCGTAAAGGCTCCGGGAATTGGACACATCGTCGAAATAGCTCAGGGCATCGTTATTCCTGATTGTTCCGCCAAAGAATTCGGGTGTTCCGTTCTCGTCCCTAACGAGCACTCCCCGGCAGGTACACACGATGTAGCGACCGTTCTTGGTTTTGATACGATACTGCTCATGATGATTACTCGCATTCCGGTCATAGACATTTTTCACGCTTTCCTTGAATGCAGGCAAGTCTTCCGGATGTATATTCCTCATCCAAACAAGGAGCGCGTCCTTCATGTATTCAGAAGGCAAGCCGAAATAATCAACGGCATCCTTGGACCACCTGGTTATCCCCGATTCGATATGGGTCACATAGGTGTAAGCACCGTTAGCCAATACAGAGAAGGCATCGAACAGGGAATCTATCCGCGCTTTTATACCATCGTTCATCTTTCGCCTCCTTGCGCATAGAACACCTGGTTTCGTCCATTTTCCTTGGCCTTGTAAAGGGCCTGGTCCACACGGACATAGGCCGAGTCGGCAGATTCGCCCTCCTGGATTTTCACCACGCCAACGCTTACGCTACGGTGACCCGCCTTTTCGAACTCCATTTCATTGAAGGCCTTGCGAACTTTTTCTGCAAAATCAAGAGCCTTTTCAATAGGCGTCTCACGCAAAAGCACCATAAATTCTTCGCCGCCCCAACGACCAATAGGCGATTTCACCGTTAAAATCGATTCCCGCAGTCCACGGCTGGTTTCATCAAAATCATCGTCGTCTTCCATCACCCTGTAATCCGACGAGTCTATTCCCGAAAGCCCCGTTTCATCCACCGTCTTTTTCAAGACGTTGGAGATGCCGATAATGACGTTGTCCCCTTCCTTGTGACCGTAGGTATCGTTAATCTTCTTGAATTCGTCAATATCCATCATCACAAGGCACGCAGGCGTTTTCTCCGCTATGCATTCCTTGATACAGCGCTGGATTTCACCACGGTTGAACAGGTGCGAAAGGGGGTCCGTAATGGCCATCAGGGACAGCTTCGCATTTGCCTGCGCCAGTTCCTGAGTGGCCGCATCGATAAAGGTGGCAAGGCGGTTAATCATGGAAACCTGGCCCGAGAACGAATCTTCTGCCATATCAAACTTGTGACTATCGTCGCCATCGCCTTCACGCATGGCGGCAATCACCAGCGTCACGTTGTGCTGGTTTACAAAACCGTTAGTCCTCAAAAATTCGCCGGCGGTGTAAAAGCCCGATGTAGGGGCGATACTCTGGAACGGAAGGGTCTCGTTACTGATTTCTTCTTTTCCCCAAAAAGAACGACGGGCCGCACAGGAAAAGACCTTGATGATATCGGGCTTGAACTCCCCTATTTTTTTTCCGTCCTTACGAATACAGTCCAGGATTGTCCAGGGGTCGCCATAGGCAAGGCGGGCCTTGACATTCTCGTCAATGTCCGAGGTCATGACCAGAGTGCCGTCTTCGTTGCAATGGACAGGGGCCCGGAGAATATCTATGCCGTTGTGCTTGTAAAAGAAGGGGAATTCCAGCGTATTGGCGAAAAAATGTTCGTCATTCAAGATTTTCAAATAGCGGTAATAAATTTCGTAAGCGGGCTTGCTGTCCAGTTCAAACAGGAGGGCATTTTGAGCCTTTGTTACCAGGAACTCCCTGCCGAGGGGTTTCCAGCCAGCGATATGCGTGGTGTAGATATGTAAGTCTTCGCCTCCTATCAAAAGGACAAGGATTCCCCGTTCCGAATACCCCCCTACATTCGAAAAGACGCAGGCATCGTTCTTGGACAGGTCCGGGTTAAAGGCACCTCCCCCAAAAATGGCTATCGATTCATCTACATCGTGCAGTGCATCGCAAAGAGGCGACAGGGACATGCCGCGAATAGTCAGTTGCAGTTCCACCCCCTTGACCCAGGGGTTTTCCCGGACTTCCCGCTTGATATTTTCCACCACGTCCAGCGCTGTTTCGCCATTCAGGGTGTACTGCAACAGTTTGACCTTCGTAGAGGGCTTTTCCAAAATGGTACAGACAATGGATATGGTAGCAGAGGAAAGCCTCCCTTCTACGATGTTTCCGTTGGTGGAACAACCCATACAGATGGCGTGGGGGATGGTCCTTGTGATGACATTGCTGACCAGTTCCATCTGCCCCCGGTCCAGGGAATCGGAATATATCTGGAAAACAACATTAGAACAGCTCTTTGACTTGTACCAAAGGCGAACCTTTTCGAGATCCCGAGTCAGGGACGTGATACTGTGGTAATCAAACTGGAACTGTTTCATCTCGCTACCGCCGAGCAAGCTTTATATAGAAGATACCTTTAAAATCATTAGTTTACTCATAAAAAAACGGGTTCTTTGCTCCAACTTGGAATAATCTTCAAGAAAACACACAGCCATTTTTCGGTATTTTTCTGCCATTTTGGTTGTTTCTAGCGAAAAACTTGGTATATTGGAAGTATGAGCAAGTTTTTTAGTCTTATTTCAGCAATCCTGCTGTTCGTCTCCCTAGCAGCGGCAGATACCACCGCAGTGGCTACCGATTCCGCCAAAACCAGCTCCACAGACACTGTGGTTCTTGACACCGACAGGGCCAAAGTTCCAGACATCCAGGAACTCAAGAAGAAACACGCCGTATGGATCAAGCTGGAAGGGGACGTGGAGCCATCCATGTACGACTTCTGCGCCAGGGCCATCGACGATGCCCTCAAGGAAAAGCCGGACTACATCGTCTTTGAAATCAACACCTTCGGAGGCCGCCTGGATGCCGCCTTCGACCTGGTGGACACCATCATGGCAGTCAAGGGTCCCGAAACCATCGCCCTGGTGAAAAAGAAGGCCATCAGCGCAGGAAGCCTCATTGCTCTCGCCTGCAAGAAACTTTACATGCTTGAAGCCACCACCATCGGGGACTGTGCGCCCATTGTGCAGGGCGGCGACGGCACACCGCAAATCGTAGGCGAAAAAATCCAGTCGCCCCTGCGGGCAAAATTCAGGAACCTGGCCCAGCGCAACGGCTACCCGGAACTCTTGAGTTCCGCCTTCGTGACGCCCGAACTGGAAGTGCTCGAGCTCACCGCCAAGCTGGACAAGGGCAAAAAGACGGAACGGGATACCACCCTCATTATCGAAGGGCAGAAGTACGCCGTGCTGGATAGTACAAACAAGGCCTTCTGGGGTGCTCCCAAGATTCTCGTAAAAGAGGGCGAGCTCTTGACCATGACCGACCAGGAAGCCCTGGAACTGGGATTTTCCAAGGGGACATTCAAGGACCGTAACGAATTCGAGACGAGCCTTGCCATCGAAAGCCGTAGCGAAGTAGAAACCACTCTCGGCGAAGACATCGCCTCGGCCATTGCGGCCATTGCGGGAATTCTCCTGATTCTCGGGTTCGGCGCCCTTTACATCGAATTCAAGACCCCCGGTTTCGGGCTTTTCGGAATCATCGGACTTATCCTTATCGGCATTGTGTTCCTGGGGCAGTTTGCGCCGCAACTGGACGGCTACATTCCGGCCATACTTCTTGTGGCCGGCGTGGTGCTGTTCCTGGTAGAAATTTTCGTGATGCCGGGAACGTTCCTGTTCGGCATAGGCGGTATCATCTGCATGATTCTGGCCCTGGCACTGAGCTTTTCGCCGGAGGAAATTCCGGAGTTCGTCCCCGAAACCGTAGAGACCACCTTCGACGCCACTCCCTGGCTGTTCGGGCTGTTCTATATGCTAGCTTGTGCGGCTATTGCGCTGGTGTTCCCCATCGCCGCCAGCAAGTACCTGATACCGCTCTTGCCCGAAGGCTGGACTCCCATGCTCAAGACGGACCTGGAAACCGCCGCCTCCCCCACCGAAGCCGTGCAGGAAATTGCCGTAGGTGCCATTGGCGAAGCAAAGACATTCTTACGCCCCGTAGGCCAGGCGAGCTTTACCATGCCCGACGGCAGCACCAAGCTCTTTGACGTTCAGACCCACGGCGAAATCATCGAGGCCGGCACAAAAGTAAAGGTGGAATCCGTGCAAGAAGGGCATATTTGGGTGGTGCTGGACAATTAAGATTTCGGCATTCGATATACTGAATTAAATTTTAAAATAAAATACCGGAGAAAAACAATGGAAACTCTCTTAATCATCGGAATCATCATCGCGGCCATTGCCGTTATCATTCTTCTCGCCTTTATCGGCAAGTTCTTCAGTCTCTGGCTCCAGGCCTTGTTTTCCAAGGCAAACGTGAGCATTTTCCAGCTTATCGGTATGCGGCTCCGTAAGGTGCCTCCCCAGGTGATTGTGGAAGCCCGAATTCTCAGCTGCAAGGCAGGCCTCCCCGTCGATACGAACCTGCTGGAAGCCCATTACCTTAGCCGCGGTAACGTACTCCGCGTGATTCAGGCCCTCATTGCCGCCAACAAGGCGAACATCAAGCTGGACTTCAAGGAAGCCGCCGCCATCGACCTCGCCGGCCGTAACGTGCTGGAAGCCGTGCAGATGTCCGTGAACCCGAAGGTGATTACCACCCCGAAAGTCTCTGCAGTGGCTCTCGACGGTATCCAGCTGCATGCCATTACCCGTATTACCGTGCGCGCCAGCATCCAGAAGCTGGTGGGTGGCGCCGGCGAAGAGACGGTTATCGCCCGCGTCGGCGAAGGCATCGTGTCTTCCATCGGTTCTGCGATAAGCCACAAGGAAGTGCTGGAAAACCCGAACATGATTTCCAAGAAGGTGCTGGCCTCCGGACTAGATGCAGGGACCGCTTTCGAAATTCTCTCCATCGACATCGCCGACGTGGACGTGGGCCAGAACATCGGCGCCATCCTGGAAACCGACCGTGCCGAGGCAGACAAGAAGATTGCCCAGGCCAAGGCCGAAGAACGCCGCGCCATGGCGTACGCCGCCGAACAGGAAATGAAGGCGAAGGTTATGGAAATGAAGGCGAAACTGGTGGAAGCCGAAGCCCAAATCCCCATGGCCATGGCAACCGCACTCCGCGATGGCAAGCTGGGCGTGATGGACTACTACAACCTGAAGAACATCGAAGCCGACACCCAGATGAGGAAGGAAATAGGGACTGGCGGCGAAGCCGCCAAGTAGTCATGAGTTATGAGTTGTGAGTTTTGAGTCATGAGGTAAATGTGCAGGATTTTCAATCTCTTGAAATTTGGAAAGAAAGTCACTCGCTGGTTTTGTCCATTTACAAAATCACCGAAAATGACTTTCCTAAAAGCGAGTTGTTCACCCTGACCACGCAAATAAGACGAGCGGCATCGTCCATTCCGACAAACATTGCAGAAGGTTGTGGAAGGCGAACAAATAAAGATTTTGCACATTTCATCCAAATGGCAATAGGCTCATCATCTGAAGTAGAATACCAGCTCATTTTGGCCAAAGATTTAAAATATATAACCGAGGAGACATGGAAATCACTAAGCAAGAACATCACCGAAATCAGAAAAATGATGCCTTCTTTTAACAAAAAACTCAGCACTCATAACTGACAACTGATAACTATTATGGAAGGACTACTCATCCTCATAGGCATCTGGCTTCTGGATGTCGTCATCAAGAAGGTTGCGGCCAGCAGAAACAAGCGGCAACAGCAGCCTCCCCAGTACCAGCCGGAAGATGACGACAGCTACGAGTCCCAAGACGAAACGCAGGAGCAGCGCCCCCCGCGTTCCTTGCAGGATTTGATCCGGCAGTTCGAAGACGCCCAGAGGCAGGCGACTCAAGGCAATATCGAGCCGCCCACTCCCCCGGTGCAACGCAAGCATTCTGAGCAACTGACCCTTCGCGACATCGCAGAAGTTGTCATCGATGTCGATTTTGTCAACCTGGAATTTTTAATGGAATCCTTTGACGTTGACGAAAACACCGCCGCCGAAATGCTGATGGACCTGCAGGCCCACCACATCGTGGGTCACGACATGGGCGAAGGAGATTGCGACGTCCTGGTGCATGACATCGAAGAACTGGACAACTTGCTCAACCGAGCCCTTCGACGGGCTCAGGGACCGGACGAGGCCGAACTCCAGGAACAGGAAGATTCCCGAAAGAACGAAATCGATGCCGCACAAGAAGATGCCCGTCGTCAGGAACTTGAACGCCAGCAGAAACTGAACGCCCTGGAAGAACGGGCCAAGTCCGCTCGGGAATCTGCCGCCGCATTTGCAGGCGAAGGCTATGCGGACTCCACAGGCAACAGCGAAACCGCCCAAATGCTCCGCAAGCCCGCCGTATCCACAAGGAACATCGCCGATGTGCGCAAGGGATTCATCTGGGCAAAAGTCCTGGACGAGCCCCGCTTCAAGCGCCGCTGGAGCGCACAATATAGGTAACCGTTCGCGCCAAAAACATCAAAAGCCGCGCCCCTGTTGGCACGGCTTTTTCGTTTCTACGCTACAACCTACCGCATGTCCGCAACGCAGCGCACGTACAGTCCCTTGCGGACACTCTCGTCGGTGCGGTTGATGCTCCGGGCCTCGCGCCTAAATTCCCAGGAACGGCCCGTATTGCGCTTAATAGAGGTTGCAGACCAGTAGTGGCCGGTATTGGTCCCGTCGCAATACTGGTCCCAATCCTTGCAGCCGCCCACACCCATACTGTTCCAGTCCCACTGGGAGCGTTCCTTCTGGAAATCCCGCCACTCGCCGTCGTCGGGCAAATGCCAGCCCTTGGGGCAGGCCTTCTTGGCTTCGCTGTGGGTATAGAACCGTCCGTATTTCTTGCACAGTTCCATATCTTCTAGCAGGCACTGGCTCTTGGCATCCGTCAGTCCGTAGCGGATATTCTGCACCATCCAGATCTTGTCGCCCACGATTTTCACCTTGTACTGTCTTTCGTCGCGGGTATCCGTCATGAGCATGTCGTCTTTGGAGATGTTCTTTTCGGCAAGCAGGTCCCGTTCTGTTACACAACGCACGGCCACCACGGATTCCTTGGGCAGGTTCACCTTCTGGAAACTCCCGCGTTTCAGGTCCAGCATCAGCGCCTGTATGCCCAACTTTCCGGCATCCCCCGCTATGGCGAAGTAGGCCGCATCTTTCCCCTGGACCTTCGGGTTCTTCTTGGACATGTCGTAATAGCCACGGGTATTTCCTGCAAAAGCCTTGGCATTCTGTTTTTTACGAGGCCCCATGAACTTGTCTTCGGCAAGGTCGTTCCATTCCTTCAAATCCGGGAGATGAGTCCCTGCGGGGCAAAGCCCGGACCAGGATTCCTTCTTGTAGAAACTGACCTTCGCCCGGTCCTTAAAATCGGGCTTGCCGTCTAAAGAAACATTGCTCGTAAACCAGTTTAGCTTTCCGGAGGGCATCATCTTGTAGGTGTGTCCATCGCGGCTGTCCTTGACCGAAGTGGCACAGGCAAAAGCAACAGAAAAAGCCACTAAAACGGAAAGGCGAACCCAAATTCTCATCATAAACAACCTCAATTCCACCTACAAATATATATCCCAAATTAAAAAACGAAACTTACAATAAAATGTTATATGCGGATTGTAAGGCCTGCCGCCCCAGGGTACACCCAAAGGGAGAACCTTTCGTCCCGTTTTTTATGGATTTCGATTACCGCAAGACTCACGCCCGTACCCACCAGGGCCCCCACCACCACATCCGTCAGGTAGTGCTTGCCCGCCGCTATCCGCAAAACTCCTTCCAGGGCCGCTGCCGATAGCGCCCCTGCCCACACCACGCCCCTGAAGGGCGAGTGGGGGTACATTTCGCTGAACCACTCCCCGGTAAACACCGCCACCGTAAAGGCAGCCGAAGCGTGCCCGCTATAAAAACTCCCGTAGGCCTCGGCATCCGCCTTTTCGGCCCGTTCCACCGACTTGCGGTTGGAGCCGTAACCGTCCTTGGCATAGACATAGGGCCTGGGCCAGAATTCCATAGAACGGACCATCAGGTTTATGCCCGACTGGAGGGCAAGCGCCTGGGCAAACATCAGGGTAAAACCGGCGGCATCCTGGCCAGAGGCGTCTCCCACCCCGTAAGAATACCCCGCAAGGGCCAAGGGCGCCACCCCCAAAGCAGCTGCCCACTTGCTCGCCTTGTCGGCAGGCTCGCTGTATCGCCCCGCCAGGGGCCTGTCCCAGGGGGCAAGCTCCGAAACCGAACGGTAATCCCCCGGTTCAGGCTTTTCCATCTGGGTGTAGCGGTAGTTGCCGAAAAAGGCCGTGAACGCCGACAAGAATGTGACCGGCATGTCCTTGGACCAGGAGACATCGTAGTGGACCACTTCCGGCGCAGGCGTTCCCGCCGCCCACACCATCAAGGGCAAGACCACCAGACTCAAAAAAAACTTTTTCCACCGCAAAGCGTTCACACCCCCAAACTAAAAAATTATATTGGAGGTATGCCGAGCAAGAACATTACCCGCGAGCCCATTACACCCTCCATCGAGCTGTTCAACGCCATTTCCGACGAGATGCGCCTGAAAATCCTGATGCTCCTGGACCAGGCCGAATTTACCGTCAACGAAATCAAGGATATCCTGGATATCCACCAGAGCAACGCCAGCCGACACCTTTCCAAGCTTTCGGCCTGCAAGCTCCTGAAAGACCGCCGCGACGGCATCAAGGCCTACTACGGGCTCAGCGAAGAACTCCTGCTTTCGAGCCGTGTCCTTTCGGTCATCCGGGAGGCCTACGAAGACCTGCAAGACAAGGACATCATCCAATGCCGCGCCGAGCAGGTGCTGCAAGACCGCACCGACAAGACCAAGGGCCAGATCCACAAGCTGGACCAGGCCGGCGGCAGCCTCAAGGCCCAAATCAGCCTGTTCAGCAAGCTCATGGTGCCCTTTGAAAAGGCGGTAGATATCGGCTGCGGCGAAGGGGGCGACCTCTCGCTGATGCTTGCGAACCGCTGCCAGAACGTATTCTCCCTGGATTATGACCCCAAGGTCATCAGCGGGCTCCAGAGAATCCTCAAGAAAAAGGGCATCGCAAACGTCACCCCGAAGGTGGCGGACATGCTCTCTACCGGGCTCCCGGACAACTTCGCCGACCTGGTACTCATGAGCCAGGTGCTCCACCACGCCCAGGACCCGCGCCTCGCCCTCAAGGAGGCCATCCGTATTCTGAAACCGGGCGGAACACTCGCCCTTCTGGACCTGGCCCAGCACAAAGAAGAATCCTTCCGTGAAACCCACGGTCACATCTGGCTTGGTTTCGACCGCGCCCAGCTGGAATTTTTCGTGAAGGAATTCAACTGCAAGATTGTCGAAAGCGAAATTATCCCCAGCGAGAACCAGGTAGACAAGAAACTCCCCGTCATCTGCATGATTTTGACCAAAGAGTAGCGAGGCTCGAGGTTCGGGCATACGTGGGAAAAAATTTATCCAGCCTATTGCTTTTTTGAAAAAAAACAGGTAGATTTAGAATAACGAAAGGAGAGACCCATGGGAAAGGTTTTCAAAATTCTGGTGATTGTCGCCGTCTGCCTGATTTCGGCCCTCGGGATCTACGGCATCGTGCGGACCGCCCGCCTCGATGAGAACACGGCGGACTAGCCATCTGCATTTTTTTGAAGTGTAGCCGGGACATGCGCCCGGCCTTTTGTGCATTCCGCCAGCAAGCGCTTTGCTATATTGTCCAACATGAACTTTCTAAACAAGAAACCTCTGTTTTTTGCGGTTACTGCCGCAGTTTTTTTGGGCATTCTTCTCATTGTCTTTCGGGAATTCGCCTTCAATCCTGACACCCTGATGCTGAACAGCGACCAGCTGAACGGTATCGGCAGCCGTATTCTCCGCGCCGAAAACGCTGTCGTCACGGAATGGGACGATTCCCGCCTGGGCGGCGTCCCCACCATCGACGCCCTTTTCGCCGACGTCTACCACCCCCTTGTTTGGGTGCAGTTCATTACGGACCCCGCCCGAGCCGTAGGCTTTAAGTTTATCTTGACCGTCTGGGTGGCCTTCATGAGTGCCATGCTCTTGGCCTGGAACCTGACGGGGAACCGCTGGTGGGCAGCACTTCTCGGCATGCTCTACGCCTTCTCGCCGGAATATTTCACCTACATCTACGGCGGACACGACGGAAAGATGATGGTTTTCGCCATCGCGCCGCTTGCCCTCCTTGCCATCCGTAAAATCGTTCGGGACGGAAGCCTCCCCTACCTGATTATTCTCGCCCTTTCTATTACCTGGATGATTCTCGGTAGCCACCTGCAGCTCACCTACCTGTTCCTGTGGGGCGCCGGATTCTATACCCTCTACGAAGCTTTTTTCCATTGCGATTCCTTCAAGACCAAAGGCAAGCGTATAGGCCTAGCGGCAGCGGGACTTGCCTTCGGGCTTGCCATCAGCTGCTTCCAGGTGGTACCTCCCTACATGTACACCACCACCCAGTCCGTCCGTGGCGAAGGGGACCACACCAACCTGGGCCATGCCGTAAGCTGGTCCCTGCATCAAGAGGAACTGGCCCAGATGCTCCTGCCCGGGTTCATCGGGGTAGACGTCTATGAATACGACGACAAGGCCGGGAAACTGGAAGGCAGTTCTTTCGTGGGATTTACCGTACAGGAATACCAGTCCTCGGGCGGGTCTCCTTTCTATTGGGGACACAACCCATTCAAGTTGGATCACAACAACGCAGGCGCACTCCTGACCCTGCTGGGATTCCTATGCCTGTTCTTGCCCGGCAAACGCCGCTGGGCCATGTTCTGGGGGCTTGGAGCGGTTCTTGCCCTGAGCTACGGCATGGGTGCACATTCTCCGCTATTCAAGCTCTGGTACAACATCTTGCCTGGCGTCAAGAATTTCCGTGCCCCCGGCATGGCGCTGTTCTGGTTGCCCCTGCTGCTTGTGATGATGGCCGCCCCGGTCCTCAAGGCCATTTCCGACGAATCCAGCGAAGCCGCTAGGAATCGCCGCGCCCTGTTCCACGGCGCCGTCATGTTTGTGCTGCTCCTGGTCATCGTTGTCATCGCCCGCTACAACTGGACACTCTTTATCGGGCCATTCGGACTTGTCACCTGCCTGGTGTATGCCGTAGCATGTCTCGGCGTCATGAGCCTGGACGACCAGGGGAAGGAATTTTCTGTAGCCAACTTCACCGATAGCTTCAAGGCCGGCCTCCCCGGCACCCATCGCGCTATCCAGGCCTGCGTCGTAATCGGCTTCACCTTGATCGGATTGTTCCTCATGAGCGGGCAAAAACTCCTGGAAGATGGGGTAACGGCCCCCTATTTCAAGCCCCTGAACGAAATAGCCATGCAGATGAGCGCAGGGAAAATCATTCCCGGGTTCATCCTGGTGCTCGTAATCGTGACCGCCACCTTGTTCACCTTCAAGTGGAAAGCGGGCATTGCCCAAAAAGCGGGGCTCCTTGCCGCCGTGGCCGCCGTGGAATTGTTCTTTATTGACGGGGCGTTCATCCAGAACGTAGAAGCCAAGGAATACCTCCAGCCGGAAAACCCCGTAGTAGCCGCCATCAAGGCGCCCTACAAGGCGGACAGTCTGAATACACCCCGCGTGCTTTCCCTTTCCAGAAACAAGGCGCTGGGAGCAAACGCCTTCCCGCAGTTCCACCTGCGCAACGCCGACGGGTTCCACGACAACGAACTGGCAAGCTACAGGGCTTTCCGTGGTGGCCAGCAAAACGCAAACTTCCTCCTGAACATCAACAATCCCGAAGCGGTCCACCCCTTCCTGGACCTGATGAATATCGGCTTTATCATCTTCGATAGCCAGCGGGGCACGACCTACATGCCTATCCCCACCGCCATGGGAGAGGCCTACCTCTATGGTGATGCCACCGTCATGAGCGACGAAGACGCCATCAAGACCTTGCAGGAGAAAGCCGCCATTCGCCCTTCGGCAAGCTCAGGGACCTTAACTGAGCCAATAGCCGATTCCACAGTTGCAGACTCTACCGTGGCAAGTGCCGATAGCGCCGCCGCAGACAGCACCGTTACCGATTCCTCAGCGGCTTTAGTTGCAAGTGTTCCGGCCGAACCTCAAGACGACCCCAACGTTTTCTACTACAGGGAAAAGGCCATCCTGTCCGAAAATCCTGAGCAAGCACTAGAAGGCGGTATCGTCCAAGGGTACGCCCGCCTCGTGGAACAGCCCAAGATGGACACCCAGGTATTCGAAGCCGAAAGCGACAGGCCCGCTATCATGGTGGTGGCCGGAAATTACCACCCCTACTGGAAGGCTTATGTAAACGGAAAGGAATCCAAGGTCTATAAGGCCTTCGGGAACTTGCGGGCCGTAGAAGTGCCCAAGGGAAAATCCACCATCCGCATGAAATACCGGAGCAAGCCCTTCCACGACTGCCTAAAGATCAGTGCCCTGGCCATAGTCCTGCTCGCCATCTTCGGCATAGCAGTACTTGCGAAATCACGAAAAAAATAGCGTTAGCAGTCGTTACCGTGAGCAACAAACGCCAGTTATTAAACTGGCGTGGTTGCGAGAGCATCGGCAAGCCGTAGAAGGCTCTAAGCATTTAGCCGATGCGGTCACTATTTCAGCCCGGCAAGAATCAGGCGAACAACGCCCTTGGCAAATTCTTTGCCGTCGGACTTCAGGGAGGCGGACTTTTTCAGGGATATTCCCTGATCCTTCTTCAGGTTCAACACAAGCTGGGCGACACAGTATTCGTCGTATTCCACCTTCATGTTGTAATCGGCGAAGTTGAACTTTTCGGCATCCTTATCAGCCTTGAATTCATCGTAGGCAGCATTGCAGTCTTCTTCGTCAATGGCGTAACGGATGGCGAAATTCAGGGAGCATTCATCGCCTTCGTAAGAGACGGTCAGCTCGCCAGAAGATTCCTTCAGTTCATCCACCTCGATGGACACCAGGTCATCGTACATGGTCAGGCGGTCGCAGTCGGCAGCACGGATATTCTTGAGGACATTTTCCTCATCGGCTTTACCCTCTACCACCTGCTTGTCCGCAGGCTGGAACTTTAGGTAGAAATCGATCAGGGCTTTTTCTGTCTGGACAATGGCGAGATTTTCCTCGAACAGGTTCGCCTTGAAATCCTGGGCATAGCATTCACCGGAATAGTGTATTACCGACGCCATGTCATCGCCCTTCTCGTAGCGAATGCCCATCTGGAACTTGTCGCCCTTCTTGCCCGGGCCTACCTGCCAAAATCCTACGGGGAACTTGCCACCGTCAAACTCAAAGCGGGCGGGTTCCGTAATATCCTTTTCAAAACGCAAGGCGGTAGTCTTATCCAAATAGGACTTGTACTTGAAAACAGAATCCGGATCTTCTTCTTTCCATACCAGATTGCCAAGTTCACCCACCTTGCAGACCGGGTAAGTGACCGTCAAGGTAGAGTCGTCGGAATCGTAATCATAGTGGGCCTTGGAGAGAACCATGTCAAAAGAATCTTCCAAATCAATACTGGAAGAACCGCTATCGCTACCGCAGGCCGAAAGCACAAAACCACAAGCGACGGCAACCCCAAAGGGAGCCACATACTTTTTCAAGTTCAAGTTCATCAAAAAACCTCTAACCCTATTATACATTTTTTTCGCAAAAAACGCTACAACCGACCTTCGAAAAAGCCCTCGAAATCGATATCCTTGACGCTTTCTACCATGTATTCCGGCTTCACATCTAGCTTTTCCACGTCCGAGCGCTTGGTTTCACCGCACAGGGGCAGCACGAACCGGCAGCCAGAACGTTTGGCAAGCTCAAAATCCGTATAGAGACGGTCCCCCACAAACAGGATTTCTTCGGGAGCATACGTTTTCAACAGTCCCGAAAGCATGGCCGAATTGGGCTTGCCGAAACTGCGCTCCGGTTCTACACCGTAGGCCGTCTTGAGGAGCGCCATGAAACTCCCGATGTCGGGCACGGGGCCGCGGGCGTCGGGGCACACGAAATCCGTATGGGTCACCCAGAAGGGAATCCCCCGTTGCACCCGGAACGAAAGCTCGCAAAGTTCCCGGTAGTCAAAACTGTTGTGGTAGGCCACCAGAACCAGTTCCGTATCTTCTACGGCAGGACGCAAATTGAGAGAAGGATCCTGGGCGGCAAACCATTCATAGACTTCGGGATTGGCAAAGAAATAGACGTTCTTGAGCCCCTTTTCGTGAATGGCAGCCAAAGACAAAGTCAGCGCAGAAATAATGCCGTCGTCGCGAAGGGGAAGCCCCATCACGTTCAGACGGTTCTCGTAAAACACGGGAGACTTGCTGGTGTTGTTGCTCAGGTAGTAAACCGGCACCTTCGAGGCCACCCGCTTCACGGTATCTACCGCACCAGGGTACGGACGGCCGCTCAGGTAGAGGGTTCCGTCCAGGTCAAAGACCACCACTTTTACGGGCTTGTGCGCTGTCATGCCTGCTAAGGTAGAAAAAATTGCTACCTTAGATGCCATGAAGACCCCCGATAGCCGTTTTTACTGCCCACAAATCCAATGCGGAAGGGCAACCCTGGACGAAAACGAAAGCGCCCATGCCGTAAAGGTATGCCGTGCTGCCCAAGGGGACGTTCTGGAGCTTTGCGACGGACAGGGCCACTTTGCGCACGGAACCATCGTGGTTGCCGACCCGAGGGCCTGCCAGGTGGAAATTTCCCAGGTTGAAACCCCGAAACCCCAAAAGCCCCTTTTGAACCTGGCCATCGCCTGCCTCAAGGACGACGCCCTGGAAGAAGTGGTATTCCATGCCGCCCAAACCGAAATCGCAAGCATTACCTTTTTGCGTACGGACTATTCCCAGGAGCCCAAGAATTCCGACTTGCACAAGCTGGTCCGCCGTTCCGAGCTCAAGAGCCTGGTAAGCCTGAAACAGTCCAAAAAACCTTGGCTTACCGAAATCTGCGGACCTGTCGAATTCAAGGAGTGGCTAAAAAGTTACCGTGGCGACCTGATCCTCTGCGATGTGGACGGCGAAAGGACAGCCCCTAAAGAAGTCACAGACAAACTCACAGCCGATCCTGCCAGTGACAAGAAGTGCGACGAAACTTCAACGCCCGTAACCCTTCTGGTGGGGCCCGAAGGCGGGTTTTCTCCAGAAGAAATCCGCATGACCAAAGATTTTACAGGCGGCAAAAGTTACGCCCTGAACCTGGGAAACACAAGACTCCGGGCCCGTACCGCTGCCATCGTAGCATTAGGAAAATTGCTGTAAAACCAGCTACATCATGCGGAGACGCATCTCGAAGACGGCACGGTCCGTCTCGTCGAGAATCCGCATGTAGGTGGCCCCGCTGTGGTCCGCACGGAAAATGCGCAGGGTCTGGCCTTCTTTCGATTCGCCCAGGTAATGAATTTCCAGCGTTGCCGGGTTGCAAAGTTCCCAGTCGGGAGTCCCGAACACGTTCAAGGCCAGCTTTACGTACTCGATGTTGTTCATGTGGTGGGACATGTCGATATGCTGGGGCAGCACCTTCTGCTGGTAAACTTCCTGGTATTCTTCCGGCTTTACGTGAAAGCGGTCGAATTCCGAAGCATCGAGGGTCTCCGGAAAACCTTCCGTCGGAAAACCCACCGACGAGAGCCGCAGAGGGCGGTGGTTTTCAAAACCAAGGCAGCACATTTCCTGCTTGGCCAAAATGATGGGCTCGCCCTCGGTCGTAGTGATGGCGGTGTTCTCGTTGAGCCTAATCAGCTGGTTATCCGCCGGAAACGACGTGGTGACCACCTTGTCCCGCCAGTACGGACGCCTGAAAAACTTGAACTTGGCCTTGTAAACCACCCAGAAACCACCCTTCTCCTTCACCACAAAATTGTCCATCTTCATGGCGCCGAAATTTTCGGTGATATTGTCCTGGACCATAAGCACCGTCTGGGCAAGGCCCATCTTTCCGGACACGTCGATATAGGCCGACGTGATGGTCCGCTGTTTCTGGAATACAAGAGGGTTCTTCGACAAGGCGTAAATATCTATCATGGTGAGCAATATAATTTTTAAATGGTTAGCGTTTCAGAAGACGCATGATTCCCTGGCGGTTGTATTCCGGGTCGTCCTTGGCGAAGGGGCTTTTCGTCTCTTGACGCAGGGCGTAGATACCGCACTCGCCGCAGTCCACTTCGGTCCCCGACTTGGAGCTGACGCCTTCCATAAACAAGCTGTCGGCCACCACGCTCAAGACCTCGCGAGGGTCGGTGCCGTCCGAAGCCTTCGAGATGCACAGATCCGGCAGGGCAAAGGTTTCAAGGCCCAAGGTGTAAAGCACGTCCGGGCCTTCCAGGTAATTCATCCAGGGGTCCATCGGGAACTGGGCGTCGCCCAATTCTTCACGGAAGGCTTCTGCGGGCCAGGCGGCGCCACTCTGCTGCATGTACACGCCCAAGGCTCCCGCCGAAAACACCTTCAAGATAGCGGTATTCACCATGGTCAGGTCTGCAGGGCTTTTCAAGCTCCCCAGCAAGAACAGCAGAGACTTGTGGGAATCGATGGCAGTAGCCTCTTCTGCAGAAATATCCTGATGTTCCTTGAAAATCTCGGAAAGTCCCGGAGTAGCCTCCTTGCGGACCACCTTGAAACTCAAGGTACAGCCGGGCACCATCAGACAAGCCGTCCCTTTTTCTACTACGACATTAGGCGTTACGGCGAAGGGTTCGTCCTGAGCCACGGTCAACGGGAATGCGAGAACAAAAGAATTCATACCTGTTTCAAGGCCTCCTGTACCAAGGGGGTGAGCAAGTTCTGCGATGGCGGTTTCGGCAGGCGCACCTGTGTTTCCATGGCAGTCTGCAATGTTTCCAGGTTCAGTTTTGCCGCAGGAATTTCTACCGCATAACCCGCACGAGAAAGACTTTTGGCGAGCACCACCTGTTCATACTGCCCAGGCGTGGGCACAAAGATACAGCTGGCACCCAGGACGGCCATGTCCATAATGGTGCTGTAGCCTCCCCGAGAAATAATCCAGCGGGCACGACGGACGGTGCGGGCAAATTCCGGCGTTTCCAGGTGACTAAAAAACTGAACATTTCCCTCGGTCCAAGACTTTCTTTCGGCACCGGGTTTCCCGAGAATCATCACGTGGTTTCCGGGCAGTTCGGAGAGCAATTCCCGCAGTCTGCGTTCAAAGGCGCTTCGGGCAGGCTCCACTCCAGAGATGACCGCCACCACGTTCAAATCCTTCGAAGCCGCCGCCATCATTTCAGGCAAGTCATCCAATTCCGTAAAACGGCTCAACGGGCCTGCATAACGAACATTTTCCGGGCAAGATTTCACATGGGACATGGCGCCTGCATAACCGGGGGCTTCTTTCAAATCGGGAATCCACACCTGGTCAAAGTTTTCCATTTTCTTTCGGTGCCAATGGACCCCGATCCCTTCGAACTTAGAGAAAAGTGCCGGAAAGGCAATACGGCACTGGTGCGTCATGTAAATGGAAAGCGCCTTCGCCGAATAAAAACCGAAGCGGTTGTCCGAAAACAAGATGTCGAACCCGTGGCGGCGAACCATTTCTTCGGCATAGTGGTGTTCGTATTCAACGACCCTGTTCAAGTGGACGCTGTTTTTCAGGAGCCAAAGCCCCATGTTGAATCCGTGCTTCGGGTAAACAATGCCATAAGACGGAGCCACATGTTTTTTCAGTTCCAGAAAAATCTCGTTGTACAACGGCGCATAAGATCCCGTAACGGCAAGCTCCACCTGGGCGCCTTGCCGCAGAAATTCCTTGATGACGGGGACACAACGGGTCGCATGACCCAGTCCCCAGTCCAATGGCGCCACCAGGACTTTCACTACCTGGCCTCCAGCCATGCGTTGGCCCAATCGCCGTGATCGCAGTCCTTATTGCCGCCCTGTTCCAGAACCAGTTGCAGGTTCTGGACTCCAGACACATCTACTTCCAAGATTTGCTTCTGCGTAGAATACATCTTGTTTGAACGGAACAGTTCACGACCGTCACCCTTTACCACGAAGAATGCCCCGTCACCGCAGGCGCTCTCGTCGTCAAGACCGATGACGCCGTGAAGCATGTTGAACTGTCCTGCAATATCGTATTCCAGGACAGCATCGGCATGACTTCCGATTCCATAGCGGAAGGGTTCCTTGTCCAAGGTTATACCGTTGTGTTCCACCGCCTGGTCCTTTTGCGGACTACCCCAATCCTGATGGAAGTTCTTTATAGGCATTTCCGAAACCAGGGCGACTCCTTCGCCTTCCATGAACAGGTCCCTGTACAGAGTCAAAGTGTCGGCATCAGGCATCAGACACCACATTTTCAGACGGTTCATGCCCACGGACAAATCCGTAGAATCCAGCACAAGCGAATCCAGAGTTTCAGACACTACCTTTTCCTTTTCAGGCTTGCCGTTTATGGAATAGGAGCAGGCGATGGACTCTTCAAAGTTCTTGTTCAGCGTAACGAGGCTGCTGTCCAGATTCGAAACGGAGAACCGCTGTGCATACTGGGACACGCCCTTCTTGGCGTCGATGCGGTAAATTACCAGCGGATAGCCGAACAGCTTGGGCTCCAGAAGAACACGTTCGTTCTTGTAGGAATCCAGAATTTCGTCAATCTGGTCGGTGGTCTTGAAACCAACCACGCGGCTCTGGCGGTTTACCGAACCATAGCCGTCCTGACCGCGCACCAGGTAGATGTTTCCGCCAGACGCCTGGTACCACTTGGCAAAGGTATCCGTATCCCAGCGCTTGAACGTCCGTTCGCTAAAGGCACTATGACCAGAGGCAAGCATCTGCCAAGGTCTCGCATAAATGTAAATGGAATTCTCGGGATACTTTTTCAACTCCGTATTCAAGAAATCCTCTTCGGCTAGAAGCTTGTTCTTATAATAGAGCATATTAGCCCTGAAACTCGGGGCGTGATACATCATAAGTCCTAAGGACATAAGCAGCGCTCCACCCAGGACCAGGCGACCGATGCCGTCGGGTTTCATCTTGGAGAAAAAGCACAAGGCGTCGTAAGGGCCAAGGGCCATCAAGAGAGCGAACAGGGGCAAGGCCACCAGCACGTAACGCTGGTTGATGTCGATGGTGAAGGTGCCCGACACGTTCAGCAAGATGACGAAAATCTGGATGCAGAACGAAATCCCGAGAACAAAGCCACGAACATAACGCCTGGAATAAACCATCCTGAACAGGAGCCATACCGTAGACGCCAGCAGAAGCACCGTAAAGGATGTGTAGAACGGATTTTCGAGAATCCCGCCAAAAGCCGTATCCGGCTTCAGGTTCATCATGATTTCTACATTGGTCTTCAGGTTGAACCACAGGTTTTCAAGGGAATGGGCCGCGTGTTCCCCGCCCTGGAAATCATAACCGCGGTAGGCCGCCATGGTATTGATAGAAGGCCAGCTCACCGCAATGACCGAAGCCACAAAGAGGGGCAGGCGGTACGGTTTTTCCAAGAAATAGCGATAATAATACAGAGCGAAAGGAATAAAGGCGAAAACAGTTTCCTGTCTAGTCTGTGCAAAGAAGCCAAGCAGGGGCACGGTCAGCAAGAAATGTTTCCAGGTCACCTTGTTAGTCGGCACAAAGGCGTACCAGGCCATCAAGGCCGTCAGGAGAGCGATGTAGAGGACCTCTGTGGAGGCAGAGCGTGCCTGCAAAAGGAATATGGGCATGCCGCCCAGGAACGCCGTGGCCGCTAACGCCAAAGGTTCGCTCTTGAACCACCTGCATAGCGCAAAGAAAAAGAAAATCAGGCTCAGGATGTAGAAGGGGTAATTCACCAACAAGGCGGTATCCCTGTTGGGTTCCATAAAGTTGAACACCAGGGAATACACAAAGCCGAGGGCCTTGCCCTTGAAGTTGTTCACCTCGTCGGTACATTCCAGGTTGCCGTCTTTCCAGATACCTTCGTTGCAGATACCGCCGGAGTGCTGGAAATACATCTGCAGGCCCATGGATTCCCAGCTGGTCTCGTCGCTCAGTACCCGATGGCTGTTCCCGATGTTTCCGAACATGAACACGGAGAACACCAGAAGGAGCACGGCCAGCCCGCAAAGGCTCTTGCCGCCAGGCAAATACCCGCGGATATGCTTTGCGATAAAGGGCAGGTTTACCACCACTCCTATGAGGCCCACCACAAACGTGGAAAGGATGGCGTAATAGCCCCATTCGATATCCCACTTGCGGGCCGTAGCCACAGAGGTTCCGTTAAAAATAAGGAATGCTATGACCAGCACAATCAGGGTGACCACAAGCATGAGCCCCTGGGGTTTACCCAGGTTCAGCGACTTGAACCACTCCTTCAACGCATTTTTCTTTTCTTTATTCTTTTTCATTTCACACTTCTCGTTTCACATTCTAAACAACCGACCTAAATCACCAACTCCTCAAGCGGATCCTCGCCGGAGCCTGCCCTGAGCTTGTCGAATGGGCGAGGATGACACCTCTTGAGACCAGCGGCCCCTAGATCCTAGCCCCTAGATCCTAACCCCTAAATCCTAGATCCTAGCCCCTAAATCCTAGTCCCTACCCCACTCCCAGCCTTTCCATGGCAATCTTCTTGCCGGTCTGAAAATCGCACTTGCCACTGCCCAGCTTGGGAAGGCTTTCCACCTTCACCACGGCGCCAGGCACCATCAGGGGCGGAAGCCCTATCTGGCGGAGCATGTCCTTCACCTCGTCTTCGGACTTTTCGCCGGCATAGACCAGCACAATCTTTTCGCCCTTGGACCCGTCGGGAACGGCCACGGCAAAATGGTCGATTTCGTCGAACATAGCGTTTTCCGAAATCTTGAAATCTACAGAGCCGAGGCTTACCATCTCGCCGCCAAGCTTTGCAAATCGGCTATAGCGGTCCACGATGGTCAGGTAGCCGTCTTCGTCCACATGGCCCTTGTCGCCGGTCTTGTACCAGCGTTTGCCGTTGATGACGGCTATGGCCTGGGCGGTGCGTTCCGGGTCCTTCAAGTAGCCCTTCATAATCTGGGCTCCACCGATGAGAATCAATCCGTCGCTACCGATGGGCAACTCTTCCATAGTGTCCGGGTCCACAATGCGGAACTGGGTTCCAGGCAGTGGCGCCCCCACGGTGCCCGGCTTGTTGCCCTGCAGCACCGTCTTGTAGTCGTCCATCAGAACGTCCTTGGTGTTTACCGCCGCCACGGGGGTGGTCTCGGTACAGCCGAAACCTTCGAAAATTTCCAGCTTGAACTTGGTGCGGTAAAGCTGGCGCACGTCTTCGCGGATCTTTTCGGCTCCGGCGTAGATGCTCCGCACATGGCCAAACATCAGCGGGTGCACCGCACGGTTCATGCCCCACATCCGCAAGAAGGTGCCCGTGGCCACCATGATGGTCACCTTGAACTGGGCGCACATGCGGGACACAAGCCTTGCATCCGTGGGGTCGGGGCAAGTAGCCACCGGCACGCCGTCCACCAGGCAGAGCATGGTAGTGATGGAGAACCCGAAAGCATGGAACAGCGGGAGCGACCCCAGGAACACGTCGTCGGAGCCGGGGTTCAGCACACTTTCGCACTGCTTGATGTTACCCATCAAGTTGAAGTGGGTCAGTTCCACTCCCTTGGGGCGACCCTCGGAACCGGAGCTGAAAATAATCGTCGCCACGTCGTCCAGGGAAACCTTTTTGAAGAACCGAAGTTCCAGATACCAGGCCGGAAGCAGCATCACCCGCAAGAAGTTCAGCACCAAGGCAGGCTTCTTCAGTTGCTCCTTCAGGTCTTCCATGTAATAGACCTTGTACTTGTCCAGAAGTTTCTCCATGGGGAGTCCCTTCTGCTTCAGCTTGTCGATAAACACCCGGGCGGTAATGATGGTCTTCACGTCGGCCACGTTACAGCAGTAGTCCATGGTCTCCGGCGTGTTGGTGTAGTTCAGGTTATAGACCGTCTTGCCCTTGATGAGGCAGGCCATGTTCACGATGATACCCGGGCCCGAAGGCGGAATCAGCACGCCCACGTTCTTTTCGCCCTTGGTAAGCCCGTCAATCATCTTGGCGAAGGTCAAGGAAGCCGCCGCCAGGGCGTTTGCCGCCAGATGGTGGCCGTCGGGACTATAGACCGAAGGTCCGCTCCCGATACGCTTGACCGTGCGTATCCAGGCAGAGGCCACCGGACGGAGCAGCCGGATATAAGATGTCCATGCCGTAATGGAAAGCTCCTGCACGGCCCGCTGGACCGTAACCGCATCCGCTTCCAGGGGAAGTTCCTCGCCAAAGGCCACCGAAATGATACGGCCTTCGCTATGGATTAAATCCTTGAAGCCGGAACCCGCCTGGGAGTAACTGCTCCCCCACAGCCCCTGCACATAGAACGGCAAGAGCTTCAGGTGGTGCACATCCTTGATGGCGTCGGAATAGTCCAGGCGGAAACGGCTCATGTTACCCGTGGCGGTCATGGTGTTCTCGGGGAACATCACCACGGCCTCACCCCGGAGCAGGGCCTCCCGGGCCTCCTTCATGGCGGACTCCGGGTGTGCAATGTCCAGCTCGATGGTCCGCATCTGGGAAAGGAGCAGACGCACGTACCACTTTTCAAAAGGCCGCTTGGTAATCACAAAGCGCAAGGGGCGGGGGCTTGCCATCTGGATCATGGCCCAGTCCACATAGGAGATGTGGTTACCCACCAAAAGCACAGGACCTTCCCAGGGAATACGTTCCACGCCAGACACCAGGAACTTGTAATGGAACGAAAGCACCGAGCGCATCAGCTGACGAAGCAGCGTATGGGGCATGGCCATCAGCGCCCAAATAGTGCCGCCCAGGCACACGATACCCAGAATAAAGAACAGGCTCATCCGGTCCAGGTTCAAGAACCGGATAAGGACAACGGCCACAAGCTCAAAGAGGAGGATACAAAGGTTCTGCACCCCGTTGGCCACCGAAAGCACGTGGCCCGCCGACCTGGGCTTGGTATGGTAAAGCAGCATGGAGAACATGGGAATCATGTAGATGCCGCCACAGAACCCCAGCAGGGTAAAGGCGATGGCGTTATAGGGCCGCGGAATCAGGGGTATCAGGAAAATCAGGATGGCCGCACCGGCGGTGCCCATAGGGATAAGGCCCGTCTCAATAAAGTTCCTGGACATGCGCATGGCAAAGACGATGCCCGCCACAAGACCCAGGGCCGTTCCGAAGATGGCGTAGTTCGCAAGGATATCCCGGTTAAAGAGCGAACCCGACCCAAACAAGTCCTGGATGACGAACACCATGAGGAATATCATGACCCAGAACATGGAAAGCCCGATAATGGACTGGCGGAGCGCCCGGTTCACCCAGAGCTTGCTCAGCTTGCGGCGGGCAAACAGCAGGTTCCAGTAACGCTTCCAGGGGAATTTCAGCTCAGCATCGTAGGCGCCTATAGGCGGAAGCCCGAAGGTGAACAGGATTCCCAAAATTTCAAGAGCCACGAGGGTTATCCCCACAGGGGCGAATGTCTGGAGCGCCTCCGAAAGATCCCCTGCCACAGGGAGCATCCGCTCATAGGCGTAGGCGGTAACGCCTCCGCTCAGCACCAGGGCCACAAACAGGATAATCATCAGGATACCGCTCCCCTGGGCCAGGGAACGGACTCCCACCAGTTCTTTCATGTAGCCGTTCTTGGCCGGACTCTGGAACGCCTGCAGCACAAAGAACAGACCAATGGAAAGAAACTCAAACAGGAGGTTCGCCGTACAGACCCCGTAACCGAACAGCACCACCGCAGGTAGCGAAAGCAGGGTCGTCCACCTAAGGACCCGTTCCTTAGGAAACTTGTCGGAAAAATAACCCGCCGGAGTCATGAGCAAGGTGCAAGGCAGCAGGAACAACAGGTGCAGCACATAGAACTGCCAAGATCCCATGGCCGTAAATCCGGCACGGCTAAGCACCAGTTCCATGTAGGCGACAAGGATAGTAGAAAGGGCCACCTGGGTAAAGGCAAACCCGTAAAAAGCAAAAAATCCCTTAGACTTTTTCATCGGTTTATCCCGCAAATCTTTCATGGGAAAGATACATAATTAAAACGGTCCCGCCAATGCGGGACCACCTTTTTCAGTTAAGGTAAAGGAACGTCAAAACTATCTTCTGAGGCCCATCGTATAGTCCACGCCTTCTTCGGTTCGAACACAGCGGACAGGAGCACTCTCCTGTTTGGAAAGTTCTTCTGCATCGTCTATATAATTGAAGTACATACCTTCTGTACCTGCATAAATAGCAGCCGCATCATCACCATAGGAATCTGAAGTCCAGAAATATCCCCAATAGCCATCGGCCATCCCATAGGTCGGCTTCAGGTCAAACCCAACCAGGTTCCAGCCGGCATTACCTTCTGGCCAGCCCTCCTGCGAGAAGAGAACATTGGCTGCAAAGACTTCATCGTACGGAGGCGCGAACATCCCTGCAGCAGAGCCATAGATTTCATCAGCATATTTTTTAGAAACTGCAATCATCAAATTACGCCACTCGTAACTCGAAGGCACATGCCAGCCCTCCGGGCAAAGGCCCTGCACGGGCAATTCAACTTCGTCAATTTCAAATTCAGAACCGTCCAGACTGCCCATAGCCACATCCCAGGTGTAACCGACGACATTGCAGGTTTCTTCACCATCAAGGCAGGCGTAAAGTTTTTCCGTTTTACCGGCACCCGCGGCAGATGCGGTCTCTGACACCGGTTTCACCTTCAAGTTCTCGGCGAACCAGGTCTGGTTACCGACGGTAACGGTCTTATAGACAATGGACTCGTTGTTGGGGTCGGTAAAGATACTGTCTTTTTTCAAAGCCTCAACATCCGCCTTCAGTTTTTTAATTGTGTTTCCCGAACACTTGCCATAGGCGCCAAATTCATAAATACCGAAGGTGTTTTCGTATGTCCCTTTCTTGAACGATTCAACAACGGCAAAGTCCACTTTACTAATCCCGCTCAGTTCATCATCATAAACGGGGCCAATTTCATCGCCAGTATCGCCAAAAATCATTCTCAAAAAGACTTCTCCAGATGGTGCATCAGGATACAGGTCAGCCGCAACGAAGGCAAACTTGTTCCAGGGGATATTCACCGTTTTTTCCTGACCAGCAGTGGCAGGAACCGCAGCGGACATGGGGAACATATCTCCACCTATAAGGATTTTCATTTCCGTATCGGAAGAATAGGTCAGGCAGAATCCGCCCCAGTCCGCCGAGACCGTTTTGCTATCGGTAAACTCGTACGACAGGCCTACTATCGGATAAGTCGTCTCCATGGCTTCAATAAAATCCATATCCTTTTCA
>OMSO01000046.1 GCA_900313675.1 uncultured Fibrobacter sp.
TTCGACATCGTTGGCCTCACCAAGTTCGCCCCGGGTTCCGAGTTCACCCTCGTCGCCCACCACAAGGATGGCTCCGTCGATAACATCGCCCTCAGCCACACCTACAACGAACAACAGTGGGCATGGTTCAAGGCGGGTTCCGCCCTCAACCTCATCCGCGCGAACAACAAGTGACGATAAGGCGTAAGCCATATCGTCATCCTGAGTGACTGTTAGGGAGCGAAGGATCCAGAAAAAAATTAGAGTGTCGGTCGCGAGGCCGACATTTTCTTTTCTTGCCTTTTTCTAAATTTGGCGCCGAAAAAGGACTTTGCGATGAACTTCAACAATTGGCAAGAAATATACCAGAATATGTCTCCCGAGATGAAGGAACAGGCCATGCGTATGGCCAAGACCAAAGTCAAAGAAAAGGTGATGCACTGGATTTCACAGCCGGTGCTCATCGTAGTGGCTCTGGTCCTCGGGGCCATTGTCGGGGCCCTTTGCGCCTTTTTCGGGTCTATCCTGCAGAATGTCAGCGATATCCGCGACGCCCACCCGCTTTACTGGATTCCTGGGCTAGCCCTTGCAGGCCTTGCCATCGTGTTCACCTACAAAAAGCTTGGCAACGGCTCCGAACGAGGCATGGGAATCATCTTTGACGTAGCCCACGGAAAAGAAAAAGAAATTCCCCTGCGCCTGATCCCACTTATTATGGCAACCACCTGGGTTACCCACCTCTTTGGCGGAAGTTCCGGCCGCGAAGGCGTAGCCATGCAAATCGGGGCGACCCTCGGGCATAACATGAGTTCCAAGATTCATGTAGAAAACGCTCCCCGTATTCTGCTCGTGGCGGGCATGGCGGCCGGATTTGCAGGGCTTTTCCAGACTCCCATGGCGGCCGTCGCCCTTTCCCTCGAAATCCTGCTGGCCGGTCATCTCGAGATGGCGGCGCTGCTCCCGGCGGTGGCGGCGGCGGTCAGCGCCTACAAGGTTTCCGAGATGATCGGCTACGAAAAGTTCACTGTGAGTCTGAACAGTTTCTCGCCGGACTGGACCGTGTCAAGCCTGTTTTACGGAGAAAACGGGCTTGACATCTACTTTATCCTGAAACTCGCTCTGCTGGGCGTTCTCTTTGGGCTTGTAGGCGGCGGTTTTGCGAAATTGCTGAAGTTTTCCAGAAAATTCTTTGCAGAAAAGTTCCCGAACCCTCTCAAGCGAGTCGCCATCATGGGTATCGTGCTGAGCGCTTTGCTGCTCTTGCTCTGGCAGGGCCGCTACTCCGGCCTGGGCACGAACCTCACCGACATCTGTTTCGGCAACCCAGGGGCGGCTACGGCTAGCGCCGCTGGAATTTTCGGGTGGGATTGGCTGTTCAAGATGGTTCTCACCATCGTGACTCTTTCGGTGGGTTTCCAGGGCGGCGAAGTCACCCCGCTGTTCACCATCGGAGCCACCTTCGGAGCGGTAATCGCTACAATCGTGGGCGTGCCCTTCCCCCTTGCGGCGGCTCTCGGATACGCGGCGGTCTTTGGCGGAGCCACCAACACGCTTTTTGCCCCCATCCTGGTTGGGGCTGAAATTTTCGGATTCGACACCCTCCCCGCCTTCTTTATCGTATGCACGCTGGCCTATGCCTGCAACGGCGGGCAGTCCATCTACGCCCAAAAGAAAATCCGGCTCAAGTAAGCCGGACAATAATCGCCAAATTATAAATCACACGCCAGAAGACGCGTCTTCAACAAATTCGCGGGCCTGTGATTTCCACAGGGCCATAAACGACTTCATGCTTGCCCGATTGTACCTGTCGCTATCGTAGTCGAACATGAGAGCAAAACGATCTCTTGCGTCCAAAATTTCCAAGTCAAAGATGCTCTGATTTTTGGCTTTGGGGCGCTTGATTTCAAGCCTACGCTTAATGAGGGAACTTCCCCCACTCGCATTGCGAATGTTCCCCTGATAAAGGACGCACAGGCTGTCATGGGGCCGGTTTTGATTCTTGTAAAGAGTGTATTGGCAAGTCGGATTGGCAATGTTCTGCTGCACCTGGCGGTGGACCTCCCGCAGAAAATCAAGATCCCCCAACGAAGCATCGGCACCCACCGGAAGCGAAGAATAAAGGGCTCCCACCGCCCTGGATTCCCGCACATCGTCCCTGTCCCTGTAAATCCAGTTTATCAGGACATTGCGGGTCTGATTGTAGCGGGCCATGGCCTTCAAGGTGACCGCGATAAAGAATGCGCTTAGGCCGATCTTGACCTGGGCGCAGAAGTTTTCCAACCTGGCGCGTTCAATGTCCAATTCCGAAATCATTATATCTTCGGACAAATCCGACGATTCAAAATCTGTTTTGGGGCAACAATCCCACGTTCCCGTGCCGAACAAGGCTTCAAAGCGTTCCAAAGCGGCACGGAATTCCGGAGAACTGGGCAAATCTAGGCGCTTTGACAAAATCTGCTCGTAGCCGTCGTCTTCTGGCTTACCGCCGGCATAAAGCCTTTCCACATCCCGCAAAAACGCATGGATGGAAGTCCCGTCAAAAACGATATGGTGGAAATCGGTAAAGAGGAACGCCCCCTTTTCGGTCTTGAAAATCCTGATGCGGAAAAGCCTGTCCTTAAGCAGGTCAAAGGGGCAAACCAGGGCATCTTTCAGCTTGACAAATTCTGCTTCAGAAATTTGTTCTACCGGAATAGCAACATCTGCAATTTTCACATCACCAATCCGCTGGACAATCTCCCCCTTCGCCGTCTTTTCGAAGCGAGTGAGCAAAGCCCTGTGGCTAAGCACCGCCTGTGAAAGGGCCGAACCAAGCCGTTCCAAGTCCACGGATTCTTTCAGGGCGAACAAAGCGTAGATATTGTACATGGTGGAATCCACCGCACGCTGCTGGAAATTCCATATATACTGCTGGGTGGGAAGCAGCGGGTAAATTCCTGCCGCCGGCGAAGCGACGGGCTTTTCCGCAGAAACCGACAAATTTCGCTTCTGCCAAAGTGCCGCTATTTTCCGGGGGGTCCGTCCCGAATACACGTCTGACATTTCTAGCCCCGCCATGCCGGAGGCGACAATGGCCTCCATAGTCGTGATGGAAGATCCTCCCAAGGCAAAAAAGTCGTCGTCGGCACCCACGTAGGCTACATCCAATACCGTCTTGAACGCAGCACACAGGCGTTTTTCGCCATCGGTTTCAGGGGCACTGTAGGGGGCGTGAGACGCCTCTTCGGCAGGACACAGCAGGGCGAGTTTGTCCAGCTTGCCGTTGCTGTTTCTGGGGACACTGTCCAAGTGCACAAAATGGTTGGGCAGCATGTAATGGGGCAAAAATCTGGAAAGTTCCGCAAAGACGGATTCATAATCGATATCCACATCGTCGGTATAGTAGGCGCAAATGGTCGCCCTGCCCGAACCATCCTTGAAAATCTTGACGCACACCCAAGATAGCCCCAGCACCCTCCTGAGTGCCGATTCGATCTCGCCGGGTTCTACACGGTTCCCGTCAATCTTAACCATGTCATTCTTGCGGCCTATAATCACCAGGTTCCCGTCAGGGAGCTCCCGTGCCATATCGCCGGTGTAAATCCAGCCTTCCCTGAAGGTTTCAGCTGATTCCGCCGGCATGTTCACATAGCAGCGGACATAAGGGTTTTTCACCCGCAACTCTCCCTCACAAACATCAACCTCCATGCCGCCATAGGGCTTGCCGATGGGCGTGTTTTCGTAGGAGCGGTCTATCTTGAAAGCCGTGGGCATGGAGCCGGTTTCGCTCATGCCGTACATGGCGTAAAGTTCCACATTTTCCAGATAAAGGTCGCGGATAATTTCTGCCGCCACGATTATCCGGCAAACACAGGGCGGAAATTCCTTGAAAAGCTTTATGTAGGTGGGCGTAACAAAAAGGGTGGTTATCCCCTGCTCCGCCATATAGTTCTGCATTACAACCGGGTTCTTGGAAACGGCATAAGGAACCACCGCAACCGAGGCTCCAGAAGTCACCGCCCAGGCAAAAAGGAAAAAGGCCGGCAGGTAATTCAGGGACGCAATGACTGCCACCCTGTGCCCAGGTTCCACCATTTTTTCGCCGGATGCGTTCCGCACGTTGGTAGGCTCCATCAGCTCTACGGAGCCGTATTCATGGAGAATCCCCTTGGGGTGCCCCGTAGAACCCGAAGTATAGACGAAAAACGCACCGTCGTGAAAATTTCTGGGGCGGCACCTGCCCAAAGTCCCAGATGTTGCGGAACCCGTGGCACTCTCACCGAAAATCCTTTCAAGAAGGGCATCGTCAAGGACAAGCCTGGGCTTCAAATCTTCACGGATGAACTTTTCCCGCTCGACAGGCTCCCCCGTCTCGATTCCTGCAAAGACGGCTCCCGCTTTCCAGACCCCGAGAAGGCAGGCGTAATGGAATGCGCTCCTGGAAATTTTTACAAGGACCACTTCTTCGGCACCCACGTTCTCGCTTTCAAGGTAGTCAAGGACCCGCCCCGAAAGGGCGTCCAGTTCGGCGTAGGTAAGGGACTTTTCTGCATCCGACACGGCAACGGCATCGGGCATTCGCTCCACATTCTCGAAAAAAGCTTTAAAAAAGTCCATCATGGGGTGTTGTTATGGATTTTTGCACCAGGGAACACCTCCGAAAATAATAATTTGATGTTATCGAGAGTAACGTTCCTGCGACATTTATGAGCCGTAACAAGATTTTTTGCGAAGAAAGATTCAAGACCCTGCTGGGAGCCTCCACCGTAGGCATGATCATCCCCATCGTGGTCATTCTTTCCAATGCGGCCATTGTCGGAAACGTGCTTGATGAAAGGGCCCTGTCGGCCTGGAATGTCTTTACCCCCCTGCTCAATTTCTTTATCGGGATTGCCGACATCGTAAGTATCGGCACCTGCTATGTCTATACCTACAAGATGGGCGAAACGGACAAGCTGGGAGCGGACAAGGTCTTTGGGCAAAGCCTCCTGGTTTCTGTAGTGCTTTCGGCCATTACCTACTTCGCTTCCGGGGCCTGTTTCGAAATCTACCTGAACTACCTTAACCTAAGTCCAGAAATCACCCAGTACGCACAGGACTGTTTCTGCTACTACCGGTACGTGCTGATGCTCTACCCCGTCTATTTTTTGCTTTCGGACATGGTGCTCATGGACGGGGACGCGGCTTGCAGTTACCTTTCAAATGTGCTTCTGCTCGTCGGGGGCATTACCGTTTCCGTCGTGGCATGCACGAACATGGGAATCTCCGGCATCGGTGTCGGGGCACTGGTCGGCACCCTAGGGGCCATACTTGCCCTGTGCCTTCATTTCTTCCGTAAGTCCAACTCACTCAGGCCCAGATTCCATTTCAGTTTCAAGCTCTTCGCCGTCACCCTGAAATACAGCATTGTCGATGCAAGCCTCTACCTGCTTGTGGGGCTACAGACCTTTATACTGAACAAGTACGTTATTTTCAACTATGGCGAATTCAACCTGCCGGTACTGACGCTCGTGACAAGCGTTATCCAGCTGACCATCATCTTTGACGGAATCGGCCAGGCCATGACGCCCCTTGCCAACGTTTACCATGGCGAAAAGAATCCCGAGGGCGTGCGGAAGGTCATGAAAATTTCCATAAAGGCCGCACTGGCAGAAGGGCTGATCTTCACCCTGATTCTAGCCATTTTCGCCCCCATGATTCCCCGCGCCTTCAATATCGAATCTCCCCTATTGCAGGAACTTTCCACCAAGGCTCTCTGGACGGTCTGCCCCACCTTGTGCTGTACCGCCCTGCTTTTCCTTTTCACCTCCTATTTCTTGGTGAGGCAGTCCATCGGCCACAGCCTTACCATCTGCGTTCTCAAGGATTTGCTCATGCCTGTCCTATGCGTGTTTGCCTTCGGGGCCATGCTTGGCTTTTCGGGCGTGTGGGTGGGGCTTTCCCTGGCACCGTTTCTTACCCTCATCATTGGCACACTGCTGTCCCTGTTACGTTTCAAGGGGAAAAAATTCCCCTTGTTCCTGGATGAATCCGAAAAGCACCATTATTCCTTTGACTTCGTGGTCACCACTGAGAATACCATGAGCATTCAACAGAAAGTCCGGGAAATCCTGACCCAGGAAGGCGTTTCAAGCAAGAACATCACCAAGGCCCTGCTGATCATAGAAGAGATTTACATGTTCCTGATAGACCACAATGCACCCAAGGTTCTCTTGTCCGAACTCACCATAGTCGTGGGCAAGCACGTGCAGATGATTTTCAGGGACGACGGAAAGATTTTCGACATCACAAGCGAAATAAACGCCACCTCTTCTTTCCGGGGGTTTGTCCTGAAAAACATCATGATAAACCAGGAAGACAAGAAAAACCTAACCACCACGAGCTACAACAGGAATTTTATTATATTACCCTTGTAAATAGCAAGATTATGGACTTGGTATGGGCCACAAAAAAATAAAATTCAGTGAATCCACCCAGGCACTGTTCGAAGAAAACGAATGGAAGGCCAACAACCTCATTGCAGGTTCTTTCGGCATCTTGGCGTTCATCTACCTCGTCATCGCCATCTGCTCCATTACCGGCGTCTTCGACGTTCCCGCCACGTGGGGGATTTTCTTCTTTGGGTTACAGACCGCCTTGTTTATCGCCATGATGTTTGCCATCAGGCGCTTGAACCAAAAAAAGTTTACCAAGTATGTGGGCCTCGTGGCTCTACTTTTGGCCATCAGCCTCTACACGGTCATATACTCCTACGGCGTGGAGCTCCTATTTGCCATTCCCATCGTACTGAGCTGCCGCTACTACCTGAAAAAGGTGACCCTGAACGTATCGATAGTGACAACTATCGCCTATATCGTTTCTAAGTTTCTGTCTTCTATTTACGGGCTTCCGGACATCAACATGGTCTCCTTTGTTCCGGGAACCATCATTACCATCACCAGCACCATGGACGCGGCCATTGCCGACGCCATCAGCCAGCTGCAAGGGGACGCCCTGCACCAGTTCCTGGTGGACTACAACATCAACAACTTCTTCTACTGTATCGACAGTAACCTGGTGTTCCTCTTGGCCATCATCTATGTCTGCTACAACACCACAAAGCGGATGCAGACCATGGTGCTTATCCAGGCGGACATTTCCAGCAAAAAGGCCGCCGTGGAATCGGAACTGAAGATGGGGAATTCTATCCAGATAAGCATGCTCCCCCACAATTTCCCCTCATCGGAATCCGTAGAAATCTTTGCCACCATGGATCCGGCTAAAGAAGTAGGCGGTGACTTTTACGATTTCTTCTTTATCGACAAGACCCATGTGGGTATCGTCGTGGCCGACGTTTCGGGCAAAGGCGTCCCTGCGGCCCTCTTCATGGTGATTACCAAGACCCTCATCAAGGACCAGGCCAAGCTGGGACTTTCTCCCGAAAAGGTGTTCACCAAGGTGAACCACTCCTTGAGCAAGAGCGACGACGAGGGAATGTTCGTGACGGCATGGTTCGGTGTCTTGGACATGGAAACGGGAGTCTTGAGTTATTCCAACGCAGGGCACAACCCGCCCCTGATTTGTATCGGAGGCAAGGATTTCCAGTTCCTGCGTTCGCCCAAGCGCAAGTTGCCCCTGGCTGCTATGGATAAAGTCGAATACTACCAGGAAAGTATCACCCTCTCGGCAGGCGACAGCATTTTCCTCTATACCGATGGCGTTACCGAGGCCTGTCACCAGAAGGATTTCTACGGAGAGGCCCGCCTGACGGAATACCTGAACAAGAACCGCGACACCGATTTGGAAGGTGTTCTGCACGGGCTCAAGGCGGAGCTGGACGCTTTTGCCGATGGCGAACCGCAATACGACGACATCACCATGCTGATGATGAAGTATAAGGGAAGGGGCTAGGGACTAGGATTTAGGGACTAGTAATGAGTTGTGGGTTGTGAGTTGTGAGGCGTGATGGTTACAAGAGGTTCGAGGTGCGAGGCACGAGGTTCGAGCATTGTCATCCCCGACTTGGTCGGGGATCCGCTTGAATAAGCTAGGGTTAAGTTTTAGTTTGTAGAATTAAAAAACAGGGAACTAGGATAGTCAAAAATGTCAAACAAGAGAGAAAACTGGGGTTCGAAGCTGGGAGTAATCCTCGCCGTGGCAGGTTCTGCCGTCGGACTCGGCAACTTTTTACGCTTTCCCGTGCAGGCGGCCACCAACGGCGGCGGCGCCTTCATCATCCCCTACCTTATCGCCTTCTTGCTTTTGGGAATTCCCCTTTCATGGATGGAATGGACCCTTGGCCGTGCGGCAGGACTCCACCATCACGGTACCGCACCGGGTGGATTCCACTACATTCTCGGTAAAAAGCCCTGGGCAAAGCACCTGGGCTCCTTGGGACTTTTACCCCCGCTGTTCATCAGCTTCTACTATGTCTTTATCCAGTCCTGGATTCTGGCCTTCACCTACTATTCCGCAACCGGAAAGCTCATGGAAGTTGTGGCTGGCGGCTACGAACCCATGAAGGAATTCTTCGGCAACTACATCATGCTGAACACCAAGGTAGGCCCCATTCCTGCCGCCATCCTGTTCTTCTTGATTACCTTCGCCTGCAACATGGGGCTTTTGTCCTTCGGCGTGCGCAAGGGTATCGAGCGGGTAAACAAGGTGACCATGCCCATCCTCCTCATCATGGGCATTATCCTGGTGGTGCGCGTGCTTACCGTTACCGACATCGGCAAGGGTCTTGCCTTCGTGTGGAACCCGAACTTCTCTGAAATGCTCAACCCCGCCGTGTGGCTTGCGGCATCGGGCCAGGTGTTCTTCACCATGAGTCTTGGCATGGGCATCGTGTTCTGTTACGCCAGTTACCTGAAGCCCAAGGAAGACCTAGTGCTTTCGTCCCTGACCGCCGGCGCTACCAACGGATTTGCCGAAATTATCTTGGGCGGCACCATCGTGATTCCTATGGCGGTGCTCATCGCCGGCAACAACATCGAGGAATGCGCCAAACTGGGCACCTTCGGTCTCGGATTCCAGACCATGCCCTTCGTGTTCGGGCAGCTTCCCTTCGGCGGATTTTTCCAGACCCTCTGGTTTGCCATGCTCTTTATCGCAGGCGTCACCAGCGCCATTTCCATCATTCAGCCCCTGATCAGCTTCTGCGAAGACGACCTGAAGTTCCACCGCAAAAAGGCCATCGCCGCCACAGGTACCGTGACCTTCCTGGGTAGCCTGGTGGGCATCTTCGGCCTTGCCGCCGGTGCCGTCGATGAACTGGACTTCTGGGGCGGTAGTTTCTTGCTGGTGGTGCTCGGCACCATCCAGGCGTTCATTTTTGCCTTTGTGCTGGGTCGCCGCAAGTCCGAGACCATCGGCGAAGACGGCAAACCCGAAAACGAAGCCTTTGCCCTGATGAACGACGGCGCGGCCCTAAAGCTCCCCCGCTTTTTCCGCCCTATCATCATGTACGTGTGCCCGATTTACCTTGCCATTGTGCTTGTGGCATGGATGATCCACGACGGCATGGGCGTGTTGCTGTTGAGCAATGTGGCCGCCGATGCACGAGTCACCTTCCTTGGCCACGAATTCTCCCAGATTGGCTTTACCTGGGGTGTGCGCGGATTCCTGCTTGCGCTGGTAATCCTTTTGAACATTGCCATCTACTTTGCCTGGAGGCAGGGTGGTACAGCAAGACTCACCACCATCTTGCATAAACAGACCAAGTCTGTGGGCCGAGCCGATGAACACGACGAAGAGGAGGCATAACCATGGAATTTTCTACAAGCGGATTGATTTTTATGGTAGCCTCCTGGGCCGCCATCATCGGACTTTGTATATTTTGTTTCGCAAAGGTCTTTAAGAAGAAGTAACTGTCGAGAATTTGAAGGAGTGAACCGTGAAGGACATTCAAGAGAAAGTATCTGAACTGGGCCTGACCCTGCCCCAATGCCCGGCCCCGCTGGCGGCCTACATTCCCGCCACCCGCTATGGCGATACCATCGTGGTCTCTGGGCAGTTGCCCTCCATCAACGGGGACTTCTCCAACTTCTGCGGCACGGTGCCTACAGACATTTCCGTAGAAAAGGCTGCCGAGGCGGCTCAGATTTGCCTAATGAACAACATCGCCGCCGCCATGACGCTCCTGGAAAGTGACGAGACCCTGATGCTGGTGCAGATGCAGGGCTTTGTGCAGTCCGCACAGGACTTCCACGATCAGCCCGCCGTGCTGAACGGGGCCTCCGAGCTGGCCGTACGCATCTTGGGCGAAAACGGCAAGCATGCCCGTACCGCCGTAGGCGTTGCCGCCCTACCGAAAAATGCAGCCGTCGAAATCAGCTGCACGTTCCAGGCCATCCGTAAGGCAATTAGCTACAGCGGACGGTATCATTGGATTGAGAAGAAGTAGTTAAATCAATTCTTCGGGAGGCAGGTGGTCGCCACTTTCCGGTTCCTGGTAGCAGGTTTCCGGAACCTGGACCTGCATCTGGAAATAGGCCCTGTGGGCCGCAATCACCCGTTCACGGGCGAATTCCGCGTTCTGCCAGTCCCCAATCTGCACGTCCTTGCCTTCCAGTTCCTTGTAGTTCTGGAAAAAGTTCTTGGTAATGCGGAGGAACATTTGGTCCACGTCGGTAATGTCCTTGATGGGGCGCGGGTTGAAGACCGGCACTCCCAGAACCTTATAGTCCTTCTTGCCGCCATCGGTCATGTCCAAGGCGCCAATCACGCGGCAAGTGCAAACAGAACCCGTCATCATGGAGGCGGGGCTGTAAATCAGCATATCCAGGGCGTCGCCGTCATCGGCCTTGGTGCTAGGGATAAATCCGTAAGTGCAAGGATAGCTCATGGAGCTGAGCAGGCAGCGGTCCAGGCGGAACACGTGCAGGCGCTCGTCATATTCGTACTTGAGGTTGGTGTCCTTGCCGATTTCCACCACGCAGTCCACTTCGTAGGGGTACTTGCGTCCGATGGGGAGATCGAGATAGTTAATAGCCATTTATACTCCAAGGGGCCCACCTTGAGCCCAATTCTTGTTTCTTTTCATTTTTGTAACGCAAATTTAGCATTTATCTGAAAAGATGTAAAGGCGCAAAAGGCCAAGACATCTACCTGCTACGCCAGCGGGACGAAGTCACCTTGTCGAAGAGTCCGAAGTAGAAGACCGGTTCGCCCTTGTCGGGGCTGTACCCCACCTCAAGGCGGATGCGGTCCAGGGCGGGGATTACCAGATGGATTCCGCCATAGACGGCACCTTCGTAATCGTCCCAGCCGGGGCGGCCCTTGTCCCACAGGAGGCTCCCGTCGAGACCGGCCACCAGTTGCACCCCGTAGAAGAAGTTCACGCCGGCAATGCTTGCCGCATGGCGTTCCATCAGCACAAAACGCTCTTCCAGCGTCAATAGCACTTCGTGGACTCCCAGGTAGTTGGAATCGGCCTCGTGACCGCGGAAGGTATTTGCCCCGCCATGGTAGTAGTAGTCGTAGCGTTCCACATCGCCCAGGCGGTAACGCACCAGGGCGGTCGCCCCCGTCACAAAGCGCCAGAGCGTGTAATAGGCCCTGGCATCCGTCAAAAGTTCGCGGTAGTTCTCGCCACCCATGCCATCACCACAATCGCCCTCTTCCAGGATATTGCAGTTGATATCGCGGTCATCACCCTCACCCACATGGGTCAGCATATATTCAAAATAGACTCCCCGGCGGCTATCCAGCTTGCTATCACGGAAATCGAAAGCGAATCCGAATCCAAATTCAGGCAAGAAAGCGGCATCCTTCAACTCGCGGCCAGCCACCGTCATGAGCAGGGACAAATGGGGGGTAATTCCGTAATCCAAATCCAGGTCCAGAAGCCAACTGTCGTCCTGGAAACCGCGAATGTCATCATAACTGTCCGTACGGAGGAACTCCAAGTTCCAGCCCAGAGGCAGGCCGAACAGGTAGGGCGAGCTTGCGTAGAAGGCGTATTCGTTATTGTCTAGGAACGGGTCGGTAGAGGTGCGGTACTGGACCTCGGCACGGATGTCCTCACCCAGCACGTTCAGGTTTGCGAGGGCAAGGCCAATCATAAGCCCGTCGCGGTCGGTCTTCTTGCCTGCCGGGGCGGGAATCCAGCGGAAAATTTCCTGGAAGGTGTAAGTCAACCGAGTTGCCCCAACGTCATTCTGAGGGTGCAACGCACCCGAAGAATCCAGACCCGAAGAACATTCAACCGTAATATCGGTAAACAGGTCCAGGTCCTGCAGGCGGCGCTTTTCGGTCTCGAACTTTTCGGTAGAGAAAGCCTCCCCCGCCTTGTTCAACAGTTCCCGCTGGACCACGCGAGGGTTCGTGTGTTCCAGACCCTCGAAACGAACGGAAGAAATAACCATACCGTCGGCACAAGCCGCCCCCGTGGGGGCCGACGACGAATCTGCCGGAGCCACCTGGAGGAAATCGGCATCCGCCGGAGCCGCCATCGCGGACACCGCAAGGGCAAGCAGGCTGAGGAATGTGGTTTTCAGGCGAGGCATCGATGTAAATGTAGAATTTAAGGGAAATCCCCGTGATTCTATCGGGGCGTCGCCCCTCCAGAATGACTGTGGGGGCAACCCAAAATCACTTTCGAATACTCATCGAATCCTTCAGCACATGCGAATCCGATGCAAATTTTTGGGTGAGCGGTCTTCTCAATTTCAGCAAAACCATTTTCCTTTGCTTCAGAAATGATTGCTCCTAAATCTTTGCCATCTAGGATTTCCATCTTATCTGCGCCAGCTTTTTCAAATTTCAAGTCTAAAGCCGTGGTCATTTGGCAAGCTTCATCGCACAGTGCACTGCAACGGCGAACAGCACGACGATGGCGATATAGTCCACGAAAAAGAGGGCGTAGCCGCGTTCCGCGTCAAAGAAGAAGAAGGGCTGTTGCAGGAACAAGTATTTCCAGAGCCCGCGAATTACGAAGGCGTAAATTCCGTAGCCCGCCACGAGAGCGGCAACCACGCGAGTTGCGATAAGTGCCGCCTTTGACTTGAAAGCGCCCGCAAGCCCCAAGCGGTTTGCAATCAGGCTCACATGCAGCCCGATGTGGAGCGACATGAACACGTAATACCAGTGACTTGCAAGCAGGTGCGCCGTGCGGGCAAAATTTGCGCCCGATTCAATCCCGAGCCAGGCGAACACGTGGTTTGAAAGCATGATACCGCTCACCATCAGGAAAATCGCGCACAGAAGAATCCCGCAATTCACGACCGTCTGCAAGATGCGGAATACGTTGTAGCGGCCCTTGAACAGTGACAGAAAAAATCGCCGGTTCAGCATGATGTGCACCGCCCACAAAGCGAGCAGCACCACGCCCAGAATCTCGTGAACGGCCGTCGATTCAAAAAAATAATTGCCGCCCATCAGCACGAGCGTCGCGATTGTCATCGCGATGTCTAGTGGCATACGGATTTTGGCGGAAATAGGCATATCAAGGAATATACATTATTTCGTCTTCATGCCGTTTTTCAAGACTCACTTTAATTTAAGGCCGTCCTTGAACGCTTCGCCGACTCTGCCACCAACCTTGTAGTACCCGTGAGTATAAGGATCAAATGCAATGGCTTCCAACGAATCGATATCGACCCTTCCGTCCTTGAGATTTACCTCTTCAACAGAAGTCCTGACCACCTTGCCAATAACCCCGATTCCTGTGGAATCGTTCTGATACTCGACAAATTCACACTCAATAGCGACGGGCAACTCGTTGATGATCGGTGCGTCCACCAGTTCGGATTTCACAAACGTCATGCCGGACTTCGCAAATTTATCAGGATTTTTATTTCCGCTGACCACACCAAACCAGTCCGCTTCGACTACATGCTTGGCATCCGCAAGATGAACGACAAAGCCCTTTCGTGCCTTGATGTTCTCCACCGTCTTGTGCGTCTCGGTAAGATTGAGGGCGACCATATCGCGATCCAGCATCGTTCCCCACGCAGCATTCATCACATTGACAGAACCGTTTTCGTTAAATGTTGAGATGAGCAATACTGGCATCGGGAAAATGGCTTCTGTCGTCTTGATTTGTTTTTTCATTTGAAAATTTTCCTTTTTTTTGCTTGTTACGCGGATGCAGAAATCCTTCTAAAATATATACAAAATGGCATTGGCTGGCATGTTCTATTATTTCGTCTTCACGCCGTTTTTCTCGAGCCACTTGGTCACATCTTTCGAGAGGCTCGAACCGCCGGAGTAATGCACCGAAAGGCCTTCGCCGATTTTTGCGTTGGGCGCGAGCTTCGCAATCGCGGTAATGCTCTGGCCAAAGCGCCCGCCACCGTGGGAACAGAAAGGCAGAATCCGCTTGCCCGCAAAGTCGTAACTTTCGAGCAAAGTCGCGATAGGCATCGGGATACTCGCCCACCAGTTGGGGTAACCGATGATAATCGTTTCGTAATCGGCCCACTTCTTTGCATCGGGCTTTTTCTTGAGGGCGGGGCGCGCCTGTTTGTGCTGGTCGTTCTGCGCCTGTTTCAAGACGGTGTTGTAGTCGTCGGAATAGGGCTTCACGAGTTCAAGTTCCACCATGTCGAAACCGGTCTGCTTCTTGATTTCGCGGGCGACCCCGCGGGTATTCCCGCTCCAGGAATAGAAAACGATCAGCGCACGGGACCCGCTTTTCGGGTTCGACGCCGCCTGTGCCTTTTCGCCCTTAAAGCCCGCCGCTTCTTGAGTCACAAAAGTTCCCTTGACGCCTGCACCCGCATTCATGGCGAGCCTGAGCCCCACATTGTAACTCTTGCTGGACTGCTGCATGGCACCGCGATAGGCGCTGCGGAGGTTCTTGCCGAAATCGTTCCAGCCGCCACCGCGATGCACGCGCCTTGTGCCCGAAGGTTTGCCCGCCGGATCGACCGTCACGCTTGTCGAGCCTGCAGAAACACCGTAATCGCCGTAAAAGTCAAAGCACCATTCGCCCACGTTCCCGTAAATGTCGTAAAGCCCGAAGGGATTGGGCTTGAACTTACCCACGGGGAGCGTGTTCCCGCGGTAAACGCCGGGGCGTGTTTCCAGGACCTCGTCGTTGAAATAGTTCTGCTCGATTTGATACGGGTAATGCCCGTAAAAATTCACGTCGTCGGCACCGGGAGCCTTCTTTGTGTAGAACGGCGTGGTCGTGCCGCCTCGGGCCGCGTATTCCCATTCCGCTTCG
>OMSO01000003.1 GCA_900313675.1 uncultured Fibrobacter sp.
TAAGAACTCACAACTCATTACTAATCCCGTCTCATACTTTCTTACTCAAGCGGATCCTCGCCTTCGCGAGGATGACGTTTCTCGGGCTTCATTCCCCAGCCCCTAGCCCCTAGATCCTAACCACTAGCCACTATTTTACTATCTTTTGTTCTAACTTTTTGTGGGACGTGTAATGGGGAAAAAGCTCTTAAGCTTGTTTTTGCTGGTGGCGGCAGTCTGTTCTTTCGCCAACCTTACGGTGCATATTCAATCGCCCTGGCGTAATGACGCCTCGAAATCCGGGTATGTGTTGCACATACTGGGCGGAACCTCTAGCTACAATGCGGAATACGGTTCTTCATCGAAGACCATCATGACCGACGAGGGAGACGGCTGGTTCAGCTATACCTGGAGCAAGGACGTCTCCGATTTTCAGGAGTGGGAGATTTTTAGCGTCGCGCTTTACCCTAATACTGCCGACCAGAATTTCAACAACAATAACAAGGTGGCTTGGACCGAAGCTGGTGATATAAAGATTGTCCCGTTTTTCGGCACTGAAAAAGAACTCTGGCTCTACACGAATACGTCGGATATGTCTTACACGGTTTCCTTCGTGGCCCCGGGTTCCAAGATGGTCTGGTTCAAGAGCCCCTGGGGCAACAAGGCCTTGCCCGATTTGGTCCTTGCCAAAGATACGGTGATGATGCGCTTTGCCATGGACGATGCCACCAAGTGCGGCTGGTTCTATGCGGCGTTGTCGCCAGCGGTGATGAAGCGGAATCCGTTGCAGTCTGGATTTTTTATGCGGCACTTGACTCCCTACATGACCACACCTGCAAAAGGTGTGCTGGACCTGGGCACGCATTTGAACGGCCACGACACGATTTTTGTAGACGGAACGGCTGCGACGCCGAAGGTTACCTATTCCATAGGGAGTCTCGGGACCTGTTTTGATTCAACTTACGTGCTGCACATCTACCACCCCTGGAGGACCAACACCAGTTTCCGCGACAGTGCGGTGTATATTTCCGTCGGCAATAACATCTTGAACAATCCCGTCGCGACGGAGAAGGATTCGTATCCTTATTGGTACCACTACGATTTTGCACCGGCGACAGTCAAGTCCGCAAATTGGGGTTCCCCGTCGGCCCTGTTCAATATTTACCGTCGTCAGAACGAATGGCCCCAGGTGGTGTATTTCTCGGACGCCCAGCGTCCGCAGGCGTCGACGCTGTTCCCGTTGGGTGTTTACGAGAGTTGGCTTTACACCTCTAGCGAAGGCCGGCTTGATTTGCAGTTCACTCCGCCGGAGCCCAAGGTGATTCGCCTGATGAGCCCTTGGGACAACATGACGCCCTCGTTGATTGTGGAAAACGATACCATCAAGATGGGTCCGGTGGGAGCGAATCCTTACGATTCCACCCAGACGGATACTTGCGGCTGGTACCAGGGCACCTATTACAAGCATGCGGATAGCTGGGATGTTCACTTTAAGCAGACCTTCGGGCTGGATAACTACAGCCTGGAAGGAACCATGGGCGAGGGCAACGGTCTCGGGACCCCGATTTCTTTGGATTCCATGATGGCTCTCCACGATACGGTCTGGGTTTACCCTTACCCGTTGTCTAGCAGCGGCCCCAGGTTCAGCGAAAAGTTCCCGGGTCGCCTGGGAATTTGCCCGACCCTGAAGATTTCGGCCATGGTGCTGGACTGGGCCGGTGAATCTTTCCATGACAGCATAGACGTGGACTTTGGCGGAATCTACGGTGGCAATGACTACACGAAGGTCTACGATTACAAGGATGGCAAGCTCGATACGCTCAAGACCTGCGGCGGTGTGGCGAAGGGTATGGTGAAGCCGGAACTGGTAAACGGGCATCCGGTGCGGGTGGATTCTACGGAATTTCCCTGGGCGATTTGTTCGGCAGCCCGCGAGATAGAGCGCTGGTTTGTTCCCGAGGTGGTGGCCACCGACAAGGCCGGCAAAAAATACACCAATGCGGTGTGTCGCGATATTGACCTGAAGTTGGATGAAGAAGGTTTCTGGCTTGCGGACATTACCAACCCCAACGATTGCAACGATCCCGTGAATCCGGGTTTCTACCCGATAGATGATTTGGAATATCTGGATTCTGCAAGGACCGTCAAGAATCCGAAATACGACCATGATATCCAGGGCTGCAAGCACAACTACAGTTTCTCCATGAAGATTACGGCGAGTTTCAAGTATATCAAGGGCCAGTATTTCGAGTTCCGCGGTGACGATGACGTGTGGGTGTACATCAACAACAAGCTGGTGGTGGATATTGGCGGCTGCCACAACCCCGAAGAAGGGGCGGTGAACCTGGATACCCTGAAACTCACCGAAGGCGAAGAATATCCCTTCCATATTTTCTTCTCGGAGCGTAACGCCACCGGTTCCAACTTCAAGATGCGCACCTCCATCAACCTGCAAACCCAGAAGACGTATTTCCCGGTAGAAAAGAAAAACGACAAGGGCATTATCGAGTACGAACTATTGCAGTTGTTGATGGACGAGTCCCTTAGTTGCGATGTGTCCAGCATTACAAAAATCGACACTACAGTTGCCCAGTCCATTTTCCGCCTGACAGGCGGTAGTCTGCCTATGGAAGGAGTTCTCTTGGAACCGGGACTGAATTACGGTGGTATTTTTATCAACGAAAACATGGCGGGGTTCTGGGTAGATACCAGCGCGTTTGTGAATTCGAGAACCCTTATGCCCGGTAACTATGTGCTGACCTGCTATCTGGCCTCTGACCTGACGCAAAAGCAGATTATCAAGTTCACGGTGCCGGAATACCCCCTGCCGGACATCGCTTTTGTAAACGTGTTCCACCTGTCCGATTCCCTGCTGATGGATTCCAAGGGGCTTACCCTGCGGGGAGACTCCCTCGGGGCCGAAGGCCGCAAGAACGATACACTCTGGGCCTACGCCGCCTATCCGGATACGGTCCCGCTACAGATCGCCCTGCTGTTCGGCAAGACCCCCTGCGGGGAGATGGAAGACCTGACCAAGGTGAACTGCAAGGAGAAGGTGATTTTCCATTCGGATTTTCCCATCAGCTTTATGAATGAAAAAATGGAACTGGTGGACACCCTTGAAACGGATTCTGCCGGATACGTGAAGTTCTACGTCATAGGCGATTCTGCCATGGTGGACGCTTACTTTACCGTGTCGGGCCCTGGAATCGGAAACCAGCTGGTGTGGCGGGAAATCCATTTCAAGGAACCTCCCGTGCCTATCGTGAAAAAATCCCAGATGTTCGACGTGGACGGCAACGGAATCCCCGACAGTCTGGTGATGTACTTTAGCAAGGCTTTCGAAGACGTGGTTCCCGATACCTTGACCTGGATTTTTGGCGGCGACGAGGAACACAAGGTCTCTAGCATGAAAAACGTGTGGCCCCTGGTGAAAAACGATTCTATTCTGGTGCTGTTTGACAAGAAGGGCTTGCGTAAAGACGTATTCACGGGCCTTACGGATCAGGTCTATTCGGGAACATTGAAGTACCACTATACCTACATCGATGAAGATTCCGGAGACGAAGTCAAGCTCATAATGAGGGCGGGCATCGAAGACAAGGTGGCTCCAGTCATTCGGAGCGCCATGGTGCAGACGGTGAACGACAACAGCAGCATGGTGGTCATTAACCTGAGCGAAGGGACCGAAATAGAAAAACTGAATCCGGAATCTACATTCGTGTTCTTTAGGGGTGGCAAGAACTTTATGGATTCCCTGCTGATTTCTGGAGGGGATATTCGCGGTAACGGCAATGTGGCCAAGGTTTATTTCCGTCGGTCCGCTTCGGGAGTGCTGCCGGTCGTGGGTGATTCTGTCCGGCTGGTGCCCGGAGTATTTGGAGACCGCAGTGGCAACAAGGCACACCAGAACAATCCCAAGGTCCGTATCGAAGGGGAACAGCGTACCGAAATCAAGTCCCCTGGCGTAATCACGATTTCAAGCGACCTTGAAAAGTGGCCCTACAAAGAAAGCATTGTCCCTGTTTCTGTGCCGACGGACATGTCGGTGCACGATGTGATAGACAGTTTGGGCATGCCCGGATTCTTGCTGAGTTTCAACATGGGGGAGGTGGCGACCACTCTGATTGCGAACCTGCCCAGCGATGCCGATCTGGATTCGGCTCTCTCGTTAATCAAGATGGAATGGGAAGGATATTATTTCTCTCATCTGGGAAGTTTTGTGAACAAGGCGAAGGGAACGGTGCGGTGTAACGACAAAGAGGTTTTCTACAACGCTTCGAATCCGGCAAGGTCCAACTGCCTCGAGAACCCGGGGAACATCTTCTTTGAATGGAACGCCCGCAGCGAAAACGGCCGCCTGGTCGGTACCGGCCCCTACATCTCGAAAATCAAGGTCAAGATTTATTCCGGAAAGAATGTGGAGGGCAAGAACGAAGACGTCTATACCCTGGGCATTCGCCGCGGGAAATAAGCCAAGCGCAAGCGGTCTGCTTACTATATCGGGTACTTATCCTTCGCTGATTCCAGTTCAGCGGAAGTCTTTTCCCAGTCTTCGTAAAGGCTGTCCACGACTTTCTTGTTGTCGTCCATGTCTTTCGCGATAGCGGTAATGGCATTGCCGTCACCGCTTTCGGAGGCGGCTACCAGTTTCGCTTCCAGCTCGCCACCCAGGGCTTCGGCCTTGGCAATGTCTTCTTCGATTTTGGCAAGCTTCTTTTCCAGGGGTTTGATAACCTTGGAGCGCTCGGCGATATAGTCGGCACGGGCCTTGCGGTCTTCTTTGGCGCTGGGCGCGGCATTCTCTGAGTCGCCCTTCACGTCGATGTTCGAGACCTTGATGTTTGCGGAATTTGCACCGCCGGGTTTCTTTTCGCTGGCCCAGCCCACCTTTTCCAAGAAGTCGGCGTATGTGCCTTCGAATATGCGGCAGGTCCCGCCGTCAAAAACCACAAGGCGGTTGGCGAAGGCGTGCAGAAGTTCCTCGTCGTGGGTCACCACTAGGGCGGTTCCTTCGTAATCTTCCAGGGCGTCGATGAGGCTCTCGATAGATTCCATGTCCAGGTGGTTCGTGGGTTCGTCCAGCAACAGCATGTTGCAGGGGCTGGCCAGGATTTTCCCCAGCAAAACGCGGCTCCGCTCGCCACCACTCAGGACCTTTACCTTCTTTAAGGCGGCGTCGCCACTGAACATCATGAGGCCTGCAAGTCCTCGGGCGCGGCTCTTTTGCGAGACTTCTTCAATGGCCGAGGCGATTTCTTCTTCGACGGTGTTGTCCAGGTTCAGGCGGTTGATGTTGGTCTGCCCAAAATAGTTTATCTGTAAATTCGGATTGTAACTGATTTCGCCTGCGGTGGGCTGCAGTTCTTTGGCAATCAGGTTCAGGAGCGTCGTTTTACCGCGACCGTTGGGGCCGATGACCGCAATGCGGTCCCCCTTGAAAACTTCCATGGTCAAATCGGTAATAAGTTCGGGACCCATTCCCTGCAGGTTGCCGTCTTCGCCCTTGTTCGGGTACGCAAACGAGAGCCCCTTGATTTGCAGCATTCTCTTGCCGGGGAATCCCGCCTCGGTAAAGCTGAATTCCAGATTGCGCTCGTGGGTGAGCCGCTCGCCGGTGGCAAGCTTTGCTGCCGCCTTGATTTTGGACTGCACCATGGCGGCCTTTGCGGCCTTGTAGCGGAAACGCTCGATGACTTTTTCCAGCTGTTCCTTTTTCTTGGCTTCGTTTTCTTGCGTGCGCTGGGCCACTTCCTCTTCTTCGGCGATGGTCTCCCGGAGTTTTTCCACCGTACCCTTTACCTTGCGGATTTTGTGGCGGAAAATCCCTGCGGTGTGGGTGCAGACCTCGTCCATAAAATGATGGTCGTGGGTGATCAGCAGAACTTCGCCCTTCCAGCTGCGCAGAAAGCGGCTGAGCCATCGCATGGAGACGATGTCCAGGTAGTTGGTGGGTTCGTCAAGCAACAGCATGTCGGGTTCTGCGGCCAGCACTTTTGCCAGGTTCAGCCGAATCTGGAAACCGCCCGAAAGGAGCATGGGGCTCTTGTGCATGGATTCTTCGTCGAAACCGAGGCCGAAGAGAATCGCCTCCACTTTGTGTTCTTCTAGCCAGCCGTCTTCGTTGGGTTTTAGAACGCTGCAGGCCTCTTCGTGGACGGTGGCGTGGGTAAAATTCAGATGCTGCTGCAGGTAGCCCAGGGTGTATTTCTTGGGAATGTCGATGTTTCCGCCGTCCAGGCATTCCTGGCCGAGAATCATCTTGAAAAGCGTCGATTTGCCGCAGCCGTTACGACCCACCAGGCCCACCCGCTCGTGGTCGCCTATGAGCAGGCTTGCACCGTCCAAAAGGACCTGGACTCCGAATGACTTGGAAACGTTCTGGATTTGAATCACCGCCCAAAAATAGCAAAAAAAGTTTTTTTTATATTTAATGCCAAGTAAGGTAATTATAAACTCGTGGCCCGGAAACGGGCTGCCAGGGGAGTAACTATGAAAAAAGCAACTTTAGGGCTTTCAATACTGTTGTGTGCGGGTGCGCTGACCCACGCTCTAGGGGGGTATTACTACGTAAGCGAATCAGACCGTTGGCAGTCTTACCATGGAATGAGTGGACTACCGCTTAATTCTTCACAACCGATTACGGTAAAGATTACAGGCCCAACGGATTCACAGGGCTACCCCACTGGAGAGATATACTATAACGACGTATTTGCGTGCGGAACCAGTTATTATCGCTATTTCCCATCCTTTGTGTCGCGTGTTGAAGGGCAGGGCTGGAGCCCTGATTTCGGTGATGAATTTATTCCAACGTCACTCATTCAAGACGACAATGTAGGGTATGACTATGGTTGGGTTACTAGTGGTGCGGCTTCTTCTACATTGAGGGGGTGGGTTGATGGCGGAGCCATTACCTTTTATGGTGGTTGCGGTTCCCACAAGTTGGGGGTTTCAATCAAGGATGTTTTAACGATTGTTAAAAATGGACGTGCCCGACTCACTATAGATCGCCTGCTGTATAGTTCTACAAATCTTGCAAATATGCACGATGGCTCTCCTATGTGGGTTGGTGATGTTTGGGATAATTGGGACAGGTATCGTATGAGTAGGGCCTATTATTACTTATACCTGACCATATCAACGCGGTATGATGGCTATACTTGTGAAAACAATACTTGTACCAAAAATGCAACGAATACTTATAATCTTACCAAGGGTGGTAAACTGGATTTTTCCTTTGAAGAATTTGCACAGAGTTACGCAACTGTACGTGTATATGACCAACGTAGGCATTACACCCTGTCTAACGGGAAATACGTTGCCGGAGATTGGGCGACGACAACTGTTGGCTCTTGTTATGGATCATATGAAAGTGGAACACGGACAAAGTGTAATAGCCTTAGAGATGTAGCTATTACGTGGGATAATAGCGTTCACAAGGGAGATTCGCTGGTAGAATTCAGGCGGATGTGGGTGACCACGATTGCGACAGGACAATCCAATAGCGGCGCTCATGCCATGGAAGTCTACGATACCACTTATTCAGATGTCATCAAACTAGTGCCGAAGTACAAGATTGTAATCGGTACAACGGAATGGGGGAATCTGACCTATCCGATAGATGAATTTTATGAGGCTGGAAGAATCTTTTTAGCAGAGGCTACTGCAAAAAATGGTCATAGATTCAAGTGCTGGTCAACGAACGAAGCGGGGACGAATTGCGTTTCTACGACAAACCCGTTGTGGGTGACAGCCCGCGGTGATACGTCTCTGTATGCGATATACGAACAAAAGCCTTACGAGGTGACATTGCAGGCAGATGCTGCCACACAAGAGAAGTATAGCAATTACCTCTACCAGTATGTTTTGGGTCGAGACAACTTCAATTTTGTAGGCAACCTTTCTGGACCGAATGTGAAAGGTTATTTCGCACTTGAATATAATGATCATGGTAGTTGGACGCGTGTTGGTGATGTGAATACTATTGAAGCCTCGGATCTTGGCGCAGGAAAGCTGGTCAACCTTAAAGTAACCAAGGATGGTTATGTTGGATTGTATAACGGTACTACCAGATTGGCAAGACAAAAAATTCCAAATGAGAATGTTTCGTCGTATCGTTTAGTCCTGTCTTATGACCCGGACATGGCGTCTCCTAGTTGCCGCTATTCTGAACAGGTAACCATTCGTTGGTCCCGTCAGATTGCTTTCTACGGCTATGACCTTGGATTGATTCACGACACGCTTCAGACATATGGGACAACAGTAAAATTCCCGACAGACAGGGCCTTGCTCAAGATTCCGGAGGACAGCCCGGGAGTTCGCTATGAGTACTATTGGCAGGATCAGGATAGAAAAACATACAAATCCAGCACGACGGAAATCGAAATGACAAAGGATTCCCTTATTCTGAATATGCAACTTTATGCGATGTACCGCGTTCAATTCGTTGATTATGACGGATCGGTGGTGAAGGACACTATGGTTAGGGAGAATTGGTATTCACCGGTGCCGGAACTACCTGCACATAAAGGACTTGAGTTCAAGGGCTGGAATCCGGAGGCCAATAGTTCTGGCAACATTACCGGGATTATGGAGCCCACGGTGGTCCAGGCGGTATATGAAGTAAAAGCCATGCCTGAATATGCGTTTACTGTATCTGGTTTTGGCTACGGAAGCAAGGAGGAAGATATCCAAGTGACGGGCCCCAATGATTGTTTTGATGTTTCCCCGGCATTGTATCGGGGCGAAGTAGGAGGGGAATTGACAAAGGTGAACGCCGTAGAAATGTCGACGAAGCATTATGTGCAGTTGACCGCTTCTGTAATATGTGATGACGACAGTTTGGGAAATATTTGGGAATATCTTGCAAACGATAATCCTGAGGAGATTTCGGCTACGGTAAATGGAAAAGAAGTAGAAAGCCATTCTGGGTATGTGTATTACTATTTGTACTCTGTATCTTTCTGGGGACTTGATGGAAAAGTAATAGGCAGGCAAATGGTTGAAGAAGGAGAATCTGCTACGCCTCCGAAGGCCCCTGAGGAGAAAGGTTATGTGTTTACGGGCTGGGACAGTGACGATTATAAAAAAGTGACCGATTCCAGGACAATACATGCGGAATACGAAAAGGTGGAGTCCAGTAGTTCTGCAGAAGGCAAGTCCAGTTCCAGCAAGGGGAAAACCGGTATTGTTCCTGTGGGACATGCCCCGCAGTTCTCACTTGCAGCCGTGGGTCGCAATATCCAGGTGTCTGGAGCTACCGTGGGTAGCGCTTATGCCGTATTCGATATGCAGGGCCGCGTGCTGAAACAGGGCCGTGTCGAATCGTCGAACTTCGACATGTCTTTTGCCAATGCCGGGACTTACCTGGTGCGTATTGCCGGCCAGACTGCGACGGTCCGGCTTAGATAATCGCCCCCTTTTTTAAGAGAATGGCCCGTTTTTCTAAAAAAACGGGTCTTTTTCTTTTTTTTACAAAAAAGATTGCACCTTTTTGCAAAATTGGATGTATCTTTACTTGATAGACATAACCAAAAGGTGAACCATGAAAAAGAATCTTTCTTTTGTAATGGCGGTGGGTTGGGTGTTCTCACTATCCCTTGCGGGTCTAGCAGAAGCGCAAACCGTTGAAATCGGTACATGGGCAGGCTTTCGTACAGCCGCAGTTTCTTTCACGTTCGATGATGGTCCGCAAAGTGATGTTGATATCGCTATGCCCTTGTTCAAAAAGTACGGTTACAAGGCGACTTTCAATATCGTTACCAATTGGGCGGGCGGTAATATTAATGGGATGCTTACCTGGAGTGGAGTTAAGGAATTAGCCGCGGCCGGTCACGAAATTGCAAGTCATAGCGACAGTCATCCCGATGGAACGATGTCTGCTAACGAGATTTCTTCATCCAAGGGAAAAATCAACCAAAATATTCAGCAGCCCTACGGTTGTGTAACGCTTGCATACCCGAACTGCAATACTCCCGGCGATGCCCAGGTTCTGCAGAATTATGTTGTCGGAAGAATTTGTAATTCTGGCTCTAGTATTATGGGTAAGAATGGCCCGAGCAACTGGGCTGCAGTCCCTGCGATGATGACGGGCAGTAATGGTACCAGCGATTTCAAGGGCAATATGCAAACGGCCGTTCAGCAAGGCGGCTGGGTCGCGTTCCTCACCCATGGCTTTACAACGGGAACAAACGGCTATGCGAATTACTCTCCGACCAATGCAAGTGCTATGGAAGACGGCCTCCAGTATGCCAAGCAAAATGACAGTAAAATTTGGGTCGCTCCGATGGGTCATGTTGCCATGTACATCAAGGAACGCAATGCTAGTACGGCAACGGCATCTACTAGCGGAAGTTCCATTACGGTCAAGCTGACCCATACTATTGCCAATGATGTTTCCAAATACGAGTATCCCCTTTCGCTCCGTATAAAGAACGACAATAATTGGACCGCTGCCAGCGGAACCCAGGGCGGCAAGGCCATTACTGTTTTCATCAAGGATGGCTACATCTACTTTGACGCTGTTCCCAATGGCGGCGATATTGTAATCTCTAGTGGCGGAAGCTCTACTAATCCCTCCAGCAGCGCCTCTACCCAGCCGGGCAGTTCTGCCGCGCAGCCTGCATCCAGTAACTCCAATTCCGGAGTTTCCGTTGAATACAAGCTTGAAATGGAAGATTACATGCCGGGCGGCGAGGGTGTTGGCTACAGCGCCTTGAACGATGACAGCGAAGCCACCGGTTACCGCTCAGACGATGCCGGTATCGTGAAGGTGGGAACAGACGGCTACGGTGTCGGTTATACCATGGCCGGCGAGTGGTATGCCTATTCGCTGGTTATTCCTTGCGAAGGTCAGTTCAGCGTGGTGGCCCGGGCGGCCACGGGGTCGGCAAATACCGCCCGGTTCACGGTATCTGCGGACAATGTTGCCGGAGAGGTGGCGGTGGATGTTCCCAGCACGCCCGACGACTGGAATGCCTATGCCGAGGTTGACGGCAGCGGAACCCTGAATCTTGTTCCCGGGGACAATGTCATCAGGGTCCATTTTGACGATAGTTACATCAATGTGGACTGGATCAAGCTGACGTCGTCCAATGCCCAGTGCGCCTACGCGATTCCCGTGGCGAAAAACCTGCGGTTGAATTCCTTGTCGGGCCCTGTCCAGTACCAGGTTTTTGATATGAACGGTCACTTGCTCAAGTCCGGGACTGTCTCTGCCCAGGGTAGCGTGCAAAACCTGTGGAGCGCCGCCAACAGGGGCCTTTCTAAGGGGACATACGTATTGCGTTACGGGAACGGCGCTTCCATGGGGAGTGTCCAGGTCCGCAAGTGATAACTTGTCTGAACTGAAATTGTTATATTTGGCCCGCGATGATGCGGGCCTTTTTCATTATGCTTTTGTTCGTTTCGGCTGGTTTCTGTCAGCTGATGCCCAAACCCGCCTCATCTGGTACCGATTCGATTCTCTTGAAAGAAAAATCCGTGCCCAAGGTCTACGTGGATGCTCCGGATTCCGGCAAGAATTCGGCTCTTTCCGGAGCGACGGCTACCATGGACAGCCGTCAGTTCTCCAATGACTCTACTATAGGGACTGTAATTGGCGTCGGTGCAGAATTTGTAGGCGACATGGTGAAAGGAATGCTTTCGCCCAATTCCCCCGAAACGGATGCGGTGGAGCTGGAACGCACTAGAAGGTAGTGAGTGATGAGCGCGGACCTTATGGTCCTTTGAGGTCGCTTCCCTAACGGTCGCTTTGAGGTTTTATAATCGCGCTAGAGGCGCCTAATTACAACTCACTGCTCATGGCTCAAAGCCTTGCAAGGCAAGGCGTCCTCACTCCCCTAAGTATTTCTCGCCGCTTTCAACACTCTGATAGATGAGCGTGTTGATGGTCATGGGGCCCACGCCTCCCGGAACAGGGGTGTATGCGCTGGCCACGTCGTCGAGGCCCTTCTCGATGTCGCCCACGCCACCTGGATGGTAGCCGGCGTCCACCACGACTGCACCCTGCTTAATCCATTCCTTCTTGATGAACTCGGGCTTGCCGACCGCACCCACCAGGATGTCAGCCTGCTTCACGAATTCTGGGAGGTTTTCAGTCTTGCTGTGGCAGATGGTCACGGTGCAGTCCGCGTTCAGGAGCATCATGGCCATGGGCTTGCCGAGGATTGCGCTACGGCCCACCACGACGGCGTGCTTGCCTGCCAGCGGGATGTTGTATGCCTTCAACAGACGCATGATGCCTGCAGGAGTCGCACATCCGTAGGCGGGTTCGCCCATCGCCATACGTCCAAAGCCGAGGCAGGTCACTCCGTCTACGTCCTTGCGGGCGTCGATGGCTTCGAAGGCGGCGCGTTCGTCAATGTGGCGGGGAACCGGGTGCTGCAACAGAATGCCGTGCACGTCGCGATTCTCGTTCAGTTCCTGGATTTTGTTCAGCAGTTCTTCGGTGGTGGTGTTCTTGGGGAGAACCACGCGGATGCTTTCCATGCCCACCCGTGCGCAGGCGTTGCCCTTCATCTTCACGTAGGTGGCGCTGGCTGGGTCGTCGCCCACTAGGATAGTGGCGAGGATGGGGGTCTTGCCCGTCTTTTCCTTGAGTTTGGCCACGCGGGCGCTGAGTTCTTCTTCAGTGGTCTTGGCGAGTGCCTTGCCGTCGAGGATGAGTGCTGCCATAAAAGTTCTCCGTTAAAAACAAAAATAGAAATGCTGGGCGTCTGTGTTTACCACTGGTAATTCCCGATGCGGACAAAGAAGGTGTAGTCCATCACGTCGCCCAGCTCGTCGAGAGTTTCGCGGTCCACCAGGCGGGACATTCCCGCAGATACGGAGATGGACTTGTACGCAAAGCGTAGCGTAGGTTCCAGAATAAACTTGTCGGCCCCGAGGTGCGCCGTCGGATTCTCTTCGAAGTCCCGCACGTAGGCGCCAAACACCCACATGCCGAACATTCCCTTGTGGAGCCCGAGGTTTATACGGGCAAGGCCATAGTGATGGCTGAGCAGTTCCGGATTGTACCATTCCCCGGTCCAGGGCGTGGCCGCAACACGCCTGCGGTAGAAGTTATCCATGGGCTTGATACCCGTCGACTTTGGGTAGACATAGCCGTGTCCTTCGTCGTGGAACGTATCCAGGCCGCCGCCCAGGAAAAGCCCCAGCGTCAAGAAAGATACCGGTGAGCGGCTGGCGTACATTTCCAGAGAAAGCTTGTGGTATATGGGAATCAGGTCCGCAATGTCAATCTTGTAACGCACGGACTGGAGTCCCCATTCCAGGAACAGGGACTGTCCGCCATAGGAGAAGAACGGATCGGTATCGCCTTCGGCGTAGCGGTATTGGAGAGACGGTGAAACGGGCCATGTTTCCAAATCGTCCATCCGATACACCTGGGCAAAATCAATAGTCCTGTCTCCCAACATGAACGTAAGCGACGCCACCTGGTGGGCAGTCAGGTGATAATCCACCCACATATTAAAGTCGCTTCGTTTTTCACCGCGAGGCGTCGTGAAATACGCATTGTCTTCCAGGTAAGATTCAAAAGGCCGCAGGGTCTGCCAGTCATAGCGGAGCCCTACCGACCAGTCCCTGTTCCACAGGCGGGAAATTTCCAGCTTGGGACTTACGCCGTATGACCTTGGGCCTACGAATCCCGAAACCCCGAGGGCGATATCCATCTGGTTCACGAAGGAGAGCGTCACATCGCCGTAAGCGTGTGGCCCGATGGCGTTGGACCCGAAACCGCCCACAGAAACATCTACCGTCGGGGCGACCTTCGCTCCCACCAGCACGTTCCCCGTCGGCAACATGTCAAAGGAAACGGAATCGTAGGCAGGTTCCTTGGAAATTTCTTTCAAGAAATTTTCGGGCGCCACCATGCCCGTGTCGCTTTCGTTCCAATAAGACGCTATGGTGGAATGGGTTTCTGCAGACAGGCTGTCAAATGACGGTTTGAACTTGAACCATGGGGCAGCCACCTTCTTGAAAGTCAAATAGTCCAGCGAGTCGTTCCTGAAAGGGATTAGTTCCGTAGCGTGGCGTTCCAAGGCAGAGAACCCCGCCTGAATCCATGCCGTATAAGCAGAATCCGTAGCGTAATGGGCGCGGAGCACTACACCGGACTCCTGGTAAGACAAATTCTGCAGGGGCTTTTCGAAAAGGATACGCTGCCAGGGGGAATTCCAGGACGACACTGAAGCAAGAGCCACCCGGGGAATTCCAACCGAAATAATGGGGACTTGCTCATAGACATCTTCAAAGGGCACAGCAAGCCCCGGACACAGTTCTCCGGAGTTGTAGTTTTCAACCAGCGGGAGACTCTTGAACACATACTCTGAAGTATTCCATTGTTCGCCGTTACAGCCAAGCACCGTAAAGGGAATCACCGCCCCGCGAGGTACTCGGTTCATGGCCTCTTGCAGGCGGAGCTTTGCAAGGGCATACCTGTGGGCGGAAGTGTCGGGTTCAAAGGACTTGGGAATTTTCCGCAAGGTCATGGACGAATCCGGCTGCAACGCAAAACGGTAACGCAGGCTGGGCACGCCGTCGGGAGAAATGGGCCACCTGGCCTGTGACTGCTTTTTATTGTACAGGTCGTCGAACATGTTGTGGCCCACGTAGCCCTGTAGGTACGGGTCCAGAAGCACTCGCTGGATATCATCTAGCGTCATGCCGTGGGTCCAGAGGTAACCCACAAAAGCGCCCCACGACGTACCCACCACGGAATCGATACGGACCTTGTAGGTTTCGATGGCATAGAGCACGCCCAGGTGGAACCAGGGAGAACGCTCGCCGCCACTGAGGTAGAGAACGGATTTTTGGGGGCCAGACGGAAGATGCGGTTCGACAGACTCTGTGTCCAGAGTCGTTTCTCTCCGAACAACGAAACGTCCAGAAACGCCGGACTCAGGGCACAAGAGAGAATCGGAAGGACTGATTTCGCCTGTCGACAAATCTATGGTTTCGCATTTCCACGATGTGTCGGGGGAAGCCTCCCCCTCGCTCCCGCCGCATGCCATCTCCGACTTTCTCTTGTCATCCCCGCGACCTGTGGTGAGCGTAGCCGAACCAAGGCGGGGATCCCCTATCAGTTCTCCCTTTTCTGCGGCGTCCGCTACCCCCTCTGCGGGGGACACCCCCGCAACGCCCCCGCTGTCGGGGCTCGAGGCTCGAGGAACGTCATCCTCGCGTAGGCGAGGATCCGCTTGAGAGGATTGGGGTTCAGATGTAGTGGGAACAAGACTATCCGCAGGGGCCTGCGCCGTAGAATCCTGGGCAGCAGTCATCTGCGACAGCAGACTGTCGGCTGGTTCTGCAGGCAACAGGGAAAAAGCGACCAACAGGATGGCCGCCACCTTCGGCATAAACCGCCTAGGCAAACCTTGCGGGATTGGCCACATACTTAGCCGCCACCTCTTGAGCCACGTATCCGGAACGCACCAGTTCTGCAAGACTGTCGTCCATCAGCATCATGCCTTCGGAAGCCGAAGCCGCAATGACCGACGGTAGCTTGAAATGGTCCCCCGTGCGGACACACATGGCCACGTTCTGGGAATTGAAAAGAACTTCCCAGGCGGCAACGGCACCGGAACCTTCGGCAGCTCCCGGAAGCAGGCGCTGCACCACCACCGCTTTCAGTGCAGAAGAAAGCATGGTCCGGACCAAAGCCTTGTCTTCGGGCTTGGCGGCCGCCACAAGGGCGTCCAGGGCACCGGCGGAATTGCCGGCGGTCACGTTACACACCACCAGGGCACCTGCCTCGGCGGCCCGCAACATGGGCAGTAAAATGCTGGAATCGAAATCGCCCATCCACAGAAGGTCAACTCCGCTACGGATAGCCTGGTCCACTTTTTCGGCAACTCCACCCACGGAATCTTCGAGAATGAGACTGCTCCCCTGCTTTACAGGAAGTTCCTGGGCCTTGTCCAAGAAGCAGGCCCTTAAAATCCTGGATTCGCAAAGGGCGCCCACATAGGCTGTGGCGCTGGTGGTCTTGCCGGAGCATGCCGGACCTGCAAAAAGCACCAAACCGGAGCTAAAGCCCAGCATATTTTCCAGAACAGGAGGAATCCCGAGAGAGGTAAAATCCGGGCACTCGTTCAAGAGCGGACGGAATACGGCCCCGTTACCGAGAGCCTCACGAAAATACCGCACGCGCCAGCGCATGCCCTGCCAAGGGCCGCCAATTATGGAGCCGGATTCCCCTTCCAGGGAGCCCAAGAATTCAGCCAAGGAACCAAAGGGAATAACCGGAGCGTCGGGAACGGCGCAGACCTGCCCTGCCAAGCGAATTGCAGGGGCAGCCCCTTCGGTTATAATCAGTTCGCTACTGCCGGTATTGACGGCATATTCCAAAAGAGATTCAATTTCTGCAGCCATCTTTATGCCTCCCCGCCTGCAGGATGATACGCCGCAAAGCGTCTAATGTCATTTGCCCGTTTCCAGGCCTCTACACCGTCGATGTAACCCGCTTCCACGCATTTCTGCAGGGAATCGTCCAGAGTAACGCCCTGGTCCCGCTGGCTACTGATAGCGGCATTCAACTGTGACAGATCGCCCTTACGGATCATGCCCGCGATGGTAGGCGTCACCCGCACGGCTTCGGCGGCAAGAACCAGGCCCTGGTTGTCCACCACGGGAACCAAATGCTGCACGATAACGCCCTTCAGCTGGTCTGCCAGGGAACTGGCCAAAGAAGACCGCCCGCTTTCGGGAACAGAAACCAGGAGCCTCGAAAGCAGGGCATGGATGTTGTTCCCGCGGGTAACGGCAAACACCAGAGCGCCGGAATTGGCGGCCTGCAAAAGCAGGTTCAGTTCATCCACGTTTTCCAGATGGTCAAAGCAAATCACGTCGGCGCCGTCCCGCATGGCAAGTTCTATACCGTCCATACCCGTACGCACATGAAGTCCAACTTCTTTTTGGACCAAGGCGCCGACACCGCCCTGAAGCAGGCGTTCGATAGGGCGTTCGATGGTCTGGATGTAGCACGGACGGTTTGCGGCAATGGTTTCGGCGAAGGCGTTCACCGTAGTGGTGCGCCCGCTGGCCGAAGGCCCAGCCACCAGCACCAGGCCACTGTTGAGTTCCGCAAACTGGGTGCAGAAAGGCGGCAGGTTCAAAGAATCCAGAGCCGCCGCCTCCGTAGGAATCACCCGGATAGACACGCTGGGAACGACCCCGTTCCAGGTTACGGAAATGCGGGCACGGCCCACGCCGGCGAGAGCGATGGTTTTGCTGAAGTTCTTGCCCGCCACCACCTGGTAGCCGTCGGCAAAACCTTCGGAGGCTTCGGCCAAAAGTTCAGAGATGCGGGTCTTGTCCACCACCTGTTCAGTAGCCGGGAATAGCGCACCGGACTGGCGCATGACCACCTGACGGTTGGAATAAAGGTAGATGTCCGTAGCGCCGTACTGGCGGGCAAAGGCAATCATCTTTTTCAAGGACATGATGGGGAGCAGAGTCTGGGGCGCTTCTACCGCCGTTCCCTCTCCAGAAGAAAGGGCGAACTGGCGGGGCAGTTCCTGCTCGCCTTCTTCTGCTGAATCTTCCCCAGTCTCTTCGGCAATGCTGATGGTCGAAATGCTGGTGGTTTCTAGACCGGATACCTTTTCTACCACCATGTTGGACGAAGAAGATTCACCATAAATGTTGTTGCCCTCGATCTGCAGGGCAGGTTCGTCATCCACAGGTTCGGCCACGGCGGGCTTTGCCTCTACAGGAGCGGGCTTGGGTGCCGGAGTTGCGGCTGGAGCTGGCTTCGGGGCAGGGGCCGCCGATTGAGCCTGCGCCGGTTGGGCCGCAGCGTTAGCGGCAGCATGCTTTGCCTCCAGGTTCTGCACAAAGGCAAGGACCTTCGCATACATGGACTGCTGTAAAATACCCGCCTTGACCAGAACCTGGCCAATGTCCATAGATTCCGTAATTTCGCCCCAGTGGGCCTTGACCTGATCCTCCGTGACCACCTTGTTGTGGACGAGGACCTGTGCCATATACTGATTTCTCATAGGAAATCCCTCCGGCTGAACCACCAACTAGCGATGGCCAAGAAAACACCAACATAACCGATTGCGTAAACCGTATTCCAGAAAAGATACATATCCGGCAAAGCAAGCCCGTGAACCACGTAGCTGGTCACGTTGTAGCGGTACAGTCCCGGGAACACGGCGTGAATCACCACGGCTAGCTTTTCAAGCAGTGCCGTAGAAGTATCCCCCATCTCACCCATGCGGCTAGCAAAACGGATCTGCTCCAAGAGCTGGTTGCTCAAGTGGCCTGCAAAATAAACGCCCAAGGTGAACAGCGCGCTCAGGATAGTGGAGCTGAAACTGCTGAACAGAAGCGCCACCGCAATCACAACCGCCAGTTCCCAGAAAATCAGGTAAATCGCCGTCAGCAAGCTTACCGTAGGCTCTGAATTCGTTAGGAACAGGATGGAGTAGTAGATGCAGGTGAGCAGCGCCAAATGGACGGCTACCACCGCCAACAGCCCAAGGTACTTGCCCACGATGAAGGTGGCGCGACTGATGGGCTTGGACAACAGGGTGAGAACCGTCCGCCTCTGGATTTCCTTTTGCACCAGGCTGATACCCACGAAAATGGAAATCAAAAGCCCCGAAAGGCTCATCACCGACAGAGTGGTGGACTTGATGACGTATGCCCGATCGAATACGGACCATTCGCCCAGCACAATGCTGAACAGGGCAAGGCCCACGGCCAAAAGACCGATATTGTAAAGAATCTTGTCGCGGATAGATTCACGGAAGGTATTGAGGGCAATAATGCCGATATGCTTAAGCGTCTGCACGGGCAATCTCCTCGGTCAAAATGTCTTCTAGGCTCGGGCGCTTGTGGTCCATTTTCTCTACCGCGATGCCGTTGTCCAGGCAGTAGCGAAGCAGCCGGTCACGGGCGGCATCGTCGGCGCAGATGACTTCTTGGGGGTGCCCTGCCAGGGCGACGCCCTCGGGCAAGTCCTTAGCCGGAATAGCGGTGCGGGTCCGCACGTGGTATTCGATACCGCAGGAATCCGTAATCTCATCGACGGTTCCTTCACGAACGATACGGCCATCCACAATCATGGCCACTCGGTGGCTGATGGATTCCACGTCACTCAGGAGGTGGCTGGAATAGAAGATGGTGACGCCATCCCGGTTCAGTTCCAGAATGGCCTCTCGGACATCGCGACGGCCCATGGGGTCAAGACCGCTCATAGGTTCGTCCAGAATCAACAGTTTGGGCTTGCCGAGAATGGCCTGGGCAATTCCCACACGCTGCATCATACCCTTGGAATAAGAGCGCAGACGGCGGTCAATCCAGTCCTTGTCGGCGTGGAGCAACTGCAACGCCCAGGTGATACGTTCGTTCAGAAGGTTCCCTTCTAGCCCCACCAGCTTGCCGTAGAACTGCAAAAGTTCCCGACCCGTAAGGTAGTCGTAGAAATAAGGTTGTTCCGGAGAGTATCCGATAAAACGACGGCTCTTGACATCGCGGGGGCTGATGCCGTTTACCAGCACCTTGCCGGAATCAAAATTCAAAAGGCCGGTCAGCACCTTGATGGTGGTGGACTTGCCCGCCCCGTTGGGGCCGATAAAACCGTAAATCTGACCCGATTCCACATGAAGGCTCACATCCTTCAGCGCCAGTTTCGGTTTCATCAAGAAACCGCTCCTGTAGGTCTTGTGCAAATGCTCAATCTGAATCATAAACTACTCTTGATCGTCTTTCTTTCCAAAAATCCGGCTTTCGGTCTCTTCTATTTCGCGGCGGCGCTTGTCGGCACGGAGTTTCTTGTTCACAAAGAAATAGATGGTGGCGCCAACAAGGTACACCGCAAGGCCCGAATAGAAGAAGGGGTTGATGGAGGTTCCTTCTAACCCCGGGAAAAGGTTCAATAAAACGCTATGGCCAAAAAGGCTCAAAATCACCAGCACAAAGCCCAAGCCACGCAGGACATAAGTCAAAACTATCAATTTGTTCATTGATACCTCAAAATGGTACTTTTCACCATTGAAAAATACACTTTTTGAGGAATCATGATGTTAAAAATAAAGGCGTTCAACCCTTTTTGGGAGTAAAAACGAATAGGAATCTACTCGTACCTTAGCGCTTCTATGGGGTCCAGCTTGCTGGCCTTGCGGGCCGGATACCACCCGAAAAAGACTCCCGTGGCAAAGCATACGGCAAAGCTGATGATTACACTTGCAAATGATACGATCATGGGCCAGCCCATAACCGTCTTTACAATCTGCGAAGCCGCCACCCCGAGTAGAATCCCGATGACGCCTCCCATAAGGCTGATGGTCACCGACTCAAACAGGAACTGCATCAAAATGTCGCGACCGCGAGCGCCTATGGCCATGCGGAGCCCGATTTCCTTAGTGCGTTCGGTAACCGACACGTACATGATATTCATGATGCCGATACCGCCTACAAACAAGCTAATGCCCGCGATAACGGTCAGCACCAGCGCCAGCATGTCCGAGGTGCTGGTGACCATGGTTATCATTTCTTCTTGCGTGAACACCCGGAAGGGGTCCGTGGGCTTGGTCCAGTTACGGCGTTCCTTCAGTATGCCCATGATTTCTTCGGTGGCCTTTTGGGCATAGCCTTCGCCGATGGAGTTGGCGTAAATCTGCCGGATGTTGGTGGTGGCCGAGAACCTGCGCATTACGGTCTGGTAGGGCGTAAAAATCACGTCGTCGTTGTCTTGCCCGAAATCTCCGGAGCCTTTTGATTTCAAGGTGCCGATGACTTTCAGCGGAATGCTCTTGTAACGGATGGTCTTGCCGATGGGGTTTTCGCCTGCAAAGAGGTTTTTCACCACAGTCTGGCCAATAACGCAGACCTTTGCCATGCGGTCGGCAGCGTCGTCGAACATCACGCCGTCTTCGATTTCGTAGTTGCGAATCTTGAGGTAGTCGGCGGAGATGCCGCTCAGGGTGGTGGGGGAGTTGTTGTTTCCTACGATGGCTTGCCCGTTCACGGTAATCATGGGAGACACGCCGTTAATGTAGGTTGCGTTTTCCCGGATGGCGATGACATCTTTTTCTTCTAACATCTCGGAAGATTCCGCCTGCACGCCGCCACGCCTGTTCCAGTTGGGCATGACGATGATGGCGTTGGTGCCCATGCTGGTCATCTGTTCCTTGATGGACTGGCGAGACCCTTCGCCCATGGCCACCATGGTAATCACCGCCGCTACGCCAATGACGATTCCCAGCACCGAAAGGAAGGTGCGCATGCGGTTACGCAGTAGGGCACGAAGAGAAATCTTTGCGAGGGTAAGTGGGTTCATAAGGGGTGTGGAGTGTGGAATGTGAGATGTTTGTTTCGAGATGTCATTCTCGCGCAAGCGAGAATCTGCTAGAAAACGACCAGTGGATCCTCACCGGAGCCTGCCCTGAGCAAGGCCGAATGGGTGAGGATGACGAAGATTGACTCATCTATCATTATTCGTTTTACATTATACATTGCTCACAACTCACAACTCATTACTCATAACTCATTACTCATTACTCATTACTCATTACTCATTACTCAAATTCCTCCGGAGGGGGGAGTGCATCGAAGGCGGCTTTTGCGTCTTGCATTTCGTGGGTTTCGTCTTTCTTGACAAGGCCGTCTCGGAGTGTGATGGTGCGTTCGCTGAAGGTGGCGATGTCGGGTTCGTGGGTCACGAAGGCGATGGTTTTCCCCTGCCGGTGCAGTTCCTGGAAAATCATCATGATTTCGTAACTGGTGCGGGTGTCCAGGTTTCCGGTAGCCTCGTCTGCCAAAATGATAACGGGGTCGTTCACCAGGGCCCGGGCTATAGCCACCCGCTGCTGCTGTCCGCCGGACATCTGGTTGGGCAGGTGGTTCACGCGGTCGGAAAGCCCCACCATATCGAGGGCTTCCAGGGCCCGGCGGCGGCGCTCCGCCGAAGACACTCCCGAGTTGTAAAGCAGGGGGAGCTCTACGTTCTCAATAGCGGTGGTTCGGCTTAGCAGGTTGTAGTTCTGGAATACGAACCCGATTTTTTTGCCCCGAATGCGGGCCAAAGCGTCTCGGGAAAGCCTTTCGGTGTGCTCCCCGTCCAGAATATAGTGGCCGGAGGTGGGCTTGTCCATGCAGCCCAATATGTTCAGCATGGTGGACTTGCCTGACCCGCTGGTGCCCATGATGGTCACGAACTGCCCCGGAAAAATGTCGAAAGACACGCCCCGCAGGGCGTGAACCGTCTCGGAACCCATCTTGAAGTCCCGACGCAAGTTCTCGATGGAAAGTATGGGCAAATCGCTTGACATTACCTTGTTTTGATTCCCGTAAATACCTTCAGGTTGCCGAAAACGCCTTAAAACCGCAGCATTCTTGGGCAAAGTTAAAATATTGTGAGTAATAACTGAAAATTTTGCTATAATTTTCCCTAAAGTTATAAATCTAGGGGATTTATTCATGAAAAAGATAATAACTCTGTCGCTTTTGGCATGTAGCCTCGCGTTTGCACAGGCGGGCATCCAGGGTGGCACTGATGGTATCCATCAGTACAATACCAAGACTAATGGCCAGCTCGGGTTCTCTATCGGTACGGGTGGCAATATCGCTCTCGACGCTTGGTCCTTGAGCCGTGGCGGTAACTATACCTCCAATGGCAAGACTTATGGTTTTAATGACTGGTCTGCGTCTCTTTCTGGCAACGTGAACGCCTCCGTGGGCCTTTACGAGTTTGTGGATTTGGGCTTGAATCTGCCCCTTTACTACGAACATGCCAAGTCCGATGGTCCTTCTGGCGCTAACAACATGTGGACTACTAGCCGTGGTGACTTGAACGTGTGGTTCAAGGTCCGTATGCCTTTCGACAGCCAAAAGAGACTGTTTACGGCAGCCATCCAGGTTGATGCCTACGTACCTTCTGGCGAAGAGTCCGCCGGTGTGCGTCCCCGCCATGCCTGGTACCTGAATAGCAAGGGCGAAACGCACCCCTTCACTACTAACGCCTTCGGTATCGGTGGAAACTTGATCCTTACCTTGGATTTCGTGAACATAGGCATCCCCGTCCGTTGGAACGGCAATGCCGGAATCGTTTATACGGTTGATCACGACCTGCCGGTGACAATGACCTATGGTACGGGTATCAATGTCATGCCCTTTGACTTCATGGACGCCTTTGTTGAATTCTCCGGCGAATTCCGCGTCGAAGATACCGGATATCCTCGTAGCCCCCTGGTTGACCCCATGTTGCTTACCCCCGGTTTCCGTTTCCACCTGCCCTTCAACATCGACTTCGCTATGGGTCTTGATGTTGCCGTGCGCGCCCTCAGGAACTTCACCTTCGATGGCGACAAGGAAATGGAACACAGCAAGGATTACAAGCTCACGTTCTCTGGCGAAAATGACAACGTAAGCACGTATTACTACACTCCGACTCCGCTCTATGCCGGTACTGCCTCTCTCGTTTGGCGCTTTGACGGCAAGGACCGTTCCAAGCAGAAGGACGAAGACAAGGACGGCGTTCCCGATGTCAAGGATAAGTGCCTGCATACCTTGTCTGGCATTACCGTTGATGTGGATGGCTGCCCCCTGGATACCGACAAGGATGGTGTTCCTGACGGTGCGGACAAGTGCCCCAATACCGCAGCCGGCGTGACGGTTGATTCTGTGGGCTGCCCCATGGACACCGACAAGGATGGCGTTCCTGATGGCCTGGACAAGTGCCCGAACACCAAGGAAGGCCGCCAGATTGACGCTACCGGATGCGAAAGCGACTTTGATAAGGACGGTATCCCCGATGCCGATGACCGCTGCCCCAACACCAAGGCCGGCGCCAAGGTCGATAGCACGGGTTGTGCCGCCGACACTGACAAGGACGGCGTTCCCGATGATTTGGACAAGTGCCCGAACACTCCGGAAGGTGCCGAAGTGAACTTTGAAGGTTGCGAAGGCGACCGCGATGGTGACGGCGTTCCCGACGCTCAGGACAAGTGCCCCAACACCAAGGCCGGCACACCTGTGGACAGCACCGGTTGTACCGCCGATGCCGACAAGGACGGTGTTCCTGACGCTCTGGACAAGTGCCCCAACACTCCGGAAGGCACTTCCGTAGACAGCACGGGTTGCGTCTCTGACTTTGACAAGGACGGTGTGTCCGACGATTTGGACAAGTGCCCGAACACCAAGGAAGGAACCGTGGTTGACAGCACCGGCTGCCCCATCGATACCGACAGGGACGGCGTGTTTGACGGCCTTGACAAGTGCCCGAACACCGAAAAGGACATTCAGGTGGACAGCACCGGTTGCCCCATGGACATTGACCACGACGGCGTGCCCGACCATCAGGACAAGTGCCCCTACACCCTCGAAGGTGTGAAGGTCGACGCCAAGGGTTGCCCGCTGAACAAGAAGCAGGACCTGAACAAGCTGAAACAGGGTATCCAGTTCCAGACCAATTCCACCAAGTTCACCAAGGACAGCTACGGCACCTTGAATGACATCGTGGCTCTCCTGAAGCAGATTCCGTCTGCTAACCTGGAAGTCCAGGGTCACACCGACAACGTGGGTAAGCCCGAAAAGAACAAGGAACTGTCTCAGGCTCGTGCTCAGGCCGTGGTGGATTACTTCATCCAGCAGGGTGTTGAATCTGACCGTCTCCGTGCAGTTGGATTCGGCGACGAAAAGCCCATTGCCAGCAACGGAAGCAAGCACGGTCGTAAGCAGAACCGCCGCGTGGAACTGGTTCCTTTCGAAAAGTAATCAAACCCTTTTGAAAAAGAAGACGGTCGTAAAGGCCGTCTTTTTTTATATTAATAATCATGGGAGTGCGTTTTTTTACTCTAGTTTTATTCGTCACTTTAGTGGTCTTTGTCGCATGTACGGACAATGCCCATCCCGTATCCCCCAAAGACGAAAATCTAACTTCATCTGCAAGCATCATCGAACTAGATTCGTCGTCAAGCATAGACAAAAAATCCAGTCCATCTGGAAAATCCGAAAATTCCAGCTCATCAAAGGCGTCAGACAAGTCCAGCTCGTCGGGAAAGTCCGATGATTCTAGCTCATCCAGAAACACCAATGATTCCAGTTCATCCGAGAGCACCAGCAACTCCAGTTCATCAGAAAGCACTGGAGAATCGAGTTCCTCGAAAGATGAGTCTAGCAGCTCAATAGTAGAGTCCAGCAGTTCTGAAGTGTCCAGCTTTTCAGAATCCAGTTCTTCTGAAGAATCCTCCAGTAGCGAGACATTGAGTTCGTCATCCGTAAAAAAGACTGCTTGGGGCTACTTGAACCAAGAAATGCTTGCCAACGGAAATTACGAGGAATTTACCGATACAAGAGATGGCCAGAAATATAAAGCGATCAAGGTGGGCGACCTTACCTGGATGGCGCAGAACTTGAATTTTGAGTATAAAGACGTAAATGGAAAAACCATCCAAAATTACTGCTATAAAAACGAATTGGATAGTTGCGAAATTTATGGAAGACTGTATTATTGGAGCGCTGCCATGGACAGCCTAGGATTATATTCTGAAAAAACAAAGGGCTGTGGATACGAAGTAAAATGTAATCCCGAAGAACCAGTTCGTGGAATTTGTCCCGAAAATTGGCGACTCCCTACAGAAGGGGAATGGCATGATCTTATCTCTATTCAAAATGCACCTTATTCATTAATCTCTGATGTAATACAATATGATTATCCTAATTGGGAAAAAGCAACGAACACCACAGGTTTTTCTGTTTTGCCGGCAGGATTGATTCCCAACGGCAATGAAGGCGATCAGGCACAAATGGTAGGAGAAAAAGGTTACTTTTGGAGCTCTACGGAATATGAATCATCCCAGCCGATATATCAGCTATATAGAGCCCATATGGTTATTTTTGGTTCTAACAATTATCAAGGCTATGTTTCTAACAGCACCGAAGAAGCTTTTTATGAAAAGAATTTTGCCTTGTCTATCCGTTGTGTAAAAAAATGAATGAGTAAAAAATCATTCTTTATTTCATGAATCAATCTTTTAGAGGATTTAACAAAATGTCTCGCAAAATCTTGGTTACAGGTGCCGCAGGTTTTATCGGTTGCGAAGTTTCACTAATCCTTCTTTCTAAGGGTTATGAGGTCGTAGGTATCGACAACCTGAACGATTATTATCAGGTTTCGCTTAAAGAGGACCGCCTAAAACGCTTGGACAATCCGGATTTCCGTTTCGAGAAGATGGACCTTTCCGATGCCGCCTCCATCAAGGGACTCTTTGAACGGGAACATTTTGATGGTGTTATTCATTTGGGTGCCCAGGCGGGCGTGCGCTACAGCCTGGTAAACCCGCAGGCCTACATCGACAGCAACATTACCGGTTTTCTGAACATCCTGGAAGGCTGCAGGTTCAACCCGGTGGAGCACCTCACCTACGCCTCGTCCAGCAGCGTCTACGGGCGCAACACCAAGACCCCCTTCGCTACCGAAGACCCGGTCTGCATGCCCTCTAGCCTGTACGCCGCCACCAAGCGCAGCAACGAGCTGATGGCGGAAACCTACCACCATCTTTACAAGATTAACGCTACCGGCCTAAGGTTCTTTACTGTTTATGGCCCCTGGGGTAGGCCCGACATGGCGCCCTGGCTTTTTGCAGATGCCATTTTGCACGACAAGCCCATCAAGATTTTCAACAACGGGAACATGATGCGGGACTTTACCTACATCGATGACATTGCCCAGGGGGTGGTCCGCGTGTTCGAGGCTGGAATCGGCAAGAAGGAATGCCGTCTGTACAACATCGGTCATGGCGATCCGGTGAACCTGCTGGACTTTGTAAAGACTCTCGAGAAGCATTTGGGAAAGACTGCCGAAAAGATTTACATGCCCATGCAGCCCGGCGACGTAGAGGTCACCTGGGCCGATACAAAAGCCCTGGAACAAGATGTTGGCTATACGGCAGATACCGATCTGGACACAGGCATCAAGGCCTTTGCCGAGTGGTTCAAGGGATATAACCGCTAGCTCTGTTTTGGCGCGGCCTTGAATACCCACTTTTTATAAAGCGTAAAACTCACCAGCACGTAAACCACGTTGGCCACGATGTTGGCAAAATAGGTGGGTTTCATGAACTGCGAAATCCAAGCTGTAAAGCTTGCACACCAGGCGGCGTTTGCGAGGGTGTAGGCGGCAAGTTCCAGCACCAGCAGGTTCACGCCATAGGACACCAGGAACACGACTACGAACCGGATGATTTCTGCACGCTTCTTGTTGTGACTCTTGAAATTCCAGATGCGGTTGCACAGGTAGCTATTACAGCCTCCTGCTACGAATCCCAAGAAGTTGGAAAGTTCCACACCCCAGTCCAACATCTGGTGCAAAACCCAGACCACCGCAAGAGTGATGAGGGTGTTCAACACCCCGATGATATTGTACTTGAGAAAGTGGAGCATAGAAAAAAATGTAGGAAAAGAAATATGACCCGTTCGGACCTGAAATAACTATCTTTACAATATGGACTGGATTGCAAGTAAAAAGTGTTCGGCGGCCGATGCCGCCGCAATGATCGAAAACGGTGACATCCTGGGCATTTCGGGTTTTACGCTTGCCGGATACCCCAAGGCGGTACCAAGCGCGCTAGCCGCTCGGGCCGAAAAGCTCCACAGTGAAGGCAAGCCTTTCAAGGTGTCCCTTTTCTCGGGAGCTTCTACCGGCGACAGCTGCGACGGTGCGCTGGCTCGGGCAAACGCCATCGACTTACGCATGCCTTACCAGAGCAATCCCAGCCTTCGCAAGGCCATCAATGACGGTTCTATCCGTTACATAGACGCCCACCTGGGCAAGATGGGTTACCTGGTTCGCACAGGAGCCGTGCCTACTCCGAAAATTGCCGTCATCGAGGTAAGCGCTGTTCTGCCCGATGGCCGTGTGTGCCTTTCTACCTCCGGCGGAAATTCCGTCTGTTACCTGGAACGCTCCGAAAAGATTATCCTGGAGTTGAACACCCGCCTGGGTGACAGCTATATGGGCATTCACGACAACGCCCTGCCGGAACTGCCTCCACACGCAAAGCCTCTCGCTATTTACAGCGTAGGCGACCGCGTTGGAGAAAACCTTGTCCAGATTGACCCGAACAAGGTTATCGCCATCGTAGAAAATTCCGGCTACGATGAGGTGACACCCTTCGTAGAGCCCGACAGCGTTTCTACCAACATCGCCGAACGTATTCTGGACTTTATCCGATTCGAAGAATCCAAGGGTAGGCTCCCCAAGGGAATGGCCTACCAGAGCGGCGTGGGCAAGGTGGCCAACGCCGTACTCACCGCCATGGCAAACGACGAACGCCTGGGGCAAATCGACATCTTTACCGAAGTCATCCAAGAAGCGGTTATCCCCCTGCTCAAAAAGGGCAAGCTGGGCGTAGCTAGCGGAACGGCTTTAACGCTTTCCCAGGGTGCGCAGGACGAATTTATCCGTAATGCAGCCGACTGGAAAAAACATTTTGTCATTCGGCAACAAGAGGTGAGCAACAGTCCCGACGTAATCCGTCGCGTTGGCGTCATCTCCATGAACACCGCCCTAGAAGCGGATATTTTCGGGAACGTGAACAGTTCTCTCGTGTGCGGGTCTTCTATGATGAACGGCATCGGCGGGGCGGCAGATTTTGCAAGGAACTGCGCTCTCGGATTTTTTTTGACGCCGTCGGTAGCCAAGGGCGGCGCCGTTTCCAGCATTGTGCCCTACGTGAGCCATGTGGACCAGACAGAACACGACACCCAGATTTTTGTGACGGAGCAGGGACTTGCAGATTTGCGGGGCCTTGCCAGCGAAGAGCGGGCACGGCTTATCATCAAGGAATGCGCTCACCCTGATTTCAAGGAACCGCTTACCGACTTCTTGGAATACAGCCTGAAGCACGCCAAGGGCGTGCACATGCCCCTTGCGCTGAGCAGAGCCTTCGAGATGCACAACCGCTACCTCGAAACCGGCAAGATGCTACCGTAAAAAAAACGGGCCTAGATTCTTCGTTCCGGCTTCGCCTTCACTCAGAATGACAACAGCCGCTGCTTATTGTATAAGCGTGAACCGGTCCATGGTGCGGCCGTCGGGGAGCGTCACCGTGCTTTCGAAGTCCGACTTTTTGCGGACCCAGAGCGTTCCCTTGGGATGGTCTGGCGCCTCGTATTCGCTGCGGTAAATCACCAGAGGTTCAACCGTCTCGCAGTCCAAGGCAATTTCCACCACGGTATAGACCATGGTTTCTTTCTTGTAATGGCGGTAGCGCCTGCCTTTTTCTGCAACGGACATAAAAACCCGATTTACTTTTCCAAAAAATTCAGCAAGGCATCCAAGCGGGCGTTTACATCCTTGCGACCCAAGTTGTAAAGGTCCACCAGTTTGGACTTGTCCTTTTCCAGCCGGGAAATGTGCATGGCCTCGCTGGGTCGGAACACAAACACACTCCCTTCTTTTTCCTTTTCGGCAATCAAGTCCAGACAGGCGTTGTAACGCTCGTGCCGGTTGGCCGCCGCCTCGATAAACTTCGGGTACTTGCGGTAGAGCAGCTTGAACAGGGGAATCATGGAGTTGGGTTTCTTGCGGAATCCTTCCGGTTGCGTCAAGAGAATCACGATCTTCTCGAACCCCTTCTTCTCCATAATCTCAAAGGGAATGCTGTCGGCGATACCGCCGTCCAAAAGCTTTTTGCCATCTAGTTCCACAATGTGGCTCATCAGCGGGAGCGACGCCGAGGCGCGAATGGCGTTCATGTCGTGAGCGTCGCGGTAGTCCATCACCCGCAGGTATTCCGCGCCGCCCGTTTCCAGGTTGGAACTGCAGGCGTAAAATTCCGTCGTCTTGCAGGCCTCGGCGAATTTTTCCATGTCAAAAGGTTCTATCTCGTAGGGGATTTGCCTGTAACAATAATCCACCTCGAAAAATTCGCCGGTGCGAATCAGGTTTCCCCAGCCCATATATTTACTGGACTTGGAATGCACCGTATCGATACGGAAATTTCGGCCAATCTGTTCTGACAAGAAACTGCACAGGTGGGTCACGCCGGCAGAAGTTCCGCAGGCGCCTCCAAAGCGGAGCCCCAGCTCGTTGAACACGTCCAGAATACCGCCCGTGTAGGCGCCGCGCATGCCGCCGCCTTCCACAACCACTGCCACTTTCTTGTACATCATGGGCTACAATCTAGAAATACTTTCGAGCCAATGGTAATCCTTCGGGTGACTCACGAACCTTTCGGGGTGCTTGCGGTTCAGTTCCAGAAACTCCCCTACCGTCATCCACACGAAATCGTCCACCTCGCCAGGCTGCGGCACCAGATGGCGGGCCTCTTCGTCGGTAAGCGTTATTTTGTATGTATCGTAATATTCGTTGTCAAAATAAGTACCGTCGTTCAAGACACTTTCGTGGGTCGCTTCAAAGAGGTATTCCAAATCACCTGAATTTTTATGGACACCTAATTCCTCTTTCAGTTCTCGGACGGCGGCATTCCGGCTGGTGTCGCCAGCAGAGATGTGGCCCGCGCAGCTAGTATCCAGAAGGTTCGGGTTATTCTCTTTCAAATGACTGCGAAGCTGGAAAAGTACACGGCCCGCCCCGTCAAAGGCCCAGATGTGAACCGTGCGGTGCCAAAGCCCTTTGGCATGAACCTCCGTTCGCCCGCAAGAATACCCTGCCGGGCTGCCGTCAGGGTTCAGGATGTCGATTTGTTCTTCCATAGATGGAAATATAAAAAGGAGATGCCCGCCTGCGCGGGCATGACAATGAAAGAGAACGGGGCTTGTCAGCGATTGTAAATCGCCTGGAGGGCGCCTGCCAAAAATGCCAAGGGAGCGTTCCAGTTGATGGCCACCTCGTTGGTAGCATAGCTGCAGCGGTCATCCAAGTAAGCCAGGGCCGGCTTGTCAGCAGCGGCGTAGTTCGGGCATTTCCAATGGTCCGTGCCATTCAGGTTAATATCCTGCTTGCCCAGGTGAGGACCACCCACCAGCATGCCGGGCACCGGATCGTCCACAAAGTCCGATTCGCTGGGACGATGGTGCGGATTGCGGGGGCTGCGGAAACCAAAGCCCGTCACGTAGGTAATGTCCATGGGGTTTTTACCCAGCAGGTAATCCAGGCACTGCTGCGCACCGTCCAAATAACTCTTGTCGTTAGTCAAGAGGTATGCCTGCAAAAGCACAATGCCGTTGTTCGCCACGGCGCTATTGCTGCCCCAGTTCCAGTTCCAGGGGTGCATGGGGAGCCTGTAGGCGCTGGTATCGCCGATGGAACGCAGGCTGTTCGCCTCGTCCAGCAAAATCTTCTTTGCCACCCCGGCAAGGCTATCGCCGAACGCCTTAGAAGCATTTGCCACGCGAAAAACCGCAAGCATGTTCAGGTCGCCCCACCAGGCCCCATTCTGGGTGAAGGGATTAGCTTTCAAGTCTTCCAGGTAAGCAGCCGTGGCCTTGTCCGTTGTCGGGTTTGCCCCGGACGCCACCTTCGCATTGAAAAGTTCAGCCGCCGCAAAACGGAATTCGTCCTTGCCGTCTTCGTTACCGGGGGCGTAGCTTCCCGTGTTCACGTCGGCGGGCTGCTTGTAGAACATTTCCGGATTCTTCTTCGCCCAGGCGTAGGCCGCTTCCGCCGCTTTCAGCATCTTAGAACTGTAAGCCTTGTCAAAAGGAGCATACACCACGCTGGCCTGGGCCATCACGCCTGCAAAATCCAGAGCCGCTGTCACGCTTTTCAGAATGGCGTAACGTGGTGCCGTATCTTTCTCAGGAGCCACGCTTCCGCAGAACTTGAGGGTCGAAATCTTGTGGAATACGCTGCCGTCCTTGTCCTGCAGGGTCAGCATCCAGTCCAAATTATAGCGGACTTCTTCCAACAGCAGGGGCAACTTCGCGTACTCCCGCGGGACATCCCAGCTCAGGGTGTCCGCATACTTCGGGAACTTTTCGTACAGGTCCAGCAGGGTCCATACCGTAATGCCGGAATTCACGATGTACTTGCCGTAGTCGCCGGCATCGTACCACCCGCGGGGGGACTTGATGGTCTTTCCCGCGCCCTTGCCGCCTGTGGCCTTGTCGGTACCGTAAACGGTAACCTTATCGTCCATGTGGCCTGCTGCGCGGACCCACTTGCCTGCGTAGGGGCTTTCCAAAGGCATGCTGGCCCGCTGGTAATAGAACCACTTGAGCGCAGCCTTTGTCACGCCCTCGTAAACGTTCTTGCCCACAAAGAACGGGTTCCCCAGGTATTCGCCATTGCGATACAGGCGGTAGGTACCGGGGGCCTTGACCGCAGAAATGTCGTACACCTGGGTCTCTTCGCCGCTGTATTCCCATTCCCCTACGTTGGGGGCCTTCAGTTTCAAAACGGTTTTGCCCTTCAGGTCACGAACCTCTAGCCCGTTGGCATCGTTACCGGGAATCACCACCTGCTTTTCAGCAGCGGGGGCGTAACCCAAGTGGTTCATCAGGGGGCCCGCAAAGGCAGGGGTCAAAGAAAACGGGACGGCGGCAAAAGCCACCGCACAAACTTTAGCAATAGCGTTCTTATGAATATTCATACCCTGAATATACGTAAAAAAGCCCCGCAAAGGAGGCTTTTTTGGATAATTACTGTTTTCAGCAAGAAACAGCAGGTTATTCATCCTTTACGCAACGAACAGAAACGACGAAGCTACCTCCTCCCCCATACAGGCTGATTTCATCAGAATCATAAAAGAACACAAACCTGGTTCCCGTTGCACTCCAAAAGCTTGTGCTATAACCCAAATCATAGTTTATTGAAATTCCTGCAGGAATGGCAGAAAAACCAAACGCATCGACACCATTTCCTGACTCATTCCAACCATCTGTTGATTTCAGCACCCTGGCAGCAGTCTCTTTTCCACCTACTGTTTTAAACAACTGCTCCCATTCTGTTGAATCAGGCAAATGCCATTTTTCAGGGCAAATACCACGTACAGGATAAGTTGGAGAACAAGTCTTAGGATAGCCACAACCTTCTCCATTTGACGAAAAAACTCCCAAAGTATCCATTGCAGAAGACCACGTGTAAAGCCTTCCATATTTTTCGCAATTATCCAAATCTAAATCATAACAAAAAGATCTCTCTTTCATAGTCGTTCTATTATAGTTTGTCGTATATTCGGCAAGATCCTCATAATTCAAATTTTCGGCCATCCAAGTTTGCGAACCCATTTTCACAGTCTTATATTCATGACCATCCCTCTCATCTATAAAACTGCCCATCTCTCCCAAAACAATGGAGGGGTCTTTCAAACACCGAATAGAAGCAAGTGTATATTTCTCCGTTTTACCCATTCCTACACTTGTCCCTATACCAGCCGAATATTCCAAAACATCACTGCCGACAGTAGAAGTCCAAAAGCTTGCGTGACTGTCTAATCCGTAAAACGTACCATCACGTGAAGTATATCCTGACATCACAGCATTCCATCCATCTTCTCGTTTAAGCTCTATTGCCGCCTTATCCAAGCCACCTACGGCGTCAAACAAAATTTTCCATTCCGTAGTATCAGGCAAGTACCAACCTGGAGGGCAGGCATATGCAGCCTCTTTCGCAGTGTAAAGACGTCCATACTTTTCGCAATTACTCTCATCGTTTTTATAACAACGGCCCGCCGATGCATAGTTCAAGTTTTCCGCCATCCACACTTGCTCTCCAATTTGGACACTATTATAAACGTTGTCATCACGGCAATCTATAAAACTATCCTTTATATAAGAAAGAACCGACGACGAAGACACACTTGAAGAAGATTGGCTAGATTCAACCTCTTGCGAGCTACTGGAGGAATCATCTAAATGTTCCTCGCTAGACGAGGAAACTTTGCCTTCATCTTGATTTGTTTGAGAATTTGAAGAAAGCTGTTCTGCACCCCCATCCTCGCTCAAATCAACAGAACTACTGCTATCACCTCCGCAAGCAGCAAGAGCGAGGGCAAAGAAACACGCCACAATATTTTCATTTTTATACCAAGTCATGACAGCCTCCTCTAATCCATAACACAGCGGACAGCGTATTCAAAGCCTTTAAATTCGGACCACACATGCGTCTGGTGGTTTCTTGCAATATTAAGTGCACTAGCAGCGCCCTCGTCGTCGGGAGCTCCCCAGAAATTAGCCTGATTTCCTCTTCCATGATTATGATAGCCATCCCCTGTAGGCAGGGCGTTAAAATGGTAGGTGTTGTCACCATTACCATCTTCTCCATTATAATCATTCCATCCATCCCTAGACTTGAGGAAATAACCAGCCTCCAAATATATCACCGAATAAATGAAAGCATCATCATGAGTTTTATAGTAATAATCAAATTCAGGATACTCATCGGCATGCTTTTCAGCGAAATAGTCATAGTTCTCATATGTTTGTAAAACTAGGCTATCAAAATCATCCTTTGTCGGCAAATGCCAACCTTCTGGGCAGATTCCCCTTACAGGATAAGTCGGGGAGCATACCGCCCCATTTCCACAGCCTTTACCACTTGTCGAATATAGCCCAGCGCTATCCATTGCGGCCGACCAGGTATATAGTCTTCCATAGCCATCTTCACAGTTCCCAGGGTCATCACCATAGCAGAAACTACTGGAATCAAGTTCGTCTGTTCCCTGAAGATAACGGAAGTTCAAGTTTTCAGTCATCCACACCTTTTTACCAATGACCGATATCCAATACAGTTTCTTATCTCTACTATCACACATTTTAACATTCGAAACATAACGTAACGATGCGTCACATGAGTTAATTGAAGGGCCACCACAACATGCGAACAATGGAATGAGCTCATTTTTACTCTTATTACACCAATATTTAGAAGTCTCAAAAATCTGATCGCCACATTTACCCTTCAACATACCCGACACGCAAGCCCTATCTTCAGGATCATATTCCGTACCATTGCAAATAAATTTTTCAGAACTACTGGAAATCACGGAACTACTAGAACTTGTTTCCTGACTATCCGATGACTCCGTACTTGAACTTGAAAAGGAAGAACTAGAAGAGTCGCCGTTTTCGGCAGAAGTCCCAGAATCTGAAATGTCAGCATTATCAGACGAAGCAGGCTGCTCCGAAGAGGACAGGGGAATCACCTGTTCAGGATTATCCGAAATCTCTTCTGGAGAATTGGAACTGCCAGAATCCCCGCAACCGTAAAGCAGCAGGGCTAAAATTACCAGCAGGGCGAAATTGGAAAACGGGAACAGGTTGTTTTTCATTTGGGCATCTCCATTGTTAAATAACTGGAGTCCTGCCCCCCATTTTGCAAAGAGTTCTTGCCTTTCATAGAAAAGCGCGGGTCGATGCATTTATCCACGTGAGGCTCAGCAATGCCCAATGAACGATAAATGCAAACGACCCACGCCCCGAAATGGGCTGTTGCCCTTGGTCTTTACAACCAACAATCAGCAAAAAGCTGATAAGACAAACTGAAACATACCGCAAAAACGGCATGCCTGCGTGAGCGTTCGCCTTGTCCCCGTTCATTTGAAATTTGCTGATTTCACATGGAGAACAAGAGCAGAATCTCTTTAGTCTCATTAATATATATTTTTTTTCTTGGCAGTGCAAAATAAAAGTAAAAAAACCGCAGCTTTGGACTGCGGCTTTTTAGAGGAGATCCCCGCCTGCGCGGGGATGACAAATGCGGAGCAGGGCTTTTCACCCCAAACCACTGTTTATTTCTTAGAGCGATGGCTGTTCTTGATCCATTCGGTCTTGTGGACTTCGGGGATATCGTCCAGCAGGCGGAGCGTATGCGGTTCAGTGGTGTTGTCCAGCACTTCTGCAGGCGTTCCCTGGTTCACAATCTTTCCGTCGTGCATGATGAAGATACGGTCAGACACGTAGTTGGCAAGGCCGATATCGTGAGTCACGAACACCACGGTCATCTTCAGCTCGTCTTTCAACTTGCGGAGATAATCCAGGATGTTGGCGCGCACGCAGGCGTCCACCATGGAGGTGGCTTCGTCGGCAATCAGCACCTTCGGGCGGAGCGCGAAGATACGGGCCAAAAGCATACGCTGCATCTGACCGCCCGAAAGTTCGAAGGGGTACTTGCCTTCGATATCGGAGGGCTTCACGTTCACGGCCATCAGGCCTTCGTCCACACGGCGGCGGACTTCTTCCTTGGAGGGCTTGTTCTTGAGCACGTTCAGTGCGTCTTCCAGCTGGCTACGGATAGTAAAGAACTGGTTGAAGCATCCGAACGGGTCCTGGAATACGAACTGAACCTCGTTCCAGTGGTCCTTCAAGTTCTTGATCTTGTGATCCCTGTAGAGGAACTGGCCGCGGGTGGGTTCGTAGAGGCCGAGCATAATTTTTGCCAGCACGGACTTGCCGCAACCGGAGCCGCCCACGATGGAGATGAATTCTTCGTCATAGATATCGAAGGAAACATCCTTCACGGCGGTCTTCAGGGTCTTGCCCGCGCCAAAGTCCTTGCTAATGCGCTTGGCAGAAAATACAACAGGCTTATCACTCAGCATAATCGCACCTCACATCACGACCACCGACAACGCGGAGGTTCTGGGTATTCTTCTTGCAGTCGGGGCATGCCTTTTTGCAACGGTCGGCAAAGCGGCAACCCGTAATCTTGTTACGCAGGCTCGGAGGTGCGCCTTCGATTGCCACCGGGTGGCGGTGACGCTGGCTGGCCTCGGTACTGAGCATGGCACCCATAAGAGCCTGGGTGTAGGGGTGACGGGGATCCTTCACCACCTGTTCTGCAGTGCCCTTTTCCACGAATTCGCCCGCGTACATGATGGCGATATTGTCGGCCACGTGGTACAGCAGCGGAAGTTCGTGGGTAATGAAAATCATGGTGCTGAAGATGCCCTTGTCCAGAAGGTCAAAGATCAACTTGATCACTTCTTTCTGGGTAGAAACGTCCAGGGCGGAAGTGGGTTCGTCGGCAATCACCATCTGGGGGTTCAAAAGCGTAGAGATACCGATCACGGAACGCTGGCGTTCACCGGCGGTAAGCTGGATGGGGTAAGAATCCAGCACGCGCTTGGTGTCCATGCCAAACAGGTCGAAGCGCTCGCAAAGGCGGTCATAGACTTCCTTCTTGTCCAGGTGCTTGCCGGGCTGCTGGTGGGCGCCAATCACGTCGGCGGCGATATCCTTGATTTTGCGGACCGGGTTCAGGGCGTTAAAAGCGCCCTGGGGAATCATGGAAACCTTCTGGGCGAGCACGTTCTTGCGAACATCCTCGATAGAGCGGTTCATCAAAGATTCCATCTTGTCGCCGCTCTTTACGCGCACGTCACCGTCGCCTTCGGGATAGAGAGGCGGGATGCACATGCCCATAAGGCCGGACACCAAAGTGGACTTACCGCAGCCGGATTCACCGGCGATACCCAGGATTTCACCCTGCTTCATGGAGAAGCTCACATTGGTCACCGCGTGGGTCTTGTCGCCAAAGCGGCCCAGGTAGTAGAGGCTCAGGTTTTCGACTTCAAATACATTTTCAGACATTTTCTAAACCTCCTACTTGCGAAGACGCGGGTTAAAGACGCCTTCCATGGAAGTATTGATCAGGAACAGCGCAAACACCGTCAGGGTAATGATGATGGTGGCGGGCAAGAAGGCGATCCAGATGCCGTCGGAAAGGGCACCGTTGTCCTTCGCCTGGTTCAAGATGATACCCAGAGAAGTGGAATCCAGAGGACCAAGGCCGATCATGGAGATGGAGGCTTCGGAAAGGATGCCGGAGGACACCTGCATGATGAACACCATGAACACGTAAGAAAGCAGGTACGGAAGCACATGCTTGATAACGATCGTGAGCGTAGACGCTCCGTTAATCTTTGCAAGGGAGATATGGTCACGGCTGCGCAGCGAAGAAGCCTGGGCACGCACCGCACGGGCAGACCAGCTCCAAGCCGTAAGGCCGATGATAAGACCAATCAGCGTCAAAGAACGACCGTCCTTAACAGCAGAGCTGATAAGCACGAGAATCACGAACTGCGGAATCACGATGAAGATGTTGGTGAGCATGTTCAACACTTCGTCGATCCATCCGCCGCGGAAACCGCCAAAGAGGCCGATAAGCACACCGATGGTGGTAGCGATGATGCCCGCCACAAGACCCACATAGAGGGAGCTGCGGAGGCCTTCGATCAAGAGAGACACGTAGTCACGGCCCAGGTGGTCGGTACCCAGCAGGTGATCGCCGCTGGAGCCCGCATAGGGGCCAGCCACGATGTCACGAGCGTTGATGTCCACATGGTAGAACACGGGGCCAAACAGCGCAATCAACAGGGTAATAATGAAAATCGAGATACCGATGACAAACATCGGGGACTTGAGAAGGTTTCTTATTAGTTTTCCCATGATTACTTACCTCCCATCTGGAGACCGGCCTTGACACGGGGGTCAAACACCGCAATCAAAACGTCAACGGCAAAGTTAGCCACGAGCACGCAGGTCGAAATCATCAAGGTACAACCCTGAATGGTCGCGTAGTCGTTCTGCTGGATAGCGGTAAGCATCGCCATACCGAGACCCGGGTAAGAGAAGATCATTTCGGTAATGAGGGCGCCGCCCACCATGGTACCGAGGCTCTGGGCAAGGCCGGTGAGCTGCGGGAGCATGGCGTTACGGAACACGTAGCTGATAATCTTGCCTTCGCGAAGTCCAAGCCACTTGGCGTACTTCATATAGTCGGTACCCAGTTCGTAGATGGACATGGAACGCATACCCGTTGCCTGACCAGAAAGCAGGATCGGGAACACCGAGAAGAAGGGCAGAATGTAGTACCAGCCCACACTCTTGATGCAACCCCAGGAGAAGCTCAGCTCCGTAATGTCGGGGCTGTAGGCGCCCATGGCTGGGAACCAGCCGAGAGTGATGGAGAAGAGCGCCACCAGAAGCATACCGAACACGAAGAAGGGAATGCCGTTTAAGAACATGGCGCAGGGGAAGAACACCTTGTCGAAGATGCCGCGCTTGTAGGCAGCGAAGGCACCCAGCAGGTTACCGATAATCCAGCCGAGGATAATGGTGGGAGCCTGGATAAGGAGCGTCCAAGGAACGGATTCCTTGATGATGTCCACCACCGGCTTCGGGTACTGGCTGTAAGAGATACCAAGGTCACCCTTGAACACGTTCTTGATGTAGACCAGGAACTGGGAGAATCCAGAAGCAAGGCGGGGGTCGGCCTTCTTGACCACTTCGTCCACCATGACGGTGTCCTGGCGTTCGGCCTGGTACTGTTCCATCACCGGAACCTGTTCCACCTTGGCCACCTTCTTCTTGGTCTTCGGGTCCTTTTCCATCACAGGCTTACCCTTTTCGTCGAGCACCGGCTTTTCTTCGAACACCGGGTTACCCTCGGCGTCCACCACCTGGCGCTCCAGCATCTTGGGCGTGCCGTCTTCGTTCACTTCCTTGACGGTCTTCAGCACAGGGGCGCCGTTTTCGTCCAACTTTGCCACCTTGATGGTCTTCATCTGGCCGTTGGCATCCACCTCGGGGTCGTAGATCACGTTACCCTGGTCGTCCAGTTCGGCCATACCGAAAGCCTTGAGCAGGCCTTCTTTCTTGAGCTTGGCTTCTTCGGGCGAAAGACCCTGTGCGGCCTTACCCATAATGATGTCCACAGGGTTGTTCTCACCCATACGGGGCAACGTAAAGTTAATCGCCACGGCGACAACAAACGTCAAGAGATACCAGAATCCCTTCTGCAGGACATAGCGCAACATTGGATATTGTTTAAGCATTTGTCGTCCTTTTATTTAGCAAGCTTGAGGTTCCAAAGAATCTTGGTGCCGGAGGCAATCCACGGGAGCTGCGGCGGAGCGTAGGGGTTTTCGGCAGTGGGCCAGTTGGTCCATACGCGGTCGCTGAATTCGTAGAACTGTTCGGGCAGGTAAACCAGCGGAATGGAGGGCTGGTCTTCCATGAAAATCTTGTTGAGTTCGCGGTAAGCCTTCGCGATTTCTTCGGGGTCGTTCATCAGGGGGATCGCCGACAGGAGCTGGTCCACTTCGGGGCGGAACTCAGGAGTGCCCGGCTGGTTGTAACGGCCGATGTTGGTACCGGCCCAGGCGCCAAGAGGCTGCCAGTCGCGGCTGGACATAACTTCGTTGAAACGGCTCCACGGCAGAGACGGGGACACGTCGGCAGAGGGCTTGTCCATGAGCAGGTCAAAGTTACCCGTACCCTTGGCAGGCCAGTACTGACCGCCATCTACAAAGCCTTCACGCACGTCGATACCGGCCTTACGCATGCCTTCTACGGCGATGGTCACCATGGCTTCCCAGTCGGTCCAACCGGCAGGGCTCGTGATGAACAGCGTGGGGAGCTTTTCTCCCTTGGCGTTTTCCATGTGGTCAAGAGTTCCGTCGCTCTTCCATACAGACTTGAAGCCCGCTTCGGAAAGCATCTGCTTCACCGTGTTCAAACGTTCGTTCTCGTCGGTAATGGCGAGGTTCACGCCGTACTTCTGGGCGTCTTCGTCATTGATGTACTTACCTTCAAGACCGGTAGGCATAATCAGGCCCGGCTTCAGGGTAGAGGTGTAGTTGGAAACGGCGAACTGGCGGATAGCGGTGTAGTCGATAGCCGTTGCCAGAGCCCTACGGAAACGCTTGTCGTTGAGCGGTTCCTTCATGGTGTTGATCATGAGCATGGGCATGGCGCCAGGTGCAAAGTAAGGCGGTTCGTTGAACCAGGTATGCACGCCGCGCTTGCGCCAAATGCGGGTCACGAAGCTCATAGAAGCATCGAGGTTACCCGTGGTGAGAGCGATGGTGTTAGCATCGTTGCTCTTGTAAATGGGGTGAACCACGTACTTAGGAGCGGGGAGCTTGCCGTCGTGGAGGGCGGCATTGCCCCAGTAGTCGTCACGACGCTGCAAGATAATCTTGTTGGGGTCGGCGGACATGATATTGTAGGGGCCAGAAACCACCGGGTTCTTGTCCATGGTGAGTTTCTTGACTTCGTCGAGACCCTTTTCGGCAATCAGTGGCTCGAACACGTGGGCCGGAGCGATACGGATTGCCTGAAGCAGGTCGCGCACAGACAGCGGGTTGTTCCTCTGGGCCTTGTTCACGATAAAGGCCAGACGTTCGCCAATCATCTTGCGTTCGGCGGTGGAGTCCTCGGATGCCGGTTCGGCGTAAAGGGTGTCCACATGAATGTCGGAAATCTGTTCGGAGGTGTTGATAGATCCCTTGGTGAAAATGAACTTCACGTCGTTGGAGTTCACCTGCACACCGTCGCTCCACTTGGCAGCGGGGTTCAGGGTAACCACGATGCTGTCGTTATTGGAGAGGTCTTCGTCCAGGTGTCCCAGAAGGTCCTCGATCTGGCCGTTCAAGGTGTTATAGGTAATAAGCGGTTCGTAAACCAGGTTAAAACGACCACCCACGGGCCAGGCAGCCATCCAGCTTTCGGCAAGGGGGTTGAATGTCGCGGGAGCGCCCCATTGCTGACCGGACAGGTAGAGCGTCTCCTGGCGGGGAAGCGCACCTTCGACCTGGTCGCTTCCGCAGCCCGAAAAGACGATACCACTTGCCGAGAGAGCCAAAAGCATCTTGGCAGTAGATTTCATAGCAATCATTATATCCTCATTTTATATAGCCAAAAACGGCATCGATGAAAATCGTTTTTAATCTAGTTTATTTATGGCCAAAAATTCACGGCAAAAAAAATTTTTCTGTTTACAAGGCGTTGAGCATCGGGGCGTTGGGAAAGTTTGTTTAGGAATGTTTACAAAGCTTCTTCTGTTTTTTGCTATTTTCCTGCCATGGATCTTCTCGAATTTCTAAAACCGATGCCGGTCGTGGGCATTCTCCGCGACATTCCCCAAGGAGCCGAAGAAGCCTGCGTAGAAACCGCCGCCAAGTGCGGACTCAAGGCCATCGAGGTCACCATGAACACCGCCGGTGCTACAAGCATTATCAAGAAGCTCAAGGATTGCGCCGGTTCCTATGGAATCTTGGTAGGGGCGGGCACGGTCCGTCACGAGAGCGACCTGGAAAAGGCCGTAAATGCCGGGGCAGAATTCATCGTGACCCCCAACACCCGCAAAGAAATTATCCGGCTTTCCAATACCGCAGGAATCCCCATCATTCCGGGGGCGCTATCCCCTACAGAAGTCCAGAAGGCCTACGACCTGGGCGCTGCCGCCGTGAAGGTTTTCCCGGTGAACTGCGTGGGCGGGCCCGATTACATCAAGGCCCTGCGAGGGCCCTTCCGTGATATTCCCTTGATGGCCTGTGGCGGCGTAAATCCGCAGAATGCCAAGGCCTACATGGAAGCGGGAGCAAACCTGGTTTCTTTCGGCGGGAGCATCTTTAATCCGACACTCATGTCAAGTGGCAACTGGGACGAAATAGAAATTCGCCTGACAGCACTGCTGCAGGCGATCTAACAGATAGGTAATAATCTTTTAATGCATGCTGCCTACTTTCGAGCGGCGTGCATCTTCTTTTTGCACTCATACATGGAGGCGTCGGCGCTGTGGAGCATCTCGTCCATGTCCTTATAGACCTCGCCGGAATAGGCGATACCGTAGGCAAAGGAGACTTTCTGATCTACGATGGTGATGTCGCCCACCGCCTTCTGCATGCGTTCCGCACAAATTAACGCCCCCGCCTTGTCGGTATCGGGGCAAAGCACCATGAATTCGTCGCCACCCATGCGGAACAGCACATCGGATTCGCGAAGCAGATCCTTGCAGGCCTTGACCACGGCGCGGAGCAGCAGGTCCCCGGCCTGGTGACCGAATTTGTCATTGACCGTTTTGAGACCGTTCAGGTCAAAATAAACCATGGAGAAGTGCGTCCCATAACGCTTGCTGCGGGAGAACCATTCGCGCAGGGTGTAAATGGCGTGCCTGCGGTTGTAACTCTGGGTCAGGTCATCAGTGAGGGAAATGTCACGCAGGTACTTGAGGGTACGGCAAAGACGGATATGCACGTTGATACGGGCAAGCAAAATCTCGGTAGGCGAATGCTTGCACACAAAATCAGAAGCGCCGGCATGGAATCCCTTGGTAATGCTGTCGGAATCTTCCCTGCTGGTGAGGAATATGATGGGTAAATCATCCAGGGCGTGCTTTTCTCGGATACGCAGGCACACCTCGTAGCCGTTTAGGCTAGGCATGTTAATGTCCAGGAGTACCAAATCGAAGGTTCCCTTTTCCAACAGGGCCAGTGCTTCTTCGCCGGAGGTTGCGGCCACCACCTTGTAACCCACCTGGGTCAAAAGTTCTCCGTTCTTTTCCAGGATTTCGGTGCTGTCGTCTACGATGAGAATCTTTTCTTCTTTCATATACTCCCCCTATAAAAATTCCAAGGTTGGAGCCTTTTCGATTAGGCCAAGCTTTGCGGCATATCCAAAAAAACACTCCAAGGATTTTTTTCGTTCGTCTGTAAAATGATAATCTATAATTTTATAGTAATCAAGTAGCGACTTCTTGTCCAGATTCACGGGAAATCTTGAAATCCAGCGGTCTAGGGCGGCTGCGGGGTCGGCACGGAAGGCCTCAACGCTTTTTTCCGTTTCTTGTAGATATTGCTCCAGAACGGGCCGAAGCTCCGGCTTTAAAGCCGACTTCTCGATAATCCACGCCCCAAATACAAAAGGCATGCCCTGCCAGTCCTGCCACAAAGTTCCCAAATCGCAACTGAAGGGGAATCGACCGCGTTCCGCTTCTTCTAGAGCCAAGTCCCCGATAAGCAGACAGGCATCGTCGGTGGCTTCGGCGGCAAGACCGGCGGTATATTCGGTGCGCACCCGGAAACGTTCCGAAAGCAGAATCTTCAGCAGGGCCACCGAGGTCTGGCTCTGGGAGGTAAGCCGCACCGTCTTGCCGTCAAGGTCTTCGATGGGGAACCTGGAAAAGAGCTTTACGGAACGGACCTCGAAGGAGCAAGAGGTACAAAGCCTGGGCGACAAGACAAAGGCGCCCGGTTTCTGGGCAAAAGTAATCGAAGAGGCTGGGGACAAATGAATCGCGCCCTCCCTAAGCCCTCTGCTGTGCTTGCTGGGCGGACCGTCCACAAAACGCACACGGGGGAATTCCTGCTCACGACCCAAAAAGCCGTGAAAGAACGGCGCACAGACCAAAAAAGGAATTCGACCCACCAATAAATCCATGGAAAAAAATTAACTTTTGGCGGTGGCGTTTTGTAGGCCGCAAAACAATTAACCGAAAAATAAAAGATATTGGCTAAGGAATAATGGCTGTATTTCACGTGAAAAAGACGTCCCTGGGCGAAGACAAGACCAGTCTCGTGTTCAAGGGCAAGATTATCGAAGGGCCCATCAGCAAGGGCATGACCATGGAAATCCCCGTTACGGGCGAAACCGTGATCAAGATGAAGATTTACGATGTGGTCCAGTTCGACAAGCAGAAGGACGAAGACAAGAAGGTGGGACTGGTGGTTGACTTTTACAACCTGCCCGACGACCTGGAAGTGGTCCAGGACCTGAACATCGCCGACGAAGACCTGAACATCGTCAACGAATAACTTTACGCCGTCAATTCCGGCGGCATAACCAACAGAGCAAAAGATGAAAAAAGAAAGGCTACGGGGAGTGAATTTGGGTGGCTGGTTCAGTCAGGTAGACTGTATCGAAGAAAAGGACCCTGTAGGTTTTCCGGGACTCGTGCCCCACATCAAGACTTTCCTCGGGGTGGAAGACTTCAAGCGCATCCGCGAGGCGGGGTTCAACCACGTGCGCCTGCCCGTGGACTACTTCAACCTTTTCGAGACCGACGATGCCAGCAAGCCAAACGAAGAAGTGTTCGGCCTTCTGGACAAGGCCCTCAAAGAAATCCAGGCCGCAGACCTGGACGTGATTCTGGACCTGCACAAGTGCCCCGGTCATGACTTTCACCTGGGATGCTCTACGGAACAGGCCTTCTTTGCAGACCCAGCCGCCCGTAAAAAGACCTGCGACATCTGGGCCTACATGGCCGAACGCTACAGCGGCGAGTCCCGCGTGATGATGGAACTTTTGAACGAACCCGCCGGAAGCGATTCCAAGGTATGGGACAAGGTGAAAGACGAAATCTTTTGGGCTATCCGCAAGCACGCTCCCAAGAACACCATCGTGGTGGGCAGCAACAAGTGGAACAGCGCCAAGGAATTCGAGTTCCTGACTCCCATGGACGACGACAACGCCATTTACAGTTTCCACACCTACACTCCGGTGACGTTCACCCACCAGGGGGCTGCCTGGATCCAGGACCCGTTCTTCCACATTGAACGCCCTTGGCCGGGCGACTATGCCGCTCCCGAAGCAGACGCCACCACGCGCCTGAACGTGGAATACGGCAAGTGGGACAAGGCCCGCCTGCAGGCGAGCATCCAGAACGCTCTGGATTTCCGCGCCAAGTACGACCTGCCGGTAAGTTGCAACGAGTTCGGCGTGTACGTGCAGGTACCCCGTCAATACCAGCTTGCCTGGATGCGGGATTTCCTCGACATTCTGCGTGAAGCCGACGTGGGCTTTAGCTACTGGAACTACAAGAACCTTGACTTTGGCCTGGTGTCGAAGGGCGAGTCGCTGCACAACAACCTTGCGCAGTACAACAACCCGGAACGCCTGGACAAGGAACTGATGGAGATGCTTGCCCGCGGGTAGCTAAGAATAAACGAAATCGTCTTAATCAAGAATTAGACAATCAAATCTACGACTAGGTAGATCGCAAGAGCGATGCTACAGACGCTGATGAAGTTCTCGATGAACTTGTTGCCTTTTTTGCGCTGCAAAAAACTGCCGCAATAGCCGCCGAACCAGGCTCCTACCGCCATGATGATGGCGATGGGCCAGTCGATCTTGCCCGCGAGTCCGAGAGCGATGGTGCTCATGCAGAGGAACACGGTGGTGAGGGCGTTCTTGAGGGCGTTCACGTGGATAGGGTCGAGGCCGGTGTACCGCGTGAGGCTGAAAATCTGGACAAAGCCAACTCCCACCTGGACGATGCAGCCATAGATGGCCACACAGCAAAAACCCAAGGCTCCCTTCCAGGTGAGTTTTTCGGGAGGGGTTGCGGGGGGCTTGCCGAAGATGTCTTTACGGAGGCGGCTCATGACCACCACGAGGCAGATGACTGCGGCGAGGATGGCCTGGAAAGCCTTGTCGCCGATGCGAACCAGGAAGAGGATGCCGATGCAGGCCCCGACGATGGTGGGAATCAACAACTGGAAGAAAATTTTCTTGTTGAGGTAGCCGTGACGGGCGAGGCTTGCCACGGAACTGATGTTGCCGATGATGAGACCGATGCGGTTGGTGCCGTTTGCCACCGTGGCGGGCATGCCAAGGAATATCATAATGGGCAAACTCAGGGTGCTTCCGCCCCCTGCGATGCTGTTGATGAGGCTAACGATTGCGCCGAGCACGAAAAAAGCGGGATACTGGCCGTATTCCCACCAGGTGGCGTCCATCATTTGGCAAATTCCTTTTTCAGAAATTCCATATTGTCAAGAACCTTCTGCTTTTGGCTATAGTCGGGGTATTCCACCAGGCAGTTGTCCAGGGAATCGATGGCGTCCTTGAGCAGGGACTTTTTGTTCTGTTCATCTTTCTGCTTTTGGGACTTGGTGAACAGCTGGCTTGTCACCTTGCGCTGCTTGTTGCAGTAGGCGTCGGCCAGGGCGTTGTATTTTTCGAGGGCCTGTTGGCGCAAGTTGCTGAACATTAACTTGTTCAAAAGTTCCTTGGCCTGGGGGAATTTTTCTTGACGGGTCAGGGTGTCGGCCTGGGCGAGGGCCTGGGCGGGGTCGTGCTTTGCCCAATAATCCTTGGCCACGGAATCGGCGACGGCGGCAAGTTCTGCGATTCTTGCGGCGAGGGCTACGGTCTGCAGGGAATCTTCGAAGTCCCGGTAGCGCAACTGGAACTCTTTCAGCTTTGCCTGTGCCGCATTGAATTCGGCATGGCTTTCGGCAAGAACCCTGATTTCGGAAAGTTCGCGACGGGCCTTTTGCAGAGTGTTGGTGTAAGCCAGCTTTTTCTGTTCGCCAGCCCATACCACTAGAGAGTCGCCAGGAGCGAGGGCAATGAGGCTGTCGGCGGTTTCGGCCACGAGGCTGTAGGCGGACTGGGCCCGGTTCATGTTCTGGATTTTAAGGACCATGGGGTCGAACTGCTTGGACTTTTCGGCGCGGGTCTTGCCGAACTCGTTGAGCAGGGAATCGGCGCGACGCTCCCACTGGAGCCAGAGGGGCTTGATGACGCGGAAACGCTCCAGGTAGGCGGTGGCGGAATCCGTGTAGCCTGCACGGTACAGGGAGTCGGCGAAGGCGAAGACCTCATCGACCAGGGCAGGGAACGCCATGTAGGGGTCCAGAGGCCGCGACGCTGTTTCGGCGGGCTGGTTCATGTTCTGAGAGCCGGTTTGATCTGCGCCGAACTGGGCAGACGATGTTTCTACCCCGGGGATGTTCTCGGGCGTGGAGAGACGGTAATTGTCCAGCTGCTGGGAGTTGAACATGACAGCGGACTGCTGAGCCGCCTGTTGTCCGGAAGGTCTCGATTCAGTTGAGGAAGGTGCGGACGCCTCGGACGAAGGTTGCTCCGTCGCAGCGGCCGGTGCGGACGCTTCCAAAGCAGGTGCAGGCGTTTCTGATGCTTGCGAGGACGGTGCAGATGCAGGCGAGGAAGGCCCATTCTCAGGCGAGGACGGTGCCGGGGCCGTTCCTGCGCAGGCGGCAAGGAGCGAGAGAAAAAGAGCAGATGCAAGCAGTCGTTTCATAGTCAAATTTCTCGGTTTTTATTCCCCGGCTTCCAGCGGGACGAAGGCGTTGTTTCCGTCCAGGTCGGCAGGCAAATCCCAGTCGTCGTCCTTGGGCATGGCGACAGGAGCGGGGGCTACCGGAGGTTGCTCCGTCGCAGCGGCTGGAGCTTGAACGCCGGACGGTTCTGCGACCGCCCCGGATTGCGCAGGTGCGGCCGAAGCTTCGGTCTGTGCAGCCTCGCCGTCTTCGACGGGGACGATGGAAAGCTCCGGCGTGGGTGCAGACTCTGCAGAGGCAGTGCTGTCTGTGGCGGCCTCGGCAACGGCGGCCCTGAAACCGGGAACCTCCAGCCACGGGAGGGTGCGGCCTGCAGAAGCTTCGGATTCCGGAAGGACAAAGCCCGTCATGGGGTCCACCTTCAGCTCGCCACGCTCGTTAGGCAGCACCAGCGGGACCTCGCCCGTGGCCAGCATGGAAATGTCAAAAAAGTCGATGTGCTCGGGAATGCCCTGAATGTCGATTTCTTCTTTGGCGAAGGCCGCCCATTGCGGCAGGCCACCCGATGCACCTGCGATGCGGGTGCGTCCCGACTTTAGCGGTTTGTTGTCGTCAAAGCCCACGTAGCTTCCGATAGCCACTACGGAATCTAACGCAATGCCGTTCTGTTCTGTCACGTAAGTGGGGAGCGCTCCCATGAAGGCCACGTTGCGGTAATCGTTGGTAGTACCCGTCTTGCCCATCACCGGGAAACGAAGCGTAGTGGAACGGTCTTCGCTTGAAACGGAAAGGTTTGCCACCTGGCTCCTGGCCGTACCGTTGGTGAACACGGAGCGAAGCATCACCGCCATCTGGGAAGTAACTGTATCAGAAAGCACCTGCTTGGCTTCTACCTCGTTCTTGAAAATCACGCGACCGTCACGATTCTTGATTTCCTTGATAAAGCATGGGTCGGCCCAGTCGGCATCCAGGCACTTGTAAACCTTCCCGGTGAGCAAGGTCTGGTAGGCCGTGGTGATTTCGCCAAGAGTAATCTCGTTTACGCCCAGGGGCATGCTGAATACTTTTTGCAGTTTCTGATGAATGCCGATTTCGTTTGCGAAGCGGGCGTATTCTGCCATGGAAAGCGCCCTGCGGAAATCGGGCCAGTAACGGAGCTGGCTCAATTCCAGGTAATCCTTTTCGGAATCTACGGGCTCCATCATGGTGGTGAGCCGCTTGAAATCGGCCAGGCTGAAATTCGGGAAAAGCGTCACCGAATCCATGGGCGGGAGCGTGGCCTCTACATCGGGGTCCAGGCTCTTGGCTTCGCGGGCACGCAAAATTTCGGCGTAGTTCTTGTAGTTGTGGTTCAGGTACTTGATGAGGGTTTCGTCTTTCTTGGCCTGCTTGACGCCTATATCCGTAAAGGTTCCGTAGCGCAAGTTCAGCACCGCACGAGCGCGGGCGGACTTGCCTTCTAGCCTGTAGCGCTCTGCAAGAGCATCGCGGGCGCGGGTGAACTCGATTTCCCGCTTGGATTCTTCTTTCAGGGTGAGGCCGAACTTGTCACGAAGCCGCTCAAAATATTCCTTGCGTTCTTCGTCGGCATCTTGGGCAAAGCCGTTCTGGGCCGCCACTTCGGCAAACTCGCTACTGTCCAGCTTGTCTAGCAAGTGTTCCAACAGCCAAATGCTGGCGATGTTTTCGGAACGGGTGGTAGCCCAGGCGATGGTCACCACGTCGCCCTTGTTCTTGTGGTCGGGCCGGGGGAAATAGAACTGGTTCACGTACTGGAACACGTTGAACTCGTTTTCCAGCTCGTCCATATAGTTCCAGTGGTGTTGCAGGGCCAGCGCATAGAGCAGGGGTTTCCAGCTAGAACCAAGCTGACGAACCGCCTTGAAGCTACGGTCATAACCCGTGTTGTGGAAACCGCCCTGGCTTGCAAGCACCATGCCGTTCTGGATAGCCACGAGACCGCCCTGCAGCACCGGTTCTGTTTCGATCTTGCAGGGGGCGTAGCCCTCGATCTTGTTTTCGTCCAGCACGCTCACCAGAAGGATGGCTCCCGGTTTCAGCTGGGAGGCCAGAATCTTGTTCACGTCGCCGCCCACCTGGGCTGCAAATTCCTTGACCGCGGCCTCCGTGACGACACCCTTCAACTGGCCAAAGTCCAGCTTCAGGGATTTCAGCTTGCCCTTGTCGTCGTAGAAAACGCTATCTACGGCACCGTAAAGGTAATCGCCCTTGCGGGCACTCTGGGCCCGATTTGCAAACTGGGCCTTGGGGAGCACGAACCCGCCCAACTGCATCTGGAGGTTGCTGATATTGTTCTGCAGGGCACGCTTCGCCGCGTCCTGGCTCCGAGCATCCAGCGTGGTCACGATTTCCAGCTGGGCCTTGCGCCAGTCGTCGATTCCTTCGCCCTCGAAAAGTTCCTTGAAATATTCGCTGTCCAGGCGCTCTTCCAGCCGCTCCAGCGTGGTGCTCATGCTGAAGCGGAAATTCCCGTGGTTGAATTCCAGCGGACTCGCGAGGGCCTTGTCCATGTCCTCTTGCTCAATGTAGCCTTCTTCTACCATGCGGCCAAGCACGTATTGCAGGCGTTCTGCTCCGCGGGCAATGGCCCGGTCACGGCGTTCCTTGTTGCGCTGGATAAAGGGGTCGTAGTTGAAGGGGCCCTTCACGGAGCCTGCGATAAAGGCACATTCGGCCAGGGTCAGGTCCTTCAGTTCCTTGTTGAAGAAATACTGGGCGGCAATGGCAACTCCCTTGCCCGTGCCCGAAACGTGGAACTGGTTCAGGTAGAACTCTAGGATTTCTTCCTTGGAAAAATGCTTTTCCATGCGGAGCGCGTTGATCAGTTCCTTGCCCTTTTCCTTGACAGAACGTTCCTCGCGGCCAAAGATGTTCTTGACCGCCTGCTGAGTGAGGGTGGAGCCGCCCTGCCGCATGTGCCCGCTTTTCAGGTTCGAGACCATGGCGCGGGTAAAGCCGTACAGGCTGAAACCGTCGTGGTTCCAGTAGCCCGCGTCTTCGGCGGCCACCAGGGCGTTCACGATGTTCACGGGGATGTCGCCGTAGGGCACATACACGCGGTGGTTGGCGTCGAAAAATGCCCCCAGGAGATTGTCACCGTCGCGGTAGAACACACGGGTCTCGCCGGAGAGCACCTGCAGGATAGTCTTGCGGTTGAACTGGTTGTCGGGGTCCTTTTCGGGCAGAATCTTGAAAACGACAATGTAGAGGGGGATGCAGCAGATGAGGCCCACCAGGGCAAATGCCGCCATAATCTTGAGTAATTTTATTAGAAGCCGCATCATTATAGCCGCAATTTAGCTTTTTTGGCGGGCTTTTTTGGGCAATTTTGGGCATTCACCCTTGAAAAACTGCGGATTTTTATGTAAAATTGGAGTCCCCGAGATGGGAAGGTGGCCGAGCTGGCCGAAGGCGCGTCCCTGCTAAGGACGTATAGGACTTAATCCTATCGCGAGTTCGAATCTCGCCCTTCCCGCTGAAAGCCCCGGACTTGAGAAATCAGGCCCGGGGTTTTCTTTTTGGGAGCGAATGCGCGGGCTTTTTCGCGAACTTTCCTATATTTTGGGCATGAGTCTAAAGCAAATTATCGCTCCCAGCGTGTTGAACGCGAACTTTTTGGAACTGGGCAAGGGCCTGAACGCCATCGAGAACGGCGGCGCGGGTCTTGTGCACCTGGACATCATGGACGGACACTTTGTGCCCAACATCAGCTTTGGTCCGGGCATTTCGGCCTGCGTGGGTAAGGGTACCAAGCTCCCGCTGGATTGTCACCTGATGATCGAGAATCCCGAAAAGTACGTGGGCGAATTTGCGAAGGCGGGGGCAAGCATCATCAGCGTGCACGCCGAGACCACCAACCACCTGGACCGCTTGCTGCACCAGATAAAGGAACTTGGCGTAAAGCCCGCCGTGGCCATCAACCCGGCAACTCCCCTGGAAAGCATCAAGTGGGTGCTGGACATCGTGGATATGGTGCTCATCATGTCGGTGAACCCCGGCTTTGGCGGCCAGAGCCTGATTCCCTATTGCCTGGACAAGATCCGCGAACTGCGCCAGCTGAAGCCGGAACTGGATATCCAGATTGACGGCGGCGTAAAGCTGGACAACATTCTCGCCTGCAAGGAAGCGGGTGCCAACGTGTTCGTGGTGGGTAGCGCCATCTTCGGCACCGCCGACCCCGAGGCCACCTGCCGGGAATTCGTGAAGAAAGTTTCTGTGTAAGAGCAACCCACTGCCCTTAAAAAGCATCTAAAGGTCATGAATATCACGAAAGCCTCCTTGTTTGGGATTTTAGCGGCAGCGACATTTTTGCATGCCGGTACGTCTTGGACTTTGGAGGCCTGCCTCAAGCAGGCGGCAGAAAAGAGCCTTTCGCTGGAGACGGCTAAGCTTCGGGAGCAGCAGGCTCAGGTAAATGTCAAGCAGGCAAAAATCGGGCATTACCCCACGGTTTCGGCCAGTATCCAGAATACCCTTTACGACCACCCCTTTGTAGATCAAGAAGACCATTACCGCCTGAATCTGGGTTTGAACGGCTCCGTGACCCTGTGGGACGGTGGCGCTACCAGCTTGAACGTAGAGGCCAAGGAACTGAGCCGGGAGGCGGCGGAACTTTCTACCCTGCAGACCAAACGCACCGTACAAGAAAACGTGCTGAACGCCTACATGAGCCTGCTTCTGGCCAAGGAAAATCTGCGGACGGCGGATTACGCGGTAGAAGTGGCCCAGGCGGAATTCGAATACTTTACGAACCTCTATGGGGTAGGCTCCGTGACCAAGAAGGACCTGACCCAGTCCGAGGCCAGCGTGCTCCAGAAACAGGCGGCAAAGATTACGGCCGAACTGAAGGTCTCTACCGCAAGGACCACGCTCCGGCAGCTGCTGGAACTGCCCGAGACCGAAGAGTTCGACGTGTCCGCTCCCGAAATCAGCATGAACAATCCGGATTCCTTGCCGCCCCTGCCGGAATACGGCGAGCTGCAGGCCCGCATCAGGGCTGCACATCCGGGACTCAAGTCCGACAGTATTTCTGTGAAGGCCGCCCAGAAGAACACCAAGGTGGCGGGCAAGAACAGCTCTATCTCCGTGACCCTGGGGGCAAATTCCAGCACAGGCTTGCAAGCCTGGGAATCCAAGGGCTACAAGAACCAGCTCAAGTATGGCTGGCAGAACTCCTTGACCCTCGGGATTAACATTCCCATCATTGACGCGGGGGCTACCGCCAACAAGGTGCTGCTGGCCCAGGTGAACGAGGCGGAGACCCAGGTTGGCCTGCAGGAGACGGCAAAGAACCTTGAAAACAACATCGAGAAGCTTTACCTGAACGCCCTTAGCGCCGATCTGCAGTGGAAAGCTGCCGTCTTGCAGGTGGCCGCCGAGCAGGAGGCCCTGAAGGTGGCCGAAGAGCAGCGCAGGCTGGGGGCGCTGACCTACACCGACTACCTGAATCAGAAAAACAGCCTAGAGTCGGCCCAGGTCGCCCTGAACAACGCCAAGTACACGAGCCTCCTTTCCCGCAAGCTTCTGGACCTGTACCAGGGCCTGCTGGACTAATCCAACCTATTTATCACCGCACCCTTCATTTGTCATCCCCGCGAAGGCGGGGATCTCCTTTTCTCGCCTGCTTAAAAACAAAACGTCCCCCTGTTTCCTGTGTGAAACAGGGGTGTTTCTTATTGAAAGGAATGTCCGCATTGTCATCCCCGCGACCTGTGGTGAGCGAAGTCGAACCAAGGCGGGGATCTCCCATTTTTACCCCAAAAACGCCGTTTTTTGCCGTTTCATGGCCATTTTTTCCGAATGGGTGTCGTCTTCTGCAAAAGTTGGCACGGCCTTTGCATATAGGAGTGTGAAAACAAAAAACGGGTTCCCGGCCAAGGCAAACCGCCAAGGCCAGGGATCCACAACCAGTGAGGTTAAAATTATGCTCAATACTCAGATTCTTCCTTCTGCTTTCTATGGTCTCCAGAACTTCCTCGACAACTTTAACGCCTGCAACGCTCAGGGCGAATGCGCCTACACTCCCAAGGCCGACTACTACGAAGTGGACAACGGCTTTGTGCTAGAGGTGGAGCTGCCGGGCGTCAAGAAAGAAGACCTGGACGTGCAGGTAGAAAAGAACATCATCACCGTCAAGGCCACCCGTGCCCGCAAGGATAGCAAGTACACCTACGAACGGAGCTTCCGCCTGGCCGACGACATCGACCCCGAGAACATCAAGGTCTCGTTTGAAAACGGCGTGTTGACCTTCTCGCTAGCCAAGAAGCAGCAGGCCTCCGCACGCAAGTTGACCGTGGACTAACTCGGCGATTGTAACGATTCTTCATTGTGCTCCTTAAACACCAGGGACATCCGCAAGGGTGTCCCTTCTTTTGTGTTGAGGGGGGAGCTCCCCCTTCTAATGCCAGCAAGGCGTTTTTCATTTTGTGTAAAAAAGGCCGCAGGGTCGCAAATCATTCAGGTCTGGATCCTTCGCCCTGCGGGCTCAGGATGACACTCCTGAGACTAGCCTCACTAAATCCTAGATCCTAACCACTAACCACGGACCTTCGGTCCTAACCACTATTTTCTATCTTTCCCCCTATGAACTATTCCATCCCTCAAGAAGTTTTCGTGAAGGCTGCCGAACAGTACGGCACCCCCCTCTGGATTTATGACCGCGCCACCATCGAGAAGCGCGTCAAGGAAGTCCAGGTTTTCGACACCGTGCGCTTTGCCCAGAAGGCATGCCCGAACCTCTCCATCGTAGCGCTGGTGCGCAAGCTGGGCGGCGTGGTGGATGCCGTTTCTGCAGGCGAAATCGTCCGCGCATTGAAGGCGGGTTTCAAGGGCGGCCAGCAGAAGGGCAAGGCTCCCGAGATTGTCTACACCGCAGATATTTTTGACCGCGACGCGCTTGAACTCGTGAAGAAGTACGACATCGCGGTGAACGTGGGTTCGCCCGACATGATCCAGCAGCTGGCCGATTTCGGCGTGAAGTCGGAACTCACGCTCCGCGTGAATCCGGGCTTTGGTCACGGGCATTCCAGCAAGGTGAATACCGGTGGCCCGCTCAGCAAGCACGGCGTGTGGCACGAGCAGATTAAGGACTGCGTCAAGCTCGCGCAGGCAAACGGCATGTGGATTACAGGACTCCACATGCACATCGGTTCCGGCTCCGACTTCGAGCACCTCTCGCAGGTTTGCGACGCCATGGTGGACGCTAGCCGCCGCCTGGGCAGCCATCTCCGCACCATCAGCGCAGGGGGCGGCCTCCCGATTCCGTACCACGAAGAAGACAAGGGCAACCGCATCGACATGCAGGCCTACTACGACCTGTGGGACAAGGCCCGCAAGAACATCCAGCAGAGCATCGGCCACGAGGTTCACCTGGAAGTCGAACCCGGTCGCTACCTGGTGGCCGAAAGCGGTTACCTGATGGCCGAAATCCGCGCCGTCAAGAAGCAGGGCGATAATTTGTTCTACCTGCTTGACGCCGGCTTTACCGACCTGGTGCGCCCGAGCTTCTACGGCAGCTATCACGGCATCTCTATCATCGCCCGCGACGGCCGCGAGATGAACGAGATGGTCGACGCAGTGGTGGCGGGCCCGCTCTGCGAATCCGGTGACGTGTTCACGCAGGAAGAAGGCGGATTCGTGGTGACCCGCAAGCTCCCGAAGGCGAAGGTCGGCGACTTGCTGATTCTCCATGACGCAGGCGCCTATGGTGCCGCTATGAGCAGCAACTACAACAGCCGCCGCTATGCCGCCGAGACCATGTACACGAACGGTGAACTGAAGGTCATCCGCGAAAGACAGACTTTCGAACAGCTGCTGCAGAACGACAGGGTTATTGACCTGTAAGCAAATGTCACCCTGGAGGGAGAGCTACGCTCGACCGATAGGGACCACAAGAAAAGCCCGCGGAATAAACATCCGCGGGCTTTTAAACATTCTGGTTACCGGTTCATTTGTCCAGGTAGTATTCCTTCACGAGTGCGTCCCAAGCGCTGACTCCGTCCTCGATTTTTATGCTCCGGATGGTGTCGATGACAAAGTCCATACCGTAGTCATCGATGAATGAGTAGATGGAAAATTTGATATTCTTCTGAACCTCGTCAATGGGCAGATTGCAGCGGGCCCCACAGAAAGGGCAGTGTTGTATTGTTTTCACGAGAAACTTGGGCAGTTCAGCTTCAATTTTACACTTGTTGCAAACGAATGTGGAAGTTTCCGATTTTGCCATAGGGGATCCTTTTTTAAGCAAATATACTCTCGGTAGCAAGTCCTCCCCAGACTCAAAATTTCGAGGTTCCAGAAAGTGGAACTTTTGGGGCTGAATGTTCATTTGCGTGAATATTCCAAGTTGGAATAGGAAAATTCAAAAAAAGATTTTTTTTGAGCTTTTAGAATAAAATCATTATATTTTGTAGTGTAAATTATGAATCAAGGAGAAAAAAATGTCCTCGCTGAAGACTAAAGAACTATATACTAGCATTGTAGATGAAATGATCAAAATCGCCTCGAATATAGAATACCCCAACGAAAAAGCGGAAATCTTAAAGAAAACCATAAAAGACTATGAACTCCTGATTCCCGTAGTTGGCGAATTCAGCGCAGGCAAAAGCACCTTCTTGAACTCCTTTATCGGTCGTAAGGTCCTTTCTGTCGCTGTAACCCCAGAAACTGCAGTAGCAACGGAATTACGCTACTCATCGGAAGAATATGCCGAAGTACTTATCGATAAGGGCGAATCTCTCGATAGCAAGCGCATCCCCATCGCTGATATTTCCAAGGTCCAAAAAGATTGGCGCTGCATAAGGCTCTATCTCAATTCCGAAAATCTCAAAAAAATTGAGCCATTGGTTATGGTTGATATGCCGGGGTTTGATTCTCCACGTGACGACCACAACAGGGCAATCGCTAGTTACCTGAACCGCGGTGTGCATTACGTGGTCTTGACTAGTGTGGATAGCGGAACCGTTACCGCCTCGATGAAACGTCAAATCCAAGACATCCAGAATATGGGACGTACCTGCTCGTTCTTTGTCAGCAAAGCAAACCTGCGTAACGAAGAAGACGTGAAGGACGTCTGTGCAGAAGTCCAAGAACAGGTTGAAGACATTCTCGGCGAATCTGTAGAAGTGAAACCCCTGTACAAAGATGCGGGAGCCGAGCTCAAAAAACTGGTCGATTCCATTGATCCGGAAAAGCTCTTCAGTAAAGTGTTCAAAGACGCATTACTCCAGCTGATTGACGAACTGAATTCCACCGTGATGACAAAGATCGCGGCCCTCAAAAGCGACCGCGAAAAGAATAAAAGTGCGATTCGCGACATGCAGGATGCTCTCGACAAGCTCCTAAGAAAGCGCGACAGGATGATTGCCGAAGCCAAGAACAACCATTTTGAAGATGATATTGACTCCATCACCTCTGCTGCAGGCAACGCTATCAACTCTGAAATTGACCGATTGGTCGATATGGCTATGCACGGTTCTAGCAGTGAAGTCATATCCCAAGAAATGAATTCCATTGTCCGTTCAGCAGTTATTCCCGCAGTCAATACCGTTGCAAAAAACATCACAGAAAAAATATCGAGCAACTTCCAGATGGAACTGCAGGAATACCAAAAGACATTCAACCTTTTTGATAACCCAGAACTCGTTGCAAAAGTAGGGTCTGCAACAGCTCACCTGGGCGACATGGCAAAAGTTGCAATTAATGGAATTTCAACGGCAGCAAAGACAGCAGCATCCAAAACAGGACTGAACGCGGCATATAAAGCCATTGCAGGTGCCATTGGCATTGCCTCCAATGTTTTCGCACCCGTTGTTGAAATTGTCCTCCTCTTCTTGCCTGAAATTTTAGGGCTCCTTTTTGGTTCCATATCCAAAAAAAAGCAGGAACAAGAACAACGTCAAAACATTCGCAACCAAATTTTAAACACTATTCCGCGTATGAAGCGAGACTTGCGTAGCAAGATTGAACCAGAATTGCAAAAACAAAACGAAGCAGCAATCAACGCCATTTCGGAACAGTTCAATGAACGCGTGAAAGACCTCGCAGACAACATTCAAAAAGCCAACGAGACTCTTGAAAATAACGCAGATGTCGTCGAAAAAATGCAGAAACTCGAATCAGCTAAGGTTGAACTCAACCAGCTCAAGGACAAAGTTTAATAAGGGAACGTATAATGTCTACAGAACGTCTTGAAAAAATTATCGAGAAACGCAACACTTTGGAATCTTTGGCTATCAAGCACAAAGAGATTTTACACGATGCATTTTTAAACAAGTGCAGCGACTTAAAAGATGAGCAATATCTTCGCAGGGAGTACGAGCAACAAATTGACGCCAACCGCGATTTGCAAATTGGCATTGTCGGGCGCGTAAAGGCAGGCAAATCTTCTTTGCTGAACGCACTCCTTTTTGGCGGATCTACAATACTCCCCAAAGCGGCAACGCCCATGACCGCAGCATTGACCGTATTGTCCTATTCCGACAAACTGAAAGTAACCGTGCGATTCTTTGAGCCAGGAGACTTTACAAAGCTCAAGGAAAAAAGTGACGCTTACGAAAACAAGCTCCGCAAACTCGAAAACGAACTTTTCGAAAAAGCTCGGAAAGAAGCAGAAATCAAAGCAGGCGGATTTACTAAAGCCATCTTCGACGAAGCCAAGGCTCGTAATAGGGCGGCTTGCGATGCCAAAAGAACCCTGCGCGAAGACATAGGGCTTTCTGGCGCATTTGACCAATACCAGAAAATAAAAGCATCACCAATCTCGCAAAACGAAGTTGCAGGCCAAATCAAAGAACTCTACCCCAATTCCGTTGAAGATATATCTACAATGCTTGCCGATTACGTTGGTTCCGAAGGCAAGTACATGCCTTTTACGCAGAGCGTCGAAATTGCATACCCCAATGAAAAACTGAAGGGCATCCGCATTGTCGATACTCCGGGGTTCAACGATCCGGTCCCCTCGCGAGAAGAACGCGCCTACCAGCTCTTAAAAATAAGTGATGTTGTCTTGATTCTCAGCCAAGCCGGCCGCTTTTTAGATGCCAATGACAAAGCAGTCCTTGACAAGATTACAGTCAAAGACGGGCTCCGTGAACTGTTTGTTGTTGCAAGCCAAGTGGATACGCAACTTTTGGGTGACGAATACTTCGGCATGTCCCTAGAAGATGTATATAGCGATATCGCAAGCAGGCTTTCACAGCAAGCACGTTCTGTCCTTACGACTTGTAACGAAAGCGGGGCTTTCGACCAGCTAATCCATGACGATGGCAGCCGCGTTATCTTGGTTTCTGGCGATTGCGAGTCTATGTACTTGACATTTGCCAACAAAAATTCTTGGGACAAAGACAAGGTAACCATTTGGAAAAACCTTTGCGATAACTTTAGAGATTACTTTTCCGATAAGGATGAAGCGACATCCAAAGCGTCACTGAGACGTCTTAGCAATATTGATGTCGTTGAATCAAAAATCGAAACCGTCAAGCAAAAGAAAAACGAAATACTGGCTGATAGCGCGAACAAGATTTGTACCTCGTGGGAAAACGCCGCAGAAGATTTAAAACGAGGAATGAAAGATGCTGCAGAACAGCAAATTAAACGAATTAATGAATGCAACATCAACAGCCTGCAAAACGAAAAGAACTCCATCGAAAGCTTCTGCATGAAGGTTGAAGCAGGCATCTCAAATGCGGTCATCAGTGCTGTTGACGATTGGCGTTCCGAAACAACAAAAGAAATGATGTCGTTCGTAAACGACTTACAGGCCGATGCAAAAAATGATGCAAAAAATGCAAGAACAGAATTTACCAGACATCACACATACACGACAGGATGGATTTTTAAAGATTACCATGAATACACTACCCAACATACCCGCGTAAACCCAGTTCAGCTCAGGGCCGCTGTTGAAGATTACACAGGAAAGGTAAACAACAACCTCAAAAACGAAATTCTGTACGAACTTTCACAGCTGAAACGCAAAATTTCCTCCAAAGTTGCAATCGTATGGGCAACAAAAGCGGCAGAACAGAACATGGATGAAGATGCCGTCGCCGTCAAAATCAACGCCATTATCGAAAGCCTGAACATTCCCGACTTCAAATTGCCCGAAGACACACTCCCGAAAGAACTTCGTGAATCTGGAGCCAAGGAAGACGAAGCCGGCGACCATCTGCTCGCCGTTTGCCGTTCCTACCTCAACGAACTCGCAAACAAGATGAGCAGCCAGCTGATTGATGAAATCGCCCGTTACGCAGGTGCCATCAAAAAAGCAGATTTAGCGTCGAAGCTCCTGGAAAAGTATCGCAAGGACTTGGATAATCTTATCCACGATATTCAAAACAAGGAGCAGTCCATTAACCTGTACGAAAAGGTTATTGAGGAATTGGAGGTCATTGCCTAATGCAGTTAAACGACTTAGAAGGAAAATTCAACCTCGTCTCCCAACTTTTGTCCGCAAAGCCTACAGCCGACGAGGCATTAAGCAAATTCCAGCAGCTGATGGACAAGGACTACATCGAATACGCCAAAGTCGACGACGCCCTCCCCGAAGAAGCCGAAGCATTGCTCGAACTGCAAGATATCCGCAGAAGCCTTGAAACATTCATCCACAACAAGGATGTCTATAGCAAGAACGCCATCGCGCTTGCAGGTGGTTTTAGTAGCGGTAAATCGACTTTCTGCAACCATATCTTTAGCACAAGAGAAATTCTGCTTCCTGTAAGCATCAACCCCGAAACTGCAATCCCCGCTTATGTCATCAGTGGCAATAAAGCTCCAAACGCTTTCGGTTTAACATCTGCAGGAGGCGTAGTCGAACTCGGTGCAGATTCTTACAAGCAAATGAACCACAACTTCCTTAAGTCTTTCGGCTTCAACCTGAAGGACTTGATGCCATCCGTTGTGATTCACGCCAAGATGCCGCAGGAATACGAACACATCTGCTTTATCGATACTCCGGGCTACAATTCCAGTGAAACAAAGGATTCCTTCACAAACCGCGACTACGAAACCTCGCTCATGTTTATCAAGCAGGCGAAAGTCCTGTTCTGGTTTGTAGGCATGGATGGTAACGGGACACTGATAAATACCGACGTAGAATTCCTACAAGACGTCTTGAAAACCGCACCTGACAAAAAAATCGTTGTGATATGCAACAAGGCAGAATTGAAAGCCCAAGAGGACCTGGAAGACATCCTGGACCATTTTGCAGACATTCTAGACGATAATGACATACCTTACGAAGGCATCATCGCCTACAGTTCAAAGCAGCACAAGGAATACGGTTATCGCAAAAATTCGCTAGACAAAATCATCAGCGATTTAAACCGCCAAAATACAGACAAGAAAAAAGAACTGCAAAAACGGCTCAAAAAACTTTTCAACAAACACGTCATTGCCGATGCTAATAGGATCCAGACAATAACCGAAAAAATCAAGACCTTGAACCAGATTTTGTTGCACTTCAAATCGTTGATGGACAATGTTGAATCAAAATTCAGCCAAGAAGCCGCATACGCACGGCGCGAAGCCATTCGTCAAGGTAGCAAATACGAAAAGAAGAACGAACTTGGAACAGAATCTATCGCGCTGATTACCAAGAACATCTCGAAACTAAAGACTGACTTGGAAAAAGATGTTGAAAAGTACAAGCATAACAAAGACACGATTTCTGAAATAGCATCGAAAATGGAAGAAATCGTAAAGGAAATTTTCAAGGGATTTGAAGATTCATCCGACGATGCTTACGTCAACATACCCGCTGGCACATTTACCATGGGATCCGATAACGGTCCAAGAGACTCCAAGCCCGCCCACAGCGTCACGCTTGATGATTTCAAGATGAAGGCAACGCTTGTTACTCAAGCCGAATGGAAATCCATCATGGGCGACGTGAATCCGTCAAAATTCAAGGGCAACTTGCTGCCAGTCCACAACGTATCCTTTGCAAAAGCCGTGGAATACTGCAACAATCTCAGCACTCGCGAAGGATTGACACCATGCTACAACGCAAAAGGCGTTTGCGACTTTTCCGCTAACGGATACCGCCTGCCTACCGAAGCAGAATGGGAATACGCGGCAAGTTCTTTTGCCGAAAAGCCTTTGCAAAACTGCGCATGGTACAAGGGGAACGCGTCCGAAACAATCCAACCGGTCGCCCAAAAAGAAGAAAACTCTTTGGGTCTTTATGACATGCTCGGAAACGTCTATGAATGGACCAACGACTACTGGGACGACTATTCAAAAATCGCCCAGCAAAATCCGCACGGTCCCTCCAGCGGCGATGAACGCGTGATTCGCGGCGGTTCATTCAAGAGTACTGAAAACAACTGCACCGTATTCGCAAGGAATATGGCCGAAGAAGACGATGCTCTGCAACCTATCGGATTTAGAGTTGTGAAGAGGGGGTAGGGGAATGGCAGAAATAAATGATAAAGATTTTAAAGGCATGAATCATCATTTTCCTAGTATCTATAAATCCGTTAAATTAGATAATTATCGTCCAGATGTTTGTTTCGCAAAAAATAACGAAGAGTTAATAGTTTTAGAATTAGAAAATAAAACAGATAGAAAACCATATATAGGAGCCTTATTAGAAGCGTGTGTACATGCTGAAAAAGAAAGTTATAGAATACTGAAAATTTATTTTATAATGATTGAAAAAGAAACACAAATCAATGTTGGTCAAATGGCTAATTACGCAAAACCTTATGTTGATTGGTTAAAAAGGAAATTAGAGGGAATTATATTGATACAAGTTTTTTGCATTTCTCAACAGGACTATCAACGAATAAATAGTGATGGCGTTTGTATATTAAGTTGTGAAGAATGTGTAGAAATTGAATAATATAGCATACTATGTTTTGTGCCACAAAAATTAGGAAGGTTTTAAAATATGCGCTACTCAAAAACTAAAAATGAATCGAAACAGAAAAAAAGAAACCTCAAAAAAACGGATCCACTCAGCTTAATCATAGCTGAATACGGTGGTGAAGAAATATTTGACGAGGGTAACTATTCTCGTTTAAATAAAGCATTAATGGCTCTTGATGATTCTTATGGTCAGGCAAAAGATTGGTTGCTAATCGCCAATATGAAGCATATTCCGCAAAAAATGTATTCAGTTCGCAATTCAACTCAACGTGAAAAACAGCAAACAGCAGAAGAGTGTAGAGACATATTAAGTGCTTTAATTTTAGATAAAAAAACAAGCGAAGAAATCATTATTTATATTACATCAATTCTAAATATCAATGTTGCTGTAGAACAAAAGATAGAAATTGAAAAAATAATAGACTCGTTTGAGTATGGCGATTACGAATATAAAACCTGCCAAATAGACGATAAGATATGGTTTGCGGAAAACTGTAATTTTAGTGAAAACCCTATTCTTCTAAAAAGAAGAAAAAATGACAGAAAAGCATTTCCAACATTGACGTTTCTTGAAACAATAGCATCAGCATTAAATGGAAATATTATTGGGCAAAGTGTAGATAATAATAAATTTGGACGATCTTATAAGTGGAATGAAGCAAACATGTATATACCATCTGGTTGGCGGTTACCAACTGTTGAAGACTATCAAGATTTAATAGCTCATATTAAATCTTTGGATTACGATGCAGGAACAGTATTAAAATCAACCAATCAATGGCATGGTAGTGCAGAAAAAGGATTAGATTTATTCGGTTTTTGCGCTTGTCCAACAACAAGAAATTCCGAAACAGGGGCATCGCAGACATGGTTTTGGACATCCTCGGAAACAAATGATTCTACATATCCTCATCATTGTATTTGCATTGATGCTAATAGTAATGATGTTATAATCGGCAGTGCTGGAGATGCATGTCGGGCTTGCGTTCGTTTTGTAAAGGATGTGGAATAATCTTGCGATAAAAAATTGGCAATAGGTGAAAAAATGGCGACGGAAGAAATATCTTTAAGGAGTGTTACAAAATGTCCCTTATGTGGGGCGTTTTTGTCGAATTCTTTGCCATCAATTGAAAATGAAACGATTGTATCTGAATTGAAACATCTTGTAGATGCTTTTGGTGGAATAGAAATACTTAGTGAAGAAAACGCATCTCGATTTACGAAAGCGTTGATGAAACTTTCTTCGCCATTTGATGTAGTTCGTGACAAATTGCTTGTTGCTAATATTCGGAATGTCCCTCAAAAATTATATTCTGTTTTAGAATCCACACAAAGTGAACAACAGCGGATGGTTGATCAATGTTTTGATGAATTGATGTTTTTGGGAATCCAAGAAAAGTTTGCAGAAGAAGTAATTTCTTGGATTGTTAATATTTTGCAAATGCCTGTTTCAGTGGAACGAAAAGCGGTAATAGAAAAAAAACTAGATGAAAAAGTATTAGACCTACAAGGTTCTTGTCATGGACTCCATGAAATGAATTCCCGATACAAAACTTGTGTTATAGGAACACAAGAGTGGCTTGCAGAAAATTTTTACGAGAAAGAAATATTGTGTGAACATAGTCGGGTTTTTGTTGTTCCCCGAGGTAAAGACTGTTCTCGGGAGGAATTTGGTCGACTTTATGATTGGTATCAAGCGTCATATAATGCTCCAAAGGGGTGGCGGCTTCCAACAATAGAGGATTATCAGGATTTAGTCTCATATATACAATCATTGGGCTTTGATTCTGGTACTGCCTTGAAATCAACTAATCAATGGCACGGAACTGCGGCTCAGGGTTTGGATTTATTTGGATTTTGTGCTTATCCTACGGAAAAAGATAAAGAAACGGGTGAAACCCAAGCATGGTTTTGGACTTCATCAGAAACAAACAAGAAAGATTATCCTTATTATTGCGTGTCTTTACGTGCGAACAATAACGCCTTGGTAACTAACTCTTGGGCGACTACTGGCTATTATGCTTGCGTCCGCTATGTAAGGGACGTTGAATAGCAAAAGGAATTTCTATGACAGCTAAAAAAGAATCAAATACTTTTGAAATCTTCTTGAACGCTCTCGTTCAGGATTTTGGTGGATTAGAAATCTTCGATGAAGAAAATGAGTCCCGTCTTAACAAGGCTGTAAAATCACTAGCCGATTCCTTTTCACAAGAAAAAAGATGGATGCAGATTGCTTGCATGGAAAACATTCCGCAAAAATTGTATTCAGTCATAGAATTTCCACAGGAAGCACAACAACGAATGATTGACAATTGCCTTAAAGAATTATCTTCTTTGGGATTGACATCACAAGTTGTGGAAGATGTCGTTGCGGGCTTTATAAGCGTATTAAAGCTTAAGGGTTCTACTAAAAAAGAACCCGAAATAAAGAAGGTCCTTGGCGAAGCAGAAATAGCAGGTGACACGTATAAAACCTGTAAAATTGGTAATCAAATCTGGATGGCAGAAAATCTTCGTTGTTCGAAACTTTTTGGTGATGAAATGGGAATGGCTGTTCCGGCTTATAAACATGGACGACTTTATACTCATTATGGTGCTCAACGTTTTTATGATGACGGTAAATGGTCTCTTTTGAAAAAAGATGGTTGGCATTTGCCAACTATAGAAGATTGGCAAAAAATGGTTTCATATATTGAAGCTTTAGGATTTGATGCCGGAACTTCGCTTAAATCAAAAGATGATTGGGGCGGTGATGCAGATTCCGGATTAGATTTATTTGGTTTTGCGGCACATCCAATTAAATATTGGGATGATAATCTTCCTAAAAAGGGAAAAATAAGTCATTGGCAAATTAAAGAAGAGAAAGCAAAAACAAAGACCAGAAATGATTATATAGAATTATCCACAGTATCGCATTATCCTTGCGTCCAGTTTTGGACGAATACTAATTACGTTGATAATCCGTATATAGATGTTCCTGGTGCAGATATGGCTTATGTTGTAACGATTGATTCCTCAAAGAATGCGCTTGATTTGGATAAAGGGAAAATTTCATCATGGCATGACAAATATGGTTTTGCTTGTATTCGTTTCGTGAAGGATTCTGATTAACGTCAAGGAGAAAATTTATGAAAAAACAACCCAATACAAGTACTTTTGATAAGTTTTTGAAAAAACTTGTTCAGGATTTTGGCGGAATAGAAATCTTCGATGAAGAAAATGAATCTCGCCTTAACAAAGCTGTAAAATCATTAGCGGATTCATTCGCGCAAGAAAAAAAATGGATGCAGGTCGCATGCATAGAAAGAATTCCACAAAAACTATATTCTGCCATAGATTTTCCACCCAAAGCACAGCAAAAAGTGATAGATAATAGTCTCAAGGAATTAGCTTCTATGGGATTGACTTCACAAGTTGTGGAAGATGTCGTCAAAGGTTTTATAAGTATATTGAAACTAAAGGGTTCTACAACAAAAGAACCTGAAATAGAGAAGATACTGGGCGAAGCTGAGATAGCTGGCGATACCTATAAAACCTGTAAAATTGGCAAACAAATTTGGATGGCGGAAAATCTTCGTTGTTCGAAACTCTTTGGTGATGAAATGGGAAAAGCTGTTCCTGGTAATAAGTATGGGAGGCTTTATACACATGGTGAAGCTCAAAACTTTTATTATGATGACTTCTTTAAAGGAAATGTTTCAAAAAGAAAAATTCCAGTTCGAATCAAAAGAGATGAGGATTATGAAGGTTGGCATTTGCCAACTATAGAAGATTGGCTAAAAATGGTTTCATACATTGAATCTTTGGGATTTGATGCTGGAACTGCACTCAAATCAAACGGGGACTGGAGCGGCGATGCCGATTCTGGACTAGATCTTTTTGGCTTTGAAGCACATCCATTGAAAAAATGGGATGACAATTTCCCCAAAAAAGAGAAAATGTGTCCGCGTAATTCTATTTGGAAAGAAGAAAATACACGAATAAAAATCAAAAATGAAAATATAGAATTATCCAAAGTATCACACTTTCCTTGTGTACAATTTTGGACCAATACGGATTATGTTGATGATCCATATATCGATGGAGATATGGCTTATGTAGCAACCATCGATTCTGCGAAAAATACGATTGATTTGGACAATGGGAAAATTTCAGGCCCAAGTGGATTAGATCCAGATCTACCGTTTGGTTTTGCATGTGTCCGTTTTGTGAGAGACGCTGATTAATATCATCAAGGAGATAAAAAATGCTTTGCAAGAAATGCGGAAAAGTCTTAGAAACAGAAGATACGATTTGCCCTCGTTGTGGGGAACCAGGGGGTAACAAGGAACCCATTGCAAATAAAGGGATCCTAGCAAAACTTATGGAAAACTTTGGCGGCATGGAGTTGTTTAGCGAAGAAAACCACTCACGTCTAAATAAGGCATTGGCGATGCTAGAAAATATAAATAGCAAAGATAGGGATTTATTTTTGATTGCCAATATGAAATATATTCCACAGCGATTATATGCCATCGTTGGTTCAACGTCAAGCGAGAGAGAAAAAATTATAAGCGAATGTCTTCGTGACTTATTAAATCTAGATATTGCTGAAACAACTTGTAGAAGAATTCTTAATGAGCTGACTCAATGTATTTTAGGTGAAACCATTATAAAAGAAAACACTGCTGATATAGAAAAAGGGAAGAAAGAGGAGCCTATTTCTGCAAAAAAAGATGACTCTCTTGCGTTAAATAAAGAACCTGACCAAAAGCCAATAGATGACCAAGATATTCGGCATTGGAAAGAAGATAAATTCTTCAAGAATGTCTATTCTTCGGAAGAGTTTAAAAACGCTGATCTTGAATCAAAAGCAGAGATGCGCCGTGTGGCAAAAGAAGAAGCAAAGATGATAAAGGCTTTGCGAAGAGATGCTGGCCTTGGCGGTGGCTGCTATATAACGACTGCTATTTGCGAAGCCTCTGGCAAACCAGATGACTGTTACGAATTGACAATGATGCGAAAGTTCCGTGATGAATGGCTTGCAAAACAACCGGATGGATATTATTTGATAAACGATTATTATGAAACCGCTCCCAAAATTGTTGCCGCAATTGATAGCTTGCGGGAGCGTAGTTCCATATATGATTATTTGAACTGTAATTTCCTAAAAAAATGCGTAGATTTTGCTGGACGTAACTTAATGGCCGATTGCAAAAAATACTATATGGATATGGTTCAGTATTGTCATAAATTTTTGAATGAGTAGCATATAGGAGAAAATGTTCCCATGATTTGTCAGAAATGCAACAAAGAATTACCCTTCAATGAAACTATACTCAAGGAATTTGTCGCATGTCCATATTGTGGAACATTTTTCCCAAAGATTTTGCCGCCTATTGAGGCAGGAACAATTGAAGCTGAGCTAAAAAAATTCGTTGATGATTTTGGCGGGCTTGAAATTTTCAGTGTAGAAAATAGTTCACGCTTTGCAAAATCCCTGGTTAAGTTGGAGACGCCCTTTGATGTAGCACGCGATAAATTGCTCGTAGCCAATATCAAAAACATTCCGCAAAAACTTTATTCGGTACTAGATCAACCACAAAACGAACAGCAACAAATGGCTGATTTATGCCTTGACGAAATGACTTCTTTCGGTTTGCCACAGGAATTTGCGAAAGAAACAGTTTCTTGGCTTGCCCATGTAATGCAATTACCTGTAAATGTAGAAAGAGAACCTTTAATTGAAAAAATTATAAGGAATGCTAAAGTAAAAATAAACTACAAACTGGGTAGTGACTCTAGAGAATTTGAGGATAAACGGGATTATACATACAAAATATGCACCATAGGACAGCAAGAATGGTTCGCTGAAAATTTTAACAATGATCACGGACGCAACCAATTCTATGACGATTACAATAATACCATTGGGCAACCATGCATAAATGCAAATTTTGGTCGGTTATACAATTGGCAAGAGGCAGTAAAAAATGCTCCCGAAGGTTGGCGATTGCCAACGCTTGAAGATTTTCGCGACTTAGTTGGGCATATTAATTCTTTGGGCCTTAATTCTGGCAGCGCATTAAAATCAACCAATCATTGGCATGGCAGCGCAGACTCTGGTCGAGATCTTTTTGGTTTTTGTGCTAATCCTACAAGACTTGAAAAAGGAACATCTCAAGCGTGGTTTTGGACCTCATCCCCATCAGAAGATAGCGAATATCCATACTACTGCGTTTCTTTAAGTGCTGATAGCAATGAATTATGCCTCTCTTCTACTGCAGGAACAGGCTATTATGCTTGCGTCCGCTACGTAAAAGATGTTGAAGAAAAATAATCAAATGGTGGATGATGGCAAAAGAATTCTAAGCAAATAATGTAGAGAGGAACACTAGGATTGAAACAACATCTCAAAAGAATTCTACAAAGTTTTGAAAAGGATTTCGGTGAAGAGATCTTTTCCCAAGAAAACGCTCCGCGATTCCGTAGAGCGTTAAAACGAGAGAAATCTATCGCCAATGATATGTTGTTGTTTGCTAATATTAAGGGTATCCCGCAAAAAATATACGATGCGAAAAAGTCTGCATTAGATTTCTCTTCTAGTGAAAAACAACAAGAACAAATCTTAAAAAATTGCTACCAAGATCTAATTAATGCTCAAATGCTGCCGGATTCCGCCTATGAAGTCATATCGGCATTTGCTGAAATATTTGCGCTTCCTCAGGTTAACCAATTTGAATGCCAGAAAGAATTAGGCGATTTTATTTACAAGGATAAAATATATAAGACTTGTCGAATTGGAAATATTGTTTGGATGGCAGAGAATTTCCTAGTTATGGGTAATGAATGGATTGGCCCAGGATCTACTCCGTGGTCAATGATATTAGGCTCAACCATTCCAAAATCAGAATCTGCATGTGGTGGTAAACTTGTTGAACTTGCTTCATATGAAAAAGCTGTACGCAGCGCGCCTCAAGGTTGGCGATTACCGACTATAGCGGATTATCAAGACCTTATTTGTGAAATAAAAGGTGTTACAAATAAAACTGGAGCAGCTTTAAAATCGACTAGTACGTGGAAAAATGGGCTAGATTTATTTGGTTTTAACGCTATACCCATTAAAATGGATGATGGAAGTCAAGCTGTTAATTTTTGGTTGAAAGGTGATTCTGGAGATTCCAAATTATCACGCTTATGTTTTTCTTTAGATGACGAATCTGATGAGATTCAATTTATGCGAACAGAAACGGATGGCATAAATTGTATTCGTTATGTGAAAGAATGAAAAAAGGGTGTATTGGTTATTCTGTAGAAATTTCAAAATTGTATTCTGTTTACGTTCACGAAAAGTAGATAAGGTGGAATGATTATGGATTGGTCAAAAATGAAAAAATTTGCACATGTCGTGGCCCCATTTGTTGGTTTCATGCCGCAAAGTCCCGTTGCAAAAGCTTTGAAATATAGGCTAACCAATAAATTGTTTTACGAAAGCTCTGACGAACCTCAATTTGGTGATGTGATTTTTGTAAATCGTTATATTAGGCTGTATAGGCATTTTGGAATCTATATAGGAGATGATAGGGTAATTCATTTTGCTGCGCCGAATGGTGATTTTGACGCAGAAAATGCTTATATTCATGAAACGTCTTTGGACCATTTTAGTGATGGTTCTAAAGTATATGTAATGACATTTTCTGAGGAATATGAATCCGGTAGCGCATGGAGAATTATTCTTAATAGCGATGAATACGAACTTCAAACCCCTCAAGCAACAGTTGCACGAGCAAAATCAATGTTAGGGCTAAGGGGGTTGAAAGACGCAGGGTACAGCATTATTTTTAATAATTGTGAAGATTTTGCAATATGGTGCAAAACAAATGTTGCCGAAAGCAAGCAGGTTAACGACTATTTTAGTTCGTTCTTTCCGTTTTAAATACGATTTAGAATCCATTTAACATTTTGTAGTATACAAAATGTTAAATGCCCTTATACACCCCTGCGGCCTTTTCGAACTCTTCTTTGAACCAGAGGCGCAGTTCACGCGGGGCGAGGACATCGGCGTCGCTCAGGAACTGCGGAAAATATACCTTCGCGAGTTTCTCGGAACATTCGAAGGTATAGTCGCCGGCACCCTCCACCGCAGCGGGCAACGTGCCATCCACCGCAATCACTTTCGGGCGGTTAGTGGTAAGCCTGTTGTAGCGTTCGGTCCCCTGCTCCGTGAGGCGCACCTTCACCTGCTGCCCATAGCACAAAAACGGGTCGAAGTGCTCGTGGAACACTTCCGCCTGGTGCGAGAGTTCAAAGTTTTCGCAGTGGAACGCCTTGCTTGCGGTGTCGGGGGCGACTCCCCGGATGTGGCAGAGCCGCAGTGAATGGAATCGCTCGCCGGCAGCGGCACACTCTACTTTGTCGTCGCACACCACCACGTATGCCCGCACCTGCGACGGCGAGAACGCCAAGAAGCACGGCGAAACGCACTTTCGCTCTCCGCGGTAGGTGAGCGAAACGTTGGTGCGGGCCTCCGCGGCGGCATTCAGCTTGTCCAGTTCGTCGCGGAATATAAAACATTCGCGCTTGCCGCGGGGCATGTTCACGTAGCATTCGAAGTAGTAGCGGCA
>OMSO01000025.1 GCA_900313675.1 uncultured Fibrobacter sp.
CCGCTGGAACGAAATCCGCGGATTCCTGCGCCAGCCGCTGAACGACCTGTGCATCAGCCGCCCGAAGGCACGCCTCAGCTGGGGCATTCCGCTGCCCTTCGACACCGACTACGTGACCTACGTATGGTTCGACGCCCTCCTGAACTACGTGAGCGCCTCCACCGCCTTCCACAAGACTTATGCCGACGGCACGCCGATTTGGCCCGCCACTTACCACCTCATCGGCAAGGACATTTTGACCACCCACAGCGTGTACTGGCCGACCATGCTCATGGCTCTCGACATTCCGCTCCCGCAACACATCTTGGCCCACGGCTGGTGGCTCGTGAACGGCGGCGAAAAGATGAGCAAGTCCGCAGGCAACGTGGTGAACCCCATGGACTACATGGAAAAGTACGCGTTCCGCTACTTCCTCGCCCGCGAAATGGTGGTGGGCCAGGACGCGAACTTCACCCACGATGCCTTCGTGCGCCGCATCAACAGCGACCTCGCCAACGACCTGGGTAACGTGCTGAACCGCGTACACCGCCTGGTGCTCAACAATTTTGAAGGCAAGCTCCCCGCAGCGACCTCCATCGGCGACGCCGAAAAGGAAGTCATCGACCTTGCAAACAAGGTGATTGCCGAAATCAAGGAAGGCCTGCCCCAGGCCCGCCTCTCCCAGTCTATCGAGACCATCATGCAGCTGGTGCGTAGCATCAACCGTTACCTCGAAGTCAAGGCTCCGTGGAAGCTCGCGAAGGACCCCGCCCTCAAGGACGAACTCGCAACCGTGCTCTACGTGTCTGCCGAAGCCGTGCGTCTCTCGCTCAGCTTGCTGTGGCCGGTGATTCCCGCCAAGGCGGAAGAAGGCCTTGCCATGATCGGCTGCAAATTCCAGAGCGCCGACGACCTCGCCTGGGGTATCCTCAAGGGTGGCGAAACGTTCGGAGAAGGCAAGCCGCTCTTCCCGCGTATCGAAGAAGAAGTCAAGAAGCAGGAAGCTCAGAGCAAGCCCAAGCAGAACAAGCCCCTGATGGCCGCCGACGTGCCCGCCGCCATGGACATGCGCGTGGCCCAAATCAAGGAAGTGGCCGACCATCCGGACGCCACAAGCCTCTACGTGCTCAAGGTTGATGCCGGCGAAGGCGAACTCCGCACCATCTGCAGCGGCCTCAAGAACAGCTACAAGGCCGAGGAACTGAAGGACAGGAAGATTCTGTTGTTCGCAAACCTGAAGCCCAGCGCTCTCCGCGGTATCATGAGCCAGGGAATGCTCTTTGCGGGCGACCTCGACAACGAGGCCCACACCTGCAGGCTCGTTTCCGTACCCGAAGACGCCAAGCCCGGTGACCGCGCCCTGTTCAAGGGTGTCGCTCCCAGCGAACCGCGTGAACTGAAGGTGAAGGACTTCGAGAAAATTGCGCTCTCCGTGAAGGGTGGCGCGGTGTTCTGCGACGCTCTCGCGCTTGAAGTGAACGGCAAGCCCGTGACTTGCGACGTCACCGACGGCAACGGAGTGCACTAAGCGACCGTTCGCGCTGGAATCTGTATAACAGGTACAGGGCTGGCGCTCACTCCCACCTAAAGGTGGCCATGTACACTAAGCACTAAAGTGCTAAGTGTCCAAAGCTCGCCTACGACGACTCGTCAATACGAGTCATCTACGGCTCACAGAGATTATTAGGGAGGGCGAAGCCTTCCCGATTTTTTGTATATTGCTCTCCATGAGCATTAAAGAAAACAAGATCTTCCTTTTCTGTAAAAATTACCTGAAATCCCTGAATTGGATTGTTCTCCTTGGCATCGCTCTTTTTTGCATTGCACTTGCAATTGTGAATAACATCCGCGTAGATGATGCCAAGTCTGTCACTTGGATCGGTTCCCAGGACATTCTGGAAAAACCGGCGGATATTCTCTAGAAGGAGGCGGAAATGATTGATTGTTTTCAGCCTCAGAATCGCAAGCGTTCTATTATTTCTGGCATCTTGATGCTGGTGGCCACCTTCTTTGTGTCCGTATGCGTTGCCGAAATCAGCTTTCCGGAATCCATACTGACTTTTACCGACCAGGAATGGCTTATTGACCTGTGGCCCAAGGCTTACCGTTACAACATCCAGGTGGGACTTTGTGCCCTGATTATTGGCGGTGCCCTGATTGTGCCCGCTTTCAAGATTCAAAAGGATTTCGCCATCCGCGCCCTGGAAACCCTCTGCCGTATCGGCATTGGCGGCATGTTCATCTTTGCCTCGATTTTCAAGATCCAGAATCCTCATGAGTTTGCGGTTCTTGTGGCACAGTACCAGTTTTTCCCGGCACTTCACCTGGAATTCCTGAACAACTTTTTCGCCCTCGTCTATCCGCAATTTGAATTGTGGTTTGGACTCGCCATGATTGTTTCGCCCTTTGTGCGGGAATCGGCCCTTGCCATATTCTGGATGTTCGTAAGCTTTATTATCGCCCTCGGCTGGGCGCTTTACCACGACCTGGGCATCACCTGCGGGTGCTTCGAGATTGAAGGTGCCGCCGACAAGGCGGAAACCTGGACCAGCCTAATTCGCGACCTGATTCTGATTTGGCCTACCCTCTGGCTTGCCACACGCAAGAACAAGAGCCTGATTTCTATCTGGAAGGCTTCCAAGTGATCAACACCTCCCTTTGTTATATCGAGCAGGACGGCAAATACCTGCTGCTTCACCGCATCAAGAAAAAAAACGATATCAACAAGGACAAGTGGATTGGCATTGGCGGAAAATTCGAAGAAAACGAATCTCCCGAAGACTGCATTATTCGCGAAGCCCGCGAAGAAACAGGCTTGACCATCGTCCCCAAATACAGGGGCATTGTCACTTTCATTTCAGACGGGATGAACGAGACAGAGTTTATGCACCTGTTTACGGCCAAAGAATTTAGCGGAAAAGTGCGGGAATGTGACGAAGGCGTTCTGGAATGGGTGCCGAAAGAAGACGTCGTAAGGCTCCCCCACTGGGATGGCGATATGATTTTTCTTTCGTTGCTGAATCGGGATGTTCCCTTCTTTTCGCTGAAACTCACCTACCGGGGAAGCACTCTCGTTGAAGCCATTCTAGACGGCAAAAACGTCGATTACAGGGATTTTATTTGAATTCCGGCGCAATGGTCAAAATCAGGTTGACCCCGTGCAATCCATGGAAACCCACCTGGGCACGAAAAAGGTATAATTCAGGCATCCTGACGCGAATACCGAAACCCCAGGAATTGTAGAATCGGTCAAAGCTGAATTCTTTTACCTTTTCGGCGTGCATAGCATATTCGTCGAAAAGCACTCCATCTACAAACCGGTCAATGGGCCAACGGTATTCGGCGCTAAGTCCCATGATATGGTACGCCGACCATTCGTCCCCGTAACCTCGCATTGGATACCGGGCATTCATTGTCGGGAAGGCGTTGAATGGAGCTCCGCCCTTGTCCATTTCCCACATGTTTTCCATTCTGAACTGGAGGGCAACGACTCTTCGTTCAAGAAGCGTTTCCCTGATGTTTTCGGGTCTCCATACGCGAAGGGCCTCATCCCAAGAGAAATCCGTATAGAATTTACGACTCTGCCTTGCCTCTCTTGCCGAAAGAATATACTGTTTTGCCTTTCCAAAGTAGAAGTAATGCTGCCAGATAAGGCTGTTGTAGATGTAGTCGTGACTCTTGTCGCTCTTAGGAACTTTTCCGCTTCGCTGAGAGTCAAAAGAATCATACCTTATTCCCCCATACTCCGGCGCAAAATTGTATTCTCCGGAGAGGATGACTCTGTCCCCTTTCGAAGGAGCGTACGGAAAGTCCAAATCGTCATACACCAGAGATAGAGCTACGGAATACTGTTTTGAAGATTGATATAGACCACGATCGGCGATAGAAAAAATTGCATCGTTCAAAATACTGTCTTTTGAATTGTCCGGGAGATCTGCATCGATAAACATCTGGCTCGTTGACAGTTCCAAATTCAATTTCTTGGACTTGGTCAAGGGAGCTCCGATTCTCCATTGAAAGCTCATGGTTGAATCGGGTTGAATAAAGGCTTCCTTGGTTCCCGGAATGATAAAATTGGCGTCGCTGTCCCAATACAACTTGTAACGGAAGCCAACAAACAACGGAAGTCCGAAAGGTTCCTGCTTGGTATATCGGTCCGAAAGGTACAGGTCTCCATTTGCATAATAACTACCCTGCAACACCAGATAATCCCTATTAAAGAGAATACTCCGGTGACGGTATGTCATACCCAACTGCGTTTGGGTTCCTGGTTTTAGGTTCATTGTGGGATAGACAAAAATTTTCTTGTCTTCACCAAAGGACATCAACTCTACGGACTTTTCAACAACACCGTTGTTCAAGGCATACCGAACAGGGGCGGACAACGGATAAACGGCAGCATTCAATACGGGCTGTAAAATATGGGCATAAAGCCAAGAATCGTCTTCACCCGCCGTTTCTTCGGCAAATGCTGGTTGAAACAAAAGAAGGAATAGCAAAAAAACAAAAGACCTCATGGACCTTTGTAGATTCCTTGAGTAACTCACCTTGTTTCTGCGACTCAAATACATTCTGGGACACAATATAATTATATTTCAATTGATGTTTTCGCTAGTTACAAAAATCATCAAAAGAGCGACTCAATATCCGATGGCCATATTGGTTATATCTTTTGTCCTAGCGTTACTTTCTATCTACCCCGTCCAGAATTTGCGGTGGGAACTTCAGTTACAGGACGCCCTGACCTCAAAGGGGAGCTCGCCCCTTTACCATCAAGAAATAGAAGAAAAATTCGGGGCCCTTGGAAGCCTGACCGTTGTCATGGAGTCCGAAGACAGCACCCTGAACTATTCCGCCGCACGGTCGTTATACCAAAGATTGCAGGCAGACTCGACTATTCATTTTGCCGAATTTGAAACGGATATCGAGTTCTACAAGAAACACAGCCTTCTCTACATCGAAGAAGATGACCTGGACACGGTCGCTAATAGAATCCAGACGTTGCAAGAAAAAGTCACCATGGCCCACAATCCGCTCTATGTGGACATGTCCGACGAGTCACAGACTTCAGTCGATTCAAATGACAACAAGACCAACCAGGCCATTCTTGATTTTACTGATCTGGAAAACAAGTATTTCACCATCCTTTCGAGAACCCACGCCAGCAGTGACGGAAAAATTCGGGTTGTTGACATCTATCCTAAAAATTCCCTATCCGACTTACAGGCCAACCGTGACTTGCTCGGCAAAGTCAAATCATTCTTCAAGGACAATCCTAAATATGGCTCCATAAAAGTCTATTACACCGGAAAAGTCTACGACACCATCCAGACGGGGCGGACGCTACTCCCCGAGGCAAAATTTGCAGGAAAAATCACCGCCCTGTTCATCTTGCTGCTTTTCATTATCCATTTCTATAAGCAACCCCAGCTAATACTGGTATCGGCGATTCCAGTGGGGCTCCCGATCCTTTACACCCTGGCCCTGGCTTGGCTGCTGTATGGACGCATCAACGTATTCACCCTGTTGCTTGCCCTGGTTCTGCCCGGACAGGCCTGTCAGGTTATTACCCATGTGCTGAACCGATACTTTATAGAACGGTCCAGAAACTTGAGTCCCAAGCTTTGCATTGAGAGCGCCGTTCTGGGGATTGGTCCATCTACAGCGGTATCGGCCGGAATCATGGCTTCGTTTTTCGCCTGCATGATTATCGTTCCTGTGGCCGGAATCCGCGAGCTCGGCATCCTCGGTTCCATAGGCTGCATTTTAAACTGGATTTTCACCATACTTATCTCCACTTCTCTCCTGCACTTGTTCCAGCGAAAAAAAGCCTTCTCTGTCAACAGCTTCCGTTTCCAGAGAGTGTTCAAGATAACGCTCCTTTCTTACAGGACCAACGGAATCATTATAGCCGTTCTTTCCGTATTGAGTCTTGCGGCGTTGATTTATGGCGGTGTGAACCTGAAATTCCTTTATGATTTCAGGCAGACTGAACTACCCCGCGAAGAACGGGTGGCGGATTCATTAATCGCAAAAACAGGTTTCCCTCAATATGACCCCGTCATCGTCATGATGTCAAAAGACAATGGCGATGAACTTTATAGAAGGTTCAAACAGCTCAAGTCCAAGGGCAAGATTCCTAATATTGAGAACGTTTATACCTTAAGCGCGTTCTCGCCAAAGAATCAGGTCAACAAGAAAGAAAAGCTTAAAGAAATCCAGGCTTTCTTTACTAACGACATCTTGCAGCAGCTGGATTCTGCCGAAAAGCTGAATGTCTCGAAGATTTCTGAGATTCTTTACCGATTCGATTTTGATGAAGACGACCAACCCGAAAATATCCGCAAGAAGTTTAGCGATATCGACGGGAATGCAGGGGCCTTTGCCTTTGTCTTTTCGAACATCAATCCGAACAACGGGCTGGAATGTAGGCATCTGGCACACGATCTTGCCCTCTTGAACGCTAGTGACGACAGCACCTACAAGATGACGGGCGTGCCTGTTGTGCGGGCAAAGTTCTTGGACCTAGTGCTTTCTAATGTCGACAAAACCATTTTCTTGGGGTCTGTTCTGGTGTGGTTCTTCTTGCTGTTCTTCTACAATCGTTTCAGCAGAGCCATATTCACTATACTCCCCTCCCTGTTTGCCATGAGCTGGCTTTTGGCCCTGATCAACGTCCTTGGAATCAAGCTTTCTGTCTATAGCACTATCGCCTTCCCGATTTTGATCGGGGCAAGCGTTGACGGTTCTATCCAGTTGTGGACCGCCTATTACGAAAAGCGGAAAGGGACCGCCCTCACGCTTTTGCAAGGCAAGGCTTTCTCTATTTCCATAAGCCAGATGGCCGCCATGATTGGAACCTACGGTTTGCTGATTTCATCGCATCCTGGCCTAAAAAGCATCGGACAAATTTCGTTTATCGGACTGATTTGTATTTCAATCGCCCAGTTCACAATGTTTTCGTTAATTGCAGGTTCTCTAGACAACTACAGAATCCTGCAAAGGCAAAAAAAAGAAAATGCCCAAAAGTCTCTCCAATAGAACACTGAATATTGCCGCCTCCCTGACAGTTGCCATTGACAGCCTTGCCAAGAAAATGATAGCCGAAGGCAAGGACGTGGTTAGTCTTGGTGCCGGCGAACCGGATTTTCCGACTCCAGAACCTATCTGCAAGGCGGCGCATTGCGCCATCGACAGCGGAAAGACCCGCTACACCGCTCCCGTCGGCATTTTGGAGTTGCGCAAGAAAATCTGCGAAAAGCTCTCCAAAGAAAACGGGCTCCGTTATGAACCCGAACAGATTACGGTCACCAGCGGCGCAAAGCATGCCGTGTTCAACTCCCTTGCCGCCCTGATAAACCCCGGTGACGAGGTGATTATTCCCGCCCCCTATTGGGTGACTTATCCTGAATTGGTGAAATGGCTAGGAGGCGTTCCCGTATTTGTTGACGGATTGCAAGAGAATGATTTCAAGATAACGGCCGAACAACTAAAAAAAGTTTGTAACGACAAGACCAAGGCCATTTTAATGAACAACCCTTGCAACCCTACCGGTTCCGTGTATAGCTGCGAGGAACTGGAGGCCTTGGCAAAGGTCATTGTCGAAAACGACCTCTACTGCATTTCTGACGAAGTCTATGAATACTTCGTTTATCAGGGAACATTTACCAGCATTGCTTCTATTGACGGGATGAAAGACCGTTCCATTGTCATCAACGGTTTTTCCAAATCTTACTGCATGACCGGTTGGCGTGTAGGTTACGACGCCTCCCCCGCCCCCATCGCCAAGATTATCGGGAAAATCCAAGGGCAAGCCACACACCACCCGAGCAACATCGCCCAGTACGCCGCCTTGGGCGCTCTAGAGATGGGAAATGCAGAGTCCCTCAAAATGAGGGAGGTTTTCCGCAAGCGCAGGGACTTTATGGTGTCAAAAATCGGCGATGCCCTGGGGCAAAAGCTGCGCGCTCCTGAGGGAGCCTTTTACCTGTTCGCCACTGTGAGCTCCGTCTATGGGCGATCAACGCCTGACGGGAAGGCCATCAAGGGGTCCGTAGATTTGTGCGAGTACATCCTTGAAAGTCAAGGGCTTGCCATTGTACCGGGAGCAGCTTTCGGAAACGACAGCTGCGTGCGTTTTTCTTATGCTGCCAGCGACGAAAATTTGGAAAGTGCCTGCAGGCGTTTCGAAGCTGCCATCAGGAACTTGAAATAGCCGTTCTAAAGGGCATCCGACGACATGTTCCATATAGTCACACCCGAAAAAGGAAAGCCGTTTACCATCGGACGAAAAGAGGATTGCGACATCCGATTCTCCGACGTTTTCGTTTCCAGGGAACATGCGACCATAGAATTCACCGACGGTTCATGGAATCTAAAGAACCTTTCAAGCAATAGCGTCACCCAGGTCAACGACGAAGACGTCTCTGAAATTCCGCTGAAAGATGGCGACATCATCGTCATCGGGCTTCACCGCTTGAGAGTGACTTTACGGGGCGACGCCCTTTCCCTGCTGCTTCTGGATGCATCTGATTCTACGGAATCATATACCTTGACCTCGGAAGACCAGGAGATTACACTGGAAGGTGAAAACGGGAACACCGCGTTCAAGGCGAAACTTTTGGATTCTGGCTGCAGGCTCCATTTTGCAAAAAAATTGACGGATTCCGACGGTAAAAAAGGACATGAAATCCGCCTGGATGCAGGCGACACCATCCGTCTTGAGAACTTCGAGTTTTCGTTCCAGGCTGGCGACCTGCTGGTCAAGCGGGTCATGTCCGGATTTGACGTGACGCTTAGGAATCTGGATGTCTATGCCGGTAAAAAAGAGCTGTTGTCCGACATAAACCTCTACCTGCCCGCAGGAGAAATTCTTGCCATTATCGGACGCTCCGGCCAAGGAAAATCTTCGCTCCTAAAACTTCTGAAAGGGGAATACACCAAGTCTCCCGAAGGCGAAGTCCTTTATTCCGGGCTGGATTACCGCAACAAGGAAATCCGCAAACGGATTGCCTTCTTGCCGCAGGACCCGGCACTCCACAAGGACTTGACCGTCATGGAAACACTCCTGCATGGGGCAAAAATTTCCATGGACAAAAAGGAACTGAAGGAATCTTTCCAGGAACGGGCTGACCGAATTTGCGAGCTGTTCGGACTTACCGCCCGCAAGAACAACCCCGTAAAGACTCTGAGCGGTGGCGAAATGCGAAGGCTTGCCTTGGCCCAGGAACTTATCGGCTCTCCTGGCCTGATTGTGCTGGACGAGCCCCTTTCGGGCTTGGACCCCTACAACGCAAACATTCTGTGCACCCACCTGAAACAGCTGGCCTTCTTGGGCCATACGGTAATTCTCACCACCCACAGCTACGAAGCCCTGAACATCGCCAACAAGGTGCTGGTTATCCATCAGGGAAAACAGGTGTTCTATGGTTCTCGCGAAGAATCGGTAGGGTTTTTCAATACCAAAAGTGCCGAAAGTATTTTAGCGGGATTGAACGACGACTCCTTTATCCGTTGGGCATCTTCGAAAAAATCTATGGAAGTAGCTAACGGCGAAAAAAAGAACCGAACCTATTTCAAGACCGAAAAAAAATCGACTCTGCTTCCCTACCATATCCAGTTGATTCTCAAGCAGTGGTTCCGCGACAAGGGAAAACTCTTTGCCCTGTTTATACAGCCCTTTATCCTCGGATTTGTCTTCTCCCAGATTTTCTCCAATAATTCGCCTCTTGGGATTGTAAGCTTTGCCTTAATTCTCTGTGCCAACTGGTTTGCCCTTTCCCTTTCGATTCGAGAGATCGTCCAAGAAAAAGAAATCTTGACTAACGATTTGCGAAAAGGCATGTCCATCGCCCCCTACCTGCTTGCCAAAACGGGAATTCCCTCTGTTGCAGCCTTCATGCAGACCTTCGTTATTTACGGTTTTATCTCCTTCAAGGTGACGATGCATCCGACCTTGCCGATTCTTGCCCTCGTGTTTGCCTTGACGGCGATTCCTGCCGTGTGCATGGGTTGTCTTGTCAGCGCATTTTCCAAAAATCCCGGCCAGGCAAACGCTTTCTTGCCCCTGATTATCATTCCGCAGGTGGCCTTGGCCGGAGCCCTTGTTCCCCTGGACCAGATGCAGGCTATCGGAAAGGCACTTTCCTTTGCCATTTGGTCAAGGTTCGACCAGGACGCCCTTCTGGATTTACTTTTGGACAGGCCTTTCGAGAGCCTGAACTTTGTAATGCTGATGACACTCATCATTATATTTTGTATTATAACCTTCGTCAATTTACACCTCCTTAGAAAAGCAAAATGAGTCCCGAGAATCAATCAAATACTTTCCCTCGCCCCTTTAACGAAAACTACGACCTGATAGATACTCTCGGACGGGGAGGCATGGGCTACGTCTATAAGGCCCTGGACAAACGGCTCGGTCGCGAAGTGGCCCTGAAGGTGTTGGACTCGTCTTCTGACGAAGAGGCAATCCAGAGGTTTTACCTGGAAGCCCAGGCCATGAAAGAACTGGACCACATGAACATTGTCCAGATTTTCGACTTTGGTAAGCAGGCCAACCAGCTTTTTATTGCCATGACCTATGTGAAGGGAGTGGCGCTTTCCGACATCTTGCAGAAGCAGAGCAAACTCCCCTTCTCTTCTATCGAGGTGATTATCAAGCAGATTGCCCGCGGTCTTTTGTATGCCCACAACCGCGGTATTGTCCATAGGGATGTGAAGCCATCTAACATCATGATTACCCACGATAACCGTGTCTATATCATGGATTTCGGGATTTCTTACATCCAGGAGATGGAAAAACAGCGCCTTACCAGAACGGGCATGACCATGGGCACGCCCGAGTATATGTCTCCGGAGCAGTGCCACGGCGAAGAAGTGACCCTCCAGTCCGATATCTACAGCATGGGCATCATTTTGTTTGAAATGACCTGCGGACAACTCCCGTTCAACGGCAACAAGCCCATAGAGATTGCCATTCAGCATGTGCAGAAACAACCGCCTGACCCGCGACAGTTCAGGCCGGACATGCCCAAGGGGCTTGCAGAACTGATTCTCAAGTGCCTCAAGAAAAAGCTGAACGAACGTTTCCACGACATGCAGGAGTTTTTGGATGCCTGCGATGCTGTTTTCCCGCAAAAAGATACCCGAAGCACAGGCAAAATTACAGGACGGAAAACTTCTTTGTTCAGCCATGGCAGAGAATCCATTGCCGAAGTGGCCACAAAGATTCCTTCTAAGGCAAAAAAAATCCACCGCAAGCTGACGGCTCTTGCCCTTTCTATATTCCCGCTGATTATCATCTTGATGGTGCTCCTGATGCTTACCCACAAGCCCGAAAGCACCCTTCGAGATTTAGAGTGGGACGAAGCGGTCGGTAATTTCGAGACCAAGGCCCTGGAAAATGACGGTGGCGTAGACTACGGTCTAGACAACCTGAGTGACGGTGACCTGAAAACGGCATGGCTCAATAGCATGCCCCTGAAGCCGCAGAATCCCGTTTTGAGCCTTTATTTCAAGAAAAACACCTTGGTCACCCACCTGGGAATCGCCATCGGGTATCAAAAATCCGTTGACGACCTTTTTGGCGACCGGTTCCGTATTTTCAAGAAGCCGAAAACTATTACGGTAGAAACCGCAGACGGATTCAAGCAAAAAATCAAGCTGGAAAATATCAAGGGCATGCAATACCCCACCATCCAGGCTATCGAGACCACAGAACTCAAGTTCTATCTGGAAGACATCTACGAAGGGGAAAACGAAGATTTCGCCATTTCAGAAGTACGGCTCCTGGGGATGGAGGTTGATTAGGGGCTAGGATCTAGGGGTTAGGATCTAGGGGCCAGGATCTAGGGGCTAGGATCTAGGGATAAGGGTATGAGGTGTGTGGTGTGAGGCCGCTTCACTTTGAGGGATGTCATCCTCGCGTCCTGTGGTGAGCGAAGTCGAACCAAGGCGAGGATCCGCTTGAGGAATTAACAATGAAAAATGAATCTGTGAATCGGAATTCGGTGAAGTCCGTCAACCGCAAGAAGGGTAACGCTATCGAGACGGAGGCTTCGGCCTACCTGATGCGGAACGGTTATGAAATTTTGGACAGAAACTACGCCTACCGCGGAGGCGAGCTGGACATTGTGGCCCGAGACGGACAGACCGTCGTTTTTGTAGAAGTCAAGTCCGTGTGGACCGCTGGACAAGGAAACCCCGCAGCCCGCGTAAATGCCCTCAAACAGCGTAAAATCTGGAGCACTGCCTGCCATTACCTCTACACTCAAAAAGAAAAGGCCCCAAAAGGCTTTGACACTCCCTGCCGTTTCGACGTCCTTTCTATTCGCGCTTACCAGAAGCCCATGCAGTTTGAACACTATAAGAACGCCTTCGAGGGAACTCAGGTGATTCCGCAATGCTAGGAATTAGGTAATAGGTTTTAGGTTGTAGGTTTTAGGGCTGGTGAAGACAAGATTTTTTGGGAGTTTGTCATCCTCGCGTCCTGTGGTGAGCGAAGTCGAACCAAGGCGAGGATCCGCTTAAGGAATCAAAGGTTAGAAGGTTAGAAATTAAGGAAAAGATGGAATAAAAGGTATTTGGTCTATGCGTTTTGAAGTACATCCAGCCAATCCACAGGCAAGAATCGTTAAACTTGCGGCTGCCGCCTTGGAAGACGACGGTCTGGTTCTCTACCCCACCGAATCCGGTTATGCTATCGGTTGTAACGCGGAATCTCCGAAGGCAATCCACAAGCTTTACGCCCTGAAAAAGCCTATGAAGAAATTCTTCATGGCCCTGATCGTGCCAAACATCAAGGCGGCTACGGACTATGCCCGCGTAGATAACTTTGCCTTTAACATCATGAAGCCGAGAGTCCCTGGGCCCTACACCTTTGTTTTGCCTGCGGATCCGCACATCGCCCGGCGGCTAGACGTAAAACGTCCGGAAATCGGCATCCGTATGCCGACACACCCCTTCTTCACGGAACTGTTCCAGCATTTTGACAAGCCTATCCTAAGTACGGCGGCAAAGCTCAGCGAAGAAGACCTTTACGCCCCCGACGAAATATGGAAGACCTTCGAGCACTCCGTAGAGATGATGGTGGACTGCGGGCCTATCGAAATCAACCCCACGAACATCATCAGCCTGGTGGGAGACCAGGTGGAAGTGATTCGTGGGGAATTGCTGGACCCCTAATTTTTCGATTGTTTAGTTTCCGTTGATGCAGCGGACAGAGTAGGCGTTGCCCTTGTTGTTCACAAGCTGTCGGACCATCTGGTCTGACATGCGGCCCATGGCCCAAAGCCAAATGGTTTCGTTCCTGCCGTTCTGGGACGACCAGAAACCGGCATACTCGCCCATATCTTCGTAACGCACCGTCTTGGAACCGATCATCTTGCGGTAGCCCGAAGAGAAAACCGTAAAGCCGTATTCGTCTGTGCCGCCACCACCGTGCCAGCCCGTAGTGGCCTTCAGTTTGCTTGCAAATGCACCGCATTTATCCACACCATCGTAGCACTGGGTGAGGCCCGTCAGCATGTCCTGCCATTCCCTGTCGCGGGGCAGATGCCAACCTTCGGGGCAAGCCTTGCGGGCTCCTTCTAAATCGTAAAGACGGCCACTACGGACACAGTAGTTGTCCTTGTCCTCATAGCACCAGGAATGCCCGGGCACGTTGTAATTTACGTTCTGGGCGAACCATTCACGGCCCTCGATCTTGATGGTCCTGTAAACCTGACCGTCGCGGGGGTCCTTGAACTGGCTGGAATTGTCGCGGATGGTGGCTCGGTGTTCCTGTTCTTCGCGCCTGAAATTCACCAGCAGTTCGCGCTTGTACTTTTCGCCCTTTTCGTATTTCTTGTTCCATTCGTCCTGGGCTTTTTTGTTGAAGAACTTGATTTTCAGGTCTCCAACAGCATAGAGTATATCTCCGCAGGCCAAATCCACACCTGCCACATGCACGACCAGGTCTTCTTTGCCGTATGTTTCGGGGTCACCAAAGTAAGAAATCCAGGCTTCCTTGGTGGTGTTGCACACGGAGAAAAAGTCCCCTTTTTCGATTACTTCGGCGGGCACGGTCATGTTTCCGGAGACCGCAAAAGAGAATACTTCGCTATCCACCTTGAAAGATACCGGTTGAACGTTCTTGTAGTGGGTGTACTTGCCAAGACGGACATTGCCGCTAATCTTTGCAGAAGCGTAATTAGCCTCTTCGTTGGTCTTGAAAATAGAGTCCCACGACTTAGGCAGGGCAAAGGCACAAATTGCAGATAGACAGACTAAAAAACAGATAGTTTTGCGAATCACAAAAACCCCTCGTTAAAAACAGGAACAATCATAGTTTTTTTTAAGCCTAATGGCATCGGAATTATGCAGAATCAAGCTAAAAAAGCTACATTATAGGCCATGGCAAAAAACAAGTACATTCTTCAGATTCATTGCCCGGACCAGACAGGACTTATTGCGGGTACTACCCAGGTCCTTGCAAAAGCGGGCGCTAATATTATTGATTTACAACAACATACGGCCAAGGACATCGAGACCTTTTTCCTCAGGGCCGTTTTCGAGATGGAATCAGAGGACGTCCAGGAGATTTACAAACATCTTGAAACCCTGGAAGGTCACCTGAAACTCAACTGGAAACTGTTCGATACTTCCAAGATTGAACGTGTCGCCATTTTTGTGTCCAAGACAGACCACTGTCTCTACGATCTGCTCCTCAAGCAGCGTGACGGAGACCTGCCTTGCGAATTCAGCTGTATCGTCGGAAACCACCCCGATCTTGGACCCGTGGGCGGAACCTTTGGCGTGCCCTTCTACTACGTTCCCAGCAATCCGGACAAGACCATTCCCGAAAACCGTTTCCGCGAAATCATCGCCGAGACCAACACCGATACGGTAGTCCTCGCCCGCTACATGCAGATTTTGAGCGAAGCCTTTACCGAAGAATTCAAGTACCGCATCATCAACATCCACCACGGGTTCTTGCCGGCCTTCAAGGGAGCGAAGCCCTACCACCAGGCCTGGCACAAGGGTGTGAAAATTATTGGTGCTACCGCCCATTTTGCAACAGAAGACTTGGACCAGGGCCCCATCATCTGCCAGGATATCCAGCGAGTGCCCGAAACGGCCAGCATCGACGAACTGGTGGAATTGGGCAAGGATATCGAAAAGCGGACCCTTTCTGCCGCCCTGAAACTCTGGCTTGAACACCGCGTGTTCGTGTATGCTGGAAGAACATTTATTCTATAGGTTCAAGATTGTAAGTGTCTGAAGTAGCCTAACACCTACAACCTATAACCTAATACCTTTACGAGGAGAAACAATGTCCGAAGAAATCAAGAATGAAGAAGAGAAGGTTGTTGAAACGCCTGTCGAAACAACGCCAGCAACCGCTGTAGACGCACCTGCCGCCGAACCGGAGCAGCCAGCCGCCGAACCGGCTCAGCCTGCCGTTTCCGAAACCCAGCCTCAGATTATCGTCCAGAAGGAACGGGGATTTTCACACTATGTGGGCTTCGCCCTACTCTGCGTGCTGTGCATCGTATTCTATTTCATTCCGGGTATCGCCATTAGCTTTGCCATAAACCAAATTCCGGGAGTTGCTCTCGGGGCTGTTGCGGCATGGGCATTGAGCGCGATCTTCAGCGTCATTGCCTGGTTCATTTTCAAGTTGAAAATCAAGGGGTTCAAGAAATCCTTCTACTTCTACATTGGACTATGCGTCGTGGTATTTGCCCTGCTCATTGCCATCGAAGTCCTTACTGAAAATTACAATGTCTTTTCCAGCATCTTTGGCATGCTGATGGGAGCGGAATAATTTCATGAACATCAAAGACCAGTTTGTCCATTTCCTTGTAGAATCCGGTGCTCTCAAGTTCGGTGACTTTATCACCAAGAGCGGTCGCGAGACCCCGTACTTCATCAACACCGGAGAATTCCGCACGGGAGCAAGCCTTTCTAAGCTTGCCGAATATTACGCCAGCACTTTCATGGTGCACTTTGACGGCAAGGTCCAGAACCTCTACGGCCCGGCCTACAAGGGAATTCCCCTGTGTGCCGCTACGGCCATGAAGCTCTCCGACGTCTATGGTCAGAACCTCACTTTCACCTACAACCGCAAAGAGGTGAAGGACCACGGCGAGGGCGGTTCTCTGGTGGGCTACAAGTACACCGAAAAGACCGACGTGGTCATCATCGAAGATGTGATTACCGCAGGCACCAGCGTGAACGAGACCATGCAGGCCCTCTCCAAGATTGAAAACGCCAACGTGGTCGGCCTCTTGATTTCGGTAGACCGCAAGGAAAAACTGGAAAACGGCAAGTCCGCCCTCCAGACCGTGCAGGACGAATACGGCATCGTGGCCCACTCCATCGTGAACATCAACGACATCATTGCGTTCCTCGAAAGCGAAGAGAACCGCAAGGCCATCAACGCCCCCGAAGGAATTCTCGACAAGGTTTACGCCTACCGCGAAAAGTGGGGCGCAAACTAATTAGGTGAAAATGCTCAAGGGAGTCTGGACTTTTGGCCTCTGGTGTATAGTCGCTTGCATCCTTCTCGGTTGCGGCACGCACTACCAGTGGACTAAAAGCCATCCCGCCTACAGGATTCCGCCACGGGACGACCTTGCGGTCGTCGGAACAGACAAGGCCTTTGTGCTAATCCGTTCTGCCTGGTTTGCCAAGAAGCTGAATATTTCCGCTGACAGCATCCAGACCAACGTCACCACAGAATGCGCAAAACTTCTGACAGATGAACTGAAAAAACGCTATAGCAGATTGAAGGTCGTGCCGTCAAGCAAGTTGGATGGCCTGCCCGAAGAGAGCCTAAAGCTTGATCAGCGGATTTTCATCAAGGGGAAATTCCCGGAGCAGGGTGTAATGGTGGCCGATTCCAGCGGAAACATTCCCAAGACCATCCTGATTGTCCACGAAGTCATTATAGGGACTGACCTGAGCAGGGAAAACTATTTCGATTACGCCCTCATCCACAACGAAGGTCCAGAAAAGAAGACTTCCAATAATCTGACCGCCATCGTGTCCTATACCCTTTGGGATAACGAAAGGCAACGGGCCCTGTTCAGCGCTGTCGATCAGGTGGAACGCCCCATCGTAAAAATTTCAAAGGGCGACATAGAAGAACTGGTTCGCGACATCGCAACCCAGATACAGCGTAACCTTGACGCAGGAGCGGGCCTATGAAAAAGCTCCTGTATGTTTTGCTGATAGGCCTGCTTGCGGTGATTTCCCACGCAAAGGACATCTATTTCGATTCCCATTACACCCTTTGGAAAGATGGCGACATCTTGATTTGGAATGTAGATAAGTCCATCACCATCGACCCCAAGGAATTTTGTCTTTCGCTGAAGCGGAACAACACCAGCATCGGTGACCCAAAGTGCCGTATTTTCGGGGAGTGGGAACGCGACTCCGTAGCACACCGGTACGCCACCTGGCTCGGTTACAATCTGGAACCTGGCGCCAAGGCGGAATACCTGAAGGCGAGACACCCCGCCATGATAGCAAAGATTCAAGCACTAGAAGACAAAATCGTGATGTATGTGTCCAAGGTCGAAGGTGTCGTGAGGGTGGCGTTGTTCGATGAAACAGCAGGTACGCCAAAAATGGCTGGCACGGTGGCTTTTAACAGCGACCCTATCGCCTTGTACGACGAAATGGCCAATTCTTTCTTTGATCGTCCTGCCAAGAGACGCCTAACGAAAAAAGAACGTGAAAAGATGGCCACGGAACCCGACGAATACTATCAGGAAACTCCCAATTTCAATGGTTGGATTGGCGTAGGCCTCGGCTATTCACAGGCAAAAATTCCGCTGACTCCCGACAACTGGTACCGAAGCCATATCGACAGCAAGGTCCGCAAGTACCGCGTCACCAAAGATTCCACCAGCCTCTGGAACTTTATTGACGATTCCGACCCGTTTTTAAGCCTTTACGCTGGCGGAACCTGGTACGGCTTTATCGGAGCCGAAATCATCTATCGCGTGGCTAAACATAATGTGAAAACCGACAGCAAGGACACCTCTTACGACGAACTTGACTATTGGTATTTCTATCAGCACGAAATCGGGCTCAGCGTGCACCTTTCTAAGACGTTCCCCATGAACAAATGGCTGGACATCACGCCCTTCGCTTTTCTCGGGTTCCAGTACAGTTTCTTTGTAGAAGAAATCGACGTGAAGGACGATGTCAAAAAGCCTTCGGCCGCCTACGAAAAGCGCGTGGAATTCGAAGAAGTCTACAAAGGGGCCCTGGTGGGAATCGGCAGCCAGTTTGTATTTGCCAAGCATTACGGCATAAGCATGCGCACGGGAATCTCTAGCAGGGGGCGTGACACCTACTCCGACCCCTCCCCCGACGCCGCCGCCGAACCTACGACCATCGGAGGCTCTACCATCGACTGGTTTGTAAGCCTCGGGCTTGAGTACCACTGGGTACTATAAGAATCACTAGATTTTTTTCAGCGCCTGGGTCTTGGGACCGGCCTTACCGGGAGGGAGAATCAGCATCACCTTTTCCATGCGGGTGCCGTCCATCTTGAGCACCCTGAAGATATAGCCCTGAATCTTGACCTCGGCACCCGGAGACGGGATAATGCCAAGTGTGGCCTGAATGAGGCCCGAAAGGGTCTCCACATGGGAATTCTCGGGCGGTTCCAGCTCGATTCCCAGTTCGTCGCTCAGGTCCGAAAGGGTCATGAGGGGGTCCACGATGTAGCGACCGTCTTTTAGGCGTTGTACATCTTCGTCTTCGTCCATGTCGTCTTCGTCGCGGATCTCGCCCACGATTTCTTCCAGGATGTCTTCCAGGGTCACAAGGCCCGCCGTGCCGCCGTATTCGTCCACAACGATGGCCAGCTGGTTTCCGGTCTTGCGGAGCTCTGTAAGCAGGTCATCTATCTTCTTGTGGTAAGGCACGAACACGGGGGGCATCACGATTTTCATGATATCGAAGGGCTCATCCCGATGTTCGGTGTACCATTCCAAAAAGTCCCTGTTGGAAAGGATTCCCACTATATTGTCGATGGTATCCTTGTACACCGGCAAGCGGGAATGGCGTTCGCTGTTCAACACCTTGACAAGTTCGTCCAGGGGCGTTTCCACGTCGATAGCGCACATGTCCACACGGGGAGTCATGATTTCACGGACCGGAGTCTCCACGAAGTCGAAGATGTTGAGAATCATCTGCTGTTCTTCTTTTTCGAGGCCTTCGGCATCGGTCTCCTCGCTGTCGGAAAGGTCCGCCTGCACGGCATCGCGCCGTTCTTCGGAGAGGAAGCTAAGCTTGGAATCGTAGCCCAGGCCCTTCAAAATCGCCACAAAAAGAACGTGACAGATTTTGGCAGGAATCGCAAAAGGAACGCGAATGAGCTTGAAGAGCGGAATCAGCACCACCGCCAAGGTATCGGGCTTGAGGGTGCCGAGAAGGTTCGCGCAAAAGACGGTTATGGTGTAAATGCAGATGCAGGCCACAACAAGGTAAGCCAAGAAAGCGAGCATCTTGAATTCGTGCACCCAGTTCCACGGAACCATCTGGAACAGGTAAATGCCCAAAACACCACTCCCCACATTGCAGAAGATGCGGCCGATGGAGATGGTCTCGTTGAAGCCGTCGTGCTCCACGATGGCGGCCACTTTCTCTTCGCGGCCTTCCCTATCCTTGGCCTCACGCTTGGCATAAATGCCGCTGAACGCGGTCTTGATTAAAGAAAAAGAAAAGGAAACAAACAGGAAAATTACCAGAAAGGCAATTGCCCACTGTACCGATGAATCCATCAGCATTTCTCCTTGTAGGGGTCCAGCCCCAGAAATTCGCATTCCCGCTTGCGCATGACCTTGCGGTCGGCCGCCTTGATGTGGTCGTAGCCCGACAGGTGCAGAAGACCGTGGACAATGACCCGCTTGAGTTCTGCGAAAAAGCTGTTGCCGTATTCGGGGGCCTGACGCTTGACCTGTTCTTTGGCGATGTAGATTTCGCCCAAGAGGTCCGGTTCGTGCCATTCATAGGAAAGCACATCGGTCACCTTGTCTAGCCCGCGGTAGGACTTGTTCATTTCCCGGACAAAATCGTCGTCGCAGAGGACAACATTTACGTTGTTCCCCGTTCCCTCCTGGTCCAGGAGCTGGTGGGCCATCTTGTCGAACTTGTCTTTCCAGGGGAAAGTCTTGATGCTCCCCTGACAAAGGAAATCTATCTTGTATTTTCTTTTTTTACTACTGGCAGGGTCAGGCATTAAATGTTATACCACTTCTTAAGATTTTCAATAATGGCTTCGGCCTGGGCCTTTCCGCTGATATTGAACTTGCTGCGGGCCTTGAAAGCGCCTGCTACCTTCTGGTAACGGCGGATATAGACCTTGGGTTCGCCGAATTCGCCGGTCTTGGCGTTGCGTTCCTGGCAAAGGAACATCATGGTCTGCCACGCCCCCTTGGAAAGGATGGCCTTGTCCAGTTCCTTGATGACCTGCTCGCCGGTATCCGGGTCGGTCATTTCTACGGTAGGCTCTTCAAATTCTGCGCTCATAGGTTCCTCGTGTGATTAGGGTCAATTTCTCGACCCTAAAAAATACAATTTTCTCTCAATAAAGCCAAAAATAATATATTTATTATGTAAAATATATCTTGAAAGAGGGGCTATATGTCATTTTCAAGCCGTTTTAAATTTGTGGCCGTCGCACTCATGTTGGCGGTACCGTTCTCCTACGCTGCCAAAAACACCTCGGGCAAGGTCCGTTCCGTCATCGGTGACGTGACCACCCAAAAGAAATCCGAAGGCAACTGGGTGCCTCTCCGTGTAGGGGCGAAGGTCAAGGAAAAAGACGTTATCAGGACCCTGGTAGAATCCCAGGCCATTGTGGCCCTGCCCGACGGCAGTACCATCTCGGTAGAAGAGAACTCCCTAGTGGAATTCTCCCAACTGCTGTCCGAGGACGGAGTCCAGACGGCCATGACCGACATCAAGAGCGGCAAGGTCCGCTTTGACGTACAGAAACAGTCCAGCAAGGAGAGCTCCTTCAAATTCAAGACCGGAACCGCCACGGCCGCCATCCGCGGAACTGACGGTGTCATCGGCATGAGCTCCAAGGGCACTCCCATCGCATCCCTCCGCAACGGACGCCTGGAAATCGACTTGTCCGGCAAGGTGGTAGGCATCAATGGAGGCCAAACGGCCGTCCCCAACGGCGACGACTTTCTGGTTTTGGAACTGTCCTCCTCGGGTGACCTGGATTTCTTGAACGAAATCGACGCCATGCTCAGCGATACCACCATGACCCTAGACAAACTGAAAGAGGCTATCCAGGCAAAGGATAACGAGTACAAGGCCAAGCAGACCGCCGCCAAAGACTCCCTCAAGTGCACCTTCGAAGCCCTCCCCGACACCATCTATACCCCGAGTGTAGCCATCAAGGGAACCTGCCCTGCCGGTGTAGGCGTGGAACTTGGCGGAGAGAGAATCGAATCTACCGGAGAAATGGTCCAGTTCACTCCCAACTGGGCTCCCAGCGCCGTTGGTGACAAGAAATTCCCCGTTATCTGCTACAGCGGAAAGGTGAGCTTCGGCTGTGCCGACCTGAAGACCTACTACATGCAACAGCCCGATACAACGGTAAAGGATTCTGCAAGTCAGACGACAGCGATTTCGTTCAAGGTGACCACGCCTTCGCCACTCAAGATTTGCGAAACGGGAGCGGCTACCATCGAGGGCGAATTCAACCCAGATGATTCTACAGCAACCCTGTTTGTAAAATTGGGCAAGCACACCTCCCCCAACCTGGTACCCCTAAGCGCAAACGGAAAATGGACCTATACCATTACCATTAGCGACCAGAAGGGCAACTGGAACGAGAAGTTCGCAACTATTGAATTCAACGGGGCAACCGGCAAGGCGACCGTCAAGGTGGATTTGGAGATTGACAAGAGCTGCGAGGCTATAAACCTGGACAAGCCCGCACTGATTTTCCAGCGTAGCGATTCCATCCGTTGTGAAGCCAGCGTTTCTGTTTCAAACATCAAGGACGACATTGTCATCCTCTCAACCGAAATGGACCGGACTCCTCTTAAAGAGACTTATTTCGACAAGAATTCCTACTCCACTATCAAACTCAAATCCGGACTCCACGATTACGCCTGGATTGCCCGTGACCAGGCTGGAAACAAGGCTGAAATTCGAAAGAAACTAGGGTGTTACCCGAATATCTCAGCCTATATAGATGTTCGAAAGGGCAACGTGGAACGCTTACGCGTACCTCCTCCACCCAACGGAGTGTCCAGAAGATTTGAGCGTGAAATAGTTTTCTCTATCAAGGGAATTCCCGAAAATGACATCAGCCACATAAAGAGCGTTCTTGTCACAAGCGGAAACAAAAATCTTTTGGAACAATATTCCCCGTCCATTCAAGATTTCAACTTCAGCGTCCCTGTGGAACTGGAATACGGCAAAAAAACAGAAATCAACATCCAGGTTGTCTTGAAGAACGGCAAGGTTCTCAAAGCCACCAAGACTTACGAGGTACGCTAAATGAAACAGATTTTTAAGGGTACCGTCGCTACAGTCCTTCTGGGAACATTCTTTGCATTTGCCCAAGAGGCCGCCCCTGCCACACAGGCAGCTCCAGCACCAGTTCCAACGGCAGCTCCTGAACAAGCCCCAGCGCCTGCTCCAGTTGCTGCTCCTGCCGCTGCGACACCAGCACCCGTAGCAACAACTCCGGCACCTGCTGCCGAAGCAGCTGCCCCGGTCCAGGAAGCTGCAAGCCCTGCGCCAACGCCGGTAGCACAACCTGCCGAACAGGCCGCTCCGGCTGATGCTCCCGCACAAGCCACTGCTCCTGAAACAGCCGAACCTGCAGCGGCAGAAACGGCTCCTGCCGAACAGACCGTTGCTGAACCTGTGCCTGCAGCAGAACCTGCACCCGACGCTGCACCTGTTGCCGAAGCCCCTGTTGAACAGGCTGTCGCTCCAGCTCCAGTTGAAGCTGCCCCCGTGGCTACTCCTGCACCGGCCGTAGAGGCCGCTCCAGCGCCAGAACCGCAAAACGTTCAACTGACCGGCACAGAACTCCAGGGTGAACTCCGTAGTTTCTTGAAAGCGGACAAATCCCCCTACCTCGTAAACGGAACAGTATCTGTTGCCGCCAATACGGTATTGGTCATTGAACCGGGAACCACCATCTTGTTCACCAAGGGTAGCTCCCTCGCAGTAAACCAGGGCCAGTTGGTGGTGGCAGGAACTGCAACATCTCCTGTGGTGTTCCGCTCTGCCATGAGTACTCCCGCTGCAGGCGATTGGGCCGGAATCGTGATTACCGGAGAAAACAACTCCGAAATCCGCAACGCCCAGATCTTGAACGCCACCAACGGAATCGTGGTGGAAAACGGCAATCTGAAAATCCAGAATTCCCTTGTGGAAGGCTCCGCCGGATATGGCATTTATGCCCGTAACGCCACAGTCAATGCAAACGACTGCCAGTTCAAGAACAACCAGGTTGCCCTGAACCTTTCCCACTACGCCCAGGGCGATGTCGAACGGTCTACTTTTGAAAACAACAATGTCGCCCTGTTGAATTCCAAGCTTTCGAAGAGTACCGTGTCCTCTTCAAATTTCAAGGACAACGGTACGGCTGTGGTGAATATGGGGAACACCGTCATTGACTTGAACAATACCGCCATTGAACAAAACACGGTGGGTATTTCCTCTTCGGAAATTCTTGCTCCCGAACTCATGGAGACTGCCAAGAACAACAAGACCAATTTCAGCAACAAGGCTGCAGAAACCGTAGCAACGCTTCCCCCCGAACCGGAAGTTCCTGGTGTGGATCGGAAGAACCTGAACCCTACCGACGAAGCCAACGTGGTATTTGAATCTGATGCCCCTGCAGATTCTACACAAAGGAGCTGGACTGTCCTTGGAAACGTGATGCTGGGCGGAAACTACCACTATGTGCGTACCCGCACTCACCACGGCAATACTCCAGAAATCTTTGGAACGGATACCATTCTCAAGGGCGACCGCTACAAGAATTATTTCCAGGTGCCGGGTTTTGGCGCAAATGCCTCGGCTTACGTGCTGATGATGTCACCCGAAGGCAAGACCATCGAATTTACCATGGATGCCACATCGGATTCCTGGAACCGATTCTACCCGAACCCCGTGACACTGCGCTACAATGATAGCTACAACAGTGTCAACCTGGGTGATTTCCAGATGATGGGCGGAGAAATCTACATGTCGGGCATGCCCCTGTTCGGTGCCGAATATACCCTGTCCTTGCTCAGGAACAATGCGGACCAGCCCTTGGTCCAGTTGGAAGGTTTCTTTGGCGAGGCCAAGCGTTCCCTGGTTCCCCACAACCGTCACCCCTATCTCTATAACGATTACATCGATGATGGTGAAGCTCAGGCCCAGCGCCTTGCCTACGGCGGATTCCTGAAATGGGCTCCGGTCCGCAGGTTCGACGCCAAAGTGGGCGCTATTTACGCAAACGACGAACTTGAAGACCCCCTACTCCGTGACGGAGCCAAGGCTAGTACCCTTACCACCGATCCTCTTCTGGAAGCATTCACCATGTATGCCGAAGGCAACTGGCTGTTCTTCCCGGGTGATATCGAGCTGAACGGACAAATCGCCGTCGGTCGTGCAGACACCACCGATGCTGTCCGTCAACGTGCAATCAATAGGGTTTTCTCCAACGCCGGATTGAACACTTCCAGCTATACGCTTCTGCGTAAATTGATGCAAAATGAAAGTCAAATTGACTGGCTCACCAACGCAGAACTTGAAGAGATATTCGGAGACAACACCAGCATGAGCAAGAGTCAAATGCTTGCAAAGTTGCACGATTTGGTGAAGGAAGCAAAGAAAATTCAAAAAGAAGAAGAAAGCGACCGCGATGACGACCGAGTACTGGGACAGCACTGGGGAAGCCAGAATTTTGCCCTGGGCGCTTCCTTGAACTGGAACATCAACAGAACAAGAATCGCTGGCCACGTGAAATACATCGGTGAGGATTTCTATAGCGCAGGCTCCCCCGACCAGCTATCCAACACCCGCGAATTCGGAGCCAGCCTGGAACAAGACATCAAAAAGTTCTGGACCCTTGGACTGGACTACCAGATTAACGTGGAAAACGCGGCCCATGGCAGAAAGAAAAACTTGGCAGGTCTGGCAGAAGGAACTCATTTCGGGCTTGTCTCTGACGAGGAAAGCGACTGGTTCGAACAGCACGAACTGGACAACGACCGCACAAAGTACATCCACAATTTCGGACTCAGCAACACCTTTACCATCAATCCCAGGGTGCAGATTACCGCCAACTACAACATGGAATTCAGGGACCAGTACCGTCCGATTCGCCTGCGCGGAAGCTATATGCTAGAAGACGGCATCTACAGAGATGAATATTTCACCGAAGGCAAAGGCCCCAAGATGGCCATCGTGAACGGGGATACCGTCATGGTGGATTCTGCACGTTGGTCTGATTACATGTCTACGGTCGATGCGCCTTATCTCGCATCCAAGTTCGAAGAGAGGCTTTACAAGCAAACCATCAATGCCGGCATCTCTTTTAAGGCGGCACAGTCCGTGTTTAAGATCAACGGCCGTTGGACTCTTCGTACTGACGCATCCGTGTTCCACAAGGACAGCTTGATTGACGAGCTGGACATGGACCTTGAAGATACGACCTGGGCAAAGCTTGGTTATTACTACGGCGGTGGCGATTACTTTGAACAGAGCTACCCACTGAGCATCACCACCACCCTCAAGAGCATGCAGAACCATTTCCAGGTGACCTACCGCCTCAAGTCATACGTCCGCAATGAAATGACCGAAGACGAAATTACCGTAGAAGACGAATACGAAATTCCCTTCATGAATCGTTTCATGATCGTCTCCTTGAACGGACAGTTCCGCTACATGCTAACGGAATGGAACGAATATGACGAGGATTTCGACGAAGAAGAAATGGACGTGCTGGGAAAACTCAACCTACGGTTCAACCACAACAAGCGCTTCTACAGTGACTGGTATGTTGGTTCTGCCATCTATTACCGTCCGGACTACCTATCCAACGAATACAAGGATATCTATGGCGGTATCAACCTGAACTACGTGTTCTAAGGTTTTCCGTCGGCGTAGGGGCCATGTTTTCTTACTGTTTTCACGAGCTTCCCGTTGCCCTAGAAAAAAAGGGCAAGTTTCGGGAGGCTCTTTCTAAAGAGCTGAAACTCCATCCGGAACAGATTTTCAATCTGGAGGTGGAACGTTTTTCGCTGGACTCACGCCGGAAGGGATCGCCCCATTGGTCCTATAATGTCCGTTTCGAGGTTCAGCAAAAACTGAAGACCTTCGGAAACAACGCCAAGGGGCTCGTAGAAGCGGTTCCGGCAAAGCAAGACCCGAAAGAAGCAGCCCTGGCAGGCACCGTGCAAATGCCCGGACATGTGGACATTGTCGGTGCAGGTCCTTCGGGGCTCTGGGCGGCCCTGCACCTTTTACGCAAGGGCTATTCCGTAGATCTTTACGAGCAAGGAAAGCCCGTAGAGGAACGATTCCGCGACATACGCCGGTTCTTTGTGGACCGAAAGTTCAACGCCCGCAGTAATGTTCTCTTTGGCGAGGGCGGAGCCGGAGCTTTCAGTGACGGCAAGCTCAACACCCGGAGCAGGAACGCATTTTCGGAACAAGTCCTGCACGACATGGTGGATTTCGGGGTGGACCAAAATGTCATCACCTTCGCAAAGCCACACATCGGAACAGACAGACTTGTGCTGATGCTCAGGAAAATCCGTGCGGAAATTTCCCGCCTGGGTGGGCGCATCCATTTCTATTCGGCCCTGACGGATGTAGAAATCCAGAATGGCTGCATTTCTGCCATCAAGATAGAAGACGAAACCACTCCGCAGGGTGCGTGGAAGCGCTGCGAAGCGCTGGTCCTTGCCACGGGGCATTCCTGTCGGGACATTTACCAGATGCTGCAGGCCCGAGGCGTAGCCCTTGAAAGCAAGGCTTTCGCCATGGGCGTTCGGGTGGAACACCCCCAGGAGTTGATAAACCTGCGGCAACTGGGCCGAGGTGTCGATACGCGCCTCACCGGAGCTGCGGAATATTTTCTCGCCACACCGACACTGGGCAAAACATGCAGCGCCTACAGTTTCTGCATGTGCCCCGGCGGAGTGCTGGTTCCCTGCGCTTCTGAACCAGGGACACTTGCCACCAACGGCATGAGCTATAGCCGTCGAAACGGCCCGCTTGCCAACGGAGCCATCGTAGTTCCCGTAGAGGCCAGCGAAAAACTCTTTGGTGGACTGGAATTCCAGCGGAAAACGGAAGAGGATGCCTTCAATGTGGGCGGGAAGAACTACAGCGCTCCGGCACAGACCATCAAGGCATTCATGGAACACCGGCTGGACAAGAAACTGCCGAAATCTACCTACCCCTGCGGGATTGTACCCGTCAACACTTGGGACTGGCTGGACCAGCGGATTTGCCAGAGCCTTTACGAAGGTTTTTTGAACTTTGACCGGAAAATTCCCGGATTCATTGCAGAAGGCCTCATTGTGGCTCCCGAAACCAGGACCAGTTCTCCCCTGCGTATCACCCGAGACAGCGCCACCCTAGAAAGCGTGAATACCAAGGGATTGTTCGTGCTGGGCGAAGGGGCCGGCTATGCAGGCGGGATTGTCACCAGCGCCGCCGACGGAGTAAGACTGGCCTACTACGCGAAGAATTTAAAGGACACAATTCAGAATTCAGATTTCGGAATTCGGAATTGTTTTAATGATAATAACTCCGAATTCATAAATCCGAAATCATAATTCATCATGATTACCCGCACTATCGACCGTAACTTTGCCAACATGCGCCTGGACCGTTTTCTACGGAAGGCTTTTCCCGACGAATCATTGTCCGTTTTCTTTGCTATCCTGCGTAAAAAGAAAGTCCGGGTGAACGGAGCCGTGGGCAAGGCAAACCAGATGCTCCAGGAAGGCGATACCGTCTGCATTTACGAGAATTTGAAAAGCGTTGTAAATTCGGAATCCGGAGCTCAGAAAACAGATTTGAACAACGCCGAAAACAAAGGCTGGACTAAAGCCAGCACAGCCGCCGACCGAAAATCCGGCTGGGGCGCCCGGGAACTGGACATCATCTTGGAAACCGAAGACTACCTGGTGGTCAACAAGCCTTCGGGCATGCCCAGCCAGCCGGGAAGCGGGACCCGCCCCGGCGAAAGCCTGGTGGAGCACCTCTGGGAATGGGGCAAGCGGGAACATCTCGACTTCAAGCCTACCCTCGCCCACCGTCTGGACCAGGAGACCTCAGGACTTTTACTGGTGGCCCTCCACGGTGACACCCTGCGGGACTTAACCCGCCTGATTCGTGAACACGAAGTCAAGAAATACTACCTGGCCCTAGTCAAAGGAAACCTCGAAAAAGAAAAAGGAACCATCGAAGCCTCCCTCGCCCGCACAGACAATGCCAAGGGCTCCAAGATGCAGATAGACGAGAAAGGGAAAAAGTCCATTACCCACTACAGCGTCAAAAAACACTACACCGGCTACGACCTGGTAAAAATCAACTTGGAAACGGGCCGTATGCATCAAATCAGGGCGCATTTCGCAAGCATCGGGCACCCACTCTTGGGAGATACCCGTTACGGAGATTTCGCCCTGAACCGGGAATTCAAGAAACAATACGGCCTGAACAGGCTGTTTTTGCATAGCAGCCGCCTGGAATATCCCTGGCAAGGCAAGAATACGGTCCAAGAATGCCCCCTGCCCAAAGAGCTGCAGGACGTTTTGAAAAAACTGAAATAACAATTCTTTTTCACGTGTATTCGGCAAATACTGTTGATACACAAGTGATATTTTGCAATTTAGAGAAAACCAAATTCTCGTTTAAAAATGTATCTTGTACATGATTCGAGGGAAGACAATCATGAAAGCAAGGTTTTTCGTTGCAACCATAGCTCTTGCAGCTGGGGCACTTATGGCTAAGGACTATTCTGGTGCAGAACTCTATAGCAAAGAAACTTGGATGTATGGTAAGTTTGAAGCCCGTATGCAGATGGCCGCTGGCTCTGGTACGGTAAGTTCCATGTTCCTTTACCATAATGATTCCTACCTGGGTGGCAATGAACCCTGGGTCGAAGTGGATATCGAAATTTTGGGCAAGAACCCAAGCAGCTTCCAGTCGAACATCATTACGGGTTACGGTCCCGGTGATGGACAACCCAACCGCAAGATTACAAGTGAAAAACACCACGCCATAAATCCGGCATCGAACCAGTCCTTCCACACTTATGGCATGGAATGGACTCCCGATTATGTTGCATGGACACTTGACGGCCAAGTCGTTCGCAAGACTGTCAAGGGACAGGAAAGCGGTTGTAAAACCGAAAACGGAGGCCAACAACAGAGCTACTGCAGTCAGGTTCAAGACCTGGGCAAAAAACCGCAGGGTCTCCGTTTCAACCTCTGGTCTCATGAAGATGCCGGCTGGGTTGGCGCATGGAACGACAACATTCTCCCCGTTTACCAGTTCATCAACTGGGTCAAGGTTTATGAATACAAGCCGGGACAGGGCGACAACGGAAGCGACTTCAAACTTCAATGGACGGACGATTTCAAGACATTCGACGCAAACCGCTGGAGCAAGGGTGATTGGACTTTTGAGGGCAACCGTGTCGACATCAGTCCGAACAATGTCTATACAAAAGATGGCATGGCCATTATTGCTCTGACCAAGAAGGGGCAGGAAAGTTTCAATGGCCAGGTCCCTCAAGATCCCGAAGGAGACGCCATACTTAACAACTCCTTGCCGCAGTCTTCTAGCAGCGAACAGTTTACTCCGCCAAGCTCCAGTAGTGAACAGGAAACCGGCATTTTGCAGAACCGCATCAAAGTGCAGAACCGGGAAGTTCGCGGCACCGTCAACGCCAAGGGGGCCCGAGTCAGCGAAACTAACAGGGCTCACTACCAAGTCGATTTCAACTACTAAACGAAACTCCATACACCCCCACGCCCGTGCAAGTTCCCCCTTGCCCGGGCATTTTTTATATTAAAAGGAATGAAACAGCGGATTATCAAGGCTTTGCTCGACATGAACCTCGCCGATGGCGACAGGCTCCCATCGGTGCGTTCTATGATCAAGAGTTTCGGCGCGTCGTCGGGCACGGTGCAGGCGGCCCTTGCCGAGCTGGAATCTGCTGGTAAAATTTGTAAAATCCAGGGAAAGGGCTGTTTCTGGGGAAACACCCCGCTTAAGAACACGGTTCCCTTCGTGCACGAAACGGTCACCGAAAAACTCGCCAAGGCATTCGAACGCGACTTCGCGCAGGGTTACCTGAAGCCATCGCAGCCGCTTCCGCTTTCCAAGGAACTTTCGGCCCGCTACAACGTGTCGCAGGGCACGCTCCGCAAGTTCCTGGAAGAAAAGGTCGCACGCGGAATCCTGAAAAAGGAAGGCCGCCAGTATGTCTTTTACCGCAAGCAGCAGCAAAGAGACGAGGCTCCCCTCAGCGAACTCATTTTCGTGACGCGATGCAACAGCTGGGGCGGATTCAGCGCCGAAAGCGAACG
>OMSO01000061.1 GCA_900313675.1 uncultured Fibrobacter sp.
ATTTTCAAGGGCACCAAGGACGGCAAGCCGAAGACCTACTACCTGTACAACGTTTGCGACCACCAGGAATGCTACAAGGAACTCGGCAGCCAGGCGATTGCCTACACGACGGGTGTGCCTGCCATGTGCGGTGCCATGATGGTGCTTACCGGCAAGTGGAACAAGCCGGGCGTGCATACCGTGGAAGAATTTGACCCGGATCCGTTCATGGAAGCCCTCACCAAATACGGCCTCCCGTGGAAGGAAAACTTTAACCCGGTGCTGGTGGACTAGAGGTTGTGAGGTATGAGGTCGCGACCTACGGTCGCTTTGGGGTATGAGTTTTTTACTCGCGCCTTTGGCGCCTAACTTGAACCCAAAGGGAGCCCTGAAGCGAAGCATAAGGGCGACCGAGCTCACAGCTCAAAGGGCGAAGCCCGACCTCATAGCTACAATCCGAAGGATTGAACATGAAAAAATGGCGCATTGACGATTCCCGCGACTTGTACAACGTCAAGGGTTGGGGCGTGAACTTCTTCGACATCAACGAGAAGGGTCACGCGACTGTTCACCCGCTCAAGGAAGGCGGTCCGGACATCGACCTGTACGACCTGGTGCAGGAACTTTCGCTCCGCGACGTCTCCACCCCGATGCTACTTCGCTTCCCAGATATCCTGGACAGCCGCATCGAGAAGATCAACGAGTGCTTCAACAAGTCCCGCAAGGAATACGGCTTCAAGGGCAGCTACTACAGCATTTTCCCCATCAAGGTGAACCAGCAGCGCGCGGTCCTTGAAGAGGTGGTGCGCCACGGCAAGAAGTTCAACATCGGTCTCGAGGCCGGTTCCAAGCCCGAACTCCACGCGGTGCTTGCCAACATGGACAACCCCGACGCCCTCATCATCTGCAACGGCTACAAGGATGAGGACTTTATCGAGCTCGCCCTCCTCGCGCAAAAGATGGGCAAGAAGATTTTCATCGTCGTCGAGAAGATGAACGAGCTCCATTTGGTGGTGGAACTTTCCCGCCGCATCGGCGTGCGCCCGAACATCGGCATCCGCATCAAGCTGGCAAGCTCCGGCAGCGGCAAGTGGGAAGAATCCGGTGGATACCACAGCAAGTTCGGCCTCAACAGCTCCGAACTCCTGGAAGCGCTGGACTACATCAAGGAAGAGAAAATGGAAGACTGCATGAAGCTCATCCATTTCCACCTGGGTAGCCAAATTACGCATATCCGCAACATCAAGAATGGACTCCGCGAAATTTCGCAGTTTTACATTCAGATTCGCAAGATGGGCATGAATCTGGAATTCGTGGACGTGGGCGGCGGCCTCGGCGTGGATTACGACGGTACCCGCAGCACCAACGCGAGCTCCGTGAACTACTCCATCCAGGAATACGCCAACGACGTGGTGTACGCGCTTTACGAGGCCTGCGAAGAGGTGAACCTCCCCCACCCGAACATCATCGCGGAATCGGGCCGCGCCCTTTCGGCGCACCATTCCATTTTGGTGTTCAACATTCTGGAAACTGCAAGCCAGGCGTTCTTCGACGACGAGGAACACGAGATTGGCGACGACGCTCCCGATGCGCTGAAGGACCTCTACGGAATCTACAAGGGACTTTCCCCCAAGAACCTGCTGGAAAGCTGGCACGACGCCATGCAACTGAACGACGACGTGCTGAGCGGTTTCAAGGTGGGCGATTATGATTTGCCGACCCGCGCCATGAGCGAGCGCCTGTTCTGGAGCATCGCCCGCGAGGTGAACCAGATTGCGTCTGAGCTGCGCCACCCGCCTTACGAACTTGCGGAACTCCCGCGTTTGCTTGCCGAAAAATATTTCGGCAACTTCAGCTTGTTCCAGAGCCTGCCCGACAGCTGGGCCATCGACCAGATTTTCCCGGTGATGCCTATCCAGCGCCTGGACGAGGAACCCACGGTGGAAACCACCATCCAGGACGTGACCTGCGACAGCGACGGAAAGATTGCGCTCTTTATCCGTGGCGGAGACGTGAGCCACACGCTCCCGCTTCACAAGCTCAAGAAGAACGAGCCCTACTACATCGCGGTGTACCTCGTGGGGGCCTACCAGGAAATCCTCGGTGACCTGCACAACCTCTTCGGTGATACCAACGCCGTCCACATCGTCTGCAACGACCAGGGTGGCTACGAAATCGAGAAGGTCATCGACGGCGAATCCGTGGAAGACGTACTGGACTACGTGAGCTTCAGCGACAAGGCCCTGGTGCGTAACATGGAAAACTGGGTGACCCGCTCTGTGAAGGAAGGAAAGATCAGCCTGCAAGAAGGCAAGGAATTCCTGAACATCTACCGCAGCGGCCTGTACGGGTACACGTATCTGGAGTAATTCGGATTTCGGAATTATTTGGCTAAAAAAAAGTCCTAATTCATCATTCAAGAAGATTCTTTCCTAATTTTTACTATAATTACGAATGGGTAAAGAGGTGTGAAAGGGATGTTCCCGAGAATTTTCTCGGGAAAAGGTTGGGTAAATGAAGCACACCGTTCTTGCTATTCTTGGACTCGTCGCTGCATCTGTGGCTGCGACATACACTCCACCGTCTACAGCCGTAAGCAAAATAAACAGCTACCGTAGCTATTCGGAACTGACCAGCGCCGCAAGCGGCATGGATATAGACCAGTATGCCTACAACATGACCACATGGCAAATCAGCAATGGTGGATTCTACAAAGCCATGGCCGACAAGTACAAGAGCCCTTACTCCAGTGGAAACAAGTCGGAATGGCGCAGCAAGGACGGCAAGGACCTGGGGACCATTGACAACAATGCCACCATCCAGGAAATACGCCTGCTGGCGGTCCGCTACAAGGAGACGACCAATTCTACATACAAGTCGGCATTCAAGTCCAGCTTCAATAAAGCCGTCAATTTCTTGCTTGACATGCAACGTTCTAGCGGTGGCTTTCCGCAAGTTTGGCCTAAACGCGGAAATTATTCGGACCATATTACCCTGAACGACAATGCCATGGTCCGAACTATGGTCACCATGATGGATATCGCAAATAGCAGCTCCCCCTTTGATAGCGATATTATTGACAATGCCACACGGGCAAAAATGCAAGCGGCTCTTGATAAAGCCATAGACTACCTGATTCGAGCCCAAATCATCAACAACGGCTCCCCCACCGTTTGGTGTGCCCAGCACGACACCGTCAATTACGCACCCCGCCCGGCCCGCGCATACGAACTGGAATCCAAGTCCGGCAGTGAATCCGCCGGAGTGGCCTGGTTCTTGATGAACTGGCCCAAGCAGACTCCTGCCGTGCAAAACGCCGTCAAGAGCGCTATCAACTGGTACAAGAAAACCAAGGTGACCGGACTTTATTTCAACAAGAGTGCCGGAACCTTCGATGTAAAAGACGGTAATGTCCTATGGTACCGTTTTTACGAAGTGGACAACGACAATTATTTCTTCTGTGACCGCGATGGTGCAAGCACCAAAACGCAGGATTTTACCAAAATTAGCATAGAACGTCGCACGGGTTACCAATGGGCTGGAGACTATGGATCCGCACTTCTAAAGGCGGAATCCGCCTACCTTTCTGCCATCGATGGAATTTCTATTCCCGAAGAATACGGTCCGAATGCAGGCTCTGGCAGCACCAGCAGTAGCAGTAGTTCGACTGAAACAGCCATCCCAGTAAGCCAAAAAAAATCCTTCGATTTTATCGTCGGCGTTGACGGAGATTTCAAGGCAGCCATGGCGGCCGCATCGGCCGCGAAACCCACTGAAAGCAATCGGTTTATCATCTTCTTCCCCGACGGCGAATACGACATCGGTTCAGTCACTGGCAACGAAAACCAGATGACCGAATTCAAGACCAGCTACGTTTCCTTTATCGGGCAAAGTGCCGAAAAGACCATCCTCTACAACAAGTCCATCGAAGAAGGCATCAGCGTAACCGCTACCCTTTACCTGCACGGGAGCGGAATCTACATGCAAGACATGACTATCCTGAACAAGGCAATCTACGGAAACGAGGCCAACTGCGGGAGCGCCTGCCGGCACGTCACCATCATGCAGCAGGGTGACAAGTTCATCTACAAGAACGTAAAATTGCTCAGCGGCCAAGACACCTACTACACCAAGATTAGCGGAGGTGTCGGACGTGCCTACTGGGACGGTGGCCATATTGAGGGAACCGTTGACTTTATCTGCGGAGATGGCGACATCTACTTTGATAGAACCGAACTGGTGATGCGTCGCAAAAGTGGATACCTTACCGCCGCGGCCACCACCACCCAATGGGGTTACGTTTTTGATGGAGCGGTAATCAGCACAAGCGATGCAAACTTTAACAATACATTCTACCTAGGTCGTTCCTGGAAAACCGCCAAGACAGTATTCCTGAATTCCACCATGCAGGCCTTGCCCAATGCCGAAGGCTGGGGCCCCAATATGAATTCCGCACCACAGGTATTCGGAGAATACAACAGCAAAGATGGCAACGGAAACGCCGTCAACACGAGCCAGCGTAAAACCGATTTCAGTGGAACATACCTCAAGACCGTCTGGAGCGAAAGCGACGCAAAGGACTACACCCTTGCAAACATCCTGGGTGGCTCCGACAGCTGGGCTCCCGAAAAGTATTCCGCCCAAGTCAAGGCCCCCACCGTATCCCTGGATGCAACCACTAAAACCATCACCTGGAATGCCGACGGTGCTGCCCTCTGCTGGGCCATATTCAAGAACGGGACCTTCGAGACCCTCACTACAGAAAATCAATACACCTTCAAATCCATTTCTGATAAAGATGTCATCACCGTCCGTGCCGCCAACTCCATGGGAGGTCTTGGAAGTGCTGCTACAGCTTTACCGGCAAATGAAACGAGAATTACTCCCACAGTTCAAAAGAACCACTTTCAGTACACCTCGAGCACAAGAGCAAGGCTCTTTACGGTTAACGGGAAACTGCTCCGTGAAAGCCTCGGCTCGCCCGTAAGCACTCACGGACTGAACCGCGGCATCTATCTTCTGCAAATTGAAAACGGGAATATCCGCAAGCAACAGCTGATTCAGGTACGCTAGAGCAAACCGCCCAGGCGGCCCTCCCCTGTCTGTAAAAACTGGTCCATATAGTCTTTAGCCGCCTGGCAGGCGTCGGGTAGGCTTTTGCCCAAAGCAACATTGGCAAGGATTGCCGACGAAAGGTGACAGCCTGTGCCGTGCTTGTCCACCCCCTGGAGACGGGGTGAGGCAAACTTGAACTGTCCTTCGGCAGTCCATAGGGTATCCACCGCATCGTTCCCCTGGGAATGCCCGCCCTTCAGAAGCAAGGCAAAATCCTTGCCCAGCGTGATTTCGTCTCGAGAGGCCGACAGGCCGAACCCGAAAAGGGCGAATTCGTCTTGATTTGGCGTAATCAGGTCCAGGCGTTTCATGATGGGCACAAAGTCGTCTTGGTCCATGTTCCGCAAAAAACGATAGCCAGCACTGGCACTGGCCACCGGGTCCCACAAGATGAAGGCATCTGGCGACTTTTCCCGGATAAAATCTACAATGCGGCCAAGATTCTTGGCGTGCTCCACCATGCCTATCTTTACGTACTTGAAGGTATAGGACTTGAACAGGGTAGAAAGTTGAGCCTCGATACGGTCCCAGATGACCCAGCCGGGGGTTACGAACTCGTTTTCGTTCTGCTCCGTCATGGCGGTACACACGGCCTCGCCATAGACCCCGAAATGGGCCATGGTCATTATGTCGGCGAGGATTCCCGCACCTGCAGAGCCGTCGAAACCGGCAATCGTGAGCGCCCTTGTCATTTTCTCCATACGGTTTCTAAAATACATAAAAATCGCAAGCGAAACTGTTTTTCGTCTGCAAAATATCTACATTTCTCTTGTCATTTTTAAAGGAATTGAAAATGCCCCGTTTACGCGTTCTAGTTTTAATGGGCGGCCCCTCCACAGAGCACGATGTTTCCGTAGTGAGTGGCACCGGCGTGGTCCGCGCCATGGACCCCGAAAAATACAACATCCACCCCGTATTGATTGACAAGGACGGCACCTGGCACTGGTCCGCAAGGGAACTTTCCCCCTACCAGAAAGACAACTTCTCCGTCAATTATTTCCGCTCCCTGGAAGGCTCCGCCGCCGTGACCAAAAAGTCCCCGGCCCTTTCGGAACTGCCCTCCGCAGACATCGCCTTCTTGGCACTTCACGGCAAGTGGGGCGAAGACGGACACATCCAGGCATTGCTTGAAAACTGGGGTATTCCCTACACCGGTTGCGGCCTTTTGGCTTCGGCACTTGCCATGGACAAGATCAAGTCCAAGGAAATCTACAAGGCAAACGGAGTCCCCACACCCCCCTACCGCGTGATTTTCAAGCACGACTTCAACGGCGACACCCTGGTTAGCGTCTCTGACGAACTTGGGTTCCCCCTGGTCATCAAGGACCCCCTGGGCGGCTCCAGCATCGGTATCGGCATCGCCAAAGATTTGGACGAGGCCGGCAAGATTGCAACGGACCTGTTCAAGGATTCCGACCGTCTGCTCTGCGAAAAATTCATCGCCGGCGAAGAAGCCAGCTGTGGATACATCGAAGGCGAAAAGCCCCTGCCGCCTACCGAAATGCGTATGACCACCCGCGAGTACTTTGACTACGAAGCCAAATACAACGGCGAATGCCAGGAGGTGACACCGGCCGAATTCAAACCCGAACTCACCGCCCGCATCCAGGAACTGGTGAAGAACGCCCACTACGCCCTGGGCGGTGCCGGCTACAGCCGTACCGACGTGCGTATCGACAAGGACGGTAACCTGTGGGCCATCGAGACCAACACCCTGCCCGGCATGACCCCCACGTCTCTGCTCCCGCAACAGGCGGCCTGCAACGGCATCACCTACTCCAGTCTCATCGACCTGATTATTGACAAGAGCCTTGCTATCAGAAGGTAAATGAGTTGTGAGTGATGAGTTGTGAGTTGTGAGTTGTGAGTTGTGAGTTATGAGTTATGAGGTTCGAGGTTCGAGGCGCGAGGTTCGAGAATGACAACTCTTGAAACCTGCAACCCTAACGGGCTACGCCCTACGGACCTTCGGTCCTAACCACGGCCTTACGGCCTAACCACTAACCACTTACCACTAAGCCCCTACTACCTAATACCTACCACCTATCCATGTCCTTCGACCTTTTTGTAGATACCTCCCGAAAGGGAATTTCCATAGCCATCGCGGGCCCAACCGGCGAAGGGCACGAAGGGATATTCTACAAAGAAATCGTTGATCCCGAAGCCCGGGGCGAAACACTCAGCAAGAACCTGGACAACTTGCTGGAACAAAGCGGCATCGCCCTCCAGGATATCGGCCGGGTCATGGTGACTCTCGGGCCGGGTTCCTTTAGCGGTCTCAGGACCGGCGTGGCCTTTTGCCAAGGAATCTGCTTCAGCGGAGCCCGCAAGCTCTACGGAGTATCGACCCTAGAAGCCCTGGAATGCTTTTCCGAGGCCCCCGACACAGCCGTCGTGGTAAAGGCTCGTAAAGATTACTGGTACCTGCGCCTCAACGGCCAGGAATTCTTCGATTCAACGGAAGATGTCATCGCAAAACTCAAGAAAGGGAGTGCGACCTGCGCCGTCCTGGACAAGCCAGCCCAAGACGATGCAAGCCTAGGCGCTTTTTTCTCCGCAAATAACGTGAAAACCGTTCTCGACGACGGCAATCCCCTAAGTCTCTGGGCCAAGCTTTTCGAGAAGCATCAACCGTCCCTGATTCAAGAAGCCAACTACATCCAGCCTTCCTATTTCGAGAAGGGGCACTAAGCTTTAACGGGGTTTACCATGCCAATACGCCCCATGACCGAAGCAGACCTCACCCACGTTTTAGCCCTGCAGTCGGCTCTTGACTTCCAAAACTGGAACGAGAAACAGTTTCACTCCGAACTACGGGCAAACTACGCCCTCTGCCTGGTGGACGAAGAGAACGGAGCATTCGCCGGTTATGCCATATTCCACCTGATGGAAGCCGACTCGGAGCTTTTGACCATCGCCGTAGCTTCAGATTTTCAGCGAAAAGGAATCGCATCGGCATTCCTGCGCCATGGTCTGGGCAAGCTGAATCGAGATAAAGGCGACCACTGCTTTCTGGAAGTCCGCGAAGGAAATTCAAAAGCAAGAGCCCTTTACGAAAGACACGGATTCCAGGCATATGGCAAGCGGGAACGCTATTACGACGATGGCGAAACGGCTATATTGTACAAGTGGTAGATCTGCGCCAAGGAATTCAACATGCTATTGAAAAAAGACAAGCGAATCAAGAAAGCATCTAGAAAAATATACTGGATCACTACAACCCTGTTCTTTATAGTCCTGCTGGCTTTTTACCTAATCATTACGACCAGCGGTTTTTGGCTTGAACAGATAGACCACTTCACCCATGTAAAATGGGTAGCTGTCTTAGACGGACAAGGCCCCGATATGGAACGAACGAACTATGTTGCAAAATTAATGCGCGAAGGCAAGGTCGATTCCGTTTTAATCCTGGGAAGGCGGGTTTTCAAGGACAGGAATAATGCAGACTTTTATGTTGAAGACTTCATGAAACAAGGGGATTTCGATAGCAATTCTGTATTTCTTGCGCGACACAACGATCCATCGACTCTAGAAGAAGCCCGTACTGTTATTCCTTGGTTCAAAAAACGGAATGCAGACACCGTATTGCTCATAACGGGAACCGCAGCCACCAAACGCGCTGCAAAAATTTTCAACACCCTTGCCGGTGGAAAGCCACACTTCATTGTATCTGGAGATTCGTCTTACGTATTCGTCCCGGAAAGATGGTTTTCTAACCGTGAGGCAAAAAAAATTTGGGCGAAGGAATGGTCCGCACTTTTCCTCTCCTGGTTCGATTTATGGAATATAGACACCGTCGGGGTCGCAGATTCCGCATACCAAGCGCCCATCCGCTCTCTTTCCGAAGAGCGAAGGGTTGATTTTATCGACTTGCAAAAGATGCTTCCCAGCGTCAAGCGGAAGATTGATACGTTGAGCACGCCACAACCCGCAGATACGACGGCCACACAGTCCAAAGACACAACCACAACGGCCAAGTGAAGCCTGGGCACGAACTCTTCAAGCGGATCCTCGCCTCCGCGAGGATGACACCTCTTGAGACCGTCTTTCCTAACCCCTAAATCCTACCCCCTAAATCCTAACCCCTAGAACCTAACCCCTAGATCCTAGCCCCTAAAAACAAAAACTCCCCGCCGGGGTTACCAGCAGGGAATCTGAAAGATTTTTTAGCGGAAGTGCGGATATCTGATTATTGCGTCCGCACTACTAGCGCCATGTAGAAATCTTACTTGGTGATGACGCGGGCCATTTCGCAAACCTTGTTGCTGTAGCCCCATTCGTTATCGTACCAGGCGCAAACCTTCACGAAGGTCGGGTCGAGCTG
>OMSO01000007.1 GCA_900313675.1 uncultured Fibrobacter sp.
GACCTCGGTTTCGGTGCCGCCAAGTGCTACGACCTGGAAGTCTACGCCCCGGTGGAAAAGAAGTGGCTCGAAGTGAGCTCCTGCTCGAACTTCGAAGATTACCAGGCTCGTCGCGCCAACATCAAGACGAAGATTAACGGCAAGAACACCTTCGTGCACACGCTGAACGGTTCCGGCCTCGCCACCCCGCGCGTGATGGTCGGCATTTGCGACAACTACCAGCAGAAGGACGGCTCGCTCTTGATTCCTGAAGTGCTGCGTCCGTACATGGGTGGTCTCGAGAAGATCGAGCCGAAGAAGTAATCTCAGCGGCTCTGAGAAATTTTTAATTGTTCCGCATTGTTCAGCCAATACGGAACATTTTTTTATTATTGCGTTATGAACCTTGGTCGCATCAATAAAATTGAAACCTTTGGCTCCGTCGATGGTCCAGGCGTGCGTTTCGTCGTTTTTATGCAAGGTTGCCCTATGCGTTGCCTATTCTGTCACAATCCTGAAACATGGAATTTTGACGGAAGCGATGTTGGCGCCTATGATATTAGCGCAAGCGACTTGCTACAAAAAGCACTCCGGTATAAAAACTACTGGGGCTCAGATGGAGGGATTACCGTCAGCGGCGGAGAACCCTTGATGCAACTTGATTTTTTAATTGAATTTTTCGAATTGGCAAAGCAAAAAACCATCCACACCTGCATAGATACCTCCGGTGTCAACTTTGTGCGATCGGAACCATATTTTTCCAAATTCAAAAGGCTGATGGATTCAACCGACTTGCTTTTGGTTGATATAAAAATCATAGACCCGGCCGAACATAAAAAACTGACCGGGCACAGCATGGATCACAATCTTGATATGTTCCGTTTTCTTGATGAAATACAAAAGCCCATTTGGGTCCGTCACGTTTTAGTCCCTGGATATAGCGACAAGGATGAATACTTAATCCGCACAAAGGAATTCATCAACCAATTCAAAAATATTGAAAGAGTAGAAGTCCTACCCTACCATTCCCTAGCTTTAGCAAAATACCAGCAACTAGGTATTGATTACGCCCTAAAAGACATCAAATCGCCGTCACCCGAGCGAATAGCAAACGCAAAAAAAATTCTGGAGTCCTAGCACCAAGAATCATTTTCTGCGTTCTTATTCATCGTCAAGAACAAACTTTTCGATGACTTCGGCGATTCCCGAGTGGTTGTTATCCCGTTCCGTCACGTAATCGGCGGCATCCTTGACCACTTGCGAGGCATTTGCCATGGCAACGCCAATGCCCGCCGCCTCAATCATGGGGCAATCGTTTTCTTCGTCGCCCACGGCAATGGTATCCCCCATCGGGACTCCGTAAAAGTCCGCCATAAACCGCACCGCGTCGCCCTTGTTGCTCCGCAGGTGCGAAAATTCCAGCATTTCGGGCTTACTGAACACGTCAAACAGTTTTCCCGCCGTTGTCTTGCGCATTTCGGCACGGAAACTTTCCAGGCTCGAATGGTCGAAAGGGGTAATGATGTTCACCTTGATAGGGGGCTTCACCACCACGTTTATGGGAGCCGTCGGAGCCGCGTCGCATCCGGTTTTTCCAGCAAAATACTCCCGGATATCATCTACAACCACGTAGTCCATCTGCATCAGGCGGCAGTAGGTCTTGAGCTGTTCCGTCTCGTGTTCCGAAACCACCAGGTCTCCGGCGTAGGTGTGAGCGTGCATTCCCAAACTAAAAGCGGCATCCATAATGAACTTCACGTCGTCAACGGAAATTCGTCGGGTCAATATGGGCTTTTTTGCCCCGCAGTCGTAAATAAGCCCGCCGTTGAAACTCACCAGGTAGAATCCGGCCTCCATAAAACCGTACTTTTCGGCCAGTTTCTTGACGCTGGTCAAGGGCCGCCCCGTGGTCATCACGAACTTGTGGCCGGCCTCTATCATCTTGCGGATAGCGGACAAATCTTCTGCAGAAATATCCTTGTTGTCGTCCAGCAGGGTTCCGTCCAGGTCGGTAAACAGGATTTTCATGATACAACCATACAATACACTACGAAACCGTCTTTACCAAGGTTTCGTGAATCAGGCCATTGCTGAAAAGCACCTGTTCGCCGTCCACGAACTGCATGGGAGTGCCGTCGATATGGGTAGCCATGCCACCCGCTTCCGTAACCATCAGGGCTCCGGCGGCAATATCCCAGGGGTAACTCATGGTCATCACGAATCCGTCTATGCGGCCGCAGGCCACAAAGCAGGATTCCACCACCGCAGAACCCAGGCACTTGACCCGCTCGAAGGCCTCGGCCTCCCGGGCAAAATTTTTGGAATTGCGGGCATTGATTTCCGACACCACGCCCACGTTAAAATCCCCGTTGCTCACGATGGCGTGGAGCGGGTTGGATTCCTTGCTCACGCAGACCCGCTTGCCGTTCATGAAGGTGCCGCCACCGAGGGTTGCCGTAAAGAACTCCCCCAGCTTGGGCAGGTTTATCACCGCCACCAGGGGCTTACCCTTGTAATGGAGCGCGATGGAAATTCCCCACAAGGGAATGCCCCGGCTAAAGTTCACCGTTCCATCTACCGGGTCGATAATCCAGCGGTAATCCGGGTCGGAACCCTCTACTACGCCCATTTCTTCGGTACGGATAGAATGACTAGGAAACGCCTTGCGGATCCCTTCTACGATGAGTTTTTCGCTACCCACGTCGGCAATGGTCACCACATCCTTTGCGGACTTGTACTTCACATCGCCCAGTTCGCCCTGCAGGCGAAGGCAAAGCTCCCCCGCCTCGCGGCCCAAGCGTTCCGGCAAATCCAGGTATTTTTTCAGGTCTTCCATAAGCGCCCCAAATATAGAAAAAGCCCTGCGAAGCTTACTCGCAAGGCTAAATTCAAAAATAAATGTAATATGTCAATTAGAACAAGGCGATGCTGTAGGGAGCCTGGGCGCCCTTGGGCTGTTCAAAGCCGGTCAGCTTTCCGTCCTTATAGACATAGATCTTTTCCTTGCCCATGGTATGGTCGCCCACATAGAGAGCCTCGTCCTTGTAGGCAAGGGTGGCCTGGGCATCGGCAATACCCTTCACTTCTTCGAAAGAACCCTTTTCAAGGTCGATCTTTACAACCGGCGTGCTGCCCCATTCCTTATAGAGGGCCGCAAAGGCAATTCCATCTTCTGCGGTAAACCCGTAGATACCGGCACCCAGCTTTTTGCCAGAAATAACAAGGCTTGATTTCTTGGCATCGAGATCAACCTTTTCAATGCCGCGGTTGTCATCGGCCTTACCGTCGTATTCACCCAGAGAGGCCACATACAAGTCGCCTTTGTAGAAGGTCAACTTTGTGGGATTTTTCGTTACAAGCTGAACCGTGTCCTGCAACTTGCCGGTAGAACCGTCATAGATGGCCACAAGTCCCTTCGGATAGGTAAAGTTCCATTCTGCGTCCATGGAATAGCGCTGCATGAGCACGTAAAGCGTACCGTCGTCAAATTCCACATCCACCACGTACGGAGAAATTTGACCTTCAGAGGCAAATTCGCCTGTCTTGATGGACTTTACGACCTTGCCGTCCTTGGTAGAAATTTTCACAAGGGAGTCGGCATTCTGGAGAGCCACCCAGGCTTCTTCGCCATCGAAAGCCATGTCCACCGGGTTGGAATTTTCGAATTTCACCTGCCAGACCACGGCCTTCTTGGCGCCCTCTTCAATGAATTCGGGCTTGACCAGGGAAACGTTATCCGTGCCCAGACCTTCCATAACGAACACGTCGTTGCCATTGGTCGCGACTCTTGAATCCTGGTAGAACGAAAGGCTCTTTTCGGAGATGTTGCCCTCCACATCGATCCAACGGAGTTCTCCTTCGGGGACCTGGTAGTCGCCGCCGTCAAAAATGACACCAGCAAGTTCTGCGTCGCCTACGAGCGGGCCGCTGGCACTAGAAGAGCTGGAGTCGTCACCGCAAGCGGAGAGACCAAAAGCAAGGCTGGCCACAGCAATGCAGGCGAGAGATTGCTTCGCCATGCTCGCAATGACACCTTGCATATTCGCAATGACATTATTTTTTTTATTCATGTTTTGTCCTTTTCTGGCTTTACACTATACTTTGCCATAACTCTATGAACTCCATATAGCGAGGGGGCTAGAACCCCTGTATGATTGTGAACTTGTATTCCCTCCCTGGCATGGGGAAAGGCGTATAAAAATTTCGGTACTTTTCGTCGGTAATATTATTCACGCTAAAAGTCAAACGGGTATTATCAAAGGGATTGTACGAAAGGGAGGCACGGTGGGTCGCCACGGCCGGCTGTTCCGTTCTGTTGGCTCGGTCGCTATACATAACGCTTCGCCAGTCCGAAGCCCAAATAAAGTCGAAACGGAATGGCAAATGGAGCGTCGCTTCTGCATAATAGCTGCGATCCGGCTCACCGGGGAGCTTGTTACCGTTATAGGTGTTGGAATGGGAACGGTCCCTTGTCTTTTGGATAGTCGCCCGAAGCACCACATCCAAAAATTTCGCAGGGCTGCTGTTCAGTTCCATCTCCACCCCACGGACAAGGGAACGGGCTACATTCTCCGGACGCAGCAGCTCTACCGACATCAGCCAATAGATTCCGTCTTCCACATGGGACTCAAAATAACTGGCCTGAAAAGCCGTGCGGTTCCCAGGAAACCGGTACGTACCCGTCGCCTCAAACTTGGTGGCCTTTTCCCTTTTCAGGTTCGGGTTAGAAACCGCACCGGGGAATGTGCCGTAAAGTTCCATCAAGGCCGGCTGCTGGTAAAAGCGGCCTATGGAAACCTCCCCCGTCAACGGCGATGCCGCTGCACCGAATCTTGAATAAAGCCGGCCTGCAAATGTAGCGTCCCGATCTGCCGCCTTATCCAGGGTATGGGTCCCCGTCGGCAGCACAAAGGTTCCCTTGTCCAGGCGGTCCTTCAGCGCCTGCACGGAGCCCTCGCCGCCAAGGCCTGCATACTTGAAAAACTGGTAATACAAATCTCCAGAGCCAACGAAGGTCTTGCGGTCCAGCGCCCAGTCCTTGGAATTCCCTCGGGCTTCGGCGCGTTCCCATTCGTAGGCCACGCGGGCCGTTCCGGTCAAATGTTCCAGAGGAGTAAACTCGGTCCACAGTTCGGGAACCAGCTTATAAGTAGCCGTCCCGTAATCCATAAAGACATTGTTCCCAAAGCCGATGTGGTCCAGGGGGTAGAAGGAACTGGACATGTTCTTGTCGAACCGTGCCGAAAGAGCGCCATACAAGAACAACTTGTCATCAAGGTAGCCTACCGATTCCAGCCCGTAGCGGATCAGTGCCGATTCCCCCACGAACTTCGCCACCCTGGTCTGGTTCTGTTCCTTGCCGGGGTTTCCGCCTTCGGCCCTGGAGGCCGTCGCCGACAAGGTGGAAAAATACCCGTTCCCGTGAAGCATACGGAACTGGACATTCCCGGAGACATCGGTGAACTTGGCGTTTTCGCGGGTGGCGGTGTAGTCGTCCTCGTCGTTGTACTGGGTACCGTTCCGGTTGGTATATTCGTAGTCGTTGTCGGAATGCCTCGTGGCAAAAGAAGAGGCGAACATGATGCTGTCGGTTACCGGTGTCGCCACCTGGAACGAACCCTCCCAGGTGTTGTGGTTACCGTAGGCGGCAAGGACCCGGCCGCCTTTCTTGACGGCGTTCTTGGTCACAAAGTTGATAGCCCCGCCGACACCGGACACGCCAAATTTTGCAGGAACGTTGTTCTTGTAAACCTCCACCTTTTCCATCTGGTTCAGGTCGATGGAACCCAGGTTCACCGCCCCGCCGCTGGCATCGTTCAGCGGCACGCCGTCCACGCAAATCAGAATATTTCGGGCCGCAATCCCGCGGATAGATACCGTCTGGAAACTGCCTAGCCCGCCCTGCTTGTAGGACTGAATTCCGGGCAGCGTCGAGAGAAGGTCTGCCGCCGACAGAGCCTTGCCCTCCCAAGCATCGGAGGTAATTTCTGTATAATTGGCACTTGTTGTAGGCTTGTACCCGTCGTCACCGGACACCTCGGACACCCCGAGGTCCTGGACCGGGGCTGCATCAGGCACGTGAGCCACGGCAAAACCCGTGGCAGCACAGCACCAAAGAGCCGCAGCGTATGCGGACTTGCAGAAAGATGTCGTTCGCATCGTTCCTCAACAAAGCGTTTCCCACAGTTCTTCTGGCTCGGGGCTCAATCTACTCCCGGTTCCTTCACACACGACAGCTCGTGCATTGGTTCATGCCGGTTTCGTCCTCCCTTACAGCGGCGCGACCGCCCCCGGCTTTCACGGGGTTCTCTCCTTGCGGGCCACCCAGTAGGGCGCCAGCATGGGCTTTTCAGGGCACAGGAAACTTTAGGCCAAATGTAGGTAATGTAAAACCAGGACAGGTGCAACATTCTCAAAAAAGGGCAAAATTTGCCTAAAAACGCCAAATTTTACACAAATGTAAGTTTTTCGTGCTTTTTTTGTACATTTCACTTTAAAACAAGCACAAACTAATGCAAATAAACTATATTCATCGTATTCATCGGGATCAAGGGATTTTATGAAAAAAGGCTTCACCCTCATCGAAATAATGGTGGTCATCGTCATCATGGGCGTGTTGGCGGCCGTTGGCGTGCCAAAGCTTTTCGGAATGATCGCCAAGGCGAAGGCTAGCGAGGTCCCCACAGCGGCAGGAACATACGTACACCTTCAAGAAGCCTACCAGAGCGAAAAGACCATCATCGGAAGTTGGAAAAACATCGGATACAATGCTCCGGGTACCAACGGGGTATCCAAGGAGTTCCAATACAGCGGTTGCCTAGAGGAAGACACCCCCTTCACAGGCGAAGAACTGACGGTTATTGGCTGGAAAGCGACCAACCGCAACACCCTCAACCAGTGTAGCGGGAACAACGGAACCTGGGCCGTCCAGGTTTCAGCCGTGGCAGAGCGCAACCTAAGCTACACCAACCTGGTCAATTCCGCAGATTGCGGCATGCTCACCGTGAACTGGGTCGTATCGAGCATCAGTGACGAATGCGCCAGCACTCCCGAACCACAACAGCAGGCGAGCAATGATCCTGAGCCACAACAGCAACAACCGGAACAGCAACCAGAAGAACAGACCCAATCTTCGCCTTCGCAAGACGGGGTCTGCAGCAACGGGACACCATGTTCAAATGACGGGCAGTGTAACCGAGGAAATAGCGGAAAAGATAAGGATAAAAGTCATTGCAGCCAAAGCAACCACAGCGGTTGTTGTTTCTGCTGTCAATAAGCCTATTTCTAAATAGGTTATTCCAAATTGGAATAACCCTTTTGTTGCATCTACCAATCTGGCAATATATATTTAAATTGGGTATATCTAACAACGTTGCGAGGATTTTTTTGATAAAAAAAGGGTTTACACTCATTGAAGTCATGGTGGTGGTCATTGTCATGGGTGTCCTTGCAGCCGTTGCCGTACCGAAATTGTTCGGATACATTGCCAAGGCCAAGGCCTCGGAAGTGCCCATTGCTGCAGCCACATATACCAAGTTACAAGATGCTTTCCTGTCTGAAAAAACGGCCATAGCCAGTTGGGACCTTATCGGCTATACCCCTCCAGGAAACGGCACCAGCAATTATTTCAAATATGAGGGCTGTATTGTCGGAGAAATCGACATTGATGTTGCCGACAACGGTGTCGTGGGCTGGCAGGCTTTCAACTTGGAAAAACTGAACCTATGTGAAATGAACAGTGTGTGGACGGTGACCATCGACCCCGTCGAAAACAAAAGCCTTAGTTACAACCATATCGTCTCCGGACTGGGGTGCACTTACCTGACTCACAACTGGGATGTCCGGGCAGTCCCTGCCGGAGCCTGCGAAGCTACGGCTCAAGCATCTACTCCTAAATCAAGCGCATCCAATTCTACGCCGACCGACGACCCTGAGACCGTCGACAGTTCCAATTCCAGTGAGAGCGATCCCACAAGCGCCTCTGGCGGTTCCAGCGGATCTAACCAGGAAGAGATCCAAAAGAAATGCGATGACTTGAAAAAAGGCGGAAATGGGAACGGGAACAATAGCGACCCATGCAGCAAGCAGGCAAAAGGCTGGGTTTTCGTTGTAGAATGCAACATGTTTGCAAATAAGGGAAAAGCAAATAGTTCCGGGCTCACCGTTGTAGACATGGATGGCGACGGCAACGCCGACCGTAAAAAGCAAATTCATGACCAGATGTGCAACCAGTCCAAATCTAGTGCCTCCAGCAGCGCCAGCGGAGCAAGCAGCACAAGTCAAAGCAGCAACGCAAACGCAGGTAGCAGCACCTCCAGCACACCTACAAGCACAAGCGGCGGACAAGGCGGAGATGTCGGCTCAGGCGGAAACGGAGGAGGCGGTTCCGGTGGCGGAACTGGCAGTGGGACCGGAACGAACACAGATCCAGAAAATAATAACGCCGAAAGCTCCGGCGATAACGGAGGAAGTCTTGGAGGCACCCCTCAGAACAACATCATCAGGGACCAGAACGGCAATGATTTTGACATGAGCAAACTGCCGGAAAAGATTACTTATTGTACCGATTATAAGGGTAATGGCGATTGCAAGAACAACGGTTCAACAACCATTGACAAATCAGAATGTGCGAAATATGACACAAGCAAACAAATGTGCGTAGAGTTGAAGCAAACTGATCCATAAAACACTAACCCGCAGCACCAATGCGGGTTCTTTTTTTTGACTATATTGTCTCCGCAAAAAGAGACAATTGAATGATTCACGAAATACTCCCCCACAAGCTCTACAACGAATTCAAAATCTGTGGACCGAAATCTACGGATTTTGTTATCCGGTATGACGGAACAAAAACCTTATTGAAGAAGGGTGCGGGCTACACCATTCCCCGCGTAGGCGAACTACTAGAACTTGAAGGCAAGAGCCTCGGAAATTTTGAAGGTCATTACCTTTTCAGTATCGACGAGGCGGCGTTCTTTTTGGATGACAGTGTTACCTGCGGTGATGCACCCGCGGGTTACGAATACATGGTCAGCCGAACCTTCCGCAATATGAGTCCCGTAGAACGCCTGGGAGGAGCCACCGCCGCCCACCTCGCCCACTGGGAATCCCTGAACAGGTTCTGCGGCCGCTGCGGAAGTGAAATGGCCCGTGGCGAAAAAGAACGTTCCATGGTTTGCCCCAAATGCGGGAACGTCGTGTACCCGCGAATCTCGCCGGTGGTGATTGTGGCCGTGCACAACGGTGACAAGCTCCTGATGGCCCACAACATCGACAACCCAAACCCGAGACTTTTCCTGATTTCGGGATTCGTGGAAATCGGCGAGAGCCTGGAACAGGCGGTACACCGGGAGGTTCTGGAAGAGGCGGGCCTTCGCGTGAAAAACGTCCGCTATTTCGGGAGCCAGCCGTGGCCCTTCAGCGACTCGCTTATCGCAGGTTTCACCGCCGAACTGGACGGCGACGACACCATCCACATGCAAAAAGAGGAACTATCCGAAGCCATGTGGGTCAAGCGCGAAGACATTTCCGAATACGAGACCGACGTGAGCATCAGTTGCTGCCTCATCGAGAATTTCAGGCGTGGATTTACGCTGGACAGCGATGTCTAAAGCACTAATGGCACGGGCTTGTCGGCGGTAATCGTCTTCGGAGTCACCTTGCAGTCCACCACGAAGATTTCCACACCTGCGTCCCGGGCATCCCGCAGGGCTCCCGCAAACTCCGGATGGATTTTTTCGTCGGGTCCAAAACGGTGGCAGCCCTTCATCTGGACCAGAAACAGCACGCCGCATTCGTAAGGTGTTCCGTCGTCTGCTGCTGTTCGGGTCCCAAGAATGCGGGTCAGCTCCCGCAGGTGCTTGACGCCCCGCTCCGTCGGAGCGTCGGGGAAAGAGGCAGAACCGTCGTATTCCAGAGTCACGCCCTTCACTTCCAGGAACATCTTGTGGAGTCGCGCTTTCTGCGCCCTGGTCTTCCCCGCTCCCCGATATTCGATGTAAAAGTCGAAGCGGGAATTCCCGAAGGTGTATTCCGGCTTTAGGAAGGTAATCTCCGGAAAGCGCTCCCGGTTGGAACGAATCCATTCGGCGGCCACCTTATTAGGGGCCTGGCTGTCCATGTTCACCAGGATTTTCCCGCGGGGAGTGACCTTTTCCACCGTCACCAGGTCGAAGGGCGTCTTGCGTTCCGGATTTTTCGACTTTTCCAGAAAGACCTTTACGCCGGGCTGCAACAGTTCACGACAGCGTCCCGTGTTCTTCACGTGGACTACCGTCTTTACGCCGTCGATTTTCACGTGGGCGATAAAGCGGTTCGGACGCTCCAAGAACTCGCCCTGGACAATTTCACCATATTTCATCGGCATTTTTCCAATTTGACCAGAATATAAATAAAGAATCCGCCGAAAATTTTTAATTTTGAAGAAAACAAAAGGAGTACGACTTCAAATGGTCATTACCGTTTTTATCCTGTACCTGTTGATGATGCTCGGCATCGGTTTTTACTTTTCCAAGAAGGCCAACAGCCTGAACGCCTACTACCTGGGCAACCGTGGAATGAACAAGTGGGTGGTGGCCATGTCCGCCCAAGCCTCCGACATGAGTGGCTGGCTCCTGATGGGGCTCCCCGGAGCCGTGTTCGTGAGCGGGTTCTCCGAAGCCTGGATCGGTATCGGCCTTGTCATCGGCACCTATTTCAACTGGAAAATCGTAGGCAAGCGCCTCCGCAAGTACAGCCACTTCTGCGGCGATTCCATCACCCTCCCCGACTTTTTCTCTAACCGCTTCCGCGACAACAAGGGCATCATCCGCGTGATTGCCTCCATATTCATTCTCGCCTTCTTCCTGTTCTATACGGTATCGGGCTTTGTGGCTAGCGCAAAACTGTTCAGCACTATCTTCGGCATGAACTACACCACGGGCCTGATCCTTGGAGCCGTGGTGGTGGTGAGCTACACCTTCATGGGTGGCTTCTTTGCCGTGTGCTGGACAGACTTTATCCAGGCCATGATGATGCTTGTGGCCGTGGTCGCCATTCCCCTGATTATCATGAGCGGCTCTGGCGGATTTGCCCCTACCATGGACGCCGTCAATGCCCAGAACCCCTACCTGATGAGCCTGTTCACCAACGCCACCACCGGCAAGTCCATCGGGCTTATCGCGTTGATTTCTAGCCTGGCCTGGGGTCTCGGCTACTTCGGCATGCCCCACATTCTGGTTCGTTTCATGAGCATCAAGGAAGCCGAAGAAATCAAGTTCTCGCGCCGTGTCGCCATGACCTGGGTCACCATCTGCCTCGGTGCCGCCATCATGATCGCAATACTTGGCCGCTACTACGTGGAAGCCCACGGCATCAAGGTGGACGACCCGGAACGCATCTTCATGATTTTGTGCCAGGTTCTTTGCCACCCGGCCATTGCCGCCATCTTGATGGCCGCAATACTCGCCGCCATCATGAGTACCGCTGATTCCCAGCTGCTTGTTTCCGCTTCTGCCTTCAGTAACGACCTTTACAAGCACCTGTTCCGCAAGAACGCATCTAACAAAGAAGTCATGTGGGTCAGCCGTGGCGTGGTGGTGCTTATCACCGTTATCGCCGTCATCGTGGCCATGCAGGGCGCCCCCAGCGCCGACGGAGTGAAGCACGGCAAGAGTTTCTTGGATGTGGTCATGAGCCTGGTAAGCTTCGCCTGGGGTGGATTTGGCGCCACCTTCGGCCCGATTATGCTCCTCGCCCTCTTCTGGAAGCGTACCACCCTCCCCGCCGCCATCGCCGGCATGCTGGTGGGCGGCATCACCACCTTCGTGTGGAAGTTCTACCTCTCCAGCTTCCCTGCCGAAATCTTCCAGATTTACGAACTGGTGCCCGGCTTCGTGCTTTCGTTCCTGACGATTGTCGTCGTGAGCCTCTGCACCAAGGCCCCCAGCAAGGAAATTCAGGATGAGTTCGACCAGGTGGAACACACCCGCCTTTCAACACTTAAGCTTTAAACAAACCAGATTCCGGGTCAAGCCCGGAATGACGTACACGGAGAAAAAATGTCCCTACTCGAATCATTACCCAAATCAAACAAAGACGGAATCCTCTACGAGGCCGACACAGTCCACGGTATCTTGCCGCAAAAAGCGCCCTTTGCCTTCGTTGACGAAATCCTCAGCCTCGATGCCGAGAACATGGAAATCGTAGGCAAGTGGCACCTGACCGGCGAAGAAGGATTTCTGAAGGGGCATTTCCCCGGAAACCCCGTGCTCCCCGGCGTCATCCAAATTGAATCCATGGCCCAGGCGGCAACGCTTTTGACCATGATCGGCCGCGAAGCGGAAACTACGGGCAAGCGTCCCGCCTTTATGGGCGTAGAAAACTGCCGTTTCCGCGCACCGGTAATCCCCCCTGCCGAAATCGTCCTGAAGGCCAAGCTGGTCATGGCCCGCCACGGCATTTTCAAGTACAGCGGCGAGCTCTATACCGTCGATGCCGAGGGCAAAGAAACCCTCTGCACCAAGGCGGATTTCAGCGCCGCCATGGTCTAGCAGGACTTTCTAAAAAATCTCAAAAAGATTCCGCCCGGAGCCTTTAAATCTGGGCGGATTTTTATATATTTGGTTCGCTCGCCCCCATCGTCTAGTGGCCCAGGACTCGGGATTCTCATTCCCGCAACAGCGGTTCGAGTCCGCTTGGGGGTATAAAAAAAAACGACACATCAAAGGATGTGCCGTTTTTTATTTATACGCTATACAACTAGGGAGGGCTTCCGCCCTCCCTAAGACCCTCCTTACACTCAATAAACCGCTATACTTTGGTCGCGAGACTTTGGACAATGCGGTTTATTTTCGTGGGCGTCTTCGACGCCTTTTAGTCCTTGTAGAACAGGTCCAGATTGTTCACCACAGGCGTTGCCTTTTCTAGATCACCCACGTACTGGCTGAAGGCCGTCATAGAAGTGAAGCGGGCGGCGTTGTCCTTGTCGTCCTTGATGGCGGTTTCGAGAGCGGCCTGGTCCACAGTCTTCTTGGACTTGACCTTGATCATCACGGCACCGTTGTCGGTTTCCACCACAGGACCCCATTCGCCTTCTTTCTGGTTCTTGAGCACCTTGGCCACGTTCGGGTTGGCATAGCCGAAGCCCGGAATAAATCCTTCCACAGAAGCGCTCTTGGATTCGATCTTCACCTTCTCGATTTCGGCAGGAGCACTTACAGCCGTAGAGTCGGCGGCAGAATCAGCAGGAGCCCAAGCCTTTACCTTGTCGGCCATGGAGGTCAGGTATGCGGCTGCAGCGGAAGCGCTCTTCTTCTTGAGCAGGTTCTTCTTGATTGCGTCATAGTAAACGCTCACGTCACGTTCGCCGGCCTTGAGTTCCTTGGCCTTGGTGGCCACCACAACCCACTGGTTGTTCTTGAGAACCGGAGAGACATCGCCCACGTCTTCGGAAAGGTTTTCGTTGGGCCAGGCAAAGGAAGTCAGTCCCTTCAGGTAGCCGAGGGCGGCAATGTTGTCGCCGGGGCCAACCCATTCGGAGCGTTCCACCGTAAGGTTACGAGCCTTGGCGGCATCAGCAAAGGACTTGCCGGCGGCCATGTCGGTCTTGATTCCGGAAAGAACGTTTTCGAGGCTATCTACAGTTTCGGAAGAGGCGTTCACCACCAGGAGGATATGGCCCACCTTGGCAGAGACCGCACCGGTAGAGTCAGTAGTCTTGCCGTAACTCTTGATGATGTGGTAGCCGAAGCGGGTCTTGACCGGTTCAGAAATAGCGCCGGAATCCAAAGCCAGGGCGGCCTTCTCGAATTCCTCGACAAAGGCGCCGTGACCGGCTTCTTGGGAGAGCATGCCGCCGTTTTCGGCGCTGCCCGGATCTTCAGAAGAAATGCGGGCCATGTCTTCGAAGTTGGCTGTAGAAGAGGTATCGGAAAGCTGGTAGTAAAGCGTCATGGCGTATTCGCGGATGCGTTCGTCATCGGCGTCGGTAGCGGCCACCGGGAGCTTCACGTAATCAAAGAGGACCTCGTCCTTTTCTACAAAGAAGCTGTCTACATGGGCGTTGAAATAGCCCTTGACCATGGCGCTGTCGATAGTGGCTTCTTCAACGGCAAAGTCGTTTGCATTGACGTATGCCACGTCCATGTCGTAATCCGTCATGCGGCGGTCCACGTTCCACTTGGATTCAAGAGAGGTGGGGTGCACCGAAGCCCCGACCAGCACCTGCAGTTGACGGGAAGGAATGGTGGCGTTCTTCAGGTCTTCTTCGAACTGGAGCATCACGCCCCACTGGAAAGCCTGGGGAGTCTCGAGCCAGGCGTCGAATTCGGCCTTGTTGAAGTTGGTGTCCACCAGGAACTTGGGAAGAGAGGCGATGTAGGCCTGGGAACGCTGCATCAGGTCTTCTTGGGAAGTGGCCTGCTGCTGGATAGCGTACAGACGGCTCTGGGCCTCTTGCACCAGACGAGCGCGGATGGCATCGGGATTGTTCTTGAATTCGCTCTTGAGTTCGGCCACAGAAGCACGCAGTTCGGCGTCTTCGTAGATGCCTTCCATCATGACCTGACGCACAAAGGAGCGGAACACTTCGGAACGGAGCTGGGCATACTGTTCGTCTTCGAGATGCTGGCCCTGGTACTGGTTCTGCACGATCCTCTTGATGCGGGTGTCGAATTCACCATAGGAGACCTTGTGGTCATTCACGATAGCCACCGGGTAGCTCTGGTTCGTGTTGGGCACGCGGTCCATGGCCAGAAGGCCCACGACAATACCGGCAGCAAAAATGACAATGACCCACTTGGCCTTTTCATTAATCCACGTTAACATAGAGATGACTCCATAAATAATTTTGACGGGCGAAAATTTAGCAAAAAAACACGGGTTTCTGTTAAAAACTGTACAAATATAGCCGTATAGCCCCAAAATTGCTATCTATTGTCTATCCCCCAAAAATCGGGGGCGTTTCGTCATGGAGTTCAGATGTACGACATTCTAGTACTTGGAGCAGGGATTTCGGGCCTTTCCGCCGCCCTGCATGCCGCCGAAAAGGGCCTTTCCGTAGTTATCCTCACCAAAGGAGCAAAGCCCGACGGTTCCTCCAACTACGCCCAGGGGGGCATCGCCACCGTCACCGAAAAGACGGACAAGTTCGAATTCCATATCGCGGATACCCTGGAAGCGGGTGCCGGCCTCTGCAAAAAAGAACCCGTGAACATCCTCACCAAGAGCGGGCCTGCCACCATCAAGCAGCTGGTGAAATGGGGCGTGCTCTTTACCCCGAGCCCCACGGACAAGACCCAGTTCGACCTGCACCTGGAAGGTGGCCACAGCCACCACCGCATATTGCATGCCGCAGACCTTACCGGCAAGGAGATTATGCGAGCCCTCTTGGCCGAGCTCCACAAGCAGAAGAACATCGACTACCTGGAAAACTGCTACATCAAGGACTTGATTTGCAAAGGCACGGGCAAGGCCAAACAGTGCATCGGTGCCGAAATCATCCACCAGAAGACCGGCGAAATCGAAAAGATTTACGCCAAGGCCACCATCCTTTCTACAGGCGGTGCTGGCCGCATCTGGCAATACACCGTCTGCCCGCCGGACAGCTGCGGTGACGGCATGGCCATCGCCGCCCGTGCAGGGGCCGCCCTGCAAGACATTGAGTTCATGCAGTTCCACCCCACAAGCCTTTATGCGCCCAGCCTAAAGAAGCCCTTCCTGATTTCGGAAGCCGTCCGCGGGTTCGGCGGGATCCTGAAGAACGACAAGGGCGAAGAGTTCATGAACCAGGTGCACCCGCTCCATTCTCTCGCGCCCCGCGACATTGTGGCCCGCGCCATCCACAGCGAGATGCAGCGCCTGGGCAAGCCCCACATGTACATCGACCTGAGCGGTCGCACTCCCAAGGACATCAAGAGCCATTTCCCGAACATCTACGCCAAGTGCCTGGAAGCAGGCATCGACATCACCAAGGAATGGATTCCCGTGGTGCCCGCGGCACATTACATGTGCGGAGGCGTACTGGTGGACACCTGGTCCCGTACCGAAATCAAGGGCCTGTACGCCTGCGGCGAAGTCGCCGCCACGGGCGTCCACGGGGCAAACCGACTCGCCTCCAACTCCCTGCTGGAAAGCGTGGTCTTTGCGCTCCGGGCTGTCGATGACATCCAGAAAAGCGGTCTTCTGAAAAGCAAGCTGACCGTTCCGCCCAAGGGCAAAAAACAGTTCATCAGTTTTGCGAAGGCTCCCTACTGGAAAAAACGCCGCAAGATTCTGCAAGACATGATGTGGACCCACTGCGGAATCGTCCGCACGGTAGCGGGCCTGAACCAGGGGCTGAAAGTCATCGAAGAACTGGAAGCCGACCTGCAGGCCGCCATCAAGAACAAGGAAACGGAGAACATCCATTTCTTGGAATTCCAGAACGCCCTGCAGGTATCCAAAATGATCCTCATCGCAGCTCTCCGCAGGCACGAATCCCGCGGGCTCCACTACATACTGGACTACCCGAACCCGAGCCCCAAAACCAAGCACCAAAGCATTTACCTGAGCGACAAGAAGTAAGTGGTGAGTTTTGAGTTGTGAGTGGTGCGTTTTTATAGTCGCGCCTTTGGCGCCAAATTTTGTACTGAAGACTGAGAACTGAAGACTGATAACTCGTTACTTATTTCACATATTCTCATGAACATATATTATCTTTAGGACCATGGCCGAAGCGAAGACTAAACTCCCCAAGAAAATTGGTGGCTACACGCCCACACAAATGCTGGGCCACGGAGCCATGGGAAACGTGTGGCTCTGCCACGACCCGTCTCTCGACCGCATGGTGGTGGTCAAGCAGATGCGCCAGGTCCTGTTGAACCAGGACGATTTCATTTTGCGTTTCGAGCGAGAAGCGAAAATTCTCGCCCACCTGAACCACCCGGCCATCATCCAGCCCTACGCCCTCTGGAAAGAAAGCGACGGCCAGCTTTCGCTATCCATGGAATTCGTAGAGGGCAAGAGCCTACGGGAACTTTTGGACTGCTGCAAGCAGCCTCCTCTCTGGGTGGTACTTTCCATCTTGTACGAGATTCTTACCGCACTAAGCGAGGTGCACCGCTACGGCATTGTCCACAGGGACCTGAAGCCTGCGAACCTGATGATCGACAAGGACGGTCGAATCCGCCTGCTGGACTTTGGCGTCGCCCACGCCGAAAAAGAAAACGAAGACGACCTGACGCTCACGGTTGCAGGTTCCCAAATCGGGACCGGCGCCTACATGAGTCCTGAACAGACCCTGAACGAAGACGCCACTCCCCTTTCGGACCTGTTCAGCATGGGTATCATCGGAGCCGAAATGCTCCTGGGCGAAAACGTTTTCCGCGGAGAGAACCTCACCAAGACCTTCAAGCGCATCCAGAAGCTCCGCATCAAGGCAGAAGCTTTCCCCAAGGGGACTCCCAAGGCTCTGATAAAGGTTATCCTCAAGCTTTTGGCCAAGAACCCTTCAAAGCGCTACCTCTCTGCCGCAGACGCCGCAGACGACTTGTCCAAAATCATGAAGGGCTACCCCAGACACATGGAGCCGTACCTGGCCGAATGGGTCCTTGCCACCCTCAACGGCAAGGAATCCCTGGTAGAGCCGCAAATCGTCCCCGACAGGTCTAAGAAATTCTTTATTGCAGGTGCCATCTTAGGAGCAGTAGTAGTGGCAACCCTCTGGATACTTGTTCATTTCCTATAAGTCGAGATTTATAAATGGTCTGGATTGATATTGTCTGCTGTGTCATCATCGCGATATTCGCCCTGCTTGGGCTGTGGCATGGTCTTCTGAAGAGCATCTTTAAACTGGTTGCCTGGGTAGCAGGCCTGCTGGGAGCCTATTTTGCCACGGATGTCATCGGGAATTTTATCGCCACAAACCTGGAAATTGACGGACTGACCGTAAAAATCATCTGCGTCTGCGTCGGATTCCTGGTTCCCTTCTTGCTTTTCTCGTTCATCGGGCATTTTCTGCACAACATCGTCAAGGATTCCGCCATCAGCAGCGTGAACAGACTTCTCGGCGCGGGGCTCGGCGTTGTAAAAGCCCTAATACTCTGTTTCCTGTTCCTGACCATCATCCACCTGATTCCCGCCTCGGGCGGACTCAGGGACGCCCGCAACAATGCACTTTCGTACAGCGCCTATAGGTGGAGCCTAGAGACTATGGGAATCTCCTCTGAAGAGGTAGATATCATCGACATGGCCGAAAAGAAAGCCACCGAAATGGCGGACTCCGCCGTAGATGCCGCCAAGGAAGCAGCCGAAAAAGAAGCGGAGAAGGCTGTTGAAAATGCAAAGAAAGCGGCCAAGGACGCAGCCGTCAAGGCTGTAGAAGGATCAACAAAAGCAATGAATAAGGCGGCAGAGAAATCGGATTCAGCGGCTAGCAGCCTTTAATTCGAAAAGACCAATTTATCGTTTTTCGTCATCGGGGCCCTGGAGTTTTTCAAGCTTTCGCTCCAGCATAGCCTGAACTTCGGGAATCAGTTTGTCCTTGATTCGCTCCAAATAGAGGCACTGGAGCTGTATCATGCGGTTACGGTGCCTGCAAGCGTGCTCCTGAATCCAGTGGCTTACCGCCGCCTGACGGTCCTGTATCTGGCTCTGCAGGCTCTGCTGAATGTATGTCCTCTGGACCTCCATGTAGCGCTGCATGTTGAAAGGCAAACGGTAAGTCCGGATAAACTGTTTGAGCTTGACCAACAGGGAAAGGTTTTCGCCCTTGTGTTCCTGTAGAAATTTCTGCAATTCGTCAAGATGGGCCTTAAAAAAGGGCACGATAGCTTTATCGTCTATCTGATAGAGCTCCAGCGCATCTTGTTTCTTTGTAGCTTCGTCTACAGCCATGGCAACAATTTATGTATTTGTACCGGAATTTGGGCACGTCCGCTTAACAAAAAAGCCAAATTTTACATTTTTCAGAGAAAAGTCCCCACTATCTTGTATAAAGACCCTTCCTTCTGTGCCGGGATTCAGCCGGTCGGCGTCTTCGCCCCTGAAATTCTTCAACGATGAAATTTTACAAAGGGACATCCCTTCGGGAGTCATGAACTCCAAGGAATCATCCATAGAGAATTGATTCTTCACATTCACGCGGAAAGAACGGCTCTGGGCGTCGTAATCCAAAATCTGGGCACAGACACAACCCGAGGGAGCATCCACGTGGGTGGACTCGTAGTTCTGGGGCAAAGGTCCTTTCAAAAATCCAGGCATGAACCCGCGACCATCCACAAAATCCAAAGCATGACGGGCCTCTGTCAGGTCAGCAGGAGAAGAATTTTTCGATTCCAGAGCATTAACAGAAGCATCGATGGCCATGCGGTAGGCCCGGACCACCTGGCTCAAATAATAGACCGAACGGGTGCGGCCCTCAATCTTGAAGGAATCCAGCCCGGCACGGACCAGCTCGGGCACAACGTCCAAGGCGCACAGGTCCCGACTGCTCATGAAGTAGGTTCCCCAGGTGTCTTCGTCCAGAGCCACCGGCTGGAGTTCCGGCCGGTCGGTCCGCTGCAAGAAAAATTCTCCCTCGTGTTCCTTGTAGCCTTCGCACTGCGGGCCTTCGTTGGCGTAGAGCCGGTAAGGCATTCGGCAGCTGTTGTCGCAAGCGCCCTGGTTGGCATCACGCCTGGTCACCCAGTTCGAAAGCATGCAACGGCCCGACATGGCCATGCACACCGCCCCGTGGACAAAGACTTCCAGTTCCAGGTCAGGAACCCGTTCCTTGATTTCAAGGATTTCGGACAACCGAAGTTCACGACTCAAGATAATGCGGCGAACCCCCAGGTCTTTCCAGAATGAGGCGGTCAAATAGTTGGTGGTGTTGGCCTGCACAGACAAATGAACTTCGGTCTGAGGAGAAACTTTCCGAAGCCAGCCTACGAAACCGGGATCTGCCACAATCAAAGCGTCCGGTTTCAATTCCAGTGCGGCAAGCAGAGCCTTTTGGAATGGTTCCACCTTGGTATTCCGGGGAATCACGTTACTGGTCAAGTAGAACTTTTTTCCCTGGCCGTGAACGTAAGCAACCCCCTCCGCCAGGTCATCCAGATTCTTGAAACCATTTTCGCGAGCCCGCAAAGAAAAAGAGGGCTGGCCTGCGTACACAGCATCGGCCCCGTAGGCCAAGGCGTATTTCATACGGGTTAAATCCCCCGCCGGTGCAAGCAATTCAGGCTTCTTCATACAATATCACTAGCCCCTAAATCCTAGATCCTAGCCCCTAACCTCTAATTACCACTTGAACCCGGCCCTCAGGTAAACCTTCTTGTCGTCGAATAACGTCACTTCGCCAAGGAAACTCACGAACTGTCCTTCGTAGCTCAGCGCAGGCGTCAGGGAGTAAAGCATTTCCGCACCGTCCAGATACTTCTTGTGGATCTTCATGTGGTTGTGAAGAGGAGTAGTATCGTTTATGGCGCTGCCGTAGTCCGTGCCCTTCCAGAACCAGGTGTTCCGGATTCCTGCAAAGATGTGGTTATCCAAGCGGGCAAAGACGCTCCAATCTACCGTGCGGCTGTTGGGGCCGGCCTGGTTCCCGAGAGGGTAACCCAGGTGGGCCATCTGGGCCGTATTCTTTTCGAAGTGCCCATACACATAAGGCTCTATGCGGGCATATTCCGCAATGGTTCCCAATTCAAGCTTATGGCCCTTGAAATAAAAGTCGTGACCCGCCTGCAAGCCTGCCATCCAGGCCCACTTGGCCTCAATGTTATCATTCTTGACCAGGCTCACTGGGCTTTCCATGTCATCCAGGAAAAATTCCGTATAGACACGCATGAACTGGAACAGGCGGTAGTTCAAGTCAAAAGCCAGAGCGCCGTTGTTGCTGTTTTCGGAATAGTTTCCCTTTTCCATAAACAAGGGCGCCGTCGGCACAAAGAGCCAAGGCTTCATGTTGTCGTAAAGCACCGTCAGTTCGCTGATGCCGATGGTGGCTTCCCCTACGGCCAGTTCGTAACGATGGCCGAACAGGTTTCGCGTGTCGTCCTTGTTTTTCATGCTCATGCTGTTGTTGTAAACACGCAAGTCCGCATAAAAGCTGATAACGCGCAAGGGGCCAAACCGCATGTCCATGGCAAGCATGTTGTACGGGAGAGCAAACTGGTTCAGGGTCAGGTTGTTATAATAACCGGGTCCCCAGTGCATCACGTCGCGTCCCAGATCAATGCGCAGCCAATCGTAATTGAATCCGAAATGAGTGCGGTAGCGGGCGTAGCTCGCATACTCCACGCCCGAATTATTTTCTTCTTTCTGGACCTCTACAAACTCCCGGTCAAAAGACTTTGGCGTTGCCGCCGTGTGGGACTCGTCATAGATGCGGGCGTCCAGCACAAAGTCCACGGAGTCTGCATAGCCACGCATGTAGATACCGCCGTCGATTCCAGGCCAAATAGTATCGCCAAGGGATTCTCCCCCACGATAGTCGATACCGCCCACCACGCTGGTGGCTAGCGCTATACGGGGGGCACGAGCACGACAAGAATCCAAGTACGCCGCAGAATCAGTACCCAAATGTCCAGAAATCATCGCACCGCAAGCGTTGTCGTAATAGAGTAACGCATTCCGTTCCGTCTTCACGAAGTTCTTCTGGAATGTCGTATCCCGGCGGGGGTACGCAAAGGACTGGGGCATGTCCCCCGTGGTCAAGCGGTGGTACTCGAACAGGAGCGGTGCCGTTTCCAAAAGTTTCAGATTCCGATGATGGTCAGGCCCTAGCACAGGAGACGCAGACCACGCTACCCCGGCGGTTGCCGACAACAGCGCAACCGCAATAAAAGACCGTTTAATGTTTTTCAAGAACATCAACTATCGAGTCTTATTCTTCGTAAACAGGCACTTCCCATGCCTTAGGCATTGCAGGAGAGCACTTGTCCGAATGATTGTAGGTGAAGCCCTTTTCGGAGATGCCTGTCACATTTCCCTTAATGGCGCTAGCGCACTTGCGTTCGTCGGCCTTAAGCATCTTTTCGACCTTCAGGAGCAGCACGTCACCATAAACATCCCAGGCTCCAGACTTGTTCTCGTTCATGCCGGCATTGGCAACCAGGGTGTACTGCATGGGGGCCTTCAAGTTGAATTCCCAATCCGTGTTGGTAGACTTGTCCAAAGTAGCCCAGTCACCCTTCAAAGAGGCCACGTCCACGTCGGAGTACTTGAAATCGGACTTGACGCACTTGGAATTACCACGGATCGAATCCATGGACGCCGTAACCTGGCGGGTCATCATGGCCAGGTCTGCACCGGTGGCAAACTTGGACACAAAGAAGGTGTAGCCCCTGTAGGTATCCACATAGCCGGCATTCCAGGACACCGTATCCTTGCCTACGACACGTTCCATAATGTAACGACCCTTGTAGAAACTATAGACCTGAGTCGTATCGTTGCCAGCAACTGTGCAAGCCAGGCGCTTTTTCTCAAAGTTTGCGGCATCGGTGACCAAAGACTGGTCAGCCTTCAACTGTTCCACCTCAGCCTCGGCAAAATCACCCTTATCCACACGATACATCAGCTTGTCGCCGTTCACGATAAACGACAGTTCCATATCCTTCGAGGACTTCATGATATCCTTCAGAATCTTGTTGGTGGCGATTTTTTCGTCCAAGACCAGGGGATCCATGGTGTTGGAAGAATTCATCTTGATAATGCCATCCTTGAAATCAGACGTAATCAACAGCAGGGCCAAATGAGGGTTACCGTTGGATTCGTCGATTCCCCAAAGGGAGAACATGCCGTTCTTAGAGCCGGTGCCCAAGTGGAATGTTTCACCCTTGATTTTTACGAGGTAGTACTTTTTAAGGTCATCCAGGGTTGCTGCCCTCGCCCCTTCGGGCCAACTCGGGTCCTTGTATTCCGCCGAAGAAGAAGACACATCCGTAGAATCCTCCACGCTAGAAGAGGATTCATCCGTCTCCTGGTCCACGCTGTTACCGGAACTGCTGTCATCGCCGCAGGCAGCGAAGAAAAGGGCCAAGGCAAAACCGCCAGCCAATAAAAAAGACTTCTTCATAAAAACCTCGCTTTTTGCATAAAGATAAACACTAAACAAAAAAGGGAGGGCGAAGCTCCCTTAAAACAAGCCGAAAAAAGGCCAAAATCGCCAAAAATCAGCTTTCCAGCAGGTAACGGATGTCCTCGACACGACGTTTGAGGCCTGCATCCTTGGAGAGCTGTTCCACGATAGAATTGATGGACGAAATCACCGTAGAATAATCCCTATGGAAGGCCTCACCGATGTTCTTGAGGGATTCCGTCGTAAGTTCCCGGCACAGGTACATGGCCACCTTCCGCGGGATAGACGCACCTGCGTCTTGCCGCTTGGAGCAGAGCACCCGAGGTTCGACGGAAAACACGGCGGCAACGGACTCCAGGATGTTATCCACCGTAAGGATGGTGTTCGCACCGGACTTGGGCGCCGAATGCATCCGCTTCACGTTGGCAAGGTTCAGCTCCACGTTGTTGAGCACATGCATGGCCCGAAGCCAGTTCATGAGACCTTCGATAATGCGAACGTTCGCCCTGGGCTGAATCGCCAGGTAGCGGCAAATCTCTTCACGGTCGGATTCCACAAAGGGAATACCCTCGGACATCTTGCGGATAAGAGCCATACGGGTGTTGAAGTCCGGTTCTGCAAGCCCTACGCCCACACAGTTTTCCAGCGGGTTCAGCAGGTCCGCCGTCAGTTCGTGAGACAGGGAATTCTTCTCGGGCTTTTCACCTGCCGAAAGTTTCTTGAACTTGGAAGGATGGCAGTCGCAGCTGAGCACCACCTGACGGCCCATGCGGCTCATATACTTGATGAGCATGGACAGGCGTTCCTGACTCTTGAGGCCGTTCTTCAGAAGCTGGATATCATCAAGCAAGAGAACATCGCAATGCTCGTAAATGTCCGAAAATTTTTGTTTGAGCTCGTTTACCTTTCCCCAATCCTTTGCCTTGGCGGCATCGCCAATGGCCGAATAATCCCGCAAAAAATCATAGGCCTGACGGTAAAGGATTCTAAGTTCCGGGCGGGTTTTCTGGAGGCTTGAGGCAATGGACTGGAGCAGGTGGGTCTTACCAAGGCCCGGTGCCCCGTAAACCAGAAGTAGGTTCATGGCCGCATCGCCCGGATGTTCCACGATGGTCTGGCAGGCCTTGAGGGCCGTAAAGTTGCATTCACCTTCGATAAAATTATCGAAGGTGTACTTTTCGTACAAATTAAAATTTTCTTTCGGTTTCTTGGCAGGCTGCTGTGCAGATGCCCGAGCCTTGGCAGCGAGAATACGGCGCTCCACCTCTTTGGATATCTGGACCGCCGTGGCCGAGGGGGCAGCATCGGCAGGGGTTTCATTCAACACGCGGACCTTGTAATCCACAAAGTCACTGCCATATACAGAGGCAAAAGTCTTGCGGAGCAAGGCGCCATAATGGCTGTTGAGCCAAGTCTCCCTGAAGCTGTCGGGGACCGTCAAGCAGACATAGCCTTCACAAAATCCATCAAAACCAACGGCATCAAAAAAGGCGGCGCCAAACTCGGAGCATTCCTCGCGGACAAGGGCCATGGCCCGCGCCCAGGGGGAGCCGTTTTCATCTAATAAATAAGCAATGTTATCCACAGTTTTCCAAACACAAAAAGAGGGTCAAACAAAATCGTTCACCAAAATTAAATAAAACATACGAAAAAGAGATTTTTCGCTGAAAATTTTTCAAAAATCGCTATTTTCTGCTAAAAAAGGGCAATTTTTTGTTATGCCCCGTCTATGTCCGTTTCTCTCCGAAAAACACCCTTTTTACACCCTTGATAATCAAAACCACATCCCTATGGTTTTCACAAGTTATCAACATATTTTTTTTCAGGGATGTCTTGACAAAAAAATAGAGATTAGGATCTAGGATCTAGAGATTAGAGTAAAAAATCAATCACTGGTCTCTAAATAGTTCTTCTAGGGAATCAGAACTTTCGCAGGCGAGCGCCTGAGACTTCCACGCAGGATTGAGCAGCAACTTCGCTACACCCGCAATGGCAACCGTATGGGCTGTAGCCGATTCCGCCGGGGACAAGAGCAGGCACAGGAACTGTGCCGTTTCTCCGCGGGGAGTAGAAACGCCCTGGATTTCGGGAGCGACGGCAAATGCCATCAGGGGCGATTCAAGCCCAGAAATTCTCGTATGGGGCAACAGAAGGCCAGACCCCATGTAGATTCCCTCCCCTATCCGCTTTTCCACGGCCTTCCAGGCGGACAGGGCATCAAAGGGAACTCCCGCATTCACAAGGCCCTCAAAGGCAAAACCCAGCGCTTTCTGAAAAGCAACCGGTTCCTTATAGACTTGCGTATAAGCGGGGATCAGGGAACTCAAAGGAGAACACGCTCCATGAAGGAGAACACCTGGGAATCCGTGGCCTTGGCGATGTTCCGGAATTCCGAGAAAACAGAACGCAGCTGTTTCTTGCCAGGCTCAATATACTGCTCGAACTTCTGGATACCCTTGGTCTTGGATAGGAAGCAATAGGCACCCAGGGCTTGCATCACGCGCTGGAGGCTTGCATGGATAAAGCTTTCCCAGGCATCTTCCTTGGTGTAAATCTTTGCGCCCTTGTACTGGAACCGCCAGTATTCAAAGAAGTCCTTCACCATGTCTAACGGCAGACCCACGTAGGGGTCCCAAAGGAGGGACGCAATATCGTAGAACATGGAGCCGCGACGCGCCCCCTGATAATCCACGAATACGATTTCGGAGTTGGGGCGGATCATGATGTTCTGGCTCTGGAAATCCCGGTGCATCAGCACCTTGGTCTGGGCATCTACGGAAACCGCCAGGAGGGAATAGAAATTACGGACGTAATCGGGAATGTCGTCAATTCCGCAGTGGGCCTTCAGGTAATTGTCGGTGAAGTAATCCGTTTCCCACTTGAGGGCGGCAAAGTCAAAGCGGCGAAGCCACAGGTCCGTGTGGGAACTGAACAGAGACTGGGACGCGTTCTGCCAGTGAATCAAGGCCTCTATTACCTCGGGGTAGAGAATGCGGACACTGCCGGACTGAGGCTTGTCGGGAGACACATCGTCCAGAAGGCGACGGTTTCCCAAGTCCTCCTGCAAGATCTGGGCAGAATTTTCGTCGACGCTGAACAACTTCGGTACCGGAAGGCCTTCTGCCTTGAACACCTGGGAATATTCCACGAACTTCTTGAAATCGTCGTTTACTTCGGCGGAGACCTGCAGCACGGAGGAACGCTCGCCAGAAGAAATCCGGTAGTAGCGGCGGCCCGAACCAGCCCCTGCAATAGATTCTACAGAAAAATCGTCGGCATAGCCATGGGAGCCGAGATAGCCCTTAATCTTTTCGGAAATTTTCAATTCTTCACCATTCATGGTATAGAATATACTTTATCCAGAGGGAAAAAGCCAATAATTATTGTGAAAAAAGGTTCTTTTCCCTAGTCCCTAAATTCTAGACCCTAGCCCCTAGATCCTAATCCCTAGACCCTAACCCCAATCTCTTCGTCCGTCAGGTAGCAGGCCGGGTCTTCGGCCCAGAAGTCGCCGGTCACGGCTTCGGCACGGGTGCGGAAGTTGCCGTTGCACAGGTTCAGGTAGGCGCACTTGGGGCAGCGGCCCTTCAGAAGGGGCTTGCGGTCCTTGAGGCCCGCCATAATGGGGTTGCTCAGGTCGGTCCAGATTTCACCGAAGGGGCGTTCCCGCACGTTCCCCAGGGTGATGTACTGGGTGAACTGGTCGGGGTGGACATTCCCTACACTGTCGATGTTTCCGAAGGCCATGCCGCTACGGTTCCCGCCGTTGCTCTGGATGAGTTTCAGCACGCGCTCCCCGAGGGCGGGGTCCTTTTCCCTCATCTTGAGGTACAGGTAGACGGCGTCGGCATGGTTATCTACGGTGAGGATTTCCTTGTTGATGCCCCGGGCCTTGAAATCCAGGGTACGCCTGATAATCAGGTCCATGACCTGGCGGCTCTCTTCGTGGCTCAGGTCCCGCTCCACCATAGCAGAGCCACGACCGCTGTAGACCAGGTGGTAGAAGCACACCCGGTCAATATTTTCTTGTTCCAGCAAATCGAAGATGGAATCCAGGTCCTGGAAATTGTCACGGGTGATGGTAAAGCGAAGTCCTACCTTTTGCCCCGTGGCCACGCAGTTGCGGATGCCCCGGAGCGCCATCTGGTATGCTCCCGGCTTACCGCGGAACTTGTCGTGAGTGGCTTCACAGCCGTCCAGGCTGATGCCCACGTACCCTACGCCCATGTCCTTCAGGCGCTTTGCGGTGTCTTCGTCTATACGGGTGCCGTTGGTGCTGATGGTTGGGCGGATTCCCTTGCCGGCGGCATAATTCGCCAGTTCAAAGAAGTCCGGCCGCAACAGAGGTTCGCCACCGCTGAACAAGATGACGGGAACGTTGAAATCGGCAAGCTGGTCGATGAGGGCAAGGCCTTCTTCGTGAGTCAGTTCGTTCTGATACTTGATGGCCTCGGAACGGGCGTAACAGTGGACGCAGTTCAGGTTGCAGGTCTTGGTGCAGTTCCAGACCACCACAGGTCCACGACCTTCGCTCACCCCGTTCCTAGCTTCGTGAGCCTCGGGAGTGTAGCGAAGTGTGTCGCCAAAATTCGGCACATCCATCAACAGCTTGGTAATGCTAATCATGGGGCGAAATGTAGAAAACTAGTCTTTAAGGCAACGGACGGATAGCGCGAAGTCCTTGCCGTCGTCCTCCAGGAATGCACGCTCGTAGCTGTAGTTCAGATACATGCTGTACACGTTGCTACCGATTTCAGTGGAGCTCCAGAAGGTGACATTGTTGCCCAAATTGCGGAAGCCGCTATCGATGTTGCGGGCGCCCGCAGGGAAAGCGGAAAAACCATAAGCATCCGTACCGTCGCCATTACTATTCCAGCCGGATGTAGACTTGAGCATGGCACCCGCTACTTCTTGTCCGCCGACAGCCTCAAACAGTGTTTCAAATTCGTCCCAGTTGCTTGGCAGGTGCCAGCCCTGGGGGCATACGCCCCGCACATTTCCGCTGGGAGAACATTCCGAATTATAGCCGCAGCCGTTGGCCGTATTCCCCTCGATGATTCCCGCACTGTCCATGGCCGCACTCCACAGGTACAGGCGACCATACGTTTCGCAGTTGGCAGGGTCGTCATCGTAGCAGAAACTGGAAGAATCTAAGTCATCGGTGGGTCCAAGGTATCGATAGTTCAGGTTCTCTGCCATCCAAGTCTGGTTCCCAATCTTGACCGTTCTGTAGGTTTGCCCGTCACGGGGGTCGGTAAATGTACCGGTAACTACGTCGTTCACGTCAATTTCACCGGAACTTGACGATTCGCCTAAGTCATTAGCACTTGAACCGCTGTCACCTCCGCAAGCGGCAAGCAACATCATAGAGGCAAAAGAAAGGCCTAGACACAGTTTTCGCATAATCACCCCTTATTAAGTCATTAATTTATAAAAATCCTTCAGAAATGTAAATGCAAGGACTATACAATATCTCGAAGGAAACTCGCAGGGACTAACAGTCACAAGAGTTTCCACCTGCGGTAACGTATCTTACCTGTAGTAAATAATCTTGCCAGAGATAGCGTTTGACACCTAAACCCATCGCCAATTTTTTGACCGAGATGTGTGCTTCCCGAGAGAGCAGTCGAATGAAATGAATCTACGAGCGAGGGAATGTACACATCGAGGGAAAGATTTGTAACAAAAACGCCTCCCGCGAACGGGAGGCGCTATAAGTTTTTTACAACTTACTACTTTGCTTCGGCAGCAGGTGCGGCGGCAGCGGCGGCAGGAGCAGCAGCTTCAGCGGCAGGTGCGGCAGCGGCGTCAGCAGCATCCTTCTTCTTGGACTTAGAAGAGATGGAGAAGATCACCGTGCGAGGAACGGAAGCCAGAGTAACGCCTTCGGGGAGCTTGAAGTCCTTGGCGTAGAAGGTCACGTTGGTCTCAAAGTCGGAGATATCCAGTTCCAGAACGGTCGGAATGGAAGCCGGCTTGGCAGAGAGCATCAGGTAATGAGTTTCCTGAGCCAGCAAGCCGCCCTGGGTCTTGACGCCCACCGGAAGGCCGGAGAGCTTGACAGGAACGCGAACCTTCACCGGAGTGGCTTCGTCGATCTTGAGAAAGTCAATGTGGACGAATTTCTGGGAAATGGCGTCTTTCTGGTAGTTGTAGATGACGGCGGGATTACCGGCCTTGCCATCGATTTCCAGGTCCAGAAGGGTGTAACGCTTACCGGGTGCGAGAACCTTACGAATATCAATTTCGCTGACGCTGATATTCACAGTCTCTGTACCCTTACCATAATAGACGGCCGGAATCTGACCAGCCTTACGCAAACGCTTGTTTTCGCGGTTTGCACCTAGCACTCTCGAGGTAGCCTTGAGCGTTGTGAGTTCCATTGTATTTCTCCAATTTTGGAATGGTTAAAAAATTCATTGGGGTAGCTGGATTCGAACCAACGAATAACGGAATCAAAATCCGTTGTCTTACCACTTGACGATACCCCAATGGTGGCGCAAATATAGAAAATACGCCCAAAATTCAAAGGGATTCGCCTAAAAACCCCGGAAAAAACGGGTCACGGCGAGATATCTGGAAATGGGTTTCAGGGATTCCAGGGCAGATTCCGCCTGGCTCCGGGTCCCAAAAACGCCAAAGACGGAGGCTCCCGACCCCGACATGAGGACAGAAGTCGCCCCCAGGCGGATCATCTGTTGCTTCAACTGTTCTACCAGGGGATGCTTGGGGAATACCGAAATCTCGAAACTGTTGAAGACGTTTTTCAGGGCGAAATCCATAGCGGAATCCGGATTTTCCGCAGGACTTGAACCGCCCGCAGCCCTGAAGCCCGACTTATACGCCTCCCAGCGGTCAGGGCCCGACTTGGGAACTCCGGCGTAGGCGTCCTTGGTGGGAACGGCGTCCAGCGGGGTCGCTACGAGCAGGTGCTGACCGTCTTTCAGCTGGAGCGGTTCAATGGGCGTAAGTTTTTCGCCGATGCCCTCGGCAAACGCCGAGCCGCCTCTGACCAGAAAGGGGACGTCAGCACCGAGACTTGCGCCCAGTTCCTCCAGGGCCTCCATAGGCAGGTCCAACTTCCAGAGGCGGTTCAGCAACCTGAGGGTTGCTGCAGCATCGGCAGAACCACCGCCAAGACCAGCGCCCAAGGGCATCACCTTTTCCAGATACAGGTCAACGCCCTTCGGTACACGGTAGGCCTCTTGCATCAGGGCTGCCGCCTTGAACACCAAGTCCGATTCCTTGGGGTATTCCTGAGGAACGTTGTATTCCAGGGTAATCTTGTCGTCGTCTCGAAGGGTGGCCGAAACCGTATCGCCCACGTCGATAGTCTGGAAAAGGGTTCCCAGGTCGTGGTAACCGTCTTCGCGCTTGCGGATGACGTCGAGGAAGAGATTGATTTTAGCAGGAGCGAATTCATTCATAGGTTCTGAGGTCGCGCCTTAGGCGCTTTGAGGTGTGAGGTGTGAGGCTATGTAGAATCATACTACTCAGGTTTATCAATAACTGTTTGCTCATCGCTCAAAGCGACCCAGTATGGGGAGCGTCCTCATACCTCTTACCTAAATGTTCCGGAGCGTTCCAGTTGCATGAGCTGATCCATGTCAATAAGCATGGCGCGGGGCTTGGAATTGCCTGTACTGCGGGCGCAGAGACCAAGACCGAACAGCTGGTCCACAATCTTGCCTGCGCGGCTGTAGCCTACGCTGAAGTGGCGCTGCACCGCAGAAGTAGAAAGTCCGTTGCCGCATTCGATAGCCCACTTGGCCACCTCGAACAACAGCTTGTCCTTCTTCTCGCTCATGGCGGCATTTTCTTCGCCGTCCTCCCCTTCCCCGCCTTCTTCGGCAACCTCGAAGGTTTCCAGCTGCGGGTAGCACACGTTCTGGTTGGAGCAGGCGTCGGCCAGCTTTTCCGCTTCTTCGTCACTGAGGAAGGCCCCATGCAAACGTACCGGGTCGGGAGCGTTCACCGCCTTGTAAAGCATGTCGCCACGGCCCAAGAGTTTTTCGGCGCCGGCGTGGTCCATCACCGTGCGGGCATCCACGTTAGAGGCCACCTTGAAACTGATACGTGTAGGCAGGTTCGCCTTGATGTTACCGGTAATCACCTTCACCGACGGACGCTGGGTGGCAAGTACCAGATGAATGCCAACAGCACGGGCCTTGGCGGCCAGGCGGCTCACGTTCTTCTCGATTTCTTTTCCGGCCACCATCATCAAGTCCGCCATCTCGTCGATAATCACCACGATAAAGGCCATGCGGTGTCCGCGATCCTCTTCGGGAACCTCTTCCGGGAGTTCACCCGCCTCGAACTTGGCATTGAAACCGCCAATGTTTCGGACCTTCGCCGAGGCAAGGACTTCGGTGCGCCTATCCATCTCGTAGCAGAGCCACTGGAGCGCCTGTATGGCCACTTCGGGCTTAGTAATCACAGGCGCCAGCAGGTGCGGGATGTTCTCGTACATCTTCAGTTCCACCGCCTTCGGGTCCACAAGAATCATGCGGAGTTCGTCGGGAGTCTTGCTGAAAAGCATGCTGGCCATGAGGGCGTTAATGCACACGGACTTACCGGAACCCGTCTGGCCCGCAATCATCAGGTGGGGTGCTTTTGCCAGGTCCATGGCGAAAGGCTCGCCGGAAATGTCCTTGCCAAGAGCCATGACAATCTTTTCGGGAGAAGGCTTGAAGGCATCGCTCTCGAAAATGTCGCGACCAAAAATGGTCTGCATCTTGCGGTTGGGAATCTCGATACCCACCGCTCCCTTTCCGGGAATCGGGGCGAGGATTCGTATAGACACCGCCTTCAGGGCCATGGCCAGGTCGTCTTGCAGGGCGCTAAACTGGGAGACCTTTACACCCGGACCTGGTTCCACCTCGAAGCGAGTAATGACAGGCCCGGTCTCGCAACCCACCACCTTGCCTTTCACCTTGAAGTTTTCCAGCTTTTCTTCAAGCATCTTGCCGATGGCGTTCAACTCGTCCACCGTATAGTCCGCCGGCTGGGGCTCATGGGTATCTAGAATTTCATCTACAGAGGGCACCTTGTATTCGTCATAGTGCACCGTCGGGTCGGGCTGTGGAATACCGGTAACGCCGGAGCCGGTGACGGTCGTGCCTCCAGAAGACGTGCCGATATTGCTGGGCGGCACATAACTCGGGTCTTGGTCCACCTCGTCCGAAGAGACCACCTGGGGAATAAAATCCTCTTCATCTTCATCGGGTTCTGCAGGCGGTTCTGCATCGCCCACTTGCGTCGGCTCCACATTGTCGGCCATCGTTTTCGCGACGGTTGCCGCCTGGGTTTCTTCGACAGAACCCGCCACAACGGTAGCCTCTTCGGGTGCCGCTCCTGCCACGACAGTAGCCTCGTCCGTAGTTTCGCTTTCGCCTCCGCGAACAGCGCCCTTCACCACCAGGTTCCCCTGGCGTTCGTTTTCCCAGTTGATTTCTTCACGGGCCCGGCGTATTTCGGCAATCTTGTTCCGGATTTCGCGAATTTCCAGAGCACTCATGTGAGTTCCATTCTCGCGAAGTTCCTTTTCCAAACGCAAAATTTCAGGGTCCTCGCCTAAAGGTTTCGGAGCAGGCTTTTCAGCAACCGTTCCAAAGGAACCCTCTACAAGGGTTCCTTCCACCATCCCATCCACCATGGGCGTTTCCGCAGCGGAAGTGTCCACCGCCTCCATCCAGTTCTTGCGGGCACTGAAAGGCTTGAGCACGCCCTTATGCTTGGTCCTGTAGGCGTCGGGAATATTGAAGATGGTGGTATCCCCATCCATAGTGATACCCTTGCGGACCGTGGTAGTCTCGTCGGAGTCTTCCCCATCGCTTTCGCCATCGACTTCACCAGCAGGGGCTTTTTCCTTTATGCCGCGAATCTTGCGGAACAGGGCAGCAAAATGCCCGAAGCGGAGCCCGAAACAGAAGAACAGCACCGCCACCAGAACAAGGGACAGAACAATCACCGGGATAAACAGCACGTCTCCGCAAAGGGGGCCCACGATGTTGGAATCCAGAAAGCGGCCCACGATTCCGCCCCGCATGATAAATACATCTTCGGAAACATTAGCCTTGCCGTGAACGGGGACGGACATCAACACGCACAGGTCCAGGCCAACGATAGAAAGGCCGAGAGCCACGCGGAACAGTTTCTTGCGCAGGCCCTGGAAAGTGATGAACAAGCCCCACAGCATCACGGACAGGATAATGAAAATCACAGGCAACTTGCCGAAGGCGAAATTCAAGAAGTCACCGAACCGGGTCATGATCCCTTTTTCGGAACCTACATAGACCACGCTAATGCAAGACAATAGGGCTATAGCGGAAAGGGCGATGAACCCGTAGCCCACCACCATGGCTCCCAGGGAACGGTCCCCTGAATTATTCACCTGTTCCGTTTTTGCAGGTGTTGTTTTACGACCGGTTTTCTTTTTTTGAGTTGCCAAATTAAAGCTCCTTCGCCACTGCATTGGAAATATAACTAAAACCCATTTGTTATTATTGACAACATGCAGATAAAACTGTCAAAAAAATTAAAGAAACTCCTGATTGGTTTTGGACTCACTTCTGTCCTTATCTTTCTCATTTTGTTCCTAGGCAACGTGCAGAACCCGCAGCTAGATGGAGTCCGCAACGGTGCTGAATCCCTAGAATACCTGTTCTACGACATGTTCTTCAAGGTCAAGACGGGCAAGACCCACAACCTCGAAGAAACCGGCGACAAGAACGCCCTAAACAGCCATTACGACCCAAACATCTTTATCGTGGATATTGACGAACCCTCCCTGGCAAAACTGGGAAACTACAACACCTGGGACCGTTCCATCCACGCCGACGTGGTCAAGAACCTGAGCAACGGAGGGGCATCGGCCATCGGCTTCGATATTTTGTTCAAGAATGCCGATTTTGGCGAACAGAAGACCCAGCAGGTCACCACCATGCTGAACAAGCTGAGCCCAGACACGCCCTGGGATTCCCTGGGGGGTGACATCCGCACCTTCTACAACTACGACTCCATGCTGGTGAGCGCCGTCAAGGAAAGCGGGAACACCATCGTCTGCAACATTTTTGATAGCTACCAGTCCTACAAGCACGAATCTCAATGGAGGCCCCTCAGCACCGCCGAACGGGCCGATGAAGTCGGCTACAGTTCCACCTTCGAACTTTCACAAGTAGACTCCGCCCAGAACATCGAACCCAAGGACCTGCTGGACAACATCTTCCCGGAACTGGCCAAAGCCGGTGCCCAGATGGGTTCGGTAAACGCCTATCCTGATGACGACGGCGTGGTCCGTCGCGTGTCCCTCCTTTACCGGTTTCCCAATCCAGAGCTCTACTCCGGAACCGAAAGCAAGATTTATTCCACCATGCCCCTGATGACACTTTTGCACCTTTTCCACCAGAAACCGGAAAACGTGAAAATCAAGATGGGGCAGTTCATCGACCTTGGCAAGCCCTTTGGCATCTATAGGGATTCCTCAGAATTTTACCACACCACCTTCCCCCAGTTCAGCTATCCCATGTTCCAGGCGCTCCATAAAAAAATCAGGGAAGCCGCCAAGAAGCCCGAAGAAAACAGCCAGTTTATAGACATTTCTTCCAAGATTATCGCCACCAAGAACAGCGAAGGCTCTGTCACCTTCGAAATCTTTGAAGGCCAGATGTTGAACGAGACACTTTCCGACGCCCTTTTCCAGATTGATGTTTCTATGTTGGATTCCCTGGGCGAAGACGAAGAAAAAGAGGTGGCAGAAAACATCACTGTCAAGCGGGACGAAGAAGGTGCAGGCCGGTTTGTGCTCTCCGATAGCGAAGAAGACGAAGAGGCTGTCATCACTCCCTATATCGTGAATACCGTCAAGTATTTTGCGGACTCACTGCAAAGGCTTCCACCAAACAAGCCCACCCATATTTCTATGGACATGGACATCCATTATGATATGGCCAAGAAAAAGTGGGTTTCCAATCTGGTCATCTTGAACAACGATGTCTTAACCGACATCATCAACACCTCCGAAGAACGCATCCACAACTTGCAAGTCGGTATGGAAATCCGGTTCGGCAAAGTGAAACAGATTCCCATCGACCGCTGGGGACATTACCAAATCAATTACAAGGGTCGCTACAACACGGCTGAAACGGAAAGGGTTTTCCAGCACCTGTCCTATTACGACATCACCAAGAACCGTGTAGATCCAGGACTTTTCCAGGGCAAGATTTTCATTCTGGGTTCGGCGGCCCCGGCCCTGTTCGACTTTGTGACCGCCCCCCACGAAGAAAACTACCCCGGCGTGCTGACCCACGCCACCATCCTCCAAAATATCTTGAACGACGATTTCCTTGTCACCCTGCAGGAACGCTACCAGCAGATTATCGTGGTGTTGCTCGCCCTGGTTTGCCTGCTGGTGGGCCTTTACGTAAAGAGCTACATCTCTATCGCGCTTTCCTTTGTGTTGATGGGCGGCTACCTGGGCATCGCCTACCATTACTTTGAACAGGGGCTCTACCTTGGAGCTTCCAAGCAGATTTTCGTCATCCTGTTCACCAACATTATCGCCCTGATTATCCAGTTCTATTTCGAGACCAAGGAAAAGCGCTTCCTGGGAAATGCCTTCAAGCAATACATTTCTCCTGAACTGATCGACGAGATGGTGAACAACGAAATCATGCCTACCCTGGGCGGTTCCAAGTCTAACATCACCGCCTACTTTACCGACATCGCGAGCTTCTCCACCTTCTCCGAAAAAATCGGGGACCCCAGCAAGCTGGTGGAACTTCTGAACGAATACCTCACCGCCATGACGGACACCCTGCTAGAGAACAAGGGAACATTGGACAAGTACGAAGGAGACGCCATCATCGCCTTCTTCGGGGCACCCATGCCGCTTCCCAACCACGCCCAGAACGCCTGCGACAGCGCCGTGGACATGCAGACCAAGCTCATGGCCCTCCGCAAGAAATGGGCGGGCGAAGGAAACAAGTGGCCCAAGGTGGTCCACGACATGCATATGAGAATCGGTATCAACTCCGGCGACATCGTGACCGGGAACATGGGTTCCACCATGCGCAAGAACTACACCATGATGGGCGACGCCGTGAACCTGGCCGCCCGTCTGGAAAGTGCCGCCAAACAGTATGGTGCCTACATCCAGATAAGCGAAGACACCCAGAAGCACCTGGACGAAGGCCGGTTCATCTACCGCTCGCTGGACACCATCCGCGTCATCGGCAAGAGCCAGCCCGTCAAGACCTTCGAACTGCTGGCAAAGCCCGGCTGCGAAAACGAAGCGCAGTTATACAAGTTGGTGGAAATCTGGGAACAGGCCCGCACCGCCTACTTGGCGATGGACTGGGACCGCGCCGAGAAACTGTTCACGGAATGCCTGGATTACGAGCCCCACCACCCCGACAGGGATCCGGGTTCCAAGACCACGCCTTCACACGTTTATATCAAGCGCTGCGAAGCTTATAAGGTAAACCCGCCCGTAGCCCAAGGCGAAACTTGGGACGGGGTGTTCACGGCTACAGAAAAATAGCGGCATAGCCGCTATTTTTCAATTACGAATTCGGATTTCGGAATTCAGAATTAGTTCAGCTCGATATTGTCAATCAGGCGAGTCTTACCGAAGAAGGCGGCCACGAGGATAACCACCTTGTCGCCATCGCGGAGGACACCGTTGAACTTCTGCAAGTTCTTCTGGTTTACCACTTCCACATACTGGACCTGACCGCGGTTGGCCAGCACAGACTTCAGCACGATATCCCTGAGACGCACCACACCGCGCTCGCCGCCTTCGAAAGCCTTCTTGGCCAACTTCAGACCTTCGGAAATGCCTAACGCCTGCTTGCGTTCGTCGGCTGTCAGGTACTCGTTACGGCTAGAAAGGGCAAGACCAGATTCTTCGCGAACGATAGGCACCCGATGGATTTCGATGTTAAAATTCAGGTCCTTCACCATCTTTTCGATGAGGAACACCTGCTGGTAGTCCTTCTCGCCAAAGAAAGCCTTGTTCGCCCCGGATATCAGGAACAGTTTGGCCACTACGGTCAAGACACCGCGGAAATGACCCGGGCGGTAAGCACCGCAGTACATGCTTTCAAGGGTTTCGTCCCGCACCAGGGTCAGCGGGTCGCCATCGGGATACATTTCGGCAACGCTGGGCGCAAAGACATAGTCCGCTCCCAAGGATTCCGCCAATTTGGCATCTGCCTCCAGGCGCTTGGGATACTTGTCCAGGTCCTCATTGCGACCGAACTGGATAGGGTTCAAGAAAACGCTTACCACCGTCACTTCGCAGTTCTTTACGGATTCCTTGATCAACGCCCCGTGACCGTCGTGGAGAGCTCCCATGGTGGGCACGAGACCAATGACCTTGTCCTTCTTGATAAGGGGTTTAAGGGTTTCACGTAATTCCGCTATAGTCTTGATGATTTGCATATTGCCTTCTTAGTTACCATCGGGAACAAAGTAGGTGGTCTGCCGCGGGCACTCCGCAATAGCATCCAGAATTTGTTTCAGGTGATTTTCGTTGTGTACAAAGTCGATATTGTCCGTGTTGATAATCAGCACGGGGGCACTGGGGTAGTGCCAGAAAAGGTGGTCGTAGCGCTCTTGCAGGTCCTTGAGGTAGTTTCCCTCGATGGCCTTTTCCATCTGGCGGCCACGGCCGCGAATGCGGTTCAGAAGCGTGGGGACGCTGGCCTGCAGGTAAACCACCAGGTCGGGTTTCGGCAGGTCCTTGTCCAGGGAGCGGGCCACCTGCTCGTACATGGTGTACTCGCTATCGGAAAGGTTCTGGGCCGCAAAAATCTGGTCTTTGTCAAAGGTGTAGTCGCACACCAGCAGGTCGTGGAACAGGTCACTCTGGATTCCCGTGTTCTGCAACTGCTTGTGGCGGTCCAGCAAAAAGAACAGCTGGGTCTGGAAAGCGTAGGCTTCCCTATTCTCATAAAATTTTTCAAGGAAGGGGTTTTCTGCAAAGTTTTCCTCGATGCAGAAGGCGTTCCACCGTTCGGCGATAATCCGAGCGAGTGTGGTCTTTCCGACCCCGATGACCCCTTCAATGGCCAAAAAATGCACGCCCTTGTCCGTAAGCATCAGTCTTCCTCCCCTGTGACGGTGCGGAACGGGATTTTCCCCTCGCGGGCTAGCAAATCCGCAAGCAAACTTTTCACGGTACGCCCGTTCAACGGGTCTTCCCAATCGGGGGCGATATCGTTCAACGGCACAAGCACGAACTGCCGGTGCAGAATCTCCCCGTGAGGGACCTGCGGCCTGCCGGACAGCACCTTGTTGCCGTAATACAAAAGATCTAAATCAATTTCCCTAGAATTCCAGTGTCCCCTGGGCTTGCGGCCCAGCACCAGCTCGGAACCCTTGAGGTAATGGAGCAGCCTCGTAGGCGTGCCCGCATACCAGAAACTCACTACCTGGTTGAAATACGGACCCTGGCCTTCGGGGCCCACCGGCGGAGTCTCGTAGATGGGGCTTTCTTTCCAGCCGCCGGCAGAAATTCGGCGCAACATGTCACGCCCCTCAGAGAGGCGCTTGCCCCGAGGAGAAAGATTGCTGCCAAGAGCCACAAAAACTCTTTCTAAGGATTCCACGATCCCTAATATAGTTAAAACAACTTGTCATTTTTTCACTTTTTTTTGACATTTAAGCCGTTTTTTGCTGACAAAAACTTTTTTTTTATTTATCTTATAGGGCGTTGAGGGAGCAGAGCCTTCCCAATTTTATGGAGAGTGTTTCTCCATCTTACCATATCCCCCATTCAAGTTCTTTTCCACTTAAAAAAGACCTTACTATATCAAAGGATAATCTAGTGCCTAGATCAAAAAGTAATCCTGATGAAGGATTGAACGAAGTTTCTATGACCCCCGAACAGAATCAAGCCGCAGAGGCAGATAAGCCCAAGCGTCGCGGTCGCCCCCCGAAAAAAGCAAAAGAAGATAGCGATGTCCAGAAGGCCGCCGCCGAATTCATGGAAGCGGAAAAGAAAGCCGAACCGAAAGCCACACCCGTAGCCCCGGCTGAAGCAGCAGCGCCGGCAAGCAATGCCGCTCCCGTAGCCGACGGAGCCCCAGCCGTTGCTACGGCCGCGCCGATTGAAAACAAGGGACAGAACCCGCAACAGGGCAACGCCCAGAACGCCCAGCAGCAAGGCCAGAACCAGATTGGCCAACAGCAAGGTCAGAACAACCAAGGCCAGGCACAGAACAACCAAAATCAGAACAGAGGCAACCAGGGCCAACAGAATAACCAGGGCGGCCAGGGCAACAACAAGTTCAACAACAATAAATTCAACAAGTTTAACAAGTTCAAGAACCGCCACGGCAAGAACCTGCCCCAAGACGACTTTTTGGACGAAAGTATCCAGCTACCGCCGCCGGACCCCGAGAAGGTGGCCGCCGCGCGGGCCAAGTGGAGAGAACTCCGCGGGCTCCCCATGTTCGAGCTCCAGCGCCAGGCCGACGAACTGGGAATCCCCGACTTCAAGACCATGCGCAAGCAGGCCCTGGTCTATAGCATTTTGAGCGCCACTACCGGCGAAGACTGCCCCATCTATACCGAGGGCGTGCTGGAAATCATTCCCGACGGCGGACACGGATTCTTGCGGAACCCCGACCACAACTACCTGGCGGGTCCCGACGACATCTACATCAGCCGTAACATCATCCGCCGTTACGACCTGAAGATGGGCGATACCATCACCGGCCAGATCCGCCAGCCCAAGGAAGGCGAAAAGTATTTTGCCCTGATGCGCATCGACACGGTGAACTTCGAGCCTCCCGAGAAAACCAAGCGCCGTGTGGCTTTCGAATACTTGACGCCCATCCACCCCATCGAAAGGCTGAACCTGGAATGGGACCCTCAAGAATACAGCACCCGCATCATGAACCTGTTCACCCCCATCGGAAAGGGCCAGCGCAGCATTATCCTCGCCCCTCCCCGCACGGGTAAGACCGTTCTTTTGCAGAACATCACCAAGGCCCTCACCATCAACCACCCCGAAGTGAAGCTGATGGTGCTCCTGATTGACGAACGCCCCGAAGAAGTGACGGAAATGCGCAAGCTGGTGGACCGTCTCCGCGAAGAAGGTGCTGCCCGAGGCAAGAACATCCAGGCCGAAGTGTTGGCATCTACCTTCGACGAAGAACCCACCCGCCACATCAAGGTGGCCGACATGGTCATCGAAAAGGCCAAGCGTATGGTGGAACACGGAAACGACGTGGTGATTCTTCTGGACTCCATCACCCGCTTTGCCCGCGCAAACAACGTGGTGATTCCCCACTCCGGAAAGATCCTCTCCGGCGGTGTGGACGCCAACGCCATGCACAGGCCCAAGCGTTTCTTCGGTGCCGCCCGTAAAATCGAGAACGGCGGCTCCCTCACCATCATCGGCACGGCCCTTATCGAGACCGGCAGCCGCATGGACGAAGTGATTTTCGAAGAATTCAAGGGTACCGGCAACAACGAACTGGTGCTGGACCGCCGTATCGCCGAAAAGCGCATCTGGCCGGCCATCGACATCTTCAAGTCCGGAACCCGCAAAGAAGAACAGCTTTTGTCCGACGATGAACTCCGCCGCGTGTGGGTGCTGCGCCGCTACCTGCAGGACATGACCACCGTGGAAATCATGGAATTCATGCGTGACAAGATGAAGTCGTTCAAGACCAACTACGACTTCTTGAACTCCATGAACGGGTAAAAAGTGTAAAATGTGGAGTGTGGAGTGTGAAATGAGAAATTAACCATTACACATTATACATCTCACATTGATCATTAGGTGTTTGTTATTAAATTATAAAGGTTTGAAAGGTTTCTATTATGAACAAGAATATCTTCTTTGCAGGCACTGGCAATATGGGAGGAGCTATCCTCCGTGGACTTTTGAATGCAAAAGTCAGCCCCAAGTCCATCTTCTTTTTTGACCCCAACGATACTGCCGCTGCGGCGGTAAGCAAGCTGGGCTGTGTGCGCGTCAAGAACTTCGCAGAAGGCGTCAAGAAGGCGGACATCACCTTCCTTTGCGTAAAGCCCCAGATTTTCAAGCTCGTGTCCAACGAGTGGAAAAATGCCGTCAAGGCCATCAAGGGCACAAAGACCTTCGTGAGCATCATGGCCGGCGTCAAGCGGGAATCCCTCATCGCCGCACTCGGGAGCAAGAACCAGGTGCTCCGCGTGATGCCGAACCTGCCGCTTACGGTGGGCAGGGGCACGGTGGCGCTTGCCACCGACGGCGTCTCCGAAGACACCCTGAAGACCGCCGAAGAGATTTTTGGAACCATCGGAGTCACCTGTCGCGTCACCGAAAGCTTGATGGACGCCGTCACCGGACTTTCCGGTAGTGCCCCCGCCTATGTCTTCGAGTTTATCGAAGGACTCACCCGCGGTGGCGTAAAAGCTGGCCTCACCCGTGACGTGGCGCTGAAGCTCACCCTCGGGACCATCGAAGGGGCCGTAGAACTGGTGAAGCAGTCCGGCAAAAGCCCCAGTGACCTTTGCGCCATGGTGTGCTCTCCCGGTGGCACCACCATCGCAGGCGTAGACGCTCTCGAAGAAGGTGCTTTCCGCAGCACACTCATCAAGGCCGTGGTAGCAGGCACTATAAGAAGCAAAGAATTAGGATAGTAGTTATGATTTCGGATTTCGGATTTCAGAGTTATCACAAAACATGACATTATAATCCGAATTCCGATTTCCGAATTCCGAATTAAACAAATGTCCTCCATCCAGTTATTCTCCAACGAAACCGACACATCCGCCTTTATCCAGGATGTGCTTTCGTCGGTGAACTACGAACTGGAAACCTTTACCGCCTGGACCAAAGCAGAACAGGTCACCTCACCCATTATCATCTGGGACCTGGATTCCTTTGTCCAGTGCAATGTGGAGGCACTAACCGCCATCCGCCTTGAAAAACCGGATACCATGATTCTCGTCTATGCCGAGGATCCCGAAAAATTCATCTCCATTCCCAACAACCTCTACGACATTATCTTGTCTGTAGAGTCCCTGAAACTCCACCTGATGAGCAAGATTCTGAGGCTCAAGGACATCTACAGCGCCAAGATGATTTTCAGGGAACGGATGAGCCATCTGGTAGGGAAAAGCCCCGCCATGGAGTCCCTGCGCAAAACAGTGGAACGGACCATTCTCCACACGGGGCCGGTCCTTATACAGGGCGAATCCGGCGTGGGCAAAGACCTGGTGGCCCGGGCCATCGCCTGCATGTACGAGCGGTTTGTCACCGTGAACTGCAGCGCCATTCCCGACGCCCTTTTCGAAAGCGAACTTTTCGGACACACCCGCGGAGCCTTTACCGGAGCCCAAAACGAACGAATCGGCCTTTTCGAAGAGGCCAACGGCGGCGCCATCTTCTTGGACGAAATCGGCGACATGCCCCTACACGCCCAGGTGAAACTCCTGCGGGTCATTCAAAATAGGGAAATCCGCCCCATCGGGGCAAACAAGACCCGACATGTGGATGTGCGCATCATCGCCGCCACCAACCGGGACCTGAGCGAAGAAATCCGCAAGGGACGATTCCGCGAAGACCTTTACTACCGCCTGAACGTGATTCCCATCCAGATTCTCCCCCTACGGAGCCGCAAGGAAGACATCGAAGACCTGGCGAACTATTTTATCAAGCAATACGCTCCCCAGGGCGAGAATTTCATCTTGTCTCCCGAAGCCCTAAAAAAGTTGCAAGCCCACCAGTGGCCGGGAAACATCCGGGAACTGGAAAATGTTATCCAGCGGGCCCTGTGCTTTGCAAACCCGGGGTTCTTGAAACCCGAAGACCTGCAAATCGACGAAGGGCTGTACCAGGAGAAGGCTCCGTCGGGAATCGCCTACTGCAACAGTTACGACGAATTCAAGGAATACCTACTGGAACAGGAACGACAGTTCCTGACCGACTCCATCGCCAAAAATGGTGGCTCCGTAAGCCTCACGGCCGAGCGCTTGGGCATGCTCCGCACGGCATTGTACAATCGATTGAGCCGGTTGGGTGTTAAGGTACGTGGCTAGATTAGCTACATTTAACGCATGAATATAAACATTATTTCTTCTGAATCGGCGAAGGCCAAAGCCGACAAGGCCTACGCCCTTTTCTTTGTCAAAGAGTCCATCCAATTCTCAAAGGTGCTTTCCGCCAAGGGTGAATCCCAGGTGGAATCCGTGCTGAAGGGCATCAAGGATGGGCCCTTCGAAGACATGGAATTCCTTGAAATCGACGGATGCAACACCTTCTTTGTGGATGCCGCCAAGGAACGCGGACTTTCCACCCTTGACCACTTGCGCATGGCCGCCTACCGCCTGGCCCAAAAAGCCATGAAACGGCAAATTCCCTGCGTGAGCCTGTTCTTGGCCGACGCCGCCGACGAACAGTTCAAGGCCATACTCCACGGACTCCATTACGCCGACTACAAGTTCGACGCCTACAAGAGCAAGCAGAAAGAAAATTTCCAGGTGACTTTTGAAATCGTGGCCGGCGACCGTGCCGCCGCATTCAAAAAGATTGCCGAAGAAGTGGCCATAGAACAAAAGGCAATCACCTTGGCAAGGAACCTGATCAACACCAGCGCCTCGGACCTCTACCCAACCGCCTTTGTTGAAGACGCCAAGACCATCGCCAAGTACACGCCGGGCCTCTCTATCAAGGTCCGCAATATGAAGCAGCTTGAAAAGGAAGGCTTCATGGGCCACGTGACCGTAGGCAAGGGCAGTTCCCACGAGCCCCACATGATTACCCTCAGCTACGACGGCACGAAATTTACGGCTGGCAAATCTGCAGGCAAAAAAGGCCGCACCTCCCGCGACCACCTGGTCATTGTCGGAAAGGGCCTTACCTTCGACACCGGCGGACTCTGCCTCAAGCCCGCCAAGTCCATGCCCGAGATGATCAGCGACATGAGCGGGGCTGCCACCGCCCTCGCCGCCATCCAAGCCATAGCCACCCTGAAGCTCCCTGTCAAGGTGAGCGCCGTCTGCTGCCTCGCCGAAAACGCCATCGGCAACAAGTCGGTACTGCCGGGTGATATCTTCAAGGCAAAGAATGGCAAGACCGTCATGGTAGACAACACCGACGCCGAAGGCCGCCTGGTCTTAAGCGACGGACTTGCCGAAGCGGGCCTGATTGGTGCCACCCACATCGTGGACCTTGCCACCCTCACCGGAGCCATGGTCCGTGCCCTGGGCTATGCAGTAACCGGATTTTTCAGCAACGACGACGACCTTGCCCTGAAGGTCATCAACTGCGGCGAGGCCTGCTGCGAAAAGTTCTGGAGCATGCCTCTCGAAGAGGAATACGCCGACGCCCTCAAGGACAAATTCGCCGACCTGAAAAACACGGGTAGCGACGCAGGCGCCATCTCCGCCGCCCTCTTCTTGCAGGAATTCGTTCCCGAGAACACCGCCTGGGCCCACTGGGACATCGCCGGCACCGCATTTGTTTCCAAAAAATGGAAATACACCGAATACGGCGCCACAGGCTTTGGCGTACAGACCTTGATTGAACTTGCCAGAGAGATGAGCCTCGGGGAATAAGCCTACAAGAAGTAGCTTTTCATTTTCCCCTTGCCCTTGACTTCGACCTCAATGGGGCCACTGTAGTCAAAGGTATCCTTGGTCTCTTCGTAGGTGGATTCCGTCACATGGATTCTCATGGGTTCGCCCGTGCTTTCCATGCGGCTGGCCACGTTCACGATATCGCCCCAGATGTCATAGATGAACTTGCTCTTCCCGATAACGCCCGCTACAAGGCTTCCGGTATTGATCCCGATACGGAGCTGTATCGGAGACGCCATTCCCTTGTTCAGTTCCCGAACATCTTCTAGAATGCCCTGGGCAAAGCGGACCATGCGGACGGCATCCTTGTTGGAGTCGTCCATGTTGAGCCCCATGGCCGCCATGTAGCAGTCCCCGATGGTCTTGATCTTTTCGACCCCTTCGCGACTGGCGCGCTCATCAAATATAGAGACCATCTTGTTCAGGAGGGTAATGACTTCTTCGGCAGGTCTACCATCGCTTATCTTGGTAAATTCCACGATATCCGCAAACATCACCGTCACGTTGGAGTAGTCCTTAGCGATGGTCTTGCCGGGATGTTCCGTCAGTTCCTTGGCGATGTCCTTGGGCAATATATTCAGCAGCAGGCTTTCCGCCTTCTCGTTGGCGGCAATCAGTTCCCGGGTCCGCTCCTTTACCACATATTCCAGGCGTTTCTTGTAACGTTCCAAGATATCGATTTCCAGCCGATGGGCCTTTTCTACCGCCTCGTCCATATCTCGAATGGCAAATATGTACAAAAGAACCGTGCAGCCCACAAAGCTCATGTTGGTAAGGGAAAGTCCATAGCAGAAAAACTGGACAACCGTCGCCAGCACGGGCAGCACCGTGAACACCACAAGCGGGAGCCGGATTTTCCTCTGAATCCGACCGTAATACTTGATAATCACCATGAACTGCAACACCAGAATCACCGTCGGAAACAGGTAACAAAGCACCATCCCGTTAGACCTGTGGTAAAAATTCATGCTATCGAAGGTATAGTAGAGCCCCGTAAACTGCGATACGACCAGCAAGATAAGCCCGACAACCACGCACCAAGACGCCGCACGCAACCGGCGCGGAGCCGACGTAAGCCCGCCCTCGTGAGTGAACAAATCCATCAGGTACAAATTGAAAGCGTAAAGCAAAAACAAGTTCAGGGCAAAGACGGCAAAATTGGAAATACGGACCATCCACCAGCCCAAATCGCTGGCATCGCCACGGAATACGTAGGCAAAATGGTCCGCCACTAGAATTAGAGTAGCGCTCACCTCTATGAGCAAAAGGGCCGTCTTGCGGCTGCTCTTCATGTTACGGGTAAAGGCAACGAACAGGGACGTTATCCCGCAGACGCCTATCAGGATAAGCATGAAACCCAGTTGATATTCCCGTAAGAATTCCATACCTAGTAAAATAATCTTTTTTCAACCAGCCGGATATGAAAAAAGCGAGAAATTGCTATAATTGTGGCCGTCAAAGCCGTCGAATTACGAGGTTTTTATGTTAGATTTTCTTGCCAACTACTGGCCCTATATTATTGCACTGGTCGTCATCGTGCTTGCCGTGTTCGCTTTTCGCGGACTCCGCAAGGCCCTTAAGGAAGGTGGCGGAGCGTTCAGCCTCGAGACCATCCGCAGAAACACCGAACCCAACTTTGCCGCTCTCAAGCAGAAGTCCAAGGCGCTGCTGGCCGACGCTGACATGATTTGCGAAACCAAGGAAGGCAGCAACCTGGTCATTCCCAAGAAAGAAGACATGATGTTCTTCCGCCGCGCCGTTCGTCAGAAGTACAAGCTGGCCATGTTCCTGGTGCCCGGCACCAACAAGGTGGTCTATTTCTTCTGCAAGACCGAGCAGGGACTCCGCCGCCGTATCGAGAACCTGGTCATCAACCAGAAGTTCCGCGAAGGCAAGCCGCCCTACATGGACGCAGCCACCGGCGAAAAGTTAAAATACCCGAGGTGACAACGAGGTCGGCGCTTTGCGCCTCTGAGCTATGAGGACGCTCATTTCATTCGCTCTGAGCCACAAGGACCACAAAAGTGAAAAACTACTGAAGGATTCCATCAAGAATCCGTGCCCATACCTCAAAGCGACTCTGTAAGAGGAGCGACCTCATACCTCATGACCTATACAGATCTAGCCCTCGCCGAAGAAGAAAGCAAGCTCACCGCGGCTCTTGAAGAGTCCCGCAACTTGCTGATTGAAGCTCCTACGGGTTCGGGTAAGTCATTATTCATACCCTACTTCTTGAGCAAGCATTGCAAGGGCCGCGTGGTGGTGCTGCAACCCCGCCGTATCGCCGCCCTCGCCCTGGCACAGTTTTCGGCAAAGCTCCACGGCGAGCCCTGCGGCAAGACCGTCGGTTACCAGTTTAGGCAAGAAAGTTGCAAGAGTGCGGACACGCGAATTCTTTTCCAGACCTACGGAAACTTTCTGCAAGAGGTGTTACACGGCAAGCTGGACGCCGACTGGGTGGTCTTTGACGAATACCACGAGCGCAAGGCCGATATGGACCTGCTGTTCGGGTATTTTCTTCGTATTCGTCATCCTGAGGAGCGTAGCGACGAAGGATCCAGGCCAAAAATGCCTCGTGTGAGCCAGAACGACCAGGCGCAAGCTGGTCGCGATGGCGAGAGTGAAGCGATGCCGGAGGTTCCTTTATGCGATAGAGCCGAACGGACTCGTGTGAGCCGGAGCGACCAGGCGCAAGCTGGTCGCGATGGCGAGAGTGAGGCGATGCCGGAGGTTCCTTTATGCGATAGAGCCGAACGGCCTCGTATTGCTGTCATGTCGGCGGCGCTGAACCGCGACGAACTGGAAGCGGTTCTCGGCGTCAAGTGCCTGAGCCTCGGCCACCCGCTGTACCCCGTGCAGATTATCAACCAGACGCCCGCCACAGGAACCTCCCTGGTTTCGGGAGTTGGCCTTGACGCCGAAGTGGTGCGGGCGCTCAAGACGCTCTACCGCAATGGCATCTGGCAGACCACCCTGGTGTTCCTCCCGGGCAAGGCCGAAATCGCCCGCTGCCACAGCGCCGCCGCCGAAGCGCTGGGCAACAACTGCGCAGAATTCCTGGAACTGTACGGCGGGCAAGACCGTGAAACCCAGGACCGTATTTTCGAAGTCACTGAACGGCCCCGGGTCATCTTCACCACCAACATCGCCGAAACCTCCATCACGGTGCCCAACGTCACGGGCGTGGTGGACAGCGGTATCGAACGGGTGAGCCTCTACGACGACAGCGAGAAGGTGAACGTGCTCCGCACACTCCCCATCTCCATGCAGAACGCCATCCAGAGAAGCGGCCGTAGCGGCCGTACGCAAAACGGATGTGCCATACGGCTCTGGAGCGAAGAATCCGAAAAGCGGATGCCCAGGGGAATCGTGCCCGAGGTGCTGCAGATTGAGCCGTCGGAACTGATTCTGCAAAAGGCGGCGTTAGAAAAGGAGATCCCCGCCTGCGCGGGGATGACAACAGGGATAACACTCCCCACGGCAATTCCGGAAGCACGCGAAAAGACGGCGACAGCACTCCTGGAAAAATTCGGCATGCTGCAGGACGGAGCCATTACGGAACTGGGGCTCAGGGCCATCCGCACGCCGGTTTCAAGCATTCCCCTCGCGCTGCTGCTGGCTTCGGCCCAGAGCAAGGCGGAACTTCCGGACTTGTTGCTGGCCGCCCTCGCCTGGATTCACTCCGGCACGGAATTCTTGCAAAAATCCAAGGTGGCCTACGACGTGATGACCCTTGCCGCCGACACGCTTTCCAAGGCGGTAAACGTTCCGCGGGAAGTGAGCTTTACGCTCCGACAGTTGCGGGAGTACCGGGAGAGTTTAGGAAAGGAGATCCCCGCCTGCGCGGGGATGACAGCGCCTAAGGAGCGGGGCGTTGCGGGGCCGGCGACTGAGGCCCCGCTGGAGGGGGTAGCGGATGCCGCGAACGGCAGAAGCGAGGGGGAAACCTCCCCCACCCATATCAAGAAATTTGTCGCCCAAAGACTTCTCAAGGCGTTCCCCGACAGGCTCGCCACCCCAAGCGCCTCGGCCTACAAGCTCTCCAACCAGAACATCATCCGCCTGCAGGTGGCAGAACCGCCCTACGCCATTCTCGCCCTTTCCATGCTGCGGGCCGGAGGCGGGAGCAAGTCCGAGCTCAAGGTGAACCTGTATGCCGCCATCGGCAAGGAACTGCTGGAAAGCGACGACACAAAGACGCGATACGAACTGCTGTGGCGTAGCGGGCAGGAACGTTTCATCGGTTTGGAAATCAGCGAGGCGGAAAACGCCGACGGAAGCGTCACCGAACTTTCCCGAAAAGAGATTCTCACCCAGGAGGCTTCGCCCAAGGTTCTCGCCGAACTGAAAAAGCTCACCGTGGCCGCCTGGAAAGAAAAAATCGAGAAGGAAAACTGGAGCGGGCGCTACCTCACGGAGGCCGTGCAGACCCTGCTGATGAAAATGCGCCTTGCCGCAAAGCTGTACCCCGAATACGGCCTGCCGGAATTCAACGACGAGGACATGGAACTGATTTTCGACGAGTTCACCGACGGAAAATTTCTGTTGAAGGACATCGACGAGAACCGTTACAGGAACATCGTGGAGGATTATTTCGGCAAGTCCATGCTGGCCTGGCTCGGAAAGACCTTCCCGGATCACTTTGTGCTGCCAAACGGCAAGCGGGCCCGCTACAGCTACCAGGAGGTGGCCACCGACGAGACGCTGGGCGGACAGGCCGTGCAGAGCGCCGAGGGAGTGCTGGTGGAAATTTCAGCCCGCATCGAGGACTTTATGCAGATGCGGGGCGAACACAGAATCGCCGACGGCAAACTGAAGGTCCGCTACGACATCCTGGCACCGAATTTTCGCACCATACAAAAAACCTGGGACCTGACGGGATTCTGGCAGAACACCTACGCCGAGGTGCGCAAGGAACTGCGGGGCCGCTACCCCAAGCATCCCTGGCCCGAGAAGGTGATCTGATTATTTCACCTTATACACTGTCAGGGTCTTGCTGTATTCGTAGCCAACCACCAGCAAGGCCTGACCATAGACGGGGCTCTTGTCTGCCGGAATGAACAGCAGTCCTTCGGGGCCGCGGTCCTTGGGGTCAAAGTAAAGGTCCACCAGTCTGGGAGCGGTTCGAGCCGACGCATCGACGCCTGTGAGGTCAAAGACCGCCACACCGCTGGAGCGTTCCAGCCCCACGAAGGCGTAACGCTTGCCGTTCACCTCGCCCTCCGTCACGTTTTCCGGCTCGCAGCCCTTCTTGGGGCTACGGCTATCCATCTTGACCTTGTCCTTCTTGGAATTCCAGTTGAAATAGTCGGGAGCGAGTTTTGCGAAGGCACGCTCCAGCTCTTCGCCGCTGTCCCACAGGAGCCTGCCGGTCTCGCCGTCGAACAAACTGACGGAGCGGGTGCCGAAACCGTAAACGTAGGGGCACTTGCCGCCGGGAACTTCGTCGGGCCCTTGCTGGTCGCAACGTTCCAGCAGGCTTACCGTAAACTTTTTCAGGTGCGGGGCCACGTCGTCGTTAAAGACGGTGCGGTCCAGGCGTTCGTCGGCCAGCAGGTCCGTGACCGTCCCTTCGTCGGTCCAGGCCTTGTAATCGTTCACGGAGGCGCCCTCGTTGGCGGTGAGCACCAGGGTCTTGCCGCCTACGGCAAAAGAGGCCACGCCGTCGGGCTGCCTGAGCCCGCGGATAGGATAGTTCTTGATTTTGACCTTCTCGTCTTTCTTGACGTCCAGCCCGTAACCCGGCTTGGAATGGTCCACGTAACCCAAGGGGAAAACGTCCACAATCTTCTCGGCGGCAATATCTACATAAGCAAGGGCGTTGTTCTCTTGCAGGCTCACCCAGGCCCACTTGGAATCCTTAGAAACCGTGATGTATTCCGGTTCTATGGAACGCACAAACCCCTGCAGACCGGGGCTGCGAACCCCCTTCTTGCGTAGCGCAAGGGAATCCAGCCCTCTGAAATCCAGAACCTTGGGCGTCAGCTTGTAATCGTTGAGGCTTGCACCGTGTTCAACGGAAAGGATGGCCACGCCACCTTCGGGATCTTCGTTATAGTCCGCGCTGGGCGAACCTTCGCAGGCCACGAGAATCCTGCTGCCGTCGGGGGTAAAGGTCACCATGTCGGGCAGGTGGCAGAGCCTTTGGGCTGATGCCACAGGAATCAGGCCCTCGGCATAGCGGAACAGTTGCACCTGTCCAAGGCCATGGTCAGGTTCTGCCGTTATGGAAACAGCCACCAGGTCGCCGTGGACCGTCACGCTGGTGGCAGGGCCGTCCAGCTGCAGGCGGCTTTCCACCTTGGGGTTCTTCTCGTCGGCAAAGCTCACCATTTCGATGAGTTTATCGCCGCCTACCACAAAGAGCATCTTTTTTTCGGGCATGTAGGCGGAAATTTCTGGAGCGGCCATCTGCAGGGTCGCCACAGGCGAAAGTACGTTCCCCTTCTGGAAAACCTGTGCCGCCACCGTAGAGGCAAGAACCGTCGCTATCAGCAGGACCCGTTTCATCTTGTCAATGCCCCTAGTCAAAAATCAGCCAGAAAAGGAGCATACCGACGGCAAGCCCGCCCATAAAGGAGGAACTGGTCATCATGGCGGCCTGGCTCTTGGACTGTTTTTCCTTTTCCTTGCTCTTCTCGTTGGCCTCGATAGAAACGCTCAGGGCTCGGGCGCAGGTCTCGTTACTCTTCTTCATGGTCTCGTAACTCTGTTCCCAGTTCTTGGTCTTGGCCTGCTCCGAGTTGAGGGCGGCACGCAGGGAATCCTTTTCCACCGAGCAGGAACTGTCCGCAACAGCCATCAAGCTGTCCCTGTGGGCAATTTCCGACTTGAACTCTCCGCAGGTCTCCTGGGGGGCGGACATTTCGGCAGTGGTATCGGCCGAGGCAGCAGCAACAGAATCAGTCGCAACTGGGGCAGGCACGGATTTTGCGCCATTCGCGGCAGCAGCACCAGTAGCCTTGCCGCCGGCAGCAAACACGGCCACCGCACAAAACAAAAGGGCAAAAAGAATCTTGTTCATGGTGTACAATATAACAAAATGGCCCTAAAGAATCGACTTATTCCTTGTACCATCCAGGGACTTTACCGAGCTTTTCCAGAACAGACCCATCGAACATTTCATACATGCTTTCAACACGGGATACATTCCAGGCATCGATATTTCCAGAAAAAAGCGAATCCGTGAACATATTGTCCATGCACTCTACATTGGAGACATCCCATTGGCTAATGTCGCCATCGAAGGGCGAATTCTTAAACAGGTCAAACATCATTTTCACCTGGGACACATCGATAAAATTCAGGTCACATTTGGGGCCGTTCAGGAACATCGCCGCATCAATCAGGTTCTCCAAACGATCCCTATTCAAGGCAATGACCCGGCCATTGGAATCTTTTGAACGATCTAAAAATTCTTGATAGACCCGATTCAGCCACAATCTAGACTTACCGCTCCGCTCAAATTCAGACTCTCGGAACATGTTTCGGACATCCAGCAAACTCTCAACATTCCAATGGCTTATATCGCCATCGAATTTTGAATCTACAAACATGTAACTCATATCTTTTACATGAGACACATCCCAATTGCCAATATCGCCGTTAAACACAGATGAAGCGAACATCCCACTCATAATCTCTACGTTTGCAACATTCCATTGACTGATATCGCCGTTAAAAGGCGTCCCAGAGAACAATCCCCGCATGTCCTGCACACTCGACACATCCCACTGGCTGACGTCGCCATTAAATGCAGAATCATAGAACATCCCGCTCATGGAGCAGACCTTGGACACGTTCCATCGACTAATATCCCCCGTAAACGCCGAGCGATGAAACATCTGGCCCATATCCGTTACATTGGATACATCCCACTCGCTGATATTTCCATTGAACGACGAATAATCAAAGAGACCGAACATGTCCATGATATTGGACACATCAATGAAATTCAGGTCACATTCCGGTCCACCCTTTTCAATCGCATCCTTTATCAGTTCTTCTAAATGTAAACGGTCTCTCGCCACGATTTTACGGCGAGAGCATGCACTATCTGTCATAAGTTACCTGCAAAATCATTTAGTCAAAATTTTAAAATATTCCCAAATGCGGACCATAGACAAGGTGTCCAGTTCGCAGTATTTAAGCGAAGCCCTGCGAATTGCTTCCGTGTGCAACTTATTAAAGCGACCTGCTTGCAACAACACGTAGTCCAGCTTGCTGATACCACCTTTGTTGATTTGCTTGTCGGCATTCCAGACATCAGAATCATCAAAATCGGCAGGGAACGCATTGCCTTCTTTTTTAACATCTTCTGCGAATACATCTAAGGACGGCAAATTGTGATAGGGATCCATATCATCACCGTACTTTTCACGGAAATACGGATCACTATGCAAAATGGCGGGCATCACCTGCTTAATAGAATTCGACGATCCCATGCTCGGATGATAGAAATATTTCTGTGTAATTACCTTAAGGTCTTTCATGTCTCGAGCACCATCACAATCATGAAGACCGGTCTTTTTGTTCTTTTTCCCTCCATGGGTAATATCTTCGATAAAGCGAACCAAATCATCCTTATCAGGTTCATTTGAATTTATCAACTGTACACGAATGGCATTGAGAATATTATTTTCATGAATATCATAGCGGAAAATATCGCCATTATCCTTTTCCAATTGACGCTTCAATTCACGGACGAATTCAAAATTCGGGAACTTGCCTGATTCAAGAGAAATAAAATCTCCAGCATGCTTAAAAGTACCATCTTCATAGGCAATATGGTGCGAGAACTGATAGGCAATTTCTTCGTTAGGGTGATTTCCCTTGAATAGTGGAACCGCACCCTGATATGTCTCAAAATCAATAAAATGAAGCGGATAATTCCACTTACTCATTTCGGCCTTTGCGGCCTCTTTCAGGAATGTCGGTTCGTTACACCCCGTCTTTGTGCTGTGCACATGCAAGTAACGGAGGTCATTATTCGATAGTGCCGCGCGCTTTTGGAAGGCCTCAGGCGTTGCATTTTCGGTTGGAACATATTCGTTTTCGTCAATATCGGACAGAAGGAATTTCTTTTTTTCTAGCCAAGCGCCATTCTTAAGGCTTGTGGACAATCCACCATTTCCTATTCCGCCTTTAGTTTCGTTAATTAGGGCCTTACCGACTATATCAACCCCAAACAGGTTCTGGAAACATTCTGCACGGCCATTCTGCAAAACATTTCCTTTAGAATCCTTTTGTCCCTCGTCCGCATAGAACGGACATTTGAAACATTGCGCACTAAAGCGGCAATTGCAATAATCCTTGCGGTTGTTCACATACATGTCCGCTACTTTTTCAACGAACTTTACAAAACAACCGTCAAACCAGTCTTCTTTTATGTTCGGTATTTCATCCGCAATAATCTTGTTGCAGACATCATCAACATCAATCATACGGTCGATACGATTCTCGCCTTTTAATCTTTCGTGAATATCCGGTGCACATTCTATTTCACGATGGCCACCATCAGTGAATTTTATTTGTAAAAGGGAACTTAAAGAATCAACATCGCACTCGGCATCAGAATTTACAAGCATCAGACTAGCATGTACTTTAAGATGCGAGAATTCACTATGAGTCTTGATGAACTGCAGAATCACATACTTTTGGAACGTCACATCAAGAATTTTCTCAAGGTAATCGGAAGAAATATTCCCTTTTTCGTCAAATTTATACGGAGATTCATTTGCACCAATGCACTTGGATTTAACTTCAATTATTTTGAGTTCATCGCCTCGCTTATGCAAGATATCCACATAAACAAGGAACTTGTCCGTCGCAAAGGCCGCTTCTCCGATATCTACGTTTTCTTTTCGCAAAAGTTCAAGCGTGTCCGCAATCGACTTTGCCTGCGCCTCAATCGGGTTTGCCCCTCCCCTTTGAATAATATTCTCGCTAGGGACGCCCTCGTAAATACAGGCCAGAGCGCCGAACTGATCACCGACTTCGGCAATGCCATCCGGCCCTGCATAATGATAGGCATACTCCTTGCCGTTCCGGTAGTAATACGCCCGCATCGGGCATTCTACGGCTTGGTTAAAGGCTGATTTGGTAAAAAGTTTGGGCATAGAAGTTTTCTCTTACCTATAATTATATCGTTATTTTTGAATCATTTGGAATTTCTATTAAATAGTAATGATAACCTGTTGAACCTATTGGAATCCATTTTATGGGGTAGCTGCCAATTACTTTTAATTTTTGAAATTCGTGTGTTGTTTTGTCAATTTTATGCTTGTTGGTAAAATCTCTAGGGCCCAAATCCGGCTTTGATTCCCCTCTAAAAAATTGGTATATAGGATTGTCTGATTTTTTTCCTGAATTTTTACCCCACTCTCTAAACAAATAACCTTCCGCTTTATCAAAAATCAACGCAAGACAATAAGTTTTTTTAAATTTTAACTTGCGCCAATTCTCTTCCATAAATTGAATATCTTCTATAAACTGGTACATCCTTTTCGGATACGCGCCATTCGTCGGAAATTTCAGTTCAATTGCATACTTCTCTGAATTTTCTTCAAAATCCTTAAAGATAACAATATCCATCTCATGTTTTACAAAATCACCATCTTCAAGAAGTTTATCGTCATAACGAATGTCGCTATAAAAATCTTTAACATTTCTCTCAAATTGAACCTTAAAATTTGGATCTAATTTTTTTATTTCATCTCTCAAAAATATCCCCAATTCATGCTGCAAGGAAAATTCATTATATATCTTGGCATTTTTTAAATCTTCCAATGGTTCGCCATCAATGCCCTTTTTAAAAAGTGCCTCTTTATTGCCTTTGCTCTCATCATTTAGAAACTTTTCAATAAGACTTTTTAGGTCAATTATTTCAGCCATTTTTCATACTCCTTGTATTTGTACCTGAAAATATATACTAATATCTCTGCAACGAAAACAAAAAAAAATTATCCGCCGTAATTCTCCATCAGGTATTCCGCGTATTCCTTGAGCCATTTGCGTAGGGAAACGGGCTTTATAACGCGGGCTACGTCCGAAAAAGACACCACCCAGTTGAACAGGAGCTGATTTACTTCCGCTTTCAGCTTCACGGTAAACTTGCCGTCCTTGGTCTTGCCGATTTGCATCGAGCGGTTGAAGGGATTTTCTTCCAGATAGAGCCGTGCATGTCCCTGGAATTCTATTTCCACGTCCTGGAGTTTCGGCTCCTGGCCGCTCATAAACGCGGTCCCCGACGTCACCTGCCGACGCAATTTGTCTATGACCTTCGGGTCTTCGGCGAACATTTCCTTGGACAGCTTGACCTTCTTAATACGACGGAACTTGAGGGTATATGTGTTGCCGTCAGCACGTTGACATCCTACGTAAAGTTCATCTTCGTAGATGATAATCATCAGCGGAATGCGTGTTGACTGCTTTTCGGAATCCCCAGAGTCCCGATAGGCTACTTCGATCTTACGATGGTCATGGATGGCCTGCAAAATAATCCGGATTTTTTCGCTGGCGTCTTCCTCGAAATCCGGGGGCGTGCCCATGAAAAGGATTCTCGTATTCAGCTCATCGGCAAGCTGCCTAAGGGATTTCTGCTCGCTGTCGGGCAGGCTTTTCTCTATACGCTCCAAAAGCTGGGTGATAATCTCGCTGGTGGCGGGGTAAATGTTGGCAATACGTTTGAGGAACACAAAATGCAGCATGGTATTCTCGAAGTTCGGGAACAGTAGCCGCTCGGCATTGGGGAGCGCCGACCGATAAACCGCCGTGCGGCCCTCGTTTTCCACCGTAATGTAACGCCCGCCATCCATTTCTGAAAGGAACCGCATATCGCGCTGCACGTTGCGCCGTTCCTCGTCGGGAATATTGAAGGATGCCATCAGGTCTGTCACGGTAAATTTCTTGCCGGGGTTCGAAATCACCTTCGCAAAGAGCTGCACAGTCCTTTCGCCGCGAGTCATGTCCGCCATAATATCTCCTAGATTACTTTATTCCTGCTCATTTCAATATACATTATTCCACATAAAGGAGATCCCCGGCCAAGCCGGGGATGACAATGCGGGTCAAGATCCTTCGACTCCGCCTTACGATTTCGCTCTGGATAACATTTTCTGAATAACTACAGCCCCATGGTGCGGCCCTCGCGGCTATCCTTGTAGGCAAGTTCCGACTTGAGCGCATTGAGAACCGCCTCGGAGGTGAGTTCGCTCTCATCGTAAAAACGGAGCGAGGCGTATGCAGCGTTGAAGTCGCCCGGAGTGAGCATGCGGAGGTTGAGTGCCGTCTCGGGCATTTCGACCTTCGGGAAGAATCCCTTCCACAGGGCCTCGATGCCTTCGGGCTTCAGGTAACCGAATTTCACCTTCAGCGCAAAGCGTCTGCGGGAGGCCGTATCGAGTTCCCCCTCGAAATTCGTCGCCGCGATGAAGATACCCTTGAAATTCTCCATCTGGGTGAGCATCTCGTTCACCTGCGTCACCTCCCAGTTGCGGGCGGCACCGCTGCGGTCGCGAATCATGCTGTCCGCCTCGTCCAGGAATAGAATCGCCTTCTTCTCTTCCGCTTCCTTGAACATCTTGCGGATAGCCTTCTCGGTATTGCCCACATAGCAGTCAAGCAGGTCGCTCGCCTTCTTGATGATGAGCTTGCGGTCGAGAGTGCGGGCGATATGCTTCGCGAATTCCGTCTTGCCGGTACCGGGCGCCCCGTACAAGAGCATGTTCAGGCTGTCGGCGCGGTCGCCCTTCTGCATGTCCTTCCACTTCGCGTCAAACGCGCTCATCACCTTCAGGATTTTCGGCATGTCCGCATCGGTGTTGATGGCATCGAGAAGGTAGCGCGGCGCTCGGCTTTCCTTGTCGCGGCTCGCGTATTCCATGTCGAGGTTCAGCAGGTTCGCCTGCGCCTCCGCGATGGTGCGGATGCTCTCCAGCGGGTCCACCTTGCAGCCCGACTCCAGGAGCTTCTTGGTGCCCGCAATCGCCTGAGTAATGCCGCCCGCCGTAATCTGGAACTCCGAAGCAAAGCGCTTCAGTTCCTCTTCCGAGATAATCGCGCCTGCACCCTGTTCGCTCACCACGGACTGCCACACCTGTTCGCGCTTTTCGACATCGGGGCGTTCGAATCGCACGGAATAGTCGAACCTGCGCAGCGTGCTGTTCTCGATATAGCCAATGTTGTTCGAAATCCAGATGACCGGAATCTTAATCTGTTCCAGGAAGAAGTTCAGCGCTCCCTTCTCGCAGCAGTTGAGAATCACGTCGGATTCATCCACCAGGAGAATCGCCTTCTTCTTCTGGTACTTGGTGGCGGCATACAATATACTCCCCATGCGGCTACGCACCACCGAGTTTTCCTTGCTGTCGCGGTGCACGCCCTCGGTGCTGATGTTGGTGAGCACCAGCGGGCGCTTGAGTTCCTTCGCAATCGCCTTCGCAAGTTCAGTCTTGCCGGTGCCCTCGACCCCGTAGAAGAAGATGTTCAGACCCTCGCCCACCTTCGCGTGCTTGATCATGTCGAAAGCCATTACCACCTTCGGGTCCTTGCGGCAGAGCTTCTTGTAGGGCACGCAACCGCCCTCGTAAACCCTGAAGTAGAGGCTGTCCAGGTCGTTGCCCGAATGCCCGTCCAGGAACATCCCGATCCGCTTGGAAATATCGAGGTCCTCGTCCAGGATGCCCATCTGCTTGAGAGTCCCCTTGTTCAAGACCAGGTTCTCGAAATCCACATCCGGGTAAAGCTGCGGGAAAACATCCGGGAGCGCCGCCCCGCGGAACCTACGGGATCCAATCATATCCAGGAGCGAACTGCACTGCTCCTTGTTGAAGAAAATCCAGGAAAACATCACTATTTCCATCTCGGCGTCGCTCAGGTTGAATGCGCTCTGCACGATGTTCAGGCGACGGAAATATCCGTCGTCCACGCCGCTGTTCTCCTCGATGACCTTCTCGAGTTCGCGGGTAACGCTCTCGTAGAACACCTTCTGCGAAGAGGTGTCGAAAATCCCTTCGCCGCACAGGTAGTTGCGCACGAAATCGGAAATCTCCTTGACGGAGCACGACCGGTCGATTACGTCGTTGAAGCGTACCACCGCCATTTGGCGTCTCTGGTAGGCAACGCTCATGTCTTCGCTACTTTCGTCGCAGCGGAGCCTCTTTCCGGCGTAACTCCCGTTCACTTCCTTCACGAACCGCTTCCTGGCGGCACCGGTAATGCAGTCCTCTTCGGCATTGAGCTTCTCGAAATGCTCCGAGAGGTCCTTCAGCACGCGGGAGGCGGCCTCCTTCGTGAAAATCGCGATGCAGTCGTCCGCATCCGGCATGCTCTTGGACGCTCGCATCATGCGAATCCAGTACTCGTAACTCTTGAGCGTCACGAAATCCAGTGTGATTCTCTTGTCGTAGCCGCTGGAGCGGAGCGAACCCAATACACCCTTAAAATAATTCTTCTTCATACAATCCTCACCTATATATCGTCGCGAAAAACAAAAAAGTAAAGCGACCCGCGACTTTTTTTCTAACACTCTTAATATAGATCGAGGATGCGACAATTAACGACGTATGTCGAAAACTTTAATAAGCATCATCACATCAAGTTCACCACAACCTTCACCATCATTTCCATGTCTCCGGGGCGGCTCTCGGCAATCATCAGCGTCATGGTAACGAGCGTCGCATCGGCGATGCGCTTGGAACCGTCGGCCCTGTACAAAATGCCGTTGTTCAGCAAAAACCACAGAAAGAGCGTTGCCGCAATGCGCTTGTTGCCGTCACTGAACGAATGGTTCTTCGTGACGAGATAGAGGAGCATCGCCGCCTTCTGTTCCACGCTCGGGTAAAGTTCCACACCGCCGAAGGTCTGGTAAATCTGCCCGATGCTGCTCTTGAACGAATCGTCCTTCTCGTGGGCGAACAGTTCGCTGCCGCCGAACTTCTCCTTGAGCCCCTGAATTGCCGCCATCGCGTTCTCGTAAGTCGCATGGAACTTTTCCGCATTGGCAGACTTACGCAGCACAAGCCGCTGATGGTCGTAATCGTCCAGCGTATCCAGCGCAAAAGCGTAGTCCGTCACCACGTCAACAAGTGAAAGGGTATCGTTGTTCATAAGAGCCTCTTTTTGTAAAGTTCGTCAAGGAAATCATCGTAAATATACACATACTATCCGACAACTACTGTCGCATAAAGCCTCCCTCCCCCCCCAAAAATTACGCTAGAGCGACAACCGACAATATTTGTCGCATATAAAAGATATTTTTAGAAATCCAACAGGAACCGAATATGAAAAAGACAGAAATAACATTCGTTAGGGATATGGAGAGCCCGAAAATCAGCAACATGTTACAGTCTGATATAACTTTCGTAAACTTTGAAAAGCGTCGCTATATCAACGCAGCCCCAATAAACGTTCAGGAACTTGATTTTCTGCACAAGGACGGTTACAGAGCCATTGATACGGCGCTGGCGGATACCATTATGCGGCTTAACAGCATGGATGGCTGCAGGACTCGTTATTGCTGTTCAGGGCATCCCGGCAGATTTGGTAATGGGTATATCGTATTTGAGGAAATCCCAGAAACGCTAACGGAACAAATCGGCAAACTCACATATTGGAAACATGATGCAAGCTGGGGAAATGGGTCAAGCCCCGATGCCGACCATCCACCTTTAATCCGCTGGGGAATGAACGGCGTCGCGTGCACTTGCGCGACCACATGGCTTAAGGCCCTGCTTGAACTTGCCGAAATGGAATGCTTGCCCCAACGCAATTCGTTTGACGAATACCGAATCAAAAGTACGTATAAAGGGCGATCTCCGCACAAGCAAGAAATCAGACACATCTATCCTGTAACGACAAAGAAAAGAAATTAGTTGGATTACGACAGGCTATAACTTGCTTTTAAAATGTTGTAAATTAGTCTATAAATTATGCTTCAAGCTGGCTGCGAAGCACGACGACGTCTTCCAGGGAAAGATCCGTAGCCGCGGCAATTTCCTCATTGGAAAGTTTGCCG
>OMSO01000019.1 GCA_900313675.1 uncultured Fibrobacter sp.
CCGCGAAATCGGCGGCATCGCCATGGCACTCCCGCGCATCGACGCGCTGGTGTTCACCGGCGGTATCGGCGAGAACAGCAAGCTTGTCCGCAAGATGGCCATGGACAACCTCAAGATTCTCGGCTACCAGATCGACGAAGCCCGCAACGAAAAGAACGGCAAGGAATCCGGCCACATCATTAGCAAGGACGGCACCCCGACCGCCATGGTGGTCGCCACAAACGAAGAACTGCTGATTGCACTGGATACAGAAGCGCTGGTGAAATAGGCGCGAGGTCGGATGCCTGCGGCATCCTTTGAGGTATGAGGTCGCTCCACCTTATAGGCGTCGCTCTGAATTATCCTCCCCCCCAAAAAAAAATGATATAAAAGAGGCTCCTAAACGGAGCCTCTTCTTAATCTCAAAGCGAAGCGAACTCAAAGGCGCTCTGCGCCGAGCCCATACCTCACAACCTATTTAATCGTCCAGGTCTGCTTGTTCACGCGCAGGATCTTGCGGCCCTGCACCTGAGCGGCGGCGTTACGTACGTCGGCTTCGCTCACCGGGAGCTTGGCCTTCCACATTACGCGGCCCTGCATATCAAACAGTGCCACGGCGCCGTGATTAGCAGCAATTGCACCCTGCCAGGTGGCCTTCGGGGCAGCAATCATCGGTGCCATCCCTGCCGGAGGAGCATCCATTGCAAACACAGCAAAGGAAATCGTGACATTTGTAGAAGCATCCGATGCAACAATCTTTATAGACACCATTTTACCCGGTTCAAGTACAACACCATCCAGTGAAGACAATACCAAATTATCGCCATCTACGGTCCACGAAATGTACATGTCAGATCCACTTACCGCAGACACCTCGTAATGAAGTTCGTCGCCATCGGGGTCTGAAATCCATTTCTTAAGATCAAAAGCCTTTGTAAAGACAGATTCCGTTCCTACATATAGCGAATCGTAGTATTTTGCAAGAACAGGCTTGTCGTTCACGCAGGCAATCGTTGCAGGTATTGCAAGTTCGGTCTTCGCCCCCTTGGTGTCCGCGGCAATCACAATGACCTGGGCATCACCGCAGGCATCCTTGACAGACTTGATTTGCAACATTCCGTTCACCATGGTCGGGGCAAGCAGGCTATCATCGGTACGTGTGGTAAAGGTCAAAGTTGCATCCTCGTCGTCTGCAAACCAACTCTTAACCTCAGCAGCAGTGTATCTCTTGACTATAGTAAAATCTTCGGTCAAGGCAGAAAGACGATTACCTACAGTGTCGGCAACACCGGCAACAATCTGTGGCGGCAGATTCTTGTGAGCAACCGTCAGCGTAACAGTGGCCGGTTCAGACTCAACTCCTTCGGCATTCACGATATAGTAGGTGAACGAATCAGAGCCATCCTCCTTGCCCGCAGCATAGGTAAACGAACCGTCTTCGGCAAGTGTCACCTTGCCCTTGCTGGCATCTGCCACCAAATAGGCCTTGAGAGTTGTCTTTCCGTCGGGGTTCACGTCGTTTGCAAGAACGCCCTTGCTAGCGGCAATCTTGTTCACGGAATCCTGCACCACGGTATAGGCGTCATTGACAGCCACAGGTGGATCTACCACGGAGTTCACCTTTACAAAGAACCACACACTTGCGGTATCGCCATTGTCAGCTGCAAACAGTGTCACCTTGGCAACGCCATTTGAATCTTCTACAGCATCCACCATAATCAGGTAGTTTCCGTTGTATTCTCCGGCATCAACACTCACAACCCCGCTAGACATCGCCTTCACTTGCAACGACGCTACAGTCACGTCCGGGTCGCTAAAGACAACATCGGTAGTGGAAATCTTGACCGTAAACGAACTGAAGTCTTCATCCACTTCCACAGTATCTTTCATCAGTTCGTATTCGTCCGAACCAATCTTGAATGTCGGATTAACCACTTCCACCTGGATGGGGTCATCTACATTCGTAACGGAAATAGTTACCGTAGCCACGTTACTCGTTTTGACTTCGTAACTGTCATCTCCAACACGGGGCAATTCCTTCAACTGGTACGTAAAAGCGTCTTCGCCAAAGAAATCCTTTGCCGGGGTATAGGTAAATCCCCCATTTTCTACGTCAAAATCCAAGGTTCCGTGACTAACCGACGTAACGAGTTCTGGCACATACTTGTCGTCATCGGCATCGTCATCATTTACCGTCACGAAATTCCTGAAATCGATGGTCAAGGTCTTTTCTTCCTGGGTCGTGTAGCTGTCATTTACAGCCACCGGAGCATTTTCTCCGTCAACCGTAGTTACATCCAGTTCATAGACAGCAGTCTTGTTGGTCGGATCTTTTGCCGTAACAGTCACCCTGGCACCACCCTTAGGATTAGGGCCTGTTTTCAGATTCAGCACATGAGTGGTATTGTACTGGTCATCGGCAAGTACCACGTCACCCGCATTCTCCGCCAGAATCGACACCGTGTAGGTAAGGGCCTCGCCATCGGGGTCCACAAAAATTTCCGTCAAGTCCAGAGAATGTACGTTCCCCTCGTTCAAGGTCACAGAACCAGGGCTTTCGACACCTTCTACCAGAACAGGGGCAAAGGTTTCACATTCATTGCCAAGGATAAAACTTTTCAACTGGAAAGTGGTAGAATTGACCGAGGCCGTCGCATGAGTGTTCTTGAAACTAAATTGAACCCCTGACTGCCGATTGACGTTCCAAGAAACAGCGGTTGATTTCCACCCCTGCTTAAGACTGCTAAAGGCAACAAAGGTCTTCACAAAACCGCTTGTCTTCGCGAGTTCTGCACCATAATAGTTATCGTCCGTAATGGTGGTCTGCTTAAAATCTACACGTAGCGGAGCGGTCGCACTATATGTCAGGCACACACCAGAATAGCCTGCAAGGGTCGTGTATGCGTCTTTCGCCTGTTCCCAAGCAAAGGCAAAGCCGGCCCCATTGTTCGCATTGCCAGCCTTGGCCGTCATTGTGGCTATCTGGACATTCTCTGGGGTGGTATAATACTCAACGGAAGATCCTGTACCGTACGTATAATCATACCAGTACGCCGGAGCCTTTTCACCGGGACCGTCTTCCGTCCAGACCGTAGTTGCTGCAGAAACGGTAGAAACCAAAGCGCATAGCGCGCCAAACGAAATCATCTTTTTTATCATATTTGACCTCTTATGATTTCCCATCTGCCCAAAATGTAATAAAAAAATACGATTGTGACTTAAATCACAGGCTCGCCCGACTATCCCAGGGCGTCCAATTCCTCAAAACGCCGGTAAGCGCGTTCCAAAGCAGCCTCCCGTTCCGCAATCTCCCCCTGCAGCTCCACAATCCGGGCCGCATTGGTGTACACTTCGGGCTTCGAAAGTTCCGTCTGGCGCTGGGCGATTTCCGCCTCCAGGGTCTCGATTTTTTCGGGCAGGGCGGCGAATTCCCGCTCCTCGTTGTAACTGCGCTTTTTCTTTTTTGGCGCCTCGGCAGGGGTAGCTCTCGCAGCGACGGAGCCCTGCTGGCCTCGAGCCTGTTCCCTTTCGGCCATGGCACGGGCTGCGCTGGCGGCTTCCTTTTCACGCTGTTTTCGGTTGGCCTCGTAATCGCTGTAACCACCCACCGCTTCAAAGACATTCCCGTTTTCTTCGATGGCCAGAATCTCCGTAGCCACCGAATCCAAAAACGCCCGGTCGTGACTTACTGTCAGAACCGTTCCCTTGTAGTCCGCAATCAAATCCGCCAGCAGGTCCAGGGTTTCCATGTCCAAATCGTTGGTAGGCTCGTCCAGCACCAGCACGTTGCTAGGGTGGCTAAAGAGGCAAGCCAGCAGCAGACGGTTCCGTTCACCGCCCGAAAGAGCGCTGATAGGGCCTCTGGCCCTGTCTGCCGAAAACAAGAAGTCTTGCAAATAACTCAGCACATGGCGCTTCACGCCATTCAGCGTAATGTAGGCCTGACCGTCGCCGATGTTTTCCACCAGGGACTTGTCTTCCCGAAGCCTGGTCCGCATCTGGTCAAAGTAGGCCACTTGCAGGTTCGTCCCCAGCCGGACCGTTCCGCTTTCCGGCGCAAGTTCTCCCAGAATCAACCGCAAAAGCGTGGTCTTTCCCGAACCGTTGGGTCCCACGATTCCTATGCGATCACCACGGAAAATTTCCGTGGTGAGGTTACTGATCAGGGGCGAGCCGTCGTAGGAATAGTTCACGTCCGTAAGGCGAGCCACCAGGCGGCCGGACTTTTCCGCCTCAGTAATCTGCATGTTCACGTTCCCTACCCGGGAGCGCCTGGCCGCCCGTTCTTCACGCATCTTGATGAGGGCGCGGACCCGACCCTCGTTCCTGGTACGGCGGGCCTGGATTCCCTTACGGATCCAGATTTCTTCTTCGGCCAGTTTCTTGTCAAAGAGGGCGTTGGCCTTTTCCTCTTCGGCCAGGGCCTGGTCCCTGAACTGCACGAACTTGTCGTAAGGAAAATCCCAGCAGCGCACGCGGCCACGGTCCAGGTCAAAAATTCGGGAAGCCACCCTCCGAACAAAGGCCCGGTCGTGACTCACAAAAAGGACGGCACAGTTCAGGCGGGTGACGATTCCCTCCAGCCACTGTATGGCGGGAATGTCCAGATGGTTGGTGGGTTCGTCCAGCAAAAGCAGATCCGGGTCCTCCGCGAGGGCCCGTGCAAAGAGCACGCGACGCTTTTGCCCGCCGGAAAGGCTGTCGAACAAAGCGTCGGCATCAATGCCCGTTTTGCCGAGGACCGCCTCGGCATGGGCATTGTGCAGGCCCTCGTCGGCACCGTCTTCGCCGGAGCCACCCGTGCGGGCCGTGCCCGACAGCAAAAGCGGCTCCATCACCACGTCCCGCACGGTTCCCTCCATGTGGGCGGGAATCTCCTGGATCATGCGGGAAATCCGCAAGCCGGACTTCTTGATGACCTCGCCGGACTGCACCTCCATTTCATCTGTAAGCACCTTCAGCAAGGTGCTCTTGCCGCAACCGTTTCGGCCCACCAGGCAAATCCGGTCTCCGGCCTCGATATCAAAGCACACGTTGTCCAGCAGGGGGGCGTTCGCCCCGATGCGCAAAAGCAGGTTCTTTGCAGAAAGAATGGGCATGCCTATCTCTTGATGCTCTTTTTCAGTTCCAGAATCCGACGCACGCTTTCGTCTATGCGGGATTCCTTGATTTCGCCCTTTTCTACAGCCTTCATTACGGCATCAAAAGCCTTCACAAAGTCAAGAGGGCAAAGCACAATGTCGATTCCCGCCTGAATCGCCTTCACGGCGGATTCTTCTACGCCAAATTCCTGCACAATGGCACCCATGTCCATGGCGTCGGCCACGATGACGCCCTTGAAGCCCAGTTCACCCCGCAATTTCTCCTGCAAAATCACCGGCGAAAGGGTGGAGGGTAGGTTGTTTCCCGTCACCTTCGGGGCGGCGATGTGAGCCGTCATAATCATCTGGGCTCCGGCATCGATTCCCGCCTTGAAAGGAACCATCTCGCAGGTCTTCATTTCCTCCCAGGTCTTCTGGGTAGCCACGTATCCCGTGTGGGTATCCGCCTTCACGTCGCCGTGGCCCGGGAAATGCTTAAGGGTTCCCACCACCTTTGCAGAGTCAAGCCCCTGCAAGTAGGCCTGCACCATGTCGGCCACCACTTCCGGGGTGTCCGAAAATGCACGGGGGCCAATCACGATGTTTTCCGGGTTGGTGTTCACGTCGGCCACCGGCGCAAAGTCAATGTCAAAGCCGTACTCCCGAACATAGGAACCGATGGTAAAGGCCATCTTATAGACCTCGTTCGGGTCCCCGGCCTCGGCGACGGCAGCCATGCTTTCGTACTTGGGAACATCAAAGGTTCCGTTGTTGGCAATGCGGGCCACCCGACCGCCTTCCTCGTCAATGGCAAGCAGGGGCAAACCCTTCAGTTTCCGGATATCTTCGATAAAGGTGGCCAGCTGGGACTTGTCCTTTATATTGTGGGCAAAGAGAATCATGCCACCGATGGGGTAATTCTCGTTTACCGCAAGCATGGTCCGGTTCACCTCCTGCAGGCTGTAATCCGGAAGCTCCGTATAGCTTTTCCAGTGGATGCTCGTGTCCAGGGCCTCCGGCCGCACCAAAAACATCTGGCCCACCTTTTCCCGGAGAGTCAGGTTTTCTATGGCAAAAGGATCCTTGCAGCAATCCTCCGACACACTGGTAGAGGAATCCGCGTTAGAACATGAGACTAACAAGGATGCAAATAGGCCGAAGGCGACCCAACGGGCGACAAAAAGTCTCTTCATATTGGCTCCAGTTGGATAATTTGAACGTTTTTCAGGATTTTCGCAAAATTTATATTTTTTTGCAACCATCCTCCGCCCCAAAACTTGGCGAAATTCTTCAAAATTCGAGGAGTTTCGTCTTTCGCCTATTGACAACTTGTCCACGGGAACTTGTTTTGTAAAGGGTTTTTAACGCCCTTCTGATAATAATTTTTGAGCAGACATTAATGAATGGGCCATGGGAAGGCCCCAAAGGGATGTGGTTATGTCTTTTGCAACGAACGCAAAAATCGTTTCGATACTTACGGGCTTTGGGCTATGCTCCGTTGCCCTGGCAGAAAATCCTATTTTCCAGACCTACTATTCTCCGGACCCCGCCCCGGTTGTGTTTGGCGATACCGTCTGTGTTTATACTGGCAACGACGAAGGTGGCGGATTTTTCACCATGAACGGCTGGCGTGTTTCCTGCTCCACCGATATGGTAAACTGGACTGATCGTGGCACACTTATACTTTCTAGCGAAAGTTTCCATGGGAGCGCAAACAAGAACGACGACTGGGCCGCACAGGTTGTGCGCCGGAACGGCAAATATTATTACTATGTAACCGTCGGGAGTGGCTGCCGATCCATCAATGTTGCCATAGCAGACAAACCCGAAGGTCCGTTCAAAGACGCCTTGAACGGAAACCATTTGGCAGCAGCGAACTGCGATTATATTGACCCCACCGTATGGATAGATGACGATGGCCAAGCGTACCTGTATTGGGGTAATCCGAGCCTTTATTGGGCAAAACTTAATGAAGACATGATTTCTTTTAATGGAGAAATTCATAAGACAGATATGAATTCGGGTTTTGCTCCTCCGGGCGAGCCTTCAAAATACACCGAAGGCCCCTGGATTCACAAGCGTAACGGAACCTATTACATGATATATGCCTCTCATGGCATACCCGAGAAAATTTCCTACTCCACCAGCAATTCCCCGACCGGTCCTTGGAAATGGGGAGGCGTAATCATGGATCAGGGAAACGGAACTGCATTTACAAACCACTCCGGCATTATTGAGTTCAAAGGACGTAGTTTCTTCTTTTACCACAACCAAAAGAATGTGGGGGGCAATGGCTTCAGCCGCTCTACCGCCGTCGAGGAATTCACTTGGAATGTCGACGGCTCCATTCCCACCATCAAATCCACCGACAATGGCGTGGTAAAGCCTATCAAGAATCTTAACCCATATGAACGCGTGGAGGCCGAAACTAAGTCTTGGGTTGGCGGCATCGATGTAGACAAATCAAAAAAAGATAAAGACGGCGTTCCCTACACCATCATCAATCATGTCGCCTCCGAAAATGGTACGGTTTACCTCACCAACATGAACGACAAATTCTACACCAAAGTCCGTTCTGTGGACATGGGTGACGGAGCAGACAACATTACCGTCTGCACTAGGGGTAACAGCGGCAAGATCGAAGTTCATGCAGGTTCCGAAACTGGAACCTTGCTTGCATCCATCAATGTCCCGGCAAGTTCCAAGTGGCAAGAAACCACTGTCGCACTAACCGATGCTGTCGGCGTCGATGACTTGTTCTTTATGGTCAAGCAGGCTGGTTTCGATTTTGACTACTGGTACATGACTAGCGAAAAAACAGCCATTCCGCAAGCCCCCTACAACGGCATTGCCGCCAACATTCCGGGAATCATTGAAGCCGAAAACTACGACGAGGGCGGTCACAACAAGTCTTTCTATGACGCCGACCGCAACAACCAAGGCAAGGCATACCGCCAAGACGAAGTGGACATTGTAGGTTTTGGCTGTTCTGACGAAGACAATACCAAGAACTGCAAGACTTACGCAATAGGCTACACCCAAGAGGACGAATGGCTAGAATACACGGTAAACGTGACTGCCACTGCTGCATATGACATCACGGCAAATGTGGCTACCCCATTTGAAACCGCAGGTCTCCAGCTGTTCATTGACGACAAGCCTATTACCGAATCCATTACCGGCCTAAAAACCGACGAAGAAAGGTTCGATGTCTACAAGGAAATGGAACTGGGGTCCGTAGAACTAGAAAAAGGTACCCATGTCCTCAAGCTGCTCATTACGGGTACCTACTTGAATATAGACTGGCTCAAGTTTACCGACCCCAACAATCCAAGCGCCATCGTTTCTAACACCCGTTTTGTTCCGCAAGCAAATTCCATCTATAACGTGTTCAGCGTCACCGGCAAGCACATGGGCCGCATACAGGCGAAAGAAAACGTTACCGAAGCCCTGCAAAATGCCGGGTATGCAAGGGGCACATTCATCGTCCGCAGCATCAACCACTCCCAAACCCTGCAGGTCCAGGTAAAGTAATTCCTGCCTAAAGTCTATCAGAAGAGGATATCATGAACAAGGTGATCTCTATGGTCGGCCTTATCGGCCTAGCCGCCATCGCAACCGCATGGGCACAACCTAACAACGAATGGAACGGCAAGCCCCGAGTTTTTGGCGTAAACACCCTTACACCTCACGTAACCTCCATGCCCTACACTACCGTAGAGGAGGCCGTCAAGGGTGACCGCCATGCCTCCAAATGGTACCAAACCCTCTCTGGCACCTGGAAGTTTTTCCATGTAGACAAGCCCAGCGAAAGGAACAATGACTTTTACAAAGACTCTTACGATGTTTCCGGCTGGGACGACATTCCCGTTCCATCGTCCTGGCAACTCCTTGGATACGACCACCCCATTTACACCAACGTGATTTACCCCTGGGCACAGACCCATAACGTGTCCGCCCCTGCAGCCCCCACCAACTTTAACCCGGTGGGCCATTACCGCCGCAACTTTACCGTGCCAGACGCCTGGAACGGCAAGCGAATCCGCCTACACTTCGAGGGAGTAGAATCCGCCTACTATGTTTGGGTGAACGGCAACTATGTGGGCTATAGCGAAGACAGTTTTACCGGTCACGAATTCGACATCAACAAGTACCTGCGCAAGGGCGAAAACAACATCTCGGTGCAGGTATTCCGCTGGTGCGACGGCAGTTGGCTAGAAGACCAAGATTTCATCCGTCTTTCGGGAATCATGCGTGACGTCTATCTCTACGCCGTTCCTGCGGTGCACATTCAAGATTTCCAGATTGACGCCACCCTGACTAACAATTATAAAGATGGCATTTTAAAGACTACCGCATGGATTTACAACTCCACCTCTTCCACCTCTGGCGAATATACCATTGAACTTTCGCTCTACAACGATGGTGGCACCGAAGTCATTGCCCCTGCGGCACAGAAGGTTTCTGGAATCGGTCCCAACGGTGCCGAAAAAAGCGTGCATTTTGAAATTCCCTATTCCGCTCCTAAGCTTTGGTCGGCAGAATCTCCCAACCTCTACACCGCAGTCCTTACCATCAAGGATGCCAGCGGAAACATATTGCAAGCCGAAAGTAACAAAATCGGTTTCCGCAAAATCGAAATAAAAAAAGACAACGGAGCTCCCCGCCTTTACGTAAACGGCATGCCCATCAAGTTCCACGGTGTAAACCGCCATGAACTGGATCCGGATAACGGCCGCGCCGTGACCTACGAACGCATGGAAAAAGACATTATCCTCATGAAGCGATTCAATATCAATGCGCTACGTATGTCTCATTACCCCAACAACCCCTACATGTACGACCTTTGCGACAAATACGGCATTTACGTGATTGATGAAGCCAATGTAGAAAGTCACGGTGCCAACAGCCAACTTCCCAAGAACAGCGACGACTGGCGTGCTCCCGCAGTGGACCGCATGAATTCCATGGTGCAACGAGACAAGAACCACCCCTGCATTATCCTCTGGTCTCTAGGAAACGAGGCCGGCAACGGCAATGTTTTCGCCTCTGAACGGGAACGAGCCCACCAGATTGACTCCACCCGCTATGTGCATTACGAGGGAGACTGGAGCAATGCCGATGTGAACAGCTGGATGTACTTTGGGCCAGACGCCGTCAAGAACTACAACGACGCTAACAAGCCCATTATGCTTTGCGAATACGAACATGCCATGGGCAACAGCGTAGGGGACCTGCAAGAATACATGGACGCCTTCTACGGCAATCCCCGCTCTTTTGGCGGCTTCATTTGGGACTTTATAGACCAGGGTCTTCGTCACAAGGGAACACCCTACTTTGAATTCGGCGGCATGTGGGGCGACTGGCAAAACGACGACAACTTCTGCGCCAACGGCTTGGTGTTCCCCGACCGTAAAGTTCAGCCCGAACTTTGGGAAGTCAAGTACCAGTACAGCCAAGTGCGCGTCCATAATGTTGACGCCGCCAAGGGTAAAATTGAAATCGAAAGCCGCTACCTGTACAAGAATCTTGGCGACTTCCTCGATGCCTACTGGCAAATCAAGGAAAACGGCAAGGTCATCAAGGAAGGAAAACTCAACGGGACCCAAATGAACATCGGCCCGAACCAAAAGAAAGAAGTAACCATCGAAATGCCCAAAATCGAAACGACCATCGGGGCCGAATACCACCTGGACATTGACTTTCGCCTAAAGAAAGATGAACTTTGGGCAAAATCCGGGTTCAGCGTTGGCCACGAACAATTTGGTATAAACCTGGGCCAGCTTTGGTCCACCGAGGTAGATATCGGCACCATGCCAAGCTACAAGGTTTCCCGAGTCAGTGGCCTTTCCATTGAAGGTACGGACTTCAAGATTGACTTTGACGAAACCAATGGTACCCTTGCCAGTTACATTCTTGACGGTGACACCATCATCAAGAACGGCGGCATTCCCAATTTCTGGCGAGCCCCCATCGACAACGACAAGGGTTTCAACATGGAAAAGGGTCATGGGGAATGGCGTAGCGCAAGTAAAAAGCGTTCCGTAACCACCGAGGTCAAGGAGGTTTCGCCGCAAGAAACCCAGGTAACCTTCAATTTCAGTTTCCCCGATGTGGGCAGTTCCAAAATGAAAATGACCTACTATGTGTATGGCAGCGGCGACATTGTAGTGGAATACACGTTCAATCCAGACGGCAGCAAGAGTTACATTCCAAACGTCGGAACCCTCTTTACGGTTCCCGGCGGCTACGAAAAAGTGCGCTGGTTTGGCCGCGGCCCAGAAGAAAACTACATGGGGCGCAACCGCGGGAGCTTCATGGGCCTTTACGCTACGGTTGCCGATTCCATGACCATCAAATATATGGAAATCGGCGAAACGGGCCAGCGTACCGATGTCAAGTGGGCTACCCTGACCAACAAGGAGGGCAAGGGCCTGATGGTTGTGGGCAACCCGCGCATGGAATTCAGCGCCCAGCATTATACCCCCGAGCAACTCACCGATGTAAAACTCCCCTGGGAACTCAAGCGGGACAAAGACATTACCCTCCGTGTGGATTTACACCAGATGGGCCTGGGCGGAGTCAACTCCTGGGGTGCAGAACCCCTCAACGCTTACCGCCTGAACGCAAACCGCGAATACTCCCACAAGTTCCGCATTGCGCCAATCCGCAAGCAGTTGAACGACCCTACGGAATACTCGCTTCTTGGCTTCAGGAACTTTGGCTGGAACGATTTGCCGGCCACCAAATACCCAGGAGACGACATCTACAAGAACCAACCAGAAAAAGACATTACCGACGATACAGGCAACAACACGGAAAAGCCAGAGGCCATCCCGTACCATACCGCCGAAATCCCGGTGGACAACACCGTCCGCCACTACAACGTGTTCGACCTGCAAGGCCGCCTGGTGGCCAGGTTCAAGACCGTAGGCATCGAGGATTTGCAAGCCAAGACAGCAGCCGCAGTTAGCCACTCCGGAATGTACCTGGTCAAATCCAAGGCAGGAGTCTCTTTCCGCATAAATGTCCGTTAAAAAAGCCCCAAAACAAGATAATTTTTGACAAACGGGGTATTTTTTTGGATTTTTCCTGCAACCATCCTCCGCCCCCGCACATCCAAATAGCAGAATGAACGAAAGAGGTGTCTTGAACGGCTTGAAAAGCGGCAGCCGCGAAGCTCTTGCCATACTCTGGCAAGAACATAGCGGCCATGTGCTGAATCTCGCCTTCCGGATGCTCAAGGACCGGGACCAGGCCGAAGACATACTGATGGATGTCTTTGTCCAGGTGCCCAGACCCGTTCAGAAATTCCGTGGCGAGAGCAATCTCGGCACCTGGCTCTACAGGCTCACCGTCAACGCCTGCCTCATGAAACTCCGGGCAGAGCGTAGGCATGCCGAACTGGAAGAAGAAAACTGGGACACTATCGTCGAAAGCGCCCTGGGCACAGAGGAAAAGGAACAGGAGTTTGATACAGAACTTTTAACCCTTGGGCTGAACCAGCTGCCCGCCGAAACCCGGAGCATGCTCTGGCTCAAGGACGCCGAGGGGCTAGACATCAAGGATTTGACAGAGATTTACCGCATGCCCGACGGAACCATCAAGGCAAGGCTCAGCAGGGCGAGGCACTTTGTAAAGGACTTTTTGACAAGGAAACAGAAAAATGCGTGATTCCATCGACTTTTCCAAAATGGAACGGATTACGCCTAGGGAAGATTCCTGGGACAAGGTCTGCGCACGGCTCGACAAGGCCGAAAAAGAGCGCACCCTCAAGTTCAGCTTCTTCTCCGCCATTCCCATCGCCGCAAGTTTCCTGCTGGTGGGTTTCAGCCTGTTCCTCAGGTCCATGGACGCCAATGAAACCGCTCCGGCCGTCAAGAACCAGGTCGCTGCATCTGACATGGCTTCAGCCGACGTCGCCGCATCTCAAGCCGACAGCGCCGTCAATCTGAGCAACTGGTACAGCAACCTCGGGCAGAGCGATGCCGACCTGGAATCTTTAGACGAATTTCAATTCATCAGTTATCTCTTAAAAAAGGAGGATAAGTAATGAAAAACTCCGTTAAAATATTCGTGGCAAGCCTCATCGTGCTTGCCTGCGCCGTAGGGTTCTTCCTCGGCACATGTTGCAGTGTGCACTGTTGCCACAAGCATTCTTGCGACCGTATGGACGCTCCCGAAAAAGTGGCGGCAGCGCCACACGAAGGCCATTTCAAGAAAGGCCACGAAGGCAAGGGATTCCAGAAAAACTGGCCCCACCCGGCCATGTTCGATTCCCTGCTGCAGGTGACTCCAGAGCAAAAGACCGCCCTGGAAAAACACCGCGAAGAGACCGGCAAGGCCTTCAAGGAACTCCATGGGCAAAAGATGTCTGCCGAAAAAGAACTGAAAGATGCCCTGGACAGTGGCGACGAAGCTAAAATCGAAGAGGCCAAGGTCAAAATCCTCGACGCCCAAAAAGCCCTGCTGGACAACCGCATCGAAGGCGTCAAGAGCATCAACAAGATTCTCACCAAGGAACAGCAAGAAAAGTTCCACCAGGTCTTGAAAGAGAGCTTCGAAAAGTTTAAAAAAGGCCATCATGGCAAGCGGGGCCCCCGGGAAAGCGGGCCTACACCTCCCCCCGAACGGGAAACCCCGCCCCATGAGGCCCCATAATTCACACAAAATTCCTTGATACGCAACAAGGTCCCGACAAAGCTGCCGGGACCTTTCTTGTTTTCTCAATTTTTATTATATTCTTTTAACAAAATAATGGAGGTTCTCATGAGATTTTTCTGGATTCTCGGAATATCGCTTGCAATCACAACCCTTTCAGCCTGTTCTTCAGACAGCCATTCTTCTTCTGAACCCGAGGATACCCAAGACAGTTCATCCTCCGCCTCCCTGGGTGACGTTGACGACATCCTGGACAAAAGTTCTGCTTCTACAGAAAAAGAAGAAACTAAGACCGAAGATGGAGGAGATGAACAAACTATCAAATCGTCCGGTTCCACAGCATCCACCGAAGTAAATGGTCTCATGCGTTCCGCCTGCGACACAAAAGATGGCGAGAGTGTTCTAGAAGCACTGGACGTGGTCAACGAAAAGGCCATCGACCTGTTTGAGGCATTCGCCGACAAGGACTTTGACAAGGGAAAATCCCTCAGTACCGAAGTCAAGTCTGCCTACAAGAAGGTTTTGAACAAGGCTCCCAAAAACTGCAACGCCCAACTGGGTTACGCAGTAGCTTCCATTGTAGACCTGGCCAACAATAAGACTCTGAATGACTTGTACAGCGATTACGATTTCTGGTTTAGCGACTACGGCATCGAAAGTTTGGAAGACTTCACAGACATGATTACCGCCCTTTCCAAAAACAAGAGCTTTACCAAAACCGCTCAGGACGCCCTTGAAAAGGAAGTCGCCCCCACGGTTGATTCCGCCATAACATACATGCAATACATCATGGCTCAAGGCGACTACGCTCTGCAGCTCAGCGACGGTGAAGAAATTCTCGAAATGGACAACAGCGAGTTCGGCATTGCCCTGGGCGGCCTGTTCGCCACAAAGGCCGCCATTACCATCGCCACCAGCATGAATCTGGAAATCGACGACAACGGCAAATACGACTGGATCAACAACCTGGATGGACTCACCGTGGGCGAAGAAGAACCCACCGCCAAACAAAAGGTTGCCCTTGTCAAAATCGCAAACCTCATCGGTGCAAACGGAACTTTCACTTCTATTTATAGCAACAAGCAAAAGGAATGGAAAAACATCCCGAACCTGGTGGATAGCGCCCTTACCGAAATCCGTGCCGCATTCCAGTACAGCCTTAACGAAAGCATGACAAAGGGAAGCCAGGACTACGACCTCTACGTGGTGGGCAAGGGTACCGACGCAGATATCAGCACAAGCGACGTAAAGGACATCATTGAAAATCTGGGCAAGGGACTAGAAGCTACCCGTGGAGCCTACGAAGTTGAACTCAAGGGAAAGACCTTCATGGTCAACGCCCGCAAGTACTTCGAAAACGTCAAAGGGACAGAACCGTTCCTTCCGTACTACAAGTTTAATGGCAGTGACCTGACAACCTTCAAGTTCACTAACAAGGCCGGATCCGAAACGGCAACATTGATAAGCTTCCTAGACGGAACCCGCTCCTTCCCCGACGACGGCGAGGGCGTGATTATCTTCAAGGACCCCACCTTTGGCGGAATATTCCCCGACTTTGAACAGAAAGACGTTTGGGAACTGATTGACAAGTTGGGAAGCATCAAGATAAAATTCTGGGACAGGGATGATTATAGTACTGGTGGTACCACCTATGAAGAGTACAACTGTTTTTACCGCGACGACAACGCCAATACTTATTACTCCTATGGCGAATGCGTAGCCAATGCTTACGGTGAATGTCACGAATTCTGCGACTAGCCTTTGCATAACTTAACGAAAATTTTCTCGGCGACCCTGCTCATTGCAAACACGGGGTTCGCCTGGAACTCCGGGCTCGTCCAGTGCGACGGGCTTTTTCTGTTGGACTGGAGGGGTTCAAAAGCATCAGCCAAAGGCTGCTCCGCCAGCGACAGCCTGCAGGCAGGGGATTGGGCTTTGGGGGCTAGCGTCGGAAAGACTCGCTATCATCTGGGCTACCGACGTGACAGTGACCGTGAAAAATATTCCTGGAATTTGAAGATGGGAGAAACTCTCACTACAGGACACATATCCCTTTCCAGGGATTTCAAATTCTTTGGCGTAGATGCCAACATCAACGCACACCCTGCCATAGGGGTTTCATCCCGTTTCCACCTTCCCGACTCCTTGCTCTACGCCAAGGCATCCATCAACGCCGGGCTCCTTGAACTTTCGGGAATCCGCTGGCATTCCGACTGGGAAGAGGATTACGTTCCTACCATTGACGCTACCTACCAATCCACCGTACTCGCCAAAAGTTTTTCTGCGGGAACAAAGCTACTGAGCCACCGACTGCAAGGGGCATTTTTCTACAGCGAAACCTCACCCGACATCGAAAACCAGTGGGGTTACGCCTTCAGCGATTCCTCTGATTTTTGGGGGACGGACTTCCGCTACCTCTATGACGGACGCAACAACAAAGTCCAACTTTCTTACACCTACCTGTACGCCGACATCCGGCTGTTCGGCCTGATGCGGGAAAATGGCGACGAGGTAAGCGAAAAGCGATTCGCCTACCTGCCCCTGGGACTAGACGCCAACCTTTTCCAGGCGAACTTCCTGCACAAGTTCCAAGACGGCGACCGATTCACGGCAAGGGCCGTTTACGGGACCCTGGAAATAAACATCCCCTGGGAAAGCAGGCGCTTTTACGAGACCCTGGCCCCAAATCGAGCCTTGAAAAGCTCCACATTAAAGACTCTTTCCTTTAGCATTTTTCAGCGTTCTTTCCGCGTATATGGCGATATTGACGGAAAAATCTTAGACGCCGGTTTGGGCTACCAGTGGAACCTGAATGTGGGCCGTTGGCACCTGCTACCCAAGGCAACCCTTGACGGTTTTTACGCCTCTTACATAGCCAAGCTAAACATGCGCAAGGAAAAATCCGGGTTCTTCCACATCAAGCATTCTACCAGCACCTGGCAACAGGAGGGCTATATCGTCGGGGCATTAGCAGGCCTAGGCACAGAACTACAATCCCCGTCAAATGCCTTCTTTGCCTCCTTCGGCATGGAACAGATTATTCCCCTGCACTTTCACACCGAAAAGGGACCAGACAAAGGACCTGCCGAAGAACCCGAGCCACCCGACATTCCCGATACCGACGAAGACATCACAACAGAAAAGAACAAGGGCAGTTCCCTTGCCGAAAAATGGGATTCCTTTTCTTCGCTTGTTTTCCGCAACGGATTTGCGTTGCAAATCCAAGCGGGTTTCAGATTCTAGGAAATCAGTCCTCTTCACCCTCGATGGCAGCGGCACCATTACCGTGCAGGGCCACCAGGCGCACGCCATTCAGGGTCAAATACGGGTCGTAGGTGTCAATCACCTTGCTGTGTCCCATGACCATGCGGCCCCAGCCTCCCGTGGCAAACACGGGAACTTTCTTCTTGCCCATCTCGGCCTTGATTTTGGCCACCAGGGTTTCAAGCTCCGCCATAAATCCGTACAAGAGACCCGCGCGGATGGCGTCGTCGGTGTTGTTGGCAATCACATGCTCCGGCCATTCGATGCTCACCGGCAAGAGCCTGGCCGCCTTCTCGGTCAAAACGTCCAGGCTGGCACTGATACCGGGAATAATGATACCTCCCGCAAAGCCGCCGTCCTTCATCACGTCGAAGGTTGTAGCCGTTCCCATATCTACCACGATGGCATCCTTGTAGCCACGGTCCCGAAGGGCAATGATGTTGCAGAGACGGTCGGAACCTAGCGAAGCCGGGTTCGGGTAGGCGATAGGGCATCCCAGGCAATTGTCGGAACTCACCACCTGCACAGGCCGCTTTAACAGCGTCTGCAGGGCCTTGATCCACGGACGCTCATGGGCGGGCACCACCGTCGAAAGCCCCACGTGGGTAATGGTGGAAGGCTTGATTTCGGAAAAACGGACAAGGCCGCCAATGCGGTTCATCACCTCGTCGCTGGTGGTTTCCTTACGGGTGGTGAGCCTCCAATGATCCACCACCTTGTCGCCCTTGAATATGCCAAGAACCGTGTGGGAGTTGCCCACATCCACCACAAACGAGAACGCATCCGACTTTTTCAAATTCTTTTTCATCTACCATTTGTCATGCCCGCGCAGGCGGGCATCTCCTTTTTTTCGTAGAAGCTATATCCTCATGGAGATGTCGAGAGCCTTCACACTATGAGTCAATGCCCCGACCGAAATATAGTCAAGGCCGAGCGTCGCGATCTGCTTGGCGCGTTCCAGCGTCATGTTGCCGCTGCCCTCGACTAGGCATTTGTCGCCGCTTTCCTTGATAATCTTCAGGGCCTCGGCCATCATCTCGTTGCTCATGTTGTCCAGCATGATTACGTCTACGCCCTTGTTCAACAAGGCCCGCAGCTGGTCAAAATTTTCCACTTCCATTTCCACCATCAGGCCTTGCTTGTTGTTTTTCTTCACCACTTCAAGAGCCTGCAAAACACCGCCTGCCGCAGCAATGTGGTTGTCCTTCACCAACACCATGTCGAAAAGTCCCATGCGATGGTTGGAACCGCCCCCTACACGCACGGCGTATTTTTGCAACGTGCGAAAACCGGGCACCGTCTTGCGGGTGTCCAGCACCTTGGTCTTGCCGCCCTTCAGGGCTTCCTGGAAGGTGTGGGCCACCGTGGCCACGCCGGAAAGTTGCTGGATAAAGTTCAGGAGCGTTCGTTCGCCCGTCAAGAGTTCATGGGTGGTGCCGTCCATTTCGGCAATCAGGTCGCCCTTCTTCACCACGTCACCGTCTTTCTTGTGGAGCGTCACCTTCACGCTTGCCTTCAGTTCCTGGAAAACCAGTTCAATCACTGGGAGGCCTGCCAACACGCCGTCTTCTTTCGCTATCAGGCGGGCATGCTGCCTCTGATCGGCGGGAATGGTCCATTCGCTGGTCACATCGCCCGTCCGCACGTCTTCGGCCAAAGCGAGACGGATCATGGTGAGAGCATCTTCGGTAGGAAAAACTGGAGTAGAATTGTCGCCGTACATAATAGGTATGAGGTTTGAGGGCGCTCGCAAGCTCGCTTTGAGCACGCTTCGCTTTGAGGTTAAAGTTCATTGATAAAGATAGCTATTTTTGAACAGCTCAGAGCATTGCATAGCAATGCGACCTCACAACTCAAAGCACCCCTGTAGGGGTGCGAGCTCACAACTCATCATTGTGCTCCTTTTCCGGTCAAAACCACATAGACCGTCCGCACGAGAATCTGAAAATCCAGAAGCAGGCTCATGTTCTCGTAATAATACATATCGTACTGCAGCTTGATTTGAACATCCTCAATACTATTGTCATAATGGTGGCGCACCTGGGCCCAGCCGGTAAGGCCGGGCTTCATTTTCAGGCGCCCAATATAAAAGGGAATCTGCTCACGGAGCTTGCCGATAAAAACCGCACGCTCCGGACGGGGGCCCACCATACTCATATCGCCTTTCAGCACGCACAAAATCTGCGGGAGTTCATCAATGCGGGTCTTGCGCAAGAAATGCCCTACACGGGTAATGCGAGGGTCCTTCTTGGTGGCCCACTGAGCCCCGAACTTTTCGGCGTCCGTCCGCATGGTGCGGAACTTGTAAACCGTAAAGGGCTTGCCGTACAGGCCGATGCGTTCCTGGGAATAAAAAATGGGGCCGTGGTCATCCAGTTTGATGGCGATGGCCGCCAACAGGCACACCGGCAAGGAGCAAAGCCCGATAATTCCACCAATAACAATATCCAGGAATCTCTTGATCTGCACCTGCCAGGGCGGCATGGCTAAGGGGAAAAGTTCCTGCAGTTCGAACCCGTGGACCAGGTTACTCTTGAACCGACCATTGACAGCTGAGTAAAGTTCAGGCACAACATAAATATGCAGGGGCAGTTCGCAAACCCACACCAGCACACGCATAATCTCCTGAGGAGACGTACTGTCGTGAGCGATAATAATTCCCGATATATGAAACTTTTTGACCAATGTGGGCAAATCCGAATACTTGCCCAAAACAGGGACGTCGCAAAAATGATGGTCCATCACCTGGTAGCGTTCATCAACAAACCCCACCACCTGCTGACCAACCTCAGGAGCTTTTTTCAAAGCTTCTGCAATATTCTTGCCGGATTCCGTGCAGCCAAGGACCAGCACCTTGTTCGCCCCATAGCCCCGACGGAGCAGCGACCTCAGCCCAAGGTACAGCACCATACGGAACGCAGCCACAAACACCAGGACAAAGACTCCATAGACCAAAATCCAGGTAAAGCGGGAACCGTAGATGTAGTTTCCAGTCAGGGGAGCACCGGCGGCCACCTTGCCCATAAACTCAGAGCCAAACAGCCCGACAATAATCAGGACCACACCCACAAAAACGGCCCGCAACACCCGCAAGACCTGCAAGGTTCTGGACTGTAAAAGCCACGTGCGGTACAGCCCCGTAAAGGTAAACCAGAACAGCCAGCAGATATTCAGGGCACACCCGATATGCCAGTAGGCATCCAGGGTCTTGGAAGGGTCGAACTTTTCGGCAATCCAGCCGCTATGGAACTGGACCCAGTACGCCAAAACAAAGCAGATTGTCAGGGCGAGAAAGTCCGAAAGGAGAAGGAGCACCCTTTCCAATGTGGCGGCACGAATCATACAGGCCTAATCTACAAAATGGTCCGTCCAGAAACCAATTTTTAGACCAGGAAACGGATAACCTGGCTCTTTTCCACGATTTCGGGCAGGGCGTCGATAGCGTCCACCGCCTTCGAGGCCTTGCTGTCCTGGGTCTTTTCGGTAATGACCACAATGGAAACCTTGCCCGGGTCCTTCACATTCTTCTGGATAATGGTCTCGATGGAGATATTGTTCTCGGCAAGGACGCTGGTAATCTTCGCAAGCACACCGCAGGCATCGCGGGAGGTAAAGCGCAGGTAGTAGCGGGAGGACGTTTCCGAAATCGGCACCAGCGTGGCGGAATTTTCCACATTGAACCAGCCCATGGGGAGCGCCTTGCGGCTGCCCATGTCCACAGAGCGGGCCAAAGACACCAGGTCCGCCACCACAGCAGAGGCCGTCGGGAGGCGGCCAGCACCGGCACCGGTCTGTACCGTTTCGCCCAGGTTATCGCACTTGAGGTAAACCGCGTTAATCACGCCGTTCACGTTGGAGAGCAGGTTGTCGTTAGAGACAAAGCAGGGATGCACACGGGCGTCCACACGGTCACCATCCCGATGATAGATACCGAGGAGCTTAACACAGCAACCGATTTCCTTGGCAAAGGCGATATCCTGGGCGGTAATCTTGGAAATACCCGTCACATGAATCTTTTCAAAATCCACCCGCTTGCCGCTGCAGAGGCTAGCAAGCAGGGCCGTCTTGTGGGCGGAGTCGATACCTTCGATATCGAAGGTGGGGTCCGCTTCAGCAAAGCCCAGCTTCTGGGCGTCCTTCAGCACCACGTCAAAGTCCAAGCCTTCGTCGGCCATGCGGCTGAGAATGTAGTTGCAGGTACCGTTGATGATGCAGCTCAGGCTTTCTACCGTGGAGCCCAGCAGGCCTTCTTGCAGGCTGCGGATAATGGGAATGCCTCCACCTACGGCAGCTTCGAACAGCACGTGCAGTCCGTTCTTGGCGGCCAGGGGGAAAATCTCGTGACCATACTTGGCGAGAAGAGCCTTGTTGGCGGTCACCACGTGCTTGCCGCTTTCGAGGGCGGCCAAAATCCACTTGCGGGGCATGTTGTAGCCACCGGCCAGTTCCACCAGCACATCGATGTCGTTGCCGGCAATCATTTCGTCGGCGTTGGTTGAAACCTTGTAGCCCTTCGCCTTGTAGGGGGCCACTTCTTCTTCGGACTTGGCGCAAATGCAGGCCAGTTCCAGTTCCACACCGAGCTTTTCCTTGTACTCGGCAATTTTCTGCTCCAGAATCTGGATAACACCGCCACCGACGGTTCCCGTTCCAATAAGACCAATACGCAACATAAGGCGTCTCCATTTTGAATTTTACGGCGGTAAATGTAGTAATTAGGGGTTAGGAGTTAGAGACTAGGGGCTAGGGTTTCAGGTCACAAAGCTTCGTTTTATGCAAAACTTTTGAAACCTAATGTTTCTCACCTCAAAGCGAGTGCAGCGAGCGAGCCGATTGCTATATTTACTCCCATGGAACAGGGATCGGTAAATCCAGCCATTGACTCCATACTCACGGAGCAGAGGCTAAAGAACATCGTCTATCCGGCCAGGCTTTTCCGGGCCAGGCTGAACGAAGAATTCCTGCGGGCAAACCGCACCCGCAAGCCCTTCATCTTTGTCCAGATTTACGCCCACCAGTTCGACCTGCTGGGCTGGGCATGGCCGAACCAGACCGTAGAGCAGACCTGGCGTATCAGCCTCCTTACCATGTTCTCCCACCTCCGGTTCATCGATGTCATCGGCTACCTTTCCGACGGCAACGGCATCGGAGTCATCCTGCTGAATTCCGACCTTTCCACCCTGGAAAACATCCGAAAAGAAATTCTCCACAGGTTAAACGACGCGGGCCTTATCCAGAACCTGCGGCACAAGCCCAAGAAACCCATCTTCAAGGCCTACCTCTATACCGGCCTCCAAGAAAAAGACAACCTGGAACTGGCGGACACCATCAAAGAATTCAACAGCACCAACGGCAGTTTCTTCCGCGTTGACCGCCTGAACATGGACCACATCTGGCCCCACCCCCACAAGATTCGCTTTCGGCATATCATCAAGCGGTGCGTGGACTTTACAGGCGCCCTGCTGGGCCTGATTATCCTTTCGCCGGTGCTTTTATTCTGTGCCCTGGCTGTAAAGATCAGCGACCCCAAGGGACCCATCATCTTCAAGCAGACCCGCGTGGGCAAGAACGGCTCGTTGTTCACCATGTACAAGTTCCGAAGCATGTATGTCGATGCCGAAGAACGCAAAAAAGAGCTCATGGCCCTGAACGAGACCGGCGGCAAGACTTTCAAAATCAAGAACGACCCCCGCATCTACCCCTTCGGTCGCATTCTCCGCAAGTTCAGCCTCGACGAACTGCCCCAGCTGGTGAACATCATCAACGGCGACATGTCCATCGTGGGGCCCCGTCCGCCTCTCCCCGAAGAGGTGGAAACCTACGAACCCTGGCACCGCATGCGACTTTCCGTAACCCCCGGGCTCACCTGCATCTGGCAGGTCAGCGGCCGCAGCAACATCAGCTTCGAAGGCCAGATGCGCCTGGACAACGACTACATCCGCCGTGGCGGCAAGCTGGCCGACGACTTCAAGCTCATCCTCAAGACCTTCAAGGTCGTTTTCAAGGGCGAAGGGGCGTATTAGGGGTTAGGATTTAGGGGCTAGGGGTTAGGTAATAGGTCTTAGGTTTTAGGGCCGCAGGTTTCAAGAAGTGTCATCCTGAGCGATTCCTTTTTTCGTCATCCTCGCGCAGGCGAGGATCCGCTTGAAGTGTCTATGATTAGGGGAAAGCCTTCCCCTGGCTCGCACAACGCCAGCGTTGTTGCTCACCACCCCTTCTAGCGGGGGCTCTCCCCCCGCAACGCCCCCGTTTGCCTCACAGCCGTAAACTTTGTATATTGTGGGCGAAATGCTAGACAAAGAAGTTTTAAAGACCGTCAACCGAATTGAGCTTTCTGTCCGCGGAACGCTGGACACCGTGATGACCGGTGCCTACCACAGCTCCTTCAAAGGGAACGGTATGGAATTCAGCGAAGTCCGGGAATACATGCCGGGCGACGACGTGCGCACCATCGACTGGAACGTAACCGCCCGTACAGGCTCTCCCTACGTGAAAAAGTTTATCGAAGAACGCGAAATGACCATGCTCTTGATGGTGGACGCGTCCAGCTCTTCGGAATTCGGTTCCGGCAAGCAGATGAAGGGCGAAGTCATGGCGACGCTTACCGCACTCCTCGCCTTCGCCGCCATCAAGAACAACGACAAGGTGGGCCTGCTGATTTACACCGACCAGGTGGAACTGTTTATCCCGCCCGAGAAAGGCCGCAAGCACGTGCTGCGGCTTATCCGCGAAATCCTCTACTTCAAGCCGCAGCACCACGGCACCAACACCCAAGTGGCGCTGGAATATGCAGGCAAGATTCTGAACCGCCGTGCCGTGGTCGTGGTGATGAGCGACTTTCTGGACCAGGGCTTCGAAAACGCCTTCAAGATTCTCCGCAAACGCCACGACGTGCTTGCGGTCTCCGTGGTGGACCCCCGGGAAACGGAACTGCCCCCCGCAGGACTCGTGGAACTGGAAGACCCCGAAACCGGAGAAACACTCCTCATCGATACCGGCGACGCCACCTTCCGGGAAGCGTTCGCCCGTGAAGCTAAGCGTCAGGGCAAAGCCACCAAGGAACTGTTCCAGCGCATGTCCATCGACTTCGTGCGCATCGAGACCCACGACGACTTCAAGGACACCGTGGCCCCGCTCATCGAGCATTTCCGCCGCCGCGCCAAGATGGCAAGAATGTAACGAATAGGGAGGGTTACACCCTCCCTAAAACCCTCCTTGCATAGACATAAACACAATGACTGTGCTATTCTTTTTGTCTGTGTTTACGTCTGTGGGCGCCGCTTGCGGCGCTTTTTAACTATAAGGATAAGGAGGGCTACGCCTTCCCTATTTGCTTTCTGCACCGCCAGGTGCCCACGCGAAAATACGCAGACCAGTTGATCTTTCCAGAACAAAGCGTATTTGAGCGTGTCGGGTAGGTCTTAGGGAGGGCTACGCCTTCCCTATTTGCTTGTACCCCAGCAACTTCATGCTGTAAAGAGCAGTTCCTTTACTGATGCTGCGGACTCCAGTAGCGTAGCCGAAAATCTTGCGCAGCGGGACTTCCGCCTTCAAAAAGTGGGTCTTGCCGTCGCCGCCGATTTCTTTCACCTTGCCGTCACGAGACTGGATGTCGCCCGTCACGAGCCCGGCAAAGTTTACGGGGCATTCCAGCGAAAGTTCCATGATGGGCTCGTAAAGTTCCACATCGGCGGGCTTAATCAGCTTGGTCACGGCATCGGCGCAGGCCTTCTTGATCATAGGCGGGAGCGCTCCCTCGGTCCAGGTGAACTCGTGAACCTCAAAGCGCACGCCTACCAGCGCTCCCTTGCCGAGAATCCCGACTTCGGCAGATTCCAGCAGGGCCGAGCGGACACCGGCCAGAATCTCACGGGGAGCCGTCTCCAAAAATTCCGCAGAAAGCCGTATGTCGTGGGCATCGCCTTCCAAAGGCGTCGCCGAAAGCCTGATAGAAATCTTGTGGGGCCCAAGCTGGAAGGAATTTTCCACAGGACCCACCTCACGACATAAACGCTCTTGCCAGCGCACCTCGGGGCTCCCCGCCTTCACTTCGCAACCGAATTCCCGCTTCAGGCGCGAAAGCAGCACATCCAGCTGCACCTCGCCTACGGTATGCAAGTACCAGAAACCGCCGTCATCCTTCTGGACGCGGAAACTGGGATCCATACGGCCCAGCATGTTCAGGCTCTTGTCCACATGCAAAAAATCCTCGGAACCCAGGCACTCCACACGGGTCTGCAAAAGGGGCTGATACTTGTCGCGGAGGGAGGCATGAGGTCGCTCCCCCTGGTCGCTTTGAGGTATGGGGTCGCTCCGCCCTTCGGGCGTCACTTTGAGAATCTCCCCAAGTTCCGTCTCGAAAGGGGTACGCATCGCGTAAATATCGCCTGCACGGATTTCATCTACAGGCACCAGCAGATTCGCCTTCAGTCTCGAAAACTCAAAGCCCGCAGGCCATGCCTTCCGTTCCAAATCCGTGTGGCTCCGGAAAATGGAAATCTCCCCCACGCCCTTGAAATACCTGAGGCGAATCACCTGACCCAGTTCGCCCTTGTCAAAGGCGGGAACCTCGGGCAAAAAGAAAGTCAGCGCCGTCGTGAGGCTCCGCACGCCAAAACCTTCCATGGCAGAGCCCGCATAGCACAGGGCGTAATCGTCGCTTGCCGCCAGGGCCTTCAGCCCCCGCAAAAGAATCTTCGCCGGCACAGGTTTCCCTTCCATGGCAAGCTTCAAAATCTCGTCGTCAAAATTGCTGGCAAATTCCACCGCCTCGGCGTAATGCTTTTTCAGGTCGTGGGCCTGGTCCCAGCCGTCATCCACGTTCCAGCCTTCGTCCACCACTTCTTCGCCGGTAGCGGAATGTTCCAGGCGGCTTTTGCTCAGCACGTCCAGCACGCCGGTCATCTTGCCGTCCCGATATTCCGGCAGCGTCATGAGCACCGGACGCACACCCAGAACCTCTTCGATGTTGATAAGGGTTTCGTCCAGGGAATAGTCGGGATTGTCCAGCTTGTTCACGAACAAAATCGTCCGAACGCCCGCCTCCCGGAGTTTCTTGAAAGCGGCCACCGTCTGGGTCTCTACACCGCTGGCGGCACTCACCACAAGAATCGCCCCTTCCACCGCCGTGAGGGCCGTGTCCACCTCGGCGCCAAAATCCACGTGACCCGGCGTATCGATAAAATTGAACCAGGTATCCTTCCACTCAAAGTGGGCCACGCCGCTTTCGATAGTAATGCCCCTGTCCTTCTCTTCGGGCAGGTAGTCCATAGTGGCAAGGCCTTCTTCTACGCGGCCCGGACGACGCACCTCCCCTGCCGTGAACAGAATCCGTTCCGACAAGGTGGTCTTGCCCGCATCCACGTGGGCAAGGATGGCGATGTTCCGGACAGGCTGCGACATGGGCCTATTTTTTCAGTTGCGATTCCAGAAATTCCACACGGGCGGCCAGGTCCGCATAAAGCTTTTCCAAGGTTTCTAGGCGGGCATCGTGCTCCCGGTCCTTGATGGACTGGCGGTGCAATTCCGAATCCTGCTCCTCGTTCTTGGAATCCACGGAATTCAGGCGGAAATCGTGTTCCGCGTCCTTTGCCACCTGGGCCTTGATCTTGAATTCCTGCTCCCGTTCCTTGCTGTAGAGGGAATCGATACGCAGGTCGTGCTCGTAATCCTTTTCGGCCTGGGCATCCAGGCGGGCGTCGTGTTCCTGGTCCTTTTTCACAAGTTCGGATATGCGTTTATCCCGTTCAGCATCTTGCATAAAGCCCCCTTGGTAGTAGTAGGGAAATGTAGTAAATAGGTATGAGGTGTGAGGTCGCTTCGCTTTGGGGTGTGAGGTGTGGGGTGTGGGGTATGAGGCTCGGAGCTAGTGGGACTCCCCTAAGCCCCCAAAATTTTTTATCTTCATACATCAAGATAAACTATTCTAGAATGGAGAATAAACCATGAAAACAATATCCAAAATGTCAACCGGTCGCAATGTCGTTGCGATCACCCTTGGATGCGCAGCAATCTCACTACCGCTATTCCTTACCGCCTGTGGCGACGAAACCACCAACAACGTCACCGAAACCACGGGAATGACCCTCATTGAGAAAGGCGCCAAAATGCCCGACTGTACCGACGACAACGCCGGCGAAATGGTCTATGCCACAGACTCTGCCGCCGCGTTCTTCTGCGCCGACGGCAAGTGGCAAAGCCTGAAAGGCGAAAAGGGCGAACAAGGTGAACAAGGCCTCCAGGGTAAACAAGGAGAACAAGGAAAACAGGGCGAACAGGGGAAGCAGGGCGAAAAAGGCGACAAGGGCGAAGACGGCGTAGGAACTCCAGGCGAACCTGGTGCATCCTGCACCGCAGTGGCCCTGGATGACAACTCCGGTTACAAAATAGTGTGTGGCGCAGATTCCGTGGGCGTGGTACTCAACGGCAACGACGGCGTAGGAACTCCGGGCGCAGATTGTAAAATTACAAATGACGAAAACGGCGTTGTAACAATACAATGTGGAAGCGGCGCAAGTGTTACCGAGACTGTTCTTTACAAAGCCATGTGCGGAAAGATTCCGTATGACCCGGCTGACAAGTTCTGCTATGCGATGGTTTTGTATGACCTATGCAAAGGCAAAGTTTACGATCCCTCCAAAGAATTCTGTTCTAATGGAAGAGTATATGACCTGTGTGGCGACAAGGTTTACGACCCTGAAAAACAATTCTGTGCCAAGTTCGCAGATAGTACGGAACAGATTTACAAGTTTGTGACTATCGCTCCGGAAGGAACGGACTACAGCGCGACCTGGATGGCAGAGAACCTGAACTACGAGACCAAAACAGGTAGTTACTGCAACCCCAATGTCACAGACTTCTGCGAAACCTACGGACGGCTTTACACCTGGGCAACCGCCGTTGGCAAGACAGAAGACGAATGTGGGAAAGGCCATAGCTGCACAACCCTAGGCGAAGGCAATGTACAGGGCGTATGCCCCGATGGTTGGCACGTCCCAAAAGCGGCAGAATGGGATGCTCTATTCACGGCCGTGGGTGGAGCATCCACAGCAACAACCAAACTCTTTGCAGCGGGCTATTGTGATGGTTTCAACTGCACAGACCCGTTCGGTTTTTCTGCTCTACCTGCAGGACAAAAGTACATGTATGATGGCTACGAAAACCCTGGTTCGTACGTCGTATTTTTGTCTGCAGAAGAAAAAAACGAAGACGCCGCATTAACAACAACTCTAATTATTGATGATGAGCAACCGTTATTGGATTGGGACAGTAAGTCATTCGCCTTCTCCGTCCGTTGCATCAAGGATGCCGAATAGACCAAAATCGTAAAGCACTTCAAACAAAAACACCTGAAGTTCCAAACAAACCTCGGGTGTTTTTTTGCATACAAATCGTTTAGTAGATGAACAGCATTTCCCTGTATTTGGGCAAGGGCCAGCAGTCGTCGGGCACGATTTTTTCCAGGGCGTCCACCACGCCGCGGAGTTCCGCCATGGCGTCGAGAATATCCTCGTGGTCCTTCTCCAGGCAGGCTTCCATCTTGGCAATGGCGGCCATCAGTTTCGAAGAACCTTCGCCCAGAGCCTTGGCGTAGCTGTCCAGACCGGGGAATCCCTGGTTCAGGGCCATTTCGTTTGTCTTGAGGGCCTTGGAGTAAGAATCCACCACCTTGGGCAAAATCACGTTCTTTGCCAGGTCACGGGCGATTTCCCCTTCGATATGGATACGCTTGTGGAAATCCTCCACGTTCACTTCGTAGCGGGATTCCATCTCGCGACGGTTCATCACGCCGTACTTCTCGAACAGGGCCACGTTCTCGTCTTTCACCAGGGCCTTCATGGCTTCCATAGAAGTCTTGATGTTAGGCAGCCCGCGGCGTTCCGCTTCGGCAATCCATTCGTCGGTATAGCCGTTGCCATTGAAAATTACGCGCTTGTGTTCCTTCACGATTTTCTGGAGAATCTTCTGCAGTCCCGTGTGAAAATTCTTCTCGTCCAGTTTTTCCAGCTGTTCCGCAATCATGTCAAAAGCTTCGGCCACGATGGTGTTCAGCACCACGTTGGGTTCGGAACAGCTCTGGCTAGAGCCCGGAGCACGGAACTCAAACTTGTTTCCCGTAAAGGCGAAGGGGCTCGTGCGGTTACGGTCGGTAGCGTCCCGAGGGAGCGGCGGCAAGGCGTCTGCGCCAATCCGCATGGCACCCGCCTGCTTGCTGGACTTGGGCACGCCCTGTTCCAGCTGGTCGATTACGTCCATCAGCTGGTCACCAAGGTAGATAGACATAATCGCCGGAGGCGCCTCGTTGGCCCCAAGACGATGGTCGTTACCCGCACCCGCCACCGTCATGCGGAGTAGGTCAGCGTGGGTATCCACCGCATAAATCACGGCACAGAGGGCCGTCAAGAAAACCGCATTCTGGTGAGGGTCCTTGCCGGGGTTCAGCAGGTTTCCATGACCGTAAGTAATGCTCCAGTTGTTGTGCTTGCCCGAGCCGTTCACGCCGGCAAAGGGCTTTTCGTGGAGCAGGCAAACCAGCCCGTGCCTGTCTGCCACCTGACGGAGCACTTCCATAATCTGCATGTTGTGGTCGCAGGCCAGGTTCACCTCTTCAAAGATAGGAGCCAGTTCGAACTGGGCAGGGGCCACCTCGTTGTGGCGGGTCTTGGCCGGAATGCCCAGTTTCCACAGTTCCATTTCCACATCGTTCATAAAGTTCAATATACGGGTGGGAATGCTACCGAAGTAGTGGTCGTCCATCTGCTGGTGCTTGGCAGGCGTTGCGCCAAAGATGGTGCGCCCCGCCTGGTACAGGTCCGGCCGTTGCAGGTAAAAACGCTTGTCGATCAAGAAATATTCCTGCTCCGCGCCAAGAGTCACGGTGGTCTTCTTGGGGCTCGCCTTAAAACAGGTCATGAGCCTGCGGGTAGACTTGGAAAGGGCCTGCAAGCTGCGGAGCAGGGGCGTCTTCTTGTCCAGGGCCTCGCCGGTATAGCTGCAGAATGCCGTGGGAATACAAAGGGTCGCGCCGTTGCCGTGACGCTTGATAAAAGCGGGGCTGGTGGGGTCCCAGGCGGTGTATCCGCGGGCCTCGAAAGTGGAGCGCAGGCCCCCGCTGGGGAAACTGGAGGCGTCCGGCTCACCCACAATCAGGTTCTTGCCGCTGAACACCATGATGGGCTTGCCCTCTTCCAGTTCCAAGAAAGAATCGTGCTTTTCGGCGGTAGAGCCGGTAAGGGGCTGGAACCAGTGGGTAAAGTGGGTGGCGCCACGGTCCAGGGCCCAGCGTTTCATGGCATGGGCCACTTCGCTTGCGATGTTGGCGTCCAGGGGAGCGCCCTCGTCGATGGTGGCCAAAAGTTTTTCGCAGGTCTCCTTGGAAAGGTAGTTCCGCATAGCCCGGGCGTTGAACACGTCCTCGCCGAAATAGTCGATGTTTGCCGGCGTGGCAGGCTTGATGGGGGTGGCGGGTGCCGAAGCGATATCGTTGACGGTATTCTTGCGGGTGCTGATCATAGTGCGTCCTTTTGTTTCGGGGCGAAAAATAGAAAGGGGAATGGTAGCTTTGCAGTGAAAAAATGGCAAATTTTAGGCCTTTTTCTTTACATTTTTGTAAAATTCATCACTATTATTACATATTTGTAAAGTTCATACAAAACAAACCGCCTAACAATCCTATATTTAGGCCATGGAATTCAACGCCCTGCAAACAGAAGCCCTGCGCCAAATCGACGACGCCCTGCACCATATCCGGGCCAAGGAGCGCCTGAGGCAAAGGCTGCAAGAAATCATCGGCAACAATTTCGCCGCCGTCGAAACGGGATACCAGAAGAAATTCCAGGAGCTTCGCGACCTCATAGGCGGCACGCCAAGCGAACTCATCGGAAACACCCGCGCCATGCAAGAGGTGGAGCGGCAGGTGCGGCAAATCGCAAGTAGCGACGCCGTGGTGCTTATCCGCGGGGCGGCAGGTACCGGCAAGGAACACACCGCCAGGACACTGCACCGCATGTCCGAAAGGGCAAGTGGGCCCTTCGTCATCTTGAACTGCGATTCCCTGAACGCAGGCGAAGGATTCAACTCCCTGGAAAGTGAACTGTTCGGCTACGAAAGGGGCGCCTTCACCGGCGCCACCGCGCGCCACTTGGGCAAGGCGGAGCAGGCAAACGGCGGCACCCTTTTTATAGACGAGGTCGGCTCCCTGCCCCTTGCCGCACAGACCAAGCTTTTGCAGTTCCTGCAAGACCGGCGCTTCAGCCGCCTGGGAAGCAACATCTTCCAGAACGCAAACATCCGGATTATCGCCAGCACCGGCAAGGACCTCGAAACCCTGATGCAGCAGGGGCTTTTCCGCGAAGACCTCTACTACCGCCTGAACATTTTCCAGATCAAGCTGCCGGAACTGTCCCAACGCAAGACGGACATTTTGCTTTTGGCGGACCATTTCATCGCCAAGATGAACCTGAAATACGGCAAGAAAATCCAGAGGCTCAGCACTCCCGCCATCGACATGCTCATGAGCTACCACTGGCCGGGCAACGTGCGTGAACTGGAAAACTGCATCGAGCACGCCTGCCTCGCCACCACAGACGTAAGCATCAACGCCTACGACCTTCCACCCACATTGCAGACCGACGTTACCTCCGGCACGTCGCTCATTCCCGAAGGTCCGGCGTCGCTCTCCACGCTGCTCCGCTCCTACGAAAAAGAAATCCTGATGGAAGCCCTGCGCAAAAACAACGGGAACCTGAGCGCCGCCGGCCGCGACCTGCAGGTAAGCCCCCGCATGATGCATTACAAGGTGAACAAGTACGGCATCGAGGTCCAGGAATGAACATCGCTCGCGAAGTCCTGTCCAACCAGGACGGCCCTTTCAAGGATTTGGAAAAGCTGGTCCGCAGGTACGCCACCACCGAATACAAGAGGCCCATCGCCGACCACACCCGGAATGCTTTCGCCGACGCGGAACAGTTCATCGAAGATTTTTACATCAAAAGGTTCGCCCAGTCCGAAGGACCATCCTGCGCTACCCCACAGTCTGTCATTTTAGACTCAGGCTGCGGCACCGGCGAAAGCACACAACATCTGGCAAGGCGTTTTCCGGACTATCCCGTCATCGGCATCGACAAGTCCGCCTTACGCCTGGACAAGGCGGGCAGGGCCTTCGACACCGGCCAGTCCCGCAGCACCGAGGCGCGAAACGACGATGCCCAACAAAATGAACCTAAAAACATTTTCTACGTTCGGGCAGAACTCATCGACTTTTGGCGGCTCGCTTTGGACAAGGTAACAAGCGGGCAATGGGTCATTCCCTACCACGCCCTCTATTACCCCAATCCCTGGCCCAAGCAGAGCGAAGCGGGCAGGCGTTTCCACCTGCACCCCATATTCCCCACCCTGTTGCAGTTGGCGCAAGAAACGGAGTTGCGAACCAACTGGGAAATCTACGCACGGGAATTTGAACTGGCGGCGGGTGTATTACAGAAGATGCCGGTTAGTGATTGCTTCCCCTCTTCGAGGGTCGCAATGACAATCTGTTGCGAAGCGTTCGAGCCTGAGCAGCCCATCACCGCCTTCGAGCGCAAGTACAAGAATGCCCGCCAGCAGTTGTGGCGGGTCATGGTCCATCGATAATCAAAAAAATTAATTCCGTTCTTCCAGCCACTTCACGAAGGTAGGCACGTTCTTGGTGAACTGCACCCGCACATGGGAGTCCTGCAAAATCAGGAATTCCGTGAGACCGTATTTCTTGTCTTCGGCGCCCCAGTCATAGGTATAGCCCAGACGGGTCCAGGGGTAGCCCGTTTTCTTGACGTAGGCCTTTGCACGGCTGTCGTCGAACCAGCGCTTGAACGAAAGCTTGAATTCCTTGTCGTAGGTGTAGTCATCGAAACTTTCGTCAAACTTCAGCGTCATGGAATCCAGTTTCACGTCGGTCTGGTAAGCCGGACGCACCAGGTCAATGGGCTTCACCCACAAAGCCGTAAAGTGGGTGTACTTGGCGTTGGCACGGATTCCGAGCAGCTGTTTTAGCCGCACTTCCCAGTCCTTCACGCCGGCATTGTTCGACTTATACCAAGAATACAACTCCTTCTCCGAAACCACCCACACCTCTTGCGACATAACCAACGTATCCGTGTCATAAATATCGGGACGATTATGGAACGTAAGCACCAACACGTGAGTGGAATCCCTGTCCCAAGTCACACCCTCCGACTCCGGCGTGACGGTGACCAGCGGGTAAATCTCTTCTTGTTTCGCTTCAGCGGCATCGGCAATAGCCGCCTCGTATTTCACCTGCAGCAAGGAATCCGAATCCATGCCCGTCGATACGGTTCGCCCTCTCGGCGTCACCACTTCGCAGTAGGGAATCATGTGAAAGCCGGTGGCCACCTTGTGCTTCTCGAAAAATTCAATGAGCAGGTCGTCGTTCTGGGTAAACAGCTTGTCTCCTTCCACAAAGGAGACTACCGTCTTGCAGAATCCCGATTCCGGAACAACTAGGCCCGACGCCCCGTCCTTGCGGGTGGTATCCAGCACGAACTTGTGCTTGTCCTCGCCACAGGCGTATTCATAGTATTTCAGGGTTGCAACTCCAGGGCCCATCTCCTGCACAAAGAGGTTGTCCTGGTCTTCGCTATAGGCGGGCTTCACCAGCACCGTAGAATCTCCCAGCTGCATATACTGGGGGCTGGCCTCGCTGCAGTAGAAGGCGGGCTGCCTGAACACGCCGATAACGCCCGACCTGTTCTTGAAAAATTCCGGGTCATCTACCTTGGGCCCACCAGCGCACCCCCAAAAAGAAAGGGCGACTGTCCCAACCAAAGCACTCAAAAAAATCTTTTTCATCACAGGTACAAGATAGCTATTGGCGGCTTTGTCGCTTGCCGGCAAGCCATGGAATAAAACGATTAATGAACAGAATTTCAGGAACCAGGATTACCAGCGTAACTAAGGTAAGCGGGACACAAACCAAAAGCGAACTATGCAAATACCCTACATCCATACGGAACAAAGAAACTGTCATTCCTATCAAGATTGCCTGAACCATCATATGCAAAGCAAAAATGGTCAAGCTATTCTGGCCTAAGAAATCCAAAACCCTGTTTCCGGGAATCATCTTGCACAGTGAAACAAAACCTATCAATCCTGCATTGCACATCAGGGCCTGCATCAACAGATACTCCCATGTCGCAAGCGCATGGTCACGTAGCCAAAATGCCAATGCAAAAACAACAACTGCAACAGCAACGAACGCACAAGACCGTCCCTTCGAATTCAAGATTCGTTCAACAAGGTTCCGTCGACTAAAAGCAAATCCTGCCGAAAAAAAGAAAAGGTAAAAGCAGGCCTGATCCACGTTCCAAACAGCATGAGGAAAATGCCTGATGTCCATATACGTCCAATAATAAATTCCATAGACAAAAAGACTCACAACGACAGAAGCTATCAAAAATTTATTTCGTAAGCGGAGCAAAATCCAAAAAGCGATTTCAACAACAAAAAGGCAGGTCAAAAACCACAGAGGAGTAACAAACACCCCGCTATTCACCCCTTGTAAAATCTGCAACAAAGCATCGGCCACAGAAGTATCCGCCGCATGGCCAGTCAGACCAAAGCTCCGCCTTACAAAGAACCAGAAGGCAAAAAGTATAACCGAAAAACCAAAATACGGGACAAGGAGCGTTCGCACCTTCTTCAGGAGCATCTTCCCAAACGGCATCGTTGCCGACGAACCAAAGGTCCACCCCGAAAGAAAAAAGAACACCGGCAGCACAAAGGCAAAAATCACCTCGCTCACCAGGTAAATGGATTGCAAGTGGCCCAAAGCCACAAGAACGATGGCTAGAGCCTTGCAATTGTCAATCCAGGTAATCCGCTGCATCATAGAACAATAATAAAAAGAAACCCCGCGGTTTTACCCGCGGGATTCCTTTAAGCGTTTGATTAGCGATGAGTTCCAGGTGCTTTCATTTTGCGCAAATCGCCATTACTTCACCTCAAAGCAAGCCATAGGCTTGCGAACTCATCACTCATAACCCACAACTCACTAGGCTTCTTCAGCCGGCTTTTCGGCAGCTTCGTCAGCAGCCTTCTCAGCCTTCTTCTTGGTGCTCTTCTTCTTGGGGGCGGCGGCTTCACCGATGGTGGTGCCAGATTCGCCCGGCTTGTGAGAGTCCATCCAAGCCTTCAGCTCGGCGGATTCACGGTTCTTGAAGTAGTCCACCACAGAGAGGAAGATCTTGCGGTTGTTCTGGTCGATTTCGGTCACCACAGCCGGAACTTCGTCGCCAACCTTGAATGCATCGGCAGGAACCTTGATGTATTCAGCGGTGAGCTTGGAAACCGGGATGAAGCCTTCGATACCGTCGGCGAGCTCAACCACGACACCGCGGTCCAGCATGCGAACGATCTTGCCCTTCACTTCGGCGTCCACGGGGTATGTGGTTTCCACAGAATCCCACGGGTCTTCGGTGAGGTGCTTCATGGAAAGGCTAATGCGGCGCTTTTCCTTATCGACGGCCAGCACGACGCATTCCACCTTGTCACCCTTCTTGACCATTTCGTTGGGATGAGTGATCTTCTTGGTCCAGGACATGTCAGACACGTGGATGAGACCATCAACACCTTCCTTGATTTCGACGAAGGCGCCGAAGGAAGCGATGTTGCGGATTTCACCAACCACGCGGGCACCCGGCGGAAGTTCAGTTTCGATAGAATCCCACGGGTCGCTTTCCAGCTGCTTCATGCCGAGAGAGATACGTTCTGCATCTTCTTCGACCTTGAGCACCACGGCTTCCACTTCCTGACCAACGGTGAGGATTTTGGACGGGTGCTTGACATGCTGAGTCCAGGACATTTCGGAAACGTGGATGAGGCCTTCGACGCCGCTATCCAGTTCAACGAATGCACCGTAATCGGTA
>OMSO01000009.1 GCA_900313675.1 uncultured Fibrobacter sp.
GCTCTACAACGAAGGCATCAAGACCCGCGCCGTGTTCCGCATCTCCCGTGGCCGCCCGAACCTGCTCGACCTTATCCACGATAAGGAAGTGCAGTGGATTGTGAACACCACCGAGACCGGCGCCGAAGCCATGGTCGACGAATGTCAACGCAGCGAGGAAAGTGAGAATATGCTTGCATATTCTCATTTGACGAGCAAGGAGACTGTACGCAAAGCGTACAAATCCAGATGCGCTCCAAGGCTGTGGTCTCTGGCATTCCTATCACGACGACCATCGCCGCCCTCACCTCTACCGTGGAAGGCCTCATGGACAAGCACGACTTCGGCCGCTTCGAAGTCTGCAGCTTGCAAGAGTACCACAGGCACGTGAAGAAGTAACACCCATCCGACATGCTCAGGGCTGGCTCCGTGTCATCCTGAGCGAAGCACCCTAAGGTGCGAAGTCGAAGGATCTAAAACTTTAAACAGGTGTTCCAAACGGAGCATCTTTTTTTATATCTTTAACACCATGAAAAAATATCTTTTTGTGCTCTTCGTTTCATTTATTTGTTGCTGCAGTGATGAAAAATCTTCCTCTAGCCCCGAAGATACCATTCCACCCTATACCCCACAATTTGGAACGCTTTATGATTCACGTGACGGCCATTCCTATAAAACGACCGTTATAAACGGGCTTGAATGGATGGCAGAAAACTTGAACTACTATGTATTGACCACAGAATGTATTAGTTGTTCTGGAGAAAAGCTGACTTGCGGAGAACAGGATTCCTCGTTTCAAGCCAATTCATCGAGTATTGGAAGATGCTACGGAATATCCACATACGTGAACAGCGGCTGCTATAATGATAATCCAGAAAATTGTGAGAAATATGGACGAATGTATAGCTGGGATGCAACAGTCGGAGACACCTCAGAAATCAAGCTGCATGATGAGATCCTCGGGTTAGGCGATTCTATTCAAGGAATATGTCCTGACGGCTGGAGGATTCCAACAGAAGCAGATTTTTATGATGGTTTATGGTACTTTATACTTGAACGACATCCGGATTTATATACAAGTGACAGAGAAAGAAAACTTAAGTCAACAGAGGGCTGGCCAGACAGTCTAAAGGGGACTGATGAGTACGGATTCAATTTGTTACCTGCGGGCTATGATAGGGATAGAAAGATGGGTGAATGCGCATCTTTTTGGTTAGCGAACGAATTTAACGAACACCTTTCTTCCAGCGTCAACTTTGGTTGCAATTGGAAAGGAGGAGTGGTTGACACCCCCAATAAAAGCAGTTTTACATATGTAAGATGTGTAAGGGAATATCCGCAAACCGCTCCGTAATGTTCCTTAGCAAGCCCTTCAACAACAAACTGGCGAATTTGATGATTTTTTCACCAAATTTGGACTCGTTAAAATAAAATTTTTCCCGCAAGCCTCCCAATGTCACATTCTGACATTGCGGGAATGTATATTTGCGAAAAACACTAAAAAAGCCGCCTTTTCCGCATGTAGGTGGCCGGAGGTAAAATGAATAGACTAGCAAAAAGTCCACAAATAATCAACAAGCACTTGCGAATTGAAAGCAAATGTAGTATATTTGTTAATATGAGTACCGTAGTAACAAATATCCGACTGGACCGCGAACTGAAAAACGAGGCTACCGAATTATTCAAAGATCTGGGACTAACCCTATCGCAAGCCTTTACCGTTTTCCTGAAGCAGTCGCTGTTGCATCACGGGCTCCCCTTTGCCGTCACCCGGCCTCCTTCCAAGGAACTCCTTGCTGCCATCGATGAGGGCGAAAAACTCGCTCACGACCCGAATGCCAAAACGTATTCGACACCGCAAGAACTTTGGGACGAACTGGGAATATGAGCGAAGAAAAATACAAGTATCAAATCCGGGCGACAACGAAGTTCAAGAAATCGGCAAAACTCGCAGCCAAGCGTGGCAAAGACACGCAGAAACTCAAGGATGTTGTCGAAAAGCTGGCGAAGGGCGAACCCCTTGACCCCGCATTACGCGACCATTCCCTTTCAGGGAATTGGGTCAATCACAGGGAAATACATATTGAGCCCGACTGGCTACTGATTTACAGAATAGAAGAGAACATTCTTGTTCTTGAATTAGTAGATACAGGTTCGCATTCAGACTTATTCAAGAAATAATCAGGTTTCCGCGTTAGGGATAATGACCCCTTGGGGCCAAGACTCGCATAGCGAGGCTTGGTTCTAGGAGGCAAGCGACAAGCGTAAGCGCAGGCGATTGCCCCTAGAATATAGCCCGACCGCACATATATGTGCGGGAACGCTCTTTTCCTGTAAGTTCAGAGACCCAGCCTCATAAAACAGGTCTTTTCTGCGAAAGCGTAAATTTTCTATCTTCCCCGCTATGATTATCAGGCAATACAACGAAATGGACCTTGCGGCAATGATCCGCATCTGGAACGAGGTTGTGGAAGAAGGCATCGCCTTCCCGCAAGAGGACTTGCTCACGCCCGAAACCGGCAAGCAGTTCTTTGCCGCACAGACCTACTGCGCCGTTGCGGTCGAGGACGGCAAGATTTACGGGCTATACATTCTGCACCCGAACAATGTGGGCCGTTGCGGGCACATTTCAAATGCTAGCTACGCAGTCGCTTCGGAATCCAGGGGCAAGCATATCGGCGAAAAACTGGTGAAGGACTGCCTGGAACAGGCCAAAAAACACGGCTTCGGCGTCTTGCAGTTCAATGCCGTCGTCGAAAGCAATACGCACGCCAGGCACCTGTACGAGCGTCTCGGGTTTGTCCAGCTCGGAACCATCCCGAAGGGTTTCCGAATGAAGGACGGACATTACGAAAACATCTGCCCGTACTATCACGAGCTTTAATTAACGCCGTTCCGTTATAGTCACAATCACTTTTACATCTTTTGAACAAATTTCACTAGGTGAAAAACATTATTCGTAAATCTGATTGAACATCTCCTGTTTTTCTTGATAATTTGGCGTTTTTCGAAAGAAAAACGCTGTTTTGATTTTTTGGCACGCTCTTTGCATATATGGCGCGAATTCCAAAATTCCTTGGAATGAAAACAAGGACAAGCGCCATGAAACTCGTTACGGCTTATATCCAACCCGAACGACTCAATCTCGTGAAGCAAGCGCTTTACGAAAACAACATTTTCAAGATGTCAGTAACCAACGTGCTCGGCTGCGGCCAGCAGAAGGGCTATAACCAGCGCTTCCGCGGTGTGGTGACCGAGGTGAATTTGCTCAAGAAGATTTGCCTCAAGATCGCGGTAAACGACGAATTCGTGCAGCCCTGTATCGACGCCATCATCAAGGGGGCGCGCTCCGGCGAAATCGGCGACGGCAAGATTTTCGTCACAAGCCTTGAACAGTGCATCCGCATCCGCACCGGAGAATCGGGCCCGGAGGCGATTGGATAAAAGGGGGTAGAGACTAGGATTTAGAGGCTAGTGATTTTTCGCCCTACATTCACCCCTAGATCCTAGATCCTAAATCCTATCCCCTAACAACAATTTTTCAAGAGGAATTTTACCAATGAACGAAGTTACACAAGTCGTACCTGTCAGCGACGCCATCTTTATGACAGAAAACATCTGGATCATGATCAGCGCCATGCTGGTGTTTATCATGGGTCTCGGATTCGCCTGCGTTGAAGCGGGCCTCGTACGCGCCAAGTGCTCGGCGAACGTCGCGTTCAAGAACATCGCGGTCCCCGCCATCGGCATCACCATGTATGCCCTGCTGGGCTTTGGCCTCATGTATCCGGGCACCTTCAACGGGATTCTCGGATTCGCGGGCCTGGGTATCGGCGATTGGGCTAACCCGGACAGCTTCACCGCTGCCTACAACGGCCACTTTACGCTGTTTGCAGACTGGCTTTTCCAGGCCATGTTCGCCGCCACCGCAGCCACCATCGTCTCGGGTGCTGTCGCTGAACGCGTGAAGCTCCACTCCTTCCTCATTTTCACCATCATCTACGTGGCCTTTGTCTATCCCATCGTGGGTAGCTGGACATGGGGCGGCGGCTGGCTCTCGACCCTCGGTGCACACGGCTTCCATGACCTGGCAGGGTCTACACTGGTCCACTCCGTGGGTGGCTGGGCAGCGCTTGCAGGCGTGATGATTCTTGGCCCCCGTATCGGCAAGTATGTGGGCGGCAAGGTGCACGCCATCCCGGCTCACAACATTCCGCTCGCCACCATCGGCGTGTTCATGCTGTGGTTCGGCTGGTGGGGATTCAACGCCGGTTCCGCTCTCTCTGGCGACCCAAAGGCTACCAGCTGGATTTTGGTGACCACGAACCTCGCCGCTGTTGCAGGCATCATTACCGCGACACTCACCAGCTGGATTGTCTCGAAGAAGCCCGACGCCACCATGGCCTTGAACGGCTGCCTTGCCGGTCTCGTGGCTATCACTGCCGGTGCCGACGTGGTAACTCCGCTCTCCTCCTGGATTATCGGCGCTATCGCTGGCGTGCTGGTTGTGGGTGCGGTGTTTATGTTCGACCGCTTGCACTTGGATGACCCGGTCGGTGCCCTCTCTGTTCACCTGGTAAACGGCGTGTGGGGAACTCTCGCCGTGGGTATCTTCGACATGACCGGCGACTACACGCTGGGAACGCAGGCTGTTGGCGTGCTTGCTTACGCAGTGCCCTGCTTCGCCGCCGCAAGCCTCATCTTCTTCGCCATCAAGAAGACCATCGGCCTCCGCGTTACCGAAAGACAAGAACTCCGCGGCCTCGACCAAAGCGAACATGGTCAAGAAGCCTACAGCGGATTCCAAATCTTCAGCAACATGTAGATTGGACGAAAGAATTTCTCTGTTGACTAAAATGCCCCGGGACAAAAGTCTCGGGGTTTTTGCGATTTAGACTAAAATAAAAAAGCCTCGGCACAGAGGCATAAATACATACATTTTTTTGATTAGATTTCCTTGAGCCAATCCCCGAAACTTGCATCGCTGGGCATGCGCCAGTCGGCGCGAGGCGACAGCGAGATGGTACCGACTTTCGGGCCATCGGGAATACAACTGCGCTTGAATTGTTGCGTAAAGAAACGACTGATAAAAACGGCGAGAGCCTTGTCAATTTCTTCGTCAGTATGCTTGCCTTTGAAGGCGTATTTCGCCAGATAGCTGAGTTTTTCGGGAGCGGCTCCGTATTTCGCGAAATGGTAAAGGAAAAAGTCGTGCAGTTCGTACGCACCGAGAATGCTCTCCGTCTTTTGCGCAATCTGGCCGCTTGAATCGGCGGGAAGGAGTTCCGGAGAGACGGGCGTATCGAGGATGTCGCGGAGGACTGCGGCAAGGACGGCCTCGTCGCTGGAGGCGAGACGCGTGGCTTTTTGATCCGGGATAGATTCCGCGCCGGTTTGATTCAGGTTTTGAACTGCGCGGTCGGCATACCAGCTCACGATGTGGCGCACGAGCGTTTTGGGAATATCACAGTTCACCGCATACATGGACATGTGATCGGCATTGTAGGTGCTCCAGCCAAGTGCGATTTCGGAGAGGTCTCCCGTACCGATGACGATTCCGCCTTCGCTGTTCGCGATATCCATCAGGATTTGCGTGCGTTCGCGGGCCTGCACGTTCTCGTAAGTCACATCGAGCTTTTGCGGGTCGTGCCCGATGTCAGTGAAGTGCTGGAGGCATGCCTTCTGGATATCGACGGTGCGGAGTTCCACGCCCAGGAGTTTCGCGAGTTCAACCGCATTGTTCCTAGTGCGATTCGTAGTGCCGAATCCGGGCATCGTGAGCGCAAGAATCTCGCAGGCAGGGCGATTCAACAGTTTGAACGTCTCCGCAACCACGAGAAGCGCAAGCGTAGAATCAAGCCCGCCGCTCAGGCCAATTACAGCACGCTTGCTTCGGGTCGCCTCCAGGCGCTTGGCAAGCCCTGCACACTGTATGTTAAAAATCTCGGTGCAAGATGTATCGCGGGTTTCCGTGTTCCCCGGCACAAAGGGCGTCGGCGAAACATAGCGGTACTGGAGCGTATCGCAACCACGCAGGCAGTCAAGAGTCGCCGCACGCGCAATGATAGAGCGGCTGTCAAAATCCTGGAACGAGCCTTCGCTCAGGCGTTGCATATTCAAGCGCTCTACGTCCACATCGGCATACACGATTTCGGTTTCACGCGAGAACGGCCTACTTTCGGCAAGCATGCTCCCGTTTTCCGCAATCATCAGGTGACCGCTAAAGACCATGTCCGTCGTAGATTCGTGCACTCCGGCAGAGGCATACACGTAAGCCGCTATGCAACGCGCCGACTGGTTCATCACCAAATTCCTGCGGTAATCGCGCTTACCGACCAGTGCATCGCTTGCCGAGAGATTCACGATGACGTTCGCGCCCGCGAGGGCGAGTTCCCCGCTGGGTGGAGCCGGAGTCCACAAGTCCTCGCAAAGTTCCACACCGATACGGACTTCGGAACCATCGCTACAAGAAGCGCAATTCGAATAGTCAAATGCGCGACCTCTCACGGTGATGAAATTCGTGACAGGGACTTCGCCGGCGCCTTCTATCGCACACTTCACGATGCTAGCGGCACTCCCTGCCGAAGCGCCACACGCCCCGCGCAACAAATCGCGCCCACTCGAAAAATGCCGTTTCTCGTAGAATTCGCGCTGGTTCGGCAAGTGAATCTTGGGCGTAATCGCCACAACGCGCCCATGCTGCACAAAGGCGGCGCAGTTATATAGCCTGCCAAATATGCGCAATGGCAAGCCAACCGCAATCACGGCATCGCTATCTTTTAAGGCGTCCGCAATCCGCACAAGCGCACGGGTGTTGTTCTGCAGAAGCAATTCCTGGTGAAACAAGTCGCTGCAGGTATAGCCCGTAATGCAGAGTTCCGGGAAAACGACAAAAGCCGCCCCGTTAGAGGCAGCAATTTTCGCGCTTCTGATAATTTCTTCGGTATTGTAGGCGGTATCGGCCACCTTCAACACCGGGGAAACACTTGCGAAACGATAAAAACCGAACATAGTTCCGCGGGCGGCTCCAAAGAATTACTTCAGCGCCGCGACTTTCGCCTTCGCGTCGGCCATGGCACGCACCACCAGGGAAGCGCCGTTCGCGCAGTCGCCCACCGCATAGATGTGTCGGGCAGGATCCGGGATAATCGCTGTTCGCGGAGTGAGTTGCAAGCCCAGATCGTTCACGATACCGACCGCAGGCACGCCGGTGAATCCCATGGCGAGCACCACCAAGTCGGTATCGATGACTTCGGTAGAATTCGGGACTTCGTTTGGCTTGAGGGGGCGACCCTGGGGGGACATTTCCCATTCCACGCGAACCGCTTCCACGCCAGCCACGCGACCGTCCTTCACAATGAACTGCTTGGAAGACACATTCCAGCGACGCTCGCCGCCTTCGTGCTGAGCGTAACTCGTGCGCAGCATGTACGGCCAATCGGGCCACGGCGTAGACGGGGATCGTTCCTCAGGGGGCTTGGGCATGAATTCCACCTGGAGCACGCTTTCGCAGCCTTCACGGATGGCTTTACCAACGCAGTCGTTACCCGTATCGCCACCGCCAATCACCAACACCTTGCGGCCCTTGGCGCTGAACTTTTCGGGATTTGCTTCGCCCGGCTTTTCGGCACCGTGCAGAAAATCAAGGGCAAGGAAAATGCCTTCCGCTTCACGGCCCGGGATTTTCAGGTCACGGGCGTTAGGCGTACCGATAGCGAGGAACACCTCGTCAAAATTCTTGTGGACATATTCTGCAGCGATGTCCTTACCAATTTCGGTATTGTAAACAAACTTGATTCCGGCGGCTTCGAGCAAAGCGATGCGACGGTCGATAATGGACTTGTCGAGTTTCCAGTTCGGGATACCATAGCGCAGTAGGCCTCCTGCCTTCGGTTGCTTCTCGAAGACCGTGACGGCATAGCCCTTGCGGCGCAAGGCTTCGGCAGCAAACAGGCCCGAAGGACCTGAACCGATGACAGCGGCAGACTTGCCGTTGGGTTCGGCAGTCGGCAACACCACGCGACCTTCCTCGAAGGCGGTCTCGATGATAAACTTCTCGATCTGGCGAACCATCACCGGATCGTTATGCACGTTGCCGGTACAGGCGGATTCACAGAGCGCCGGACAAACGCGGCCCGTAAACTCAGGGAAGAAAGCCGTCTTGCTGATGATATCGTAAGCGCGTTCCGCATTCCCGGCAGCAATCGCCGCATTGAATTCAGGGACAAGGTTACCAAGGGGGCAACCCGCACCATGGCAGAACGGGATTCCGCATGTGTGGCAGCGGCCTGCCTGGCCCACCACTTCTATCGACGTGAGCTTGCGCTCGACTTCGTTGTTGTCTTTGACACGCTCTTCGACAGGGCGGTAGATGTCTGCGATTCGGTTAATTTGCTGCATAATAACTCCGTAAAAGCTATGAGGTCGGCGTTACACGCCTTTGAGGTATGGGGTCGTGCCCCACAGGGGCACTTTGAGTATTATAATCGCGCCAAAGGCGCCAAACCATTACTCAAAGCGACCAAAAGGAGCGAGCTCATCCCTCAAAGCCTTGCTTGCAAGGCGCGCTCACCTCCTTTCAAAAGTGCGTTCCTGTAATCCACCGGGAATATCTTCACGAACTTCGGACGTTCGCTATTCCAGTTTTCGAGAATGCGCTTGCCCTTCTCGCTGCCCGTCGCCTGAACATGCTGGTTGATGATATCGAGAAGTTCGCTTTCGCTCTCGGTACCCGGAAGCACGCTTTCGAGGTCGGCAGAATCCACATTGCAGCTCAGGTCAAAGTGGCCAGTCTCATCGTAAACGTAGGCAAAGCCACCCGTCATACCCGCGGCAAAGTTCACGCCCACGCGGCCAAGTACCACTACCCTACCGCCAGTCATGTATTCGCAGCCGTGATCGCCCACGCCTTCGCTGACCAGGAGCATACCGGAGTTACGGATACCGAAGCGTTCGCCAGCGAGACCGTTGATGAAGATCTTGCCCGAGGTTCCGCCGTAACCGATGACGTTACCTGCAATCACGTTGTCTTCGGCCTTGAAGCTTGCGTTGCTAGGCGGACGCACGATAATCTTACCGCCCGAGAGGCCCTTACCCATAAAGTCGTTGGCTTCGCCTTCAAGGTCCAGCGTAATACCCGGAGCGAGGAATGCACCGAAGCTCTGGCCCGCGACACCCTGCAGGTGAATCTTGATGGTATCTTCGGGAAGGCCCTTCACGCCAAAGTGTTCGTCCACCTCGCCGGAAAGTTCCGTACCCACCGTACGGTCCACGTTGTGCACCACCGTGCAGAGTTCCACGGCCTTGCCGCTCTTGAGCGTATCAGCCACGAAGGGCAACAGTTCACGACGGTCGAAGTTCACTAGTTCTTCCTTCACAAAGTTCTTGTCGAAGGACTTGATGCCGCCATTGACGGTTTCGAAAATCTTGGAGAAGTCGAGGTTGTGAGCCTTGTAGAAGGCAATCGCCTCGTCGCGTTCCAGGAGGTCGCTGCGGCCGCAGGCTTCGGAGAGGCTCCTGAGGCCAAGGCTTGCGAGAATCTCGCGGACTTCGTCGGCGATGAAGAAGAGGAAGTTTTCTACGTATTCGGGCTTGCCCGCAAAGCGTTTGCGGTAGTCCGGATCCTGCGTAGCAATGCCCATGGGGCACTGGTTCGTATGGCACTTGCGGTCCATCACGCAGCCAAGGCTTACGAGAAGGTTAGTGGCAAAGCCGAATTCTTCGGCACCCAGGAGGGCGGCCACCACCACGTCGCGGCCCGTCTTGAGCTGGCCATCCACCTGGAGCTTGATGCGTCCGCGCAAGTCGTTGAGCACAAGGGTCTGTTCCGCTTCGGCAATACCCAGTTCCCACGGGAGTCCGGCATGCTTGATGGAGGTAAGCGGAGATGCACCCGTACCGCCATCGTGACCGGAAATCAGCACCACGTCGGCATGGGCCTTCGCGACACCCGCGGCAATCGTACCCACGCCCACTTCGGACACGAGCTTCACGGAAACACGGGCCTTCGGGTTGGCGTTGCGCAAGTCGTAAATCAACTGCGCCAAGTCTTCGATGGAGTAAATATCATGGTGCGGCGGAGGAGAAATCAGCGACACGTTCGGGATGGAGTGGCGAATGCGTGCCACGAATTCATTCACCTTGTGCGCCGGCAGCTGGCCACCTTCACCGGGCTTTGCGCCCTGGGCCATCTTGATCTGCAAATCCTTCGCATGGCGCAGGTAGTCAATCGTCACGCCAAAGCGGCCCGAGGCAACCTGGCGAATCGCGGAGCTACGGATATCACCGTTCGGTGCTGGCGTATCGCGGTCGGGGTCTTCACCACCTTCACCGCAGTTGCTCATGGCACCGATGCGGTTCATCGCAATGGCAATGGTCTCGTGGGCCTCAGGGCTCAAAGAACCAAGGCTCATGGCGCCCGCCACAAAGTGGTGGATAATGGATTCGCGAGACTCAACTTCGCTAATGTCGATAGGGGTCGTTTTCTTGAACTTGAAGAGGCCTCGAAGCGTTGCCTGACGTTCTGACTGGTCATTGATGAGCTTGCTGTAGACCTTGAACTTCTCGTAGTCGCCACCCTGCACGGCCTGACGGAATGCGGCGAGCGACTGCGGAGTCCACAAGTGCTTCTCACCTTCCTTGCGGAACGCATACTGGCCGCCCGACTGCAAAACCTTGCTCGCATCGGCAAAGGCGATCTTCTGGCGCTCGCCCACTTCGCGGGCAATCTCTTCGAGGCCGATACCTTCGATACGGCTTGCCGTACCCGGCAGGAACTTCTCGATGAGTTCGTGGTTTAGGCCCACGGCTTCGAAAATCTGTGCACTGCGGTAGCTACGGAGCGTGGAGATACCCATCTTCGACATAATCTTGAGAAGGCCCTTGTCCACCGCCTTCACATAGTTTGCAGCAGCCGTCACCGGGTCCACATCAAGGTCGCCGTTGTGGCACATGTTGGTGAGGCTCTCGAATGCGAGATACGGGTTGATGACCGTCGCACCGTAACCGAGCAACAATGCAAAGTGCATCACTTCGCGGACTTCACCGGACTGCACAATCAAACCGATTTCGGGGCGAACACCCGCTTCCACCAGGGCACGGTTCACGCAGGCCGTCGCAAGGAGCGAAGGCATAGGTACGTATCCCCAGTCGATGTTCTTGTCCGAAAGCACGATGATGTCGTAGTTGTCCTGCACGGCACGCACGGCATCGCCGGCGAGGTTCTGCAGGGCCGCTTCCAGCACGGAACCGTCACCGCCCAGCGGGAACTGCATCTTGAGCACCTTCGCCTTGAACGCCTTGTCGCCAATGTTTTCGAAGCGACGGATTTCATCTTCCGTCACAATCGGGCGCGGAATCTTGATAAGGTGTGCCTGCTCCGGAGTTTCTTCCAGAATATTGCCGTGGTTCCCGATGTAGGTCGTAAGACTCATCACCAGCTCTTCACGAATCGGGTCAATGGGCGGGTTCGTCACCTGGGCGAACAGCTGCTTGAAGTAGTTGAACAGCGGCTGCGGCTTGTCCGAAAGTACGGCCAGCGCGGCATCGTTACCCATGGAGCCAATCGGCTCTGCACCGTTCTTCGCCATGGGCTGCAAGATGATGGAGAGGTCTTCGGCAGAATAGCCAAAGCGCTTCTGCTGCACCAGAATGTCGTCGGGAACGTCGGACGGGTTGATTTCGCTGAAGAGCCCGCGGACGCTCATCTTGTTCTCGGCAACCCAGCGGCGGTAAGGCTTGGCACGGGCCACCTGCGCCTTCATTTCCGCATTCTTCAAGATGCGGTGGTTTTCGAGGTCGAGGTAGATAATCTCGCCGGGTTTCAGACGGCCCTTTTCTTCCACTTCGTCATCGCGGAGGTCGAGCACGCCCGTTTCGGACGCCATCACGAAGAGACCGTCTTTACACAGAGTGTAACGCGCCGGACGAAGTCCGTTGCGGTCGAGAATCGCACCCGCATTCACGCCATCGCTGAACGCCACGGCAGCAGGGCCATCCCACGGTTCCATGAGCATGGATTCGTATTCAAAGAACCCGCGCACGTCGCGGCCCAGGTAATGTTTTTTGCCCCAAGCCTGAGGCATGAGCATCATCATCGCATGCGGAAGGCTACGACCCGCAGCGACGAGGAGCTCAAACATGTTGTCAAGGCTGGCCGAGTCGCTCTGCCCCGCCGGAACGAGCGGCAAAAGCTTCTGCAGGTCATCGCCGATAATATCGCTCTTCAGGTGCGGCTCGCGGGCGCGCAGGCTGTTGAGGTTACCACGCAGGGTATTGATTTCGCCGTTGTGAGCGAGGTAGCGGAACGGATGCGCGAGCGGCCAAGTCGGGAAAGTATTCGTAGAATAACGCTGGTGAACAAGCGCAATCGGGCTCTCGAAATCGAGATCGTTCAGGTCCTTGTAGAAACCCTCAATCTGGCTCGCCAGAAGCAGGCCCTTGTACACGATGCTACGGCGGCTGCAGCTACAAACATACAAGCCCTTGCAAGCCTTTTCCATCAGGCGGCGGGCAACATACAACTTAATATCGAATGCACTGTCGGATTCGAAAGCGGAACCGTCAAAGAACACCTGGCGGATATGCGGCAACGTCTCGCGGGCAGTGCGGCCGATCTTGTCGGCATTCACCGGCACCTCGCGGAAGTTCAGCACCGGCATGCTCTCGGCAGCGGCAATCTCCTTGATCTTCGCGTCAAAGGCATACGCCGCAAGCGTATTCTCCACAAAGAACATCGCCACGCCGTAGCGGGCAGGCAGCTCAGGGTTCACCTTGCGGAAAAACTTGTGGGGCATAGAAAGCAAGAGACCCGCACCGTCGCCGGTTTCCGGGTCTCCACCTGCTGCACCGCGGTGCATGAGCCTCTTCAAAACAGTAATGCCCTGCAGCACAATCTGGTGCGAGGCAACATTATTAATATTGGCGACCAGTATTAATATTGGCGACCAGGCCGACACCGCAGGCGTCGTGTTCGTTCATCGGGTCGTAAAGAGCTTGAGCGTTCATACTCGTCCTTTCCTAATTTTGCGAATCATTCTCAAATCCGCGCATTATTCCTATTTTTGCGAAAAGGCTTTGCAAAAACCGTGCCAAATTGCGGCACAACCCGCCAATTATTGAAAAAGCGGAAATAAAATGTAAAACACAAGGAATTTACAGATTTCCCCCATAACCAAGGGTTTCAATTTATGTAAAAGAAATGGCGGTTATTACACTTTTCGTAATATAAAAAAAAGGGGGGGGCTCATTCCCTCCGCCTACAAGCGTAAAAAAGCGGGACTACTATGACATCATAGGTTATAGATTATGGAATCTTGAACTGCAGGATTTCATCGGCAGTCAGTTCATCAAATTCTTTTCCCACACGCTCGGCATATCGCCCTAATTCCAGCAGGTTTAACTTGCCTTTAGGAGGGTTTTTATAAGGATTCGGAGGAGCCAAGTACTCTTCCATGGAATCCGCCAGAATGACGGCGGGCTTTCTAATTCCACTCATAGGTATAGACCTCCAGAAGTTTTTGTGATGCCATCCTGCTAAAAGCAAATTGGTATGGATGCAGAGCACCCAAATAAGTTGCACCTAGAACATCAATATAGTGATTTAACAGCTCTTTGTTAAGGGCAAAACCATGAATAAATCCGTCATATCCCCATGCAAGGGAACGGTCCGCCGCTATGGCAAAAAGATGCCCCCCAACACCGATGTATTTTTGCTTACCAAAAGCATGTTTGTTATTTTGCGGAGCGGTACAAGCCCAATGCAAATAGGCGGCCTTTACATCCACGTCATTTCTTACCCCGACAAGCCCTTGAATTTCGTTATTTTCCTTCAAGGCAAGGGCAAAGACCTCAACTTCTTTGGGAATTTTGATCCAATTGATTTCCCACCCGTTCTTTTCGTTGAATTTTTCCAGGAAAGACCTGCTTTCAATCCTGAACACCACAGTTTCCTTGATTTCCCCAGTTTCGGTATCCTTGAGGCAGGGAACAATTTCGTCGAGCCATATGCCGACACCACCAGCGTTTACGCCATTCTTCATCTTTCCTCCCTCCGCCTACATGCATAAAAAGGCGGGGCTTTGATTGTTTTGCTTCGTGTACGAAAAGCATTTTTCTACACACTTGTGCACCGAATATAAATTACTAGATGGCGATTGTCAAGAGGTTTTGACAAAAAAAGACTCGTAAATTGTATTTTCTCACGCAAGTGTCGTTTTTTGACACGTGGACGAATATATATTTATCGTGTATGGTGAAAAATCAATACATTTCAAAACGAAAAAACATGCACTCGTTGGCAGAATACCAACGAAAGTTGTGGAAAAATCCGCAACTCGCATATTTGTTTCTTGAAGTGACCGATTGCTGCAATTTAAAATGCAAGCATTGCGGCAGTGGCTGCCTATCCACAAACCGTAACTACTTGCCTTTTGAAACTGCCAAAAAAGTGCTGGACGAAGTCGCCAAGGAATACGATGCATCGCAGATATTCATTTGCATCACAGGCGGCGAGCCTATCTTGAACAAGGAACTATTCAAGATCATCGCCTATTCCAAACACCTGAATTTTTCTTGCGGAATAACGACCAACGGAACTTTATTGTCAGAAGCCGTCGGTGAGCAGTTCAAAAAAGCCGGACTTGACACAATTTCTATCAGCTTGGACGGTCTAGAAGAGACTCACAACAACTTTCGATGTTCCCCAAATGCATTCCAACAAGCGCTGACAGGTATCCGAAATGCGAAAAAAGCTGGGTTATATCCTGAAGTCGTAACCGTCGTCCACAAAAACAATTTGAAAGAACTGGATATCCTATACGAATTCCTTTGCGATGAGAAAATCGAATCATGGAAAATTGCGAACATCGAGCCCATCGGCAGAGCAAAAGAGAACTCATCGATGTTCCTCGACGCTCACGAATACAAAATGTTGCTCGATTTCGTCAAACGGACACGATTCCATCCGAACAACAAGATGGAAATTAATTTAGGTTGTTCACACTATCTCGGAATGCAATACGAGTACATGGTTCGCGATTTTTATTTTCAATGCGGAGCAGGAACTAAAATCGCAAGCGTCATGGCAAATGGCGATATCGGAGCATGTCTGGACATTGAACGAAACGAATTAACAATACAGGGAAACATTTATAAAGATTCCTTCGTAGATGTTTGGAAAAAACGGTTTGAAATTTTCCGTCAAGACAAGGCGGAATTAAATCCGCAATGCAAACAATGTAGCGAAAGGGAATTTTGCATGGGAGATTCAACCCATACCTGGAACTTTCAAAACAACGAACCCAATTACTGCGTTTTCAAAATGCTGGAGGCATAATATGCAGGGAAACATAAACAAAACTACGGACAAGGGGAACAAATGTGCCAATTGTCACGCAACATTGCCCAAAAACGCATTGTATTGTGATGCATGCGGTACAAAGAAAGGCGATGGCAAATTTAAGCCTCAAAGAAATAGACCTAGAGCCATTTATGGTCCACCGATAAGAATTACTCATCACTGTTCTTCGTGTGGTTATATATGGCAGAAATACGGCATGAGCATAAAGCAGTCTTCAAGTTGCCCCAAATGTGGAGCTTCGTTTGTAGATTATGTAACAGATAAGCCTAAACTCAAAGGCAACGTTGTTGGCAGTTATTTTGAAAAGAACGAACCTGTTCAAAAAATTTCTGAAACAGAAGTGGAAAAGCTCCTAAATCTGCGTGAAAAATATAACGCTGACAAACAACGTGTTCTTGAAGGCCATGATGACGATTATTTATCCAAATTAATGATAAAGAATGATTTTTGCGAGTTTAAAAAACATGAAGAAGGTAAGAAACTTTCTAATTACGAGGCCGTAAGAATTAATCTGGCTAAAAAGATAATGAATTCCATTGGAATTAAAAATGCGATGCCCACAAAGCTGACATGTCCAAAATGCAAAGGGCTCTTCGCATGTCAAATAATAAAGTTCAAAAAGAAAGAGGGATCGAACAAAGAAATCATTCCACGAAATAAAAAAATTCTGGCCATATCAAACAGCCGTATTCGAATTACGAATGGCATGCCGCTAATGTGCTTACAATGCGGTCAGGTATTCAAAATAAACACAAAAGAAAAATAAGGAACATTGTTCCGTAAAACGTTGATTCGCCCTTATTTTACATTTTCCGTAACAACAGCTTTGGTTTTTCAGTTTTTGAAAAGCACTCATTTTCTGTAACCAGTCAAATTTCCAGCAAAATCGCGCAATTTCGCCGTTTTCACTTTTGGCACGCATTTTGCAATAGGGTCTCCGAAAAAATTTCAAACTAGGAGACTCACAATGAGCAACGAATACAGGCTGAAAGCCATCAAGGAAATCGCGAGCGAAGCTGCGGGCGCAAACATGCCCGCCGCACCCGCAAGTCTCGACTTTTACGGCGAGGACGTCTTTAACGCGGAGGCCATGCGCGCCTACCTGCCCAAGGACATCTGCAAGAAACTGTTCGCCACCATCGACGAGGGCGCACCCCTTGACGCGAGCATCGCGAACGAAGTCGCACACGCCATGAAGAAATGGGCAATCGACCGGGGTGCCACCCATTTCACGCACTGGTTCCAGCCGCTCACCGGTTCTACCGCCGAAAAGCACGACTCCTTCCTGGAACCTGAAAACGGCAAGGCCATCATGGCCTTCAGCGGCAAGAACCTAATTGTGGGCGAACCGGACGCGTCCAGCTTCCCCAGCGGCGGCCTGCGTTCCACCTTCGAAGCCCGTGGCTACACCGCCTGGGACCCCACCTCCCCCGCATTCATCAAGCGTCACGGTAACGGTGCCACGCTCTGCATTCCCACCGCGTTTTGCAGCTACACCGGCGAAGCGCTGGACAAGAAAACTCCGCTGCTCCGCTCCATTCAGGCCCTGCAAAAGTCCGCCGACCGCCTCATGGGTATGTTCGGCGTGGCCCAGCAGAAGGTCACCGTCACCCTCGGCGCAGAACAGGAATACTTCCTCATCGACAAGCGTTTCTACCTGCAGCGCCCTGACCTGTACCAGGCCGGCCGCACACTGTTCGGTGCAGCTCCGGCAAAGCACCAGCAGATGGAAGACCATTACTTTGGTAGCATTCCTGCCCGCATCTTGAACTTTATGAACGACGTGGAAAAGGAACTCTGGAAGCTCGGCATTCCGGCGAAGACCCGCCACAACGAAGTCGCTCCGGCACAGTTTGAACTTGCCCCGATGTTCGAGGAAGTGAACCTCGCCTGCGACCACAACATGCAGATTATGGAAGTGCTCCGCCAGGTCGCCGACCGTCATGGCCTCGTGTGCCTGCTGCACGAAAAGCCGTTTGCCGGCATCAACGGTTCCGGCAAGCATAACAACTGGTCGGTAAACTACGGCAAGACCAACCTCTTGAACCCGGGCAAGGACCCGCACCAGAACGCCATCTTCCTCACTACGCTCTGCGCGGTGATTTACGCCGTGGATACCCATGCCGACCTGCTCCGCATGGCTGTTTCGGGCGCGGGTAACGATCACCGTCTCGGTGCCAACGAAGCACCTCCGGCAATCATCTCCATGTACCTGGGCGACCAGCTTGCCGACGTCATCGACCAGCTCGAAAAGGGTGACCCCAAGTCCAGCAAGCAGGCTGGCGTCATGAAGCTCGGTTCCGACACGCTGCCGCCTCTCCCCCGCGACGCTACCGATCGTAACCGTACCTCGCCCTTCGCGTTCACCGGCAACAAGTTCGAATTCCGCGCTCCGGGTTCTAGCCAGAGCTGCTCCGAACCCAACGTCATCTTGAACACGATTGTTGCCGAAGCATTCGACATCATCGCCGACAAGCTCGAAAAGGTTCCGGCTGACAAGTTCCACGAAGAACTGCAGTCCTTGCTGCAGAAGATCGTGAAGGAACACAAGCGCGTTATCTTCAACGGCAACGGCTACACCGACGAATGGGTGGAAGAGGCAGCCAAGCGCGGCCTCCCCAACACCCGCACCACCATGGAAGCGCTGCAGGCCCTCAACAAGGCCGAAAACATCGCCCTCTTCGAAAAGTACGGCGTGTTCAACAAGCGCGAACTGGAATCCCGCTACGAGGTGAACCTGGAAGAATACCACAAGAAGATCCACATCGAAGGAAAGATTTCCGACGACATCGCAAAGAACGTTATCTTGCCACAGGTGCTCTGCGCCTACAATGCCGCCCTCAAGACCAACGCCATGGCCAAGGAACAGGGCTTTGCCGCGGTGGATTCCTACGCCCAGGAACTCGGTGAAGGCTACAAGGCTCTCGCCTCTGCAATCGAGCGCATGGAAAAGGCCCTGGGCGAAAAGCACGAGAACATCCTCGAGGCGATGGCGGATCTCCGCGTGCAGGTGGACAAGCTCGAAAAGGTCATCCCCGACGAAAAGTGGCCCCTGCCGAAGTACAGAGAGATGTTGTTTATTTACTAACTCCCCTGTTGCTCAATAGGCACACAAAGCGCCATCGAAGAAATCCGGTGGCGTTTTTTTCTACCCTGCCTGACAATATGTTATCTTTTTCGGCATGCACTACACCCCTTACCGCGATTTACTGCTGAAACTTTTCCCCAACTACCTGAAGGTGCGGAAACTCCCCCTGAACGGTGGCATGAGCTGTCCGAACCTGGACGGCACCAAGGGTTTTGCCGGCTGCTCTTACTGCAACAACCGCAGTTTCAGCCCTGTCTTTGACCAGGCGCAGGTCGCCATCCAGGAGCAGCTGGACAAGTTCGTGCCGCGGCTCCGGGAAAAGTACCCCAACGCGGGAATCCTCGCCTATCTGCAGCCCTACACCAACACCCACGCACCTCTGGAAAAACTGCAGGGAATTATCGACCCAATTATCAAGCACAAAGAGATCGCGGGGCTTGCTATAGGCACCCGGCCGGACTGCCTGGAAGACGAAAAGATTGCCTACCTCGCGGAACTGAACCGCAAGAAGCCCATCATCGTGGAAATCGGGTTACAAACGGCAAACGACCTGACCCTTGCCGCCATCAACCGGAGGCACACCCTGGCCGAATGGACCGATGCCGTCAAACGTTGTCAGGGAGCAGGACTTACCGTGACCACCCACGTGATCGTTGGGCTCCCGGGTGAAACTCTCATAGATTTCAAGCACACCGCCGAAGTGATTCGCGACATGAAGCTTGCCGCCGTAAAAATCCACCCGCTGCATATCGTGACCGGAACAGTCATGGCCCAGGACTACATCGCGGGGCAGTTCAAGCTGCTGGAATTCGAGGAATACTGCTACGCCGTGGCCGAGATGATCAAGATTATCGGGAAGGATACCGCCATCGAGCGGTTCAGCGGCGAAAGCCCCAGCGAAATGCTCATCGCCCCCAACTGGTGCGGCGAGCGGGACCGGATTATCGCCGAAGTAGAGAAGTTGCTGGATTAGTCTTTAGAATCAATTATAGACTTGGCGTCTTCCACCTCGACGGTGCTGAGAGTGGCAGACAGCACCTGCTTGCCGCCTACGGTCGCAATACCGTCGAAAGTGACCGCCATGTCCATGCGCATAGTCTGCTTGACGCAGATTTCCACCACGTCACCGGGCTTGAACGCCGTCAGTTCGGCCTTGCAGTTGGACACGCTCATGATAAAGCCTTCCTTGGGGCTCTTGCCGCAAGAGCGTCCGTGGATTCCCGAAAGGGCGGAAATGCTCTGGGCCATGTATTCAAAAGCCACATAAGAGGGAACACCGCCCAGCTCTTCGCTGTAGAACATGCAGTCTGCGGAAATGTCCACCTGGGTCGTGATGGTGATTTCTTGCAGGTCAAAGCCCTGGATACGGTCCAGCAGGAGCATCTTGCCCTTGTGAGGTACCAGGGTGGAAATTTCGTCGCGGGTCTTGAATTCCATCTTGTCCATCTTACTTTTTCCCCAAGACTAAAGATACATTACAGCCGCCAAAGGCGAAGGAATTGCTGATGCAGTAACGCAGGCCAGGAACCGTTTTGCCGGGCTTCACCAGGTTCAGCGCCGGAAGTTCCGGGTCCATAACGCCATCGTACAGGTGTGCGGGCAGCGCCCCGTCGTGAGTCAAGGCCAGGCAGCAGAAGGCGGCTTCCAGGGCGCCTGCCGCCCCGAGGGTATGGCCCGTAATGGCCTTGGTGGAACTTGCAGGAACATTTTCGCCAAAAATTCGGTTTACCGCACGGGATTCCATGGCGTCGTTCAGCTTGGTGCCTGTACCATGAAGGTTGATGTAGCCGATGTCGGAGGCGTCAAGGCCCGCATCGGCAAGAGCGGCAGACATGGCAAGGTATGCTCCTTCCCCGTCGGCGCGGGGAGCGGTAATGTGGTCGGCGTCGGCACTTTCGCCAAAGCCCAGCACCTGCAAGCCTTCGTAGCCGGGGCGGCACAGGTCCGGGCAGCTTTCCCGGGTCACCACGAAGTAGGCCGCAGCATCGCCCAGAGTCAGGCCCGAACGGTTCGCGCTGAAAGGGTTGGTGGGCCTGTCGGACATTGCTTCCAAGGAGGCAAAGCCAAGAATCACAGAAAGGGAAGCAATGTCCACGCCGCCAACGATGGCGGCGTCGCAAGTGCCAGCGTAAATGTTGTTCCGGGCCGACACAAAAGCGCTGGCACTTGACGCACAGGCCGTAGAATGGACCTGGCACATTCCCGTGATGCCGAAACGTTCCGCAATGTAGCGGGCCGGAAATTCTGCACACTGGTATTCCAGCTTGTAACCCTCGGGAAACTTGCCCGTTTCCTTGAAGCACTTGAGGGCCGCAAGCGACGATTCGGAGCCATTGTCGCAGGAACCAATGAAGATGCCCACCCTGTCGGGGCCGAACTTTTCCACCGCATGCCGCACGGTATCGTCCATCTGGTCCAGGGCCGCACGGCTCAGGCGGTTCACCCGGTTGTCAAATTCGGCGTTCTCCACCCGCGGAAGCATGTCCGGCTCGATGGTGGCCGCAGGCCGCATGACTCCGGCCACGTCGTGCATGGTAAAAACACCCCGCTCCCCGCGGGTAAGCTTTTCAAAAACGTTTTCCTTGTCACCACCCCAAATGCAGTGAAGACCGAAATCATTGACATAAAGTGGACGGTTCATTGCTCCTCTCCCAAGGTGATGTGGTAACTGTAATGGCGCAGGCTGTTGACCAGCGTTATCTCTTTACCCTTGCGCTGGGCGGTAAGTACCAGAGTATTTCCGTCCTTCAATGTCCGCACAAAGTCATGTGCAGTCCCGCGGGCCTCTTCAAAAACAAAACCTGCCGCCTCAAAATTCTTTTTCAGAGCATCGTAAGGATAAAAGCACACCTGGAAATCCGCAAGCACATATTCCGCCTTCATCTTTTCCACATCCATCACGGAACTTTCAAAATGCAGGGAATCCTTACCATAGGTGATTTCGGCAATGGTAGTACCGAACCCGCTAAACAGCATAATGGAAAGAACGCTATCGTTGGCCCTGACCCAGGAATCCCCCTCGAAGGACTTCAAGGAACCGTCCTGCTGGGTGAATTCCCCACGCAGATGCTGGGGTATGTCCAACTTTTCGGTCATGGCCGCCGTAGGGAGCAGCGCCACGGAACGGGAGTCCGAATAATACACGGGGGCGGTTCCGGGTTTTACGTTGGAGCGGCTGCAGGCCACCAACAGCAAAACACATGCCAGCAGCCCCAACACGTGGCGCATCTTGCAACCAGGGGATTTGAAACTACCGGCCATCTTCAAAATCAGGGTTCCGCCTCCAGGGCTGCACGGACCTGATCCACAAAGCAGGGCGGGCACACCATCAGTGACTCCAGCGTCTGCATGTTCACGGCCATCTGCATGCTTTCGGCCTTGCAAAGAAGCGTGCCCGATTCGGCATCGAAGAACTTGTACGAAAGCTTGAGACACACCTCGTATTCTTCCAGGGTCACCTCGGCACGAATCCGCTGCATAAACACCATGGGGCGCAGGTAACGCACGTGCATATCTACCACGGGCCAGGCAAAGCCGCTCTTTTCCATGGCGTAGTAGTCGTACTTGATCTTGGTGAGCAAGGCACAGCGGGCCATTTCCATGTACTTCACATAATTGCCGTGCCAGGCCACCTTCATGGAATCCACGTCGTAGAATTCCACCTGGAATTCCACCGTCGCCTTCAGTTTTTTCTGTGCCATGGCGGGCCCCCGCTATACCGCGTAATGCTTTTGGCGAATCAGTTCAAGAGTCTTGCGCAGGTCGCCTTCCAGCTGGCGGTCGCAGGTCAGGGGCTTGAAATGCTCAAAGACCTGGTCCAGAGTCTTGCGCACGCCATCCAGGCGTTTGGAATCCACCTCGCCCCGTTCCAAGCGGAAATGCAGGGCCTGGGAGGCGGCCAAAAGCACGGCGGCAGCCACCTGTTCAGTAAGCTCAATCACCCGGATGCAATCGCGGGAGGCAATCGTGCCCATGCTTACCTTGTCCTGGTTGTGGCATTCGGTAGAGCGGCTAAAGACGCTCATGGGCATGGTGTTGTGGAGGGCTTCTGCCGTCCAGGCCGACACGCCAATCTGCACCGCCTTGAAACCGTGGTTGATGGAGAATTCCCCATTACTACCGGACAAGTTAGGCGGCAAGTTGCGGTTGAACTTGATATCCACGATGGTAGCCAGCTGACGGTCCAGAAGGTCGGCCAGATTCGCCACGATGTTCTTGAGGGTATCCATGGCAAGGCAGATATGACCGCCGTAGAAATGACCGCCGTGGAAAATATTCTTGGTTTCGGGGTCCACGATAGGATTGTCGTTGGCGCTGTTCATCTCGATTTCGATAAGCTGGCGGAGCAGGGGTTCGGAATCGTAGAACACGCCCACCACGTGGGGTGCGCAACGCAGGGAATAGGGGTCCTGGATCTTTTCGGGAACAATGTTCTTTTCCACTTCCAGGTTCAGGGCGTCGCGCATCTTCTTTGCGGCGGTCACCAGGCCCGGATGGGGCTTTACGGCAAAGAGCCTTTCGTAGAAATGGTAGGCGTTACCCTTCATGGCGATGGTGTTCATGGCCGTAATGCGGCAGCTCAGGTCAGAAAGGTATTCGGCACGGCTAAAGGCCATGCAGGCCACGGCATTCATCACAGCCGTTCCGTTCATGATGGCGATAGCTTCTTTGGGGCGGAAACGGTGGGGCGTAATGCCCAGTTCCTTCATCACGTCCATCGACGGACGGCGTTCGCCCTTGTACAGCACATCCCGCTCGCCAATGACGGCTCCCGCCAGGTAAGAAAGCGGCGTCAGGTCGCCACTGGCCCCGACGGAACCTTCTTGCGGAATCAGCGGCAAAATGTCGTTCTGCAAAAAGTCCATAATAATCTTCAGCAGGGCGTAGCTCACACCGGAAAAGCCCTGGGAGAGCGTGTTCAGGCGCACCGCCATGATGGCGCGGGTGGTCTCTTCGTCAAAGTAGGCGCCAAGACCGCAGCCGTGGAAACGGGTCAGGTTTACCGGCAGGTCATAATAATGGTCAGGCGGCACCACCTGGGTGCAGGAATCGCCGTAACCCGTGGTTACGCCGTAAATGCCACCGTGCTTTGCCAGGGCCTCGTCCAAGAATTCAGCACCAGCGTTAATTTTCTTCTGGAACTCGGGAGAGCTTTCCAATTCTACGGAAACCTTGCGTTTTGCGATGGCCACCACCTGTTCAATGGTGAGCTTTCCACTTCCAATTACGACCTTGTCCATTTCAACAATCCTTTAAAAATTTTTGCGCCAGAAATTATAGAAATTATACCACTGGTACGGGTGACGCTGGCAATGCTTTTCGAGCATTCCCACGTATTCTTGTACCAGAGCCGCCACACGGGCTAAGCGCTCCTTGCGGCTGCAGTCAAAAGAAGTCTTTGCCCGCACGATATGCATCTCGTAAGAAGAACGGATATCAAAGTCCTTCTTGCGGATAGCAAAGGCAAAATAAATCGGGGCATTCAAGATGCTCGCCAAAGTAAAAGCCCCTTCCGGAAAATTGGCGGTCTCCCCCAGGAACTTCATCTCTACATTGCGGTCGGTAGAGTTGGCCGACGTGCGGTCCCCGGCAATTACCACCAGGTCACCAGAAGCAATCCAGTCCTTCATCCCTACGGCGCTGTCCACCCCGATCTTGTTGGCGTCCACCACCGTATTCATCAGGTCCGGATTCAACTCATACAAGAGGGCATTGAACTTGGATGTTCCCGAAAAGTCCACCACCGGGTGCACCGTAAACTGCCTGTGGGTATGAATCTTGCCATACCCCGTGAGGGAGCGGAGCATTTCCATGTTCCCCAGGTGCGAACAAATTAAAAAAGCACCTTCCCCACGGTCCAGCTGTTCCACCAGCATGTCCAGGTCATCCCCCTGGGTTTCCACGTTCTTAAGGGGAATCACGCCCCGCCAGCCCAAGAGCTTTTCTATCATGGAAAGGGCAAAGGAAAGCACGTGCCTGTAGGTGGCAAAGGGCGGAATGTTCCGGCCCTGCAAGGCGTAGAGCCGTTTCAGGTAGGCCTTGGACCGAGCCCGCACAGGGGCCGCCCCGAGCCAAAAGAAAAAGCACACCACGGCTACCAGAAATTCCACCACGCGAAGCGGCAGGTGGCAGGTAATCCACAGCATAAAGCGGAAATGCCAAAGGCTTCCGCCCACTTCTTTCAGTTCAAACCAGTTTTGATTTTCGGCACTCATTTCTTTTTCGCCAAGCGGCGGGCCAAAAGCATGGGCAGGCGCAGGAGCATTCCCACACAGAGCTTGGTGTGGGTCCAGGAAATTTCAACATTGCTCCCGAAAACCCTGAAATTCGAAACACCGTCTTCGGGATACGTGACCTTGATGGGGTAAAAGCGCATCTTGACTCCCGCCCAAGAAAGGCGAACCAGAATCTCGATGTCAAAGCCCATGCGGTAGCTGGTCAGTTTCTTTGCCACGGGCATCGTGGATTTTACCGGATAGATCCGGAAACCACACATAGAATCAGGAATGTCCTTCGAGAGCGTCTCGATGGCCACCCAGAAGTTGGTGATTTTCCGCCCCTGTTCCCTCGACTTGGGCACGCTGCCGTCGTACTGCGGAAACCCCGCAATCAAATCCTCCGGATGCTTGCGGGCGGCCTTCAAAAAGAAAGGAATGGCGTCGGCATCGTGCTGGCCGTCGGCATCCATCTGCAGGGCGTGGGTAAACCCCAACTCGTGAGCCTTTTCAAGCCCGCTGACAACAGCCTTACCCTTGCCGCCGTTCTTGGCGTGGGTCACAAGCACCGTATTCGGCACTTCGCTAGCCACAGCCTCCAAGATGGCATGACCCTCGGGAGCATTGCCGTCATCTACCAGAATTACCGAAAGTCCCTGGGCCGAAAGGCTTTCCGCCACCTTGCGGGTGGTAGATTCGTGCCTATACACGGGCACGATAGCGCAAAATTTCAAGTCTGCAAGAGTTCTCATGCGCCCGCCTGCATTACCAATGTTCCTGTCGAAAGCATGCGGCCTGCCTCGTTGGTATAGGTGAACAGCACCTTGTTAGTGTCGGCCTTGAAAGTCATCTCCAGGTTGGTTACCGCGTCGGGCAGCACCGGGTAGCTGAACTTGGTCCGCTGGATTTTCTGCACCGCCCTGGGTGTTTCCAGCAGGGCGTGGGCCAGCAGGGCCACCATGTCCACCTGGGCTACGGCAGGCAACAGCTTGAATGCCGGAAAGTGCCCGTCGTAAAAGTCGCTGTCTGCAGGAAACACCAGCTTCAGCGAAAGGGCACCCGGTTCCTTGTGCATTTTCAGGATCCTAAAATTCTTGGATTCGGGGAGACCGAACAGGGCCTGGATATCACGCATCTTGATTTTTCCTTGAGTATCCTGGGGCAGTTCTTCCAGGTAGCGCCATTTCTTGGGCGTCACCGTGTTTTCCAGGAACTGGTTCAGGTGAGCCTTGAAGAAATTGTTTATCTCCAGCTTGGGCTGGTCCTTGAACCGCGCCACCCCATCGGCATTCAGCACGATGGCGGCGGCCAGGTACTGCCGCTTGCCCACCATGGGCACCACACGCACATCCTGCACCAGGCCCGTCTGCTTCAGACGGTTTTCCACCTCAGGCAGGGAAATGCGCTTTTCCTCAATTTTTACGATGGAATCTGCACGGCCCTTCAACAGGAATCGTCCGTCGTCGTAGATTTCCACCAGGTCGCCGGTGGTAAAACCTTCGGGCTCCAGAATGTAGCTGGACTTCACGTTCAGGCAGTCATTTTCGCCGATGCTCATCTTGCAGACCTCGAAGGGCGTCCAGATGGGGCCGTTCTTGGACTGGCGATAGGCGATTCCACCTGTTTCTGTACTGCCGTAGATTTCGGTGGTCCAGTAGCCCGTAATGCCTTCGCACTTGCGTGCCACTTCCTCTGGCAGAGGGCCACCCGACGAATAGATGATGGGCGTCGTCTTGAACGCGATGGGCCCTTCGGCATCGGCGGCAAGGCGTTTCAGGTAGGCCGGGCTGGAGGCAATCACAGCCGCCTCCCCCGCAATGTTTGCAAGTTCGCTTGGGTAATCGATGCGGTGCCTGCGGTAAGGCAGCCCCGTGGCCGTGGGGAGCAGCACTGTAAACAGAAGGCCGTAAATGTGGTGGTGGTTCACCGTACTGTAAACCTTGCGGTTCACCCAGTCGTCGCCAAAGACCTTCACCAGCTCGAAAAGTTCGTTCTCGAACTGGCAGAACATCTTGGGGACCATCTTGGGCTCGCCGGTAGTGCCGGAGGTGTACATCACTATGGGGGCGCTGTCCTTGTCGAAGGTATTCCAGCGTCCGTCGGACTCCGTGTTCTGCAAGACATCCTGAATCAGGGTAGCGCCCGCAAAAGGTTCGTCCGTCAAGAACCCGTAGCCGGGCTTCTGGATTTCCTTGATAAAAGCCTCTTGCCGGTTCGCCGTCACCAGCGCCTTGCGGCCTCCCTGGAGCATGGCCAGCAGGCCTACCATAAAGTAGTAGGAATCCTCGCAGTGCAAAATCCAGGGGGCGTTTTCACGCTCTTCCAGATAGCGCCGGACCTTGGAAACGTCGTCGGTAAAGTCGGCCCAGGTGCGTACGGAGTCACCGTCAAAGCAGACCACCATATCGGCCGGGCGGGAATCCCGCTGAAGCTCACACACGGGAATATAGGAATGCATCTTTTTCTGCATCATTTTACGAACCATGAATTCTACGGCAAAAAATATACCGATTAAAATATAGGAGATTAGGCCGTTGTACAGCGACCAGATTTTCTCATCGCCTACAAAAACTGTAAAAGACGCCACCACGGCGTTGAACACGAAAAAAAAGCACCAGGCGAGAGTCACCCGGTCGCAGTAACGCTCCACGAAGGCACGTTCCGGCGAGGCCTGCAGCCGCCGGTCGCCGAGGCAGGCCATGCGGAAGGCGAAGCTGGGCTTTTTCCAGAGGGAAATCCCGAAAAAAGCCAAGAGCGAGAGGCTCACCAGTACGGGGTAAAACTCCAGGAACAAGAGGCTGTCCGCAAAAAACGAGACGCCCCCGCAGGCGAGCATCAACACCACCAGGGCGTAGTCCTTGAGGCTGTTCGCCGCGCTTTCCCTACCAGCTATAGATGCGCCGGTCGAAACCGCGCCTTCCCCACCGGCCGGAACCGCGCCGTTTCCTTGAACCGTGCCGGCCCCACCGGCCGCGTTCCTGCGGCCCTGGGTCGTGTTAAAGAACAGCACAAAAGCAAGGCCTATGAGCAAGAGGCTCAGGCGTCGGGGCGAAATATCCCAAAACACCAGTCCGCAAAAGACCAGCGCCGGGTAGAGTACCGAAAGTGCGGCAAAGATGACCTTTCCCGCCACGGATTTCATTACTTGGATTCCGTTTCGTGGATCAGACCGTAGATGGCGTCCACCACGTCTTGCAGAGTGCGCACGGCCTTGAACACTTCGGGGTCGATATTACGGGGCAGCATGGACTTGAGCTTCACTATCAGGTCCACGGCGTCGATGCTGTCCAGTTCCAAATCTTCGTAAAGCCTAGCCTCGGGAACAAGCTTGGAGGCGTCCATGTCGAATTCCTCGACCAGGGCGTTCTTGATTCTGTCGAAAATTTCCTGTTTTTCCATGTTCAGTCCTTTAATCAGCTAGGGGAGTTGGCAGAAATGTAGGCGGCCAGGGCGTTGACGGAGGCAAAGTGCTTCTTGGTCTCTTCGTTCACGGTAGAGAAAGAAACGCCGAAGTTCTCCTTGATGGCAATCCCCAGTTCCAGGGCATCGATACTGTCGAGCCCAAGGCTGCGGTCGCCTTCCCCGAAAAGGGGCGCGTCGTCGTAAATATCTTCCGGAGTGATATCTTCAAGTTCCAAGGACTTGATAATCACTTCCTTAATCTTCTGGTTCAAATCTGACATAAAATCTCCATTGTTCGTGGCAAATATAGTAAAAAAACTATATTTCAGCGCACAAAAAAGAGAACCGCTATGTTTGACTTTTATACCGAAGACAAGATCAACGCCGTGGACGCCAAGTTCGAGGCTCAAAAAATCGCTTTCGCCCCCCTCAGTTTCCATGCCGCCAAGGCCCTCCGTGACATGGGAATCCTGGAAGAAATTAGTAACGCCCGCAAAAACGGAATTACTGTTTCGGAACTTTCCAAAAAACTGGGCATTTCCCTCTACGGCGTGGGCGTTCTTATCGAGATGGGCCTCGGCATGGGTGCCATCAAGCTCCACAGGGATTCCAAAGAAGACGACCTGCGGCTCACCCTCGGGAAAATTGGTTTTTTCCTGATGAAGGACGAAATGACCCAGGTGAACATGGACTTTTCCGAAGACATCTGCTACCTGGGTGCCGAAGATATGCAAGAAGCTATCCGCAAGGGAAAACCCGCCGGACTCAAGCACCTGGGCAACTGGAGTACGGTCTATCAGGGACTTTCCCAGCTCACCGACCAGCAAAAGAAGAGCTGGTTCGGCTTTGACCATTTCTATTCCGACCTTGCCTTCCCCGAAGCGCTCCCCATCGTGTTCTCCAACCCCGTGGGCCGCCTGTTCGACATCGGCGGGAATACAGCCAAGTGGGCCATCGCCTGCTGCAAGTACAACCCCGATGTAAAGGTTTCCATCATCGACCTGCCGGGCCAGACCGCCGTGGCCGAAAAGAACGCCAAGGCCGCCGGATTCGAGAACCGTATCGACATGGTTCCCTGCAACGTGCTGGACAACACCACCGAGTTCCCGAAGGGAGCCGACGCCGTGTGGATGAGCCAGTTCCTGGACTGCTTCTCCCTGGAAGAAATCACCAAGATCTTGACTAAAATCCGCACCGCCGCCACTGCAGAGACAGACGTGTACGTGCTGGAACCCTTGTGGGACAAGCAACGCTTCGAAGCGGCCGCCTACTCCCTGCAGGCCACGTCCCTCTATTTTACCTGCATCGCCAACGGAAACTCCAAGATGTACCGTTTCGAGGAACTGAAGCACGCCGTTGAAATTGCAGGCTTCGAACTGAAAGAAGCCCACCACAACGTTGGCCCCAACAGCTATTCGTTGCTGCGGTTCAGGACAAAATGATCTATATCGAAAAATTCAAGGTTTTTGTCCCGAGCGAAGAGGCGCCTCAGCCCGACGTGAAATTCGTGCCTATGCTCACCCGGCGCAGGCTCAGCCTCCTTTCCAAGATGGTGGTGTTCGTAAATGACGCCGTTTCCAAGGACTTGCCGCCCTGCAAGGTGACCTTCGCCTCCCAATATGGCGAAATCTCCCAGCAGCTGAAAATTTCGGACACGCTTTTGCAGACGGGCAACGTATCTCCGGCACATTTTAGTTTATCTGTATTCAACGCTTCTATCGCCAACGCCACCATTCTCGAAAAGAACACCGCCGGATACTCAGCCGTGTTTTCGGGAAAGGACGCCTTCCGTTATGGGCTTGCCGACTGCGTTGCCGCACTGGAATCCGGTTCCGAAAAAGAACGAATTTTTATCTTCGCCGACGAAAAAATTCCAGAAACATACGCCCCCGTGGCAGGTGTTTCTTACCCCAACGCCTACTGCGCCCTGGCCCTGAGGCTTTCTGTAGAAAAAAACGAAGGCTCTATTGAACTGGACCACTCACCTCTGGTTGGCAACTTCGAGACCGCCGCAGACGAGGCCATGGAATTCATTAAGACTCGGCTACCTGCCTAAATTTTATATTTGATTTTGAATAGAGGATTTGAAAATGGCCAAGACCAGCGCAAAGAAAACAGCAAAGAAGGATTCTGCCAAGAAAGGCACCCAGACCAACATGTGGACCGGTCGCTTCGCTAGCGGCATGGCGCAGAGCATGGTGGACCTGAGCTTCAGCCTGCAATTCGACGCCGAACTCATCGAAGAAGACATCGAAGGAAGCATCGGCCACGGCAAGGGCCTGGTGGAATCCGGCGTGCTCAGCAAGGCCGACTACAAGAAAATTTGCGACGGACTCGAGAGCATCCTCAAGGATTACAAGGCCGGCAAGAACCTGTGGAAGGAATCCGACGAAGACATTCACATGGCCGTGGAACGGGTGCTTACCGAACGCATCGGTGCACTCGGCAAGAAGATTCACACAGGCCGCAGCCGTAACGACCAGGTCTGCACGGACTTTAAGCTTTACATGCGTCACCGCGCCACCGAAATCCGCGCTCTCGAAGTGAGCCTGATGGAAACGGTTCTTGACCTCGCCAAGAAGTACTTCGGCAAGATGATGCCGGGCTACACGCACTTGCAGCAGGCACAGCCCATCTACTTCAGCCATTACCTGATGAGCATGTTCTTTGCCGTGAGCCGCGACGTGAAGCGCCTCGACAACTTCCTGGAACTCCACAGCGAACTTCCGCTCGGTAGCGGTGCCATGGCAGGGTCTGCATTCCCGTACCACCGCGCCCTCGTCGCGAAGGAACTCGGTTTCAAGGGCGTCTCCCCGAACAGCATCGACGCCGTGAGCCACCGCGACATGATGCTGGAATTCGAGGCCGACCTCGCCATTATCGCGAACACGATGAGCCGCTACGCCGAAGATTTCGTGAACTGGAGCACCAGCGAATTCGGCTACCTCACCTTGCACGACGCCTTCTCCAGCGGGTCTTCCATGATGCCGCAGAAGAAGAACCCGGATTCCATGGAACTCATCCGCGGAAAGTCCGGTCGCATGCTGGGTAACTTCAGCGCACTTTACACGCTGGTGAAGGGTGCGCCGCTCAGCTACAGCCGCGACCTGCAAGAAGACAAGGAACCGGTATTCGACTCCGTCCATAACGTGAAGGTGATTCTCCGCGTGATGAAAGAGGCTCTGGAAAGCGCACGTTTCAATTTCGACAAGATGCATGCGAAAATGCTGCCGGCGCTGCTGGCTACCGACCTCGCCGATCTTCTCGTCGAATCCGGCGTGCCGTTCCGCGATGCCCACCACGTGGTCGGTAGCCTGGTCGGCGAAGCCGCCCGCCAAGGCCTGGAATTCACGGACCTCTCCGACGAGGCCTGGGCCAGCGCCGGCGTCCCGAACGTGAAGCAGATGAAGAAGACGCTCACCTTCGAATACAGCGTGAGCCGTCGTAACATCGAAGGCGGCACGGGTCCCAAGTCCGTGAAGCAGCAGTTCGGCAAGGCTGAAGCGATTCTGAAGAAGTTCAAGAAGTAAGAAAAGATCCCCGCCTTGGTTCGACAAAGCTCACCACAGAACGCGGGGATGACGGCGTCAATGCAGGTCTGTTACTTCTTATCTTGAGGGACAAGCCGTTCCACAACGCGGAACAGTTCGTTATAAATTTCCAGGAAATCCTCAATCCAGATGGGATCCCGTTCTCCGACGATATGCAGCGTCTCTTCCAGAGTATGCTGGGCGTTATAAGGCCCAACCAGCGAACCCTCGGGCAACGCGCCGCTCCTGTAGGCCTGTGCCGCCGAAACGCGGGCACGGAAACTACGACGAAGTCGGGTAATGAGGGAACTGCGCAGGGCCAGCAGTTCTTCGTAAGCCTCCTGGAAATTTCCAGCAGCTATGGACTGCTCCGCCAATTTCAGGCGGCGACCGATGGATTCACGCTCCATGGGCGGCACCAGCATACCCTTGGCAGCGAGAGTACCCCGAATCTGGGCAATTGTCTTTTCCAGAAAATCCTTGCCCCAAAAGCACATAGGAGCGGCTGCATTTTCGGTCACCCTGTTTTCACGAATCTTGTGGGCCGAAAGCCAACGATCTAGCTTGTCCAGCACGATTCCCGCCTCGGGAGTGCGCTCTATGGCCAGATAGTCCTGGGCACGGGAAAGCAGGTTTTCCGCATAGACCATCCGCCAATGAGGGAACTTTCCGCTCTTGCGGAGAGCATCCATGTTCTGGCGGATTGTGTCTAGACGTTCCTGCATGCTTTACCGACCAACCTCTACTTCTTTTCTGTCATCTGGAGCGGGGTCACGCCAATTTCCACACGACGGTTCAAGCTGCGGTGTTCCTCGCTATCGTTAGGATACTTAGGCTGGTGCTCGCCAAAGCCTGCCGCAAAGAGGCGCTCCGGCGGGAACCCCTGGGCCACAAGAGCCTTGACCACGCTCACCGCACGTTCCGTAGAAAGGTTCCAGTTAGAAAAATTCGGGGAGTTTTTCACCGGCAAGTCGTCGGTAAAACCGCTCACCATGATTACATCGCCCGGAGCCATGGCGTCCAAAAGCCCCTTGCTGATTCCTTCAATGACCTTGATACCTTCGGCGGTCAGGTTCGCCCCGTTGATAGGGAAAAGGAAACTGGCCTGAATCTGGATCTTGCCGTCTTCGAGAGCGATAAGCCCCTGCTCGATAGAGGACTTGAGGCTCTGGGAAAGGAGCGCGTTGCGTTCCGCCGCAATTTTCCGCATTTCCTCCTGGCAAGAGAGCACTTCCTCTTCGGTACGGGTCAGGTCTTCTGCTTTCTGCTCCTTCAACGTGGCCATGGCCACGAAGGCAAGGATAAACAGGGACACCAGGGCCACGCCCAGGTCCGTATAGGCCATCCAGGGATTGTGATTGTCTTCGCGACGAAATCCCATCTACTAGCCCTCCACCTTAGGCTGCTCGGCCTTGTGGTTTGCTCGCTGAACCTGTTCCATGACTTCCAGCAAGATTTCTTGGGTCTTGACGGCGTTTTCCATAAGCACTTCGGAGGCACGTTCGTGGAACGCTTCCAAGGACTGGTTCAGATGTTCCACAAAGTTGTCTTCTTCCTCGTGCTCGGCGGTATCGCCAGAAAGCTTTTCCAGAATGGTTTCCAGGCCTGCGCGGAGCATTTCCAGGTTGGCGCTGAGTTCGCTCTGGTTCACCCGCATCAGTTCGGCGGTCTCCACCAGGTTTCCGCCCAGGGCGTCGGTAGCTTCCTTCTCCTTGACCACCCGGTTGTCGATGCTTTCGGTAAGGGCCTTCTGGGCCTCCAGCAGCACGGCAGAAGATTCCGAAAGTTTCTGGAAGGCACCCAGAATGTCGGAAGAGAGAGCCGATAGTTTTTCAGAAACGGACTTGCTGAGTTCGGCGGAACCCGCCTGGGCCTTTTCGGCCACCTGGAGCGCCACCGTCTTGAGGGTTTCCAGGCCCTCTTTCTGGGACTGGACTCCGGCAGAGGCTTCCGTCGAAAGTTTGTCCATAAAGGTCTTCCACTGTTCCGAAGACTGTTTTACCTGTTCGGCCACGGCGCTTGCAATGTTCTTCGAAGAGGCGTTCATGACGTTTTCCGTCGCGCTGGCTAAGGCACCGAGCTTTTCGTCCAGCTTGGTAGAAATCAAGCCCATTGCTTTTTCAGTTGTACTGGCCACAGCGCCAAGCTTTTCGTCCAATTTCGCAGAAACGGAATTCATGGAGTTGGACACGGAGCTACCCAAGGTATCCATAGTCCGGGAAAGATCTTCCCCGACCTTTGCCACCACAGAGTCTAGCCCCTGCTGCACAGAGGCGGCCACGGCTGACAGATTCTTCTCTACAGACTGGAACAAGCGTTCCAGTTCCGTCTTTTCCATATCGGTGGCAGAAGCGGCGGCGTCTTCGCCCTGCAATTCAAGAGTGAGACTGTCCAGGCGTGCCAAGAAACGCTCCCGGGCACTGAGCAGCAGGCTACGGCTCGCGTTCAGCACTAAAGCCGCAAAGAGACCGCAAAGGCTGGTCCCGAAAATGCCCTTCATGTTCTGGAACAGCACCTGTATGGTATCAAGAGTGCCTTGAGTCGTAGAGTTATCGATAGCACCGCCGGCTGTTGCCACAGAATACATAAGACCGAAGAACGTACCCATCAGGCCGAGCAAAATCACCGTACCGCTGGAACTGCGTGGGGCGGGCAGGCCCGTACTGTTAGAAAGAACCTCGTAGGCGATAGGCGAATCAATTCGGATACCCTTCTCTACCAGATGGCGGGCCATTTCCAGGCGGCGAGCCACCACGCCGTCGCCGCTCACCCTGAAGCCCCTGCCGCTTTCGCAGGCGTCAATCTGTTCCTCTTCGGCGCTAATCTTGCGAGCCGCGGCCATAGACATGAACTGTTCCGCCAGGAACACCACGAAAATGGCGGCCATGATAATCCAGCCGAACAGCGGAGCGCCAAAGTATATGGCTCCGCAGGCAAGGGCACCTATGCCCACCAGGGTAAGCAGGAGAATGGAATTGAAAGCGTTCTTCATCGTTCACCTTTTGTTTCAAATAAATTCAACTGACCGCGGTTGAACCCGCGCAAGAACAGGGACCACTTGTCGCGGTACCAGTCGATTACCTGGAGCGTGAGGCCCCGAGCGTAATCGCAAAAATCATCGGTAAAGGCCAAAAAGCCATTTTCGTAGGCGTAGTGCGGATTCCAGAGCCTACCCACGTTACGGGCACAGCCTGCCGCCGTGCGGTAATACTTGGGCGACCCCTTCACATTGAAGGCGGCGGCAAAGCGTTTCTTGGCAAGGGTGTTCAAGGAACTGCGCAGGGATGTCACCAAGGCGTTTTCCTTTTCACGTAGGCCTTCTTCCAGACAGGGCAAGAGCTTGCTCACCGCATCCACGGCGCTTTCGCCGTGCCAGTACTTGCAGAGTTTTTCCTGCAACTGCATCACGCGGCCGTGCATACGCACAAACAAGGGCTCGGCATCGCTTACCAACAGGTGGATGGTCGCCGAATAAAAGGCGTTGATATCCTGCTTGTTGTTCTTGACCGCAAGGCACCAGCCGTTCTCGTCGTGGTGCAAAAAGTCCCCGCCCTCCAAAAGCAGCCGCAAAACCTCGTCGGTGGAAAAACGCTGCATCCACTTGGCACGGAACTCGTCGTAAAGCTTGCTCGCATCGGCCACAATCTGGGGGAAAGAAGACTCGCAGAGTTTCCAGGCGGTGGCACTGTAGCTTATCAGTTCAGAGCTGGAAACCGCCTCTTCCCTATTGTTCAAAAGGGCGTCCAGGTGCTCAAAAAGCACAATGGACCAGGTCACCATCATGGACTGTGAAAGGGTCGCCACCATGGCTGGGTGATCGGCATGCACCGACAAGTGCATGCTTGTCCCCGTCATCTTGCGAATGGAGCGGCGAAAAGAATCTTCCACTGGCTACCCCTTAAAATCCCGTTTCAATTCTCTGCCATACGCTACGGCTCACCCGCTTGCGGCTGCCCGCCAGCTCTTCGGATTCCTTGCGCACGTCGGATTCCAGATTGCCTTTAATCAGGGCCAAATCCCCCTGGAAATCCCCGCCCGCTTCCAGAAACAGGCCGTAGACATTGTTGTAAATCTTGCTGTCCAAGGATATCACCTTGCCACCCCGGACAGAAAGGGCAAACCGGTTCCGGTTGAAATCGCAATGGGACAATACAAGCTCGGGCACGTCATCTACCCACAGGCCGTAGTAGTTGTTAACGAAACGCACGTTCTCGAAAACTCCGCGGGTGCGGAACACGGAATTGCGGAAGGCGTTTTCTACCATCAGGTTCTTGATTTCAAAGGAGCCGTTTCCCGAAATGATATGCAGGCCGTTCCAGCTTTCACTGGAGTCTGCACTTTTAAAGACAATCGGTTTGGCCTCTGTACCCCGGATGTCCACCGGGCCCCGGAGCATCAGCTTGGCGTATTCGCCCATAAGGACCGTGACCCCAGGTTCCACGGCAAATGTATCCGACGAAGTAAGCACAACCCCCTGTTCCAGGATATAGGGGCTATCCTTTTCCTGCAAAAGGAGCTTGCCGTTTTCCACCTGCGGAAACGGCATCTCCCCCGCGAGGGCCGCCACGAACGCCGAAAGAAGCGGCAGGACTATGTTACTTAGCCTGGTCAATTTCACCCCTCAGCTTGATTTTCTGGATAATGTGCATATTGGGCAACAACTGGGCGGCAATCACGTCGTTTACGTCGATGTGTCCCGAAATCTCCAGATTGCCGGACTGCACCACCCCGTGGGTGATGTCGAACAGGATAGAGCCCGAGCCCACGATAAAGCCCTTGCTTTCCATACGCACGTTGGCGGTAGTGTCCGGAATTTCCTTGTACTTGATGTTCATGCCGATTTTCGCCATCTGCACGCCGTCGTGCACAAAAACATCCTCCAGCTTGAAGGCCTTGTAGACCGTAGTCATGGCGCCATTTCCAGGAATCTCCACGGACCGTTCCCACACATCACCCAACTTCACGGGGCTGCCGGGCAGCACGGGCTGGATTTTCATGAACACCTTCATCAGGTTCAGCTCCTCGGTGCCTGGCTGCAGGGCCTGATCCTCTACGGAGGGGTCGCTCATAGAACCGTCACCCATCATCTTGAACTGGAAATGCTGGGACGCCAGGTACTTTTCGATGTAGCGGAACTCCTCGACGGAGCGTTTGTCGCTCTTGTAGTCCACCGTATCGATTTTCATCTCGAAACGGGCGGAACCGTTGTCGAATGCCACCGTCTGGCTCAGGGTGGACTGGGCGTTCAGGCGGGTCTCCATGGACTCGGGAGATTCGTGGGAGGAATCCTCCGGGGCGAACACGTTGAGGCTCGCTTCCAGGGTAAATTTCTGGACCGGGGCATTCTGGGTGTTAAAAGCCAAAGAAACGCTATTGCTATCGCAAGAACAGAGCCACAGGAGCGCCGTGGACAGGACCGAAAACTTTACAAAATTCATACCTTGAATGTAGCAAATAGTTGCTAGAAATTTGGGTTTCTAGACGTCTACACTATCATTTATTACGCGAAAACTCAGAACCAGAAACTCATAACTGAGCCGAAGGCCCCGTACCCTTATTGCCGCTATCGCCTTTCTCCAGGCGCATTTTCTGGAAAAAAGCCTTCAAAAGCCCCAGACACTCGTCGGCAAGCAGCCCCCCCGTCACCTGGACATCCCGTTTCAGGGCGTTCCCCGAAATCACGTCTACCGTGGTGCCGCAACCGCCAAAACGGGTGTCCGGCGAACCGTACACCACCCGTGAAACGCGACTGTTCAAGATGGCTCCCGCGCACATGGGGCACGGCTCCAAGGTTACATACAAAGTAGCACCATCCAAGCGCCAGTTTTCGAGCTTCGACGAAGCTGTGCCGATGGCAAGGATCTCGGCATGGGCCGTGGCGTCTTTCAGCATTTCTACCTGGTTATGGCCCTTCCCTATGACTACGCCGTCCTTCACGATGACGCAACCGATGGGAATCTCCCCCTCGTCAAAGGCCTTTTCGGCCTCCCGGAGAGCCATGCGCATATAGCGTTCGTCGTCGGAGGTACGAGGCATGAGGTCGTTCGTTTCACTCGCTTCGAGGTATGGAGCTTGAATATTTTTGTTGGTCATGTTATCCATATTAAAAAAATTTTTTTTTAACACAAATGCAAAGTGTCCTCAAAAAGAACTAGTGAGCACCCTCATACCTCCGAGGGGCTTTAGCCCCGCACTCATACCTCAAAGCACCTTTAGGTGCGACCTCACAGCCCTCTCCCGTAAGCGCAGTAGCTGTCTTCTTGCATGTAGTCACCGTCGTGGTAGTAGGCGGCACGAGCCCTGCAACCTCCGCAACGGTCATTGAACTTGCACTTGCCGCAAGCCCCAGAATAGGCCTTGGTGCGAATTTTTTTGAACACCTCCGCATTGGCCCAGATTTCATCAAAGGGAGTATCGTGAACATCACCCGCCTCTTCCATCATGTAGGCGCAAGGGCGCACCTTGCCGATAGGGCTTATGATGCAGTAATCAATGCCAGCAAGGCAGCCCCGGCTGTAGCGGGTCTTGATGTCCAGCTGGTCGGCGATACGCAAAAACTGCGGAGCGCAAGTAGGCTTGACGGGAATGCCGAGCGTGCGACTCTTTTCCATAATGCGACGGAGCAGGCTTTCGTATTCAGCTACACGGAGGGCGTGGTCTTCTATTTCTTTTCCACGGCCCACGGGAATGAGGAAGAATATCTGGTGGTTCACTGCACCTATTTCCTTGACCCAGTCCATAATGTCAAAAATTTCGTTCTGGTTCCAGTCCATGATGGTGGTGTGAATCTGGAACGGAAGCCCGGCCGCCTTGCAGTTTTCAATGCCCGCCATAGTGAGTTCGAAAGCGTTGGGCAGTCCACGAAAATCGTTGTGGCGTTTCGGGTCGATGCTGTCGATGCTGATGCCCATAGCCATGGCACCGGCAGCCTTAAGCTTAAAGGCCAAATCGTGAGTAATGAGGGTTCCGTTGGTACCGAACACCGGCCGGAGTCCCTTGCTCGAGGCGTGTGCGACCAGCTCAACGATGTCCGGACGGGTCATGGGCTCGCCGCCGCTGAAAATCATGATCTTGAACCCTGCCTTGGCAATTCCGTCAATCAGTTTCAAAGCCTCTGCCGTCGTGAGTTCGGCAGACTTATTTTCGCCGGCATCCTGATAGCAGTGTTTACAGGTCAGGTTACACTTGTTGGTAGTCATCCAAGATACAATCATCACACAAATCCTTTTATTCCAAGAAATCCAAGTATAAAAAATAATCCTTCAGGGAAGCTCTGGTTGAACCCTTAGAACAATGTTTTCAATCCAAATCCGATAATTCCGTCCAAGTAATTTTCTCCGTTTCGTAGTGCATAGTACAGATTCACGCTCCAGTTGCCGCGGTACTGGGTAAAGGCGATGCCGTAATCCTGTTCACGTTTCCAACCGCGTTCCGGAGCGAACCCGCGGTACAGCCCTGGCTGGTAAAAAGCCTCGATGCTCAAGTTGTAGCCGTCTTGCCAAAGCAAGGCCAGTTCCGAAAATCCGTAGGCACGGCTCCGCATAAAACGGTAACCCATACCCTTGAAGCTGTCCATGCCACCCAGAGCGAAATAGTCGGTACGTTTCAGAGCGACATCTGTGGGGAAAATTCCGCCGGCAGCCCCCGTAAAGCGGGTGATGACATTCCCGAGCAACGGGTAATAAGAAAGAATCTTGCCGTGGCTTTCCAGATAATTGTCCAGGGTATCGGGACGGTCCATTTTCCAGGTGGCTGAGCCCTGCATCTTAAGTCCGCGCCTCGGTAACACGAACCGGTCCAGAGAAACATAATTCACCTCGAAGGTGGTGTGCTTGTCGTCTTCGCTCATGCCAAAGAAAATCCCGATATTCCAGTCAAAGCCGATATCCCTGGTCACACCGACCTCGCCCATGGCGATACGCTCTGTCACATCCTTCATCTTTCCGTCCAGGGAATCCGATTCCACAGAATAAATTTCTTCGTCAAACTGTCCCCGCAAAACTATGTTCCAGGGGGTGCCGAAAATCCAGGGCTCCTTGTACATAAAATCCAGATGACGGGAACTTTCTCCCGTAAATCCTTGTAGGGTCAAGTCCCTGGCCGTTCCCAGGATGTTGTAGAGTTTCACGTTCACCTGGCCTTCCCACAGATTGTCTTCGCTGGAGTAGCTCAAGAGCCCTTCGGCCTCGGAATTCCGGGCCGCTTTCATGCTGAAGGCGGGCACGAGCCTGTTTCTTGCAGGGTCCCGGAACAACCTTGCGGGAGCAGTCTGTTCAAAATACCCGAGACGGGCAAGCTTTCGCTCGGACCGTTCCAGGTCCGTCAGAGAAACAGGTGCGCCTTCTTCGATGCCGCTGAGCCTCCGGAACACTTCAGGGTCCGTGCCCGAAGAGTCCAGGTTCTCGGGGGCGGCCCAAACGTAACCTGCCCCACGTTTCAGTTCCACCATCAAGATTCCCAGAGTATCCTTACCCGAAGCGCCACCCATGCCGTAATGCATTTTCCCTACGACCTGAACGGCCGCAAAGCCACGGTCTTCGTAATCCCGCGCCAAACGGGAAGCCGCATTGTGCCAGGATTCACAAGGAGAACCTTCTACCAGATTCAAGTGGGCTTCGTCATAAGCGGAATGTTCCCCGACCCATACCACCTTGTGGATACGGCACAAAGACGCCTCTCCTGCAAAAGCAGAAGACGCCAAGACAAGAACAAGCAGGATTTTACACTTCACATTCCACATCTCACATACTCAATCGGATCCTCGTGATTCTATCGCCACCGCGTGGCTCCAGAATGACAGCGAGGATGACAACTCTTGAAACCATCTATCCTAACCACCAATCACTAATCACTACCTACAACCTAAAACCTAACCCCTAGATCCTATCCCCTAACTTAAAAATACGCCCTCGCTTCCGTTGTCAACTTCTGAAAAAAATTCTCTTCGGCGTCACCGAACCTGAGCACATAACGCAGTCCACAAGAAATAAAGTCGTTTATGTCCACTGAAATAGAAGATTCCAGCCGGTAGGTGCGGCCATCGCTATAGCCGTCCATCATCTGGTAGGGAATCAGGTCGTCGCCGCTTTCCATCTGGACAACCGAGAACTGCACGAACCCATCTACCATATCTCTGCGGTTATAGCCCAGGCGTAGGGAACCTTCCCACAGGTAGGCGTCAAAAGCGTAATCCTGGTCGTCTTCGCCCTCGCCCGTGCGGTAACGGCCACCGGGCTGCACAAAGAACCCGTTCCAGAAATCAAAGCGGTACCGGCCCGAAATATCGCGGGTGTCCCAGTCCAGAACCTGCAGGGCCTTCAGTTCCACGTCTTCCAATAGCAAGGTCGCTCCCACAAAGTGGGCGTCGTTTATCTGGAACCCTGCATCCAGCAGATGATGGAATCGCGTCTCGAAATAACTGATGGAACTGAGTTTCTTGTCGTAGTCGGCACCGGGCTTGTAAGTAAAGGTAATCCCGCGGGGGTGAGCCCAGGTGCCCCGCAACTCGTAGCTTACCGTTCCCGACGAAATCTCCCGCAGCTGCGAAGGCGTGGCCGGCGGAAAGTAGATTTTCTTGCCGGTGGTGTCCTCCCCCACTCCGTCGAATGTTCCGCCTAGGGAGATGTCCCGCAAAATGCCACGCCGGATACCGAGAGAAATTCCAGGGCTCCAGTCAATATCCATCCGGAACGCCGCATTGGAAGCAAGAATGGCCCCCAGAGAATCGTTTCGGCCCATACCCTCGTAAACAAAATCTCCGTTATCTACCCCTTCGATAAAACTGCCGGTCAGGCTGTCGTACCGCACATCTCCGGTGCCCTTGGCCACCGCCTTGTAAATTGGCGTGTAGGTTTGTTCTTCGGTGAGCCCCAGCTTGTAATCTACACTAGAAACCAGTCCCAGTTCTTCGTGACCGAAGGTCCCGCGGAAATCCCCGACCCAGCTGTTCTCGGAACGGCCTCCGTTTTCGCTACGGCGTTCGTACTGCAAAAAATGGTCCAGTTGTGCGTAACGGCTCTGCCAGGTAGCACTCTGGATCCAGGCCACGGACTGCAAGGTGTCCCGCCAATCCTTGCCGAATGTGTCGCCCTTGCGTTTAGCCGTCTTGGTTTCCGCTCCTTCGCTTATGTTCCAGGAGTCCCCCACCATCTGGATTCCGGTTCCTGTCTTGCCGTAGGCCACCTGGTTTTCACGACCCAGGGAATCGCTTTCCGTATAGCGCAGGTCGAAATTTCCAAAGGGCCGCAAAAATCCTTTCAAGAACTCCACATTTCCCAAGGACTGGTAACGGACCCGCTCCTGATCCTGGAAACTTTCCACACGGAACGCCCCCACATCACTTTTTACCAGGTTGGACTTATGGATCAAAGAAACTCCGCCCCTGGAAGAATTCCAACTTTCCTTTTCACCCTGCCGGTAGCCCCAGATTCCATGAAGGAACCAACCCGTAGCAAGTCTCAGACGCATGCCGAATTCGTCGTGACGCAGGTCGCCATCTACAAGGGCGGCACTGTCCAAGTCCCATTCGTCTAGAAGACTGAAACTGTCCCAGTCCTTGTCGCTGCCTTGAAATTCGCCAATCCCGAATTCTTCCTGAATGTAGTTTCCGTAAACGGAAAAAGCCAGCGGAAACTTTTTCATATTTTCCGACGAATCGGAGGTGACATACCAGCGGTAGCCGTAACCTTCGGGTCCGTCCACCTGACGGGAGACCGTATTGGAATCCGTGCGGTTTATGGCCATTTCCAAGTCCGCATAGAAACGCCTGTCTCCCTGAAGCCGAAGCCGTGCGCCAGCGCGGTCCGTCCGTTCTGGCCTGCGAAGCGCCCCCAGAGAATCGTCACGGACAAATTCACTTCCATCGTCGCGCTTGAGCATCCGGTAGTCTTCGTCGGTCCAGAGGCCACGTTTCATGCGATGGCGGTCGTTTTCCAAACGGAATCCCGAAACGTCCAGGTACAGGTTTGGGTGCCTGTAGGCACCGTGAGCGGCGTACATATTGTAGATGTTCCCGTCGTCGTAGGCGTCGTATTCTACACGGATCTCATCGTCAGGGCCGGGGTTTCGGTGGCCCTTGAAATTCAGGAGACCGCCAGCATAGTTCACCTCGTAATCTACGCCAGATGTCAGCAGGTTCCCGTTCAAATAGACCCGCTCGGAGCCGGGCACCACCGAAAGGTAACTGCCGTCGTCACTGATGGAGTAGCCTTCCCGCTGGCCGCTCACGCCGTTCATCACCCGGACAATGCGGTTGGTCTCGTCGGTGGCCGCCACACCACGGACTTCGGTATAGCCTCCCCTGAGCCCAACCATGGCCCCAAGGCTTGCCCGCTCCAGCCCGAACAGTCCCATGTTCCTGTCCCGCCAAATCAAATCACCCAGGTGCACCATCCAGTGTCTGGACTCCGCACGAAAGTATATCTGGTCCACTTCCTGCAAGGTAGCGGTGGTCTGGTCACCGGCACGGCGGTCCACATCCGAAAGCAAAGCATCGATATAAACGCTGTCGCCTACAAAGCCCTGTATAGAAAGCCGCAACTCCTGGTCCACCTGGGTGCCGCCATCGCCTACCGTCACCTGCATGGTCTTGTAACCGTGGGTGGAAAGCCCCGAAATTGCAGATCCGTCGCGGTCCTTTGAAGCGGCATCCAGCTCGTGCAATTCGTTATTTTGGACAAGATAATCAGGATTCCACACGGGTATGGAATCCATGTTCAAGGCAAAAGCCCGACTCCACAACAGCACCCCCAAAAACACCTTTATCCAAGGGCCTTTGCGCATGGGAGCTACCTACTTGTAGAGTCAATCGCGAACTGTTGGCTATAAAGGAGCTTGCGTCCCGAAACCAAATCCACGCTCCATTCGCCGGGTTTCAGCAAGGCAGGCAGAATTTCCGTAATGCAGGCTTCGGAATCTTTTTTCAGGTTGCAGGGCAGCACTTGAACCGTATCCATGCCGTGATACCACACGTGCCAGAGGGTGTCTTCCCTGTCCTTGAGGGCCGAAGAAATGGTGGTGTAAAAGTAAAGCCTGGAACCTTCCTCGAAAACGGAATCCGCACCGAAAGGAGTCTCCTTGACGATATGCCTGCAAACCGTACCCTGAGCCAGGGAAAGTTCCGTGTTTCCCGCATCCTTGATGGAATCGTCTGTAGAAAGGTAGGCCACCGTGCGGTGCACCAAGAACGCAAGCAACACCGCGACCAGTATGACCGTCGTCTTTCGGATATTGCGCAGTGGCGGAATTCCTGCCACAAAAGCCTCGATTAGATAAGCTTACTGGTGTTCTGGGTAAAGGCCGGGACTGCATCCACCAGCTTTTCCACCAACAAGCGGTTGAAGTCGTCGATGCGGTTCGGGAGCCTGGAGCCCGGGAACACCTGCACCAGGAGCAAGGCCTGGTCCACAGGAGAAATGTAGATGGAGCGGTTTTCGCCGGAATAGGACACCGACTGGAAGTTCTCGCCGCCCAGCATGTTGCCCACCTGACGGGCAGAGTCAAAAGAAGCGGTGCTCAGCACGGCAAGAGGAGTGGGGTCGATTCCCAGGGAGCCCACCTCGGCGATAATGGAACCGTCGCGGTGGCAAAGCACAATGTATTCGGCCTTGACGCTTGCCTGGTAAGCTTCCATCAAGCGGCGGACCTTGCCCACGTCATCGGAATAAATCGTAAAATCGCTCATAACACACTCCTTCTACTTCTTCTTAGGAACATAAGGACGCAATTCGATTTCGTCGTCCCCGGATTCCTGAGGCTTTTCCATGGCGCGGCCAAAAGTAGGCATGCGGGGGACCGTAGCGGCGGCACGCGGGCGACCAAACGGCGAAGAGGTGGCTCCCTTCTGGAACAAGCCCGAACCGGCGTTACCGGACGGAACCGCCCCTGCAGGAGGGCGGGCCGCAAAAGAAGGCATCTTGAAAGGCGAAGAAGGTGCGGCCGCTTCGGGTTGAACCTGGGGCTTTGGTGCGGCCTGCTTCACAGACACGCCTTCCTTGGTCAAGGACACGTCATGAACGCCGGTGTTGTTCACACTTTCAGCGGCCTTGCGCAAAAATCCCTGCTTCACGTTAAACTTTTCGATCACCAGCATGGCGATGGTCTTGAGGGTCGTCACCACACCCTTTCCGTTATGGGCCGTGGCCGGGAAGAAGGGCACGTTGCGGGGATTCAATTCCGCATTCAGTTCTTCCAGGGAGAACACATTCTCCATATCGCGCTTGTTGTACTGGAGCACAAAGGGCATGTCATCCAGATCCATGCCGTAATCCTGGAGGTTCTGCCTCAAGTTCTGGAGGCTTTCCAAGTTTTCGGCCTGGCGGGAACGCTGGGAGTCTGCCACAAACACAATGCCATCAACACCGCGAAGCACCAGCTTACGGGTGCTGTTGTAATAAACCTGACCGGGAACGGTATAAAGCTGGAAACGGGTCTTGAAACCCTTGATATCGCCAAGATTCAGAGGAAGGAAGTCAAAGAACAGGGTACGGTCGCCTTCGGTAGCCAAGGACACCATGTCCGTACGTTTGTCCTGGGGCATTTTCTGGTGAATCACCTGGAGGTTCGTGGTCTTGCCACTCAAACCAGGTCCGTAGTACACCACCTTACAACTAATCTCTCTTGTAGCAAAATTTATTGATGACATTTCAAATCCCTGACACCCTTCATTTTACAAACATTTCCAATACATATTACAAGTCTATAATCTAGCAAAAAACATTTAACATATTTCAGGAAAAAACAAAAAATAAGGGCTATTACGGTCCCGAGCATATTCCAAGTTGAGTGATATTAACGAATGTTTACGTGCCAGCGACAGGTGAAAAGTGTGAGGCTTGTGGCTCGGGGCTCAGGGCGCGAAGCCCCCCCCCTCGTATTCCCTAAATGCGGAAAAGACCGGCACGGGAAACCGTACCGGTTCAAAATTCCTGATAAAGGATCAATTAGGCGAGGCCGTTGATGACCTTGGCGGCCTTGGCCTTGTAGTTAGCGGCGCGATTGGCGCAGAAACCGGCACGACCCTTAGCGGCAGCCTTGTCCAGCATGCTGAACAGGTTGGGCATTTCCTTGAGAGCAGCTTCCTTGGAAGTTGCAGTGCGAATCACCTTGAGGCTGGAACGAATCGCGGAACGGACGGAACGGTTCATGGCGTTGGCCTTTTCGGCCTGACGCAGACGCTTTTTGCAAGATTTGTGTTGAGGCACCTTTTATTCTCCGGGTAAAACCTACTTAAAATTTGTTGGCTCAAAGATAGTAAAGTTGGAGATAATGTCAACCCCTCAAAAAGCCGTAAAATGCTAAATTTGCCCATTATGATGCCCTTTGTGAACCTCTCGGCCCAGCGAGACGCCTACCGGCAGGAGCTGGAAAAAGCCGAAAAAGCAGTACTTGACAGCGGTTGCTACATCGGCGGACCGGAGGTCCAGGCCCTGGAGCGGGAGCTGTCCGCCTACTGCGGAGGGGTCCAGACGGTCACCTGCGGGAGCGGCACCCAGGCCATCGAGATTGCCCTCATGGTCTTGGGCCTTGAACCGGGGGACCAGGTCATCGTTCCGGACTTTACCTTTATCGCTCCGGCGGAATGCGTGGCAAAACTGGGGGGCATCCCCGTTTTTGCCGACATCGACCCGAAAACGCTCCAGATCGACCCCGAAAGCGTCAAGAATCTCGTGGGCCCCAAGACCAAGGGCATTATCGCAGTGAACCTGTTCGGGCAGTGCGCCCCCTACGAGGCCCTGCGGAAAATCGCCGACGAGTGCGGCCTCTGGATACTGGAAGACAGCGCCCAGGCCTTCGGTGCGACTTTTACCGCCGGTGGCAACGCTCGTCGGGCCTGCAGCTTCGGGGACATTTCCATTACCAGTTTTTACCCCAGCAAGCCCCTGGGCTGCTACGGTGACGGCGGAGCCATCTTTACCGCCAACGCGGAATATGCAGAAAAGGCAAGGCTTATCGCAAACCATGGCAGCTGCGAACGCTACCGCCATGTGGAAATCGGCGTGAACAGCAGGCTAGACGCCCTGCAGGCGGCAGTGCTGTGGGTCAAGCTGCGCCACCTGGACCAGGAGCTGAAACAGCGGGCGGAGAACGCCAAGGTTTACGATGAGTTTTTTGCGAGTTTGTCAGGATTTGCGCCGCAAGCGATAGTTGCGGGCAACACCAGCACCTACGCCCAATACACGGTGCTGGCAGAGAACCGGGACGAATTCATTGCAAAGTTGAACGCCGCAGGAATTCCCTACTGCATCCACTACCCCATGCCGCTGCACAGGCAGGCTTGTTTTGATGTGGCTGCCGCCGGTGCGAATTCTGCGAACTGCCCTGTGACAGAGAAAATCTGCAAACAGGTCATCAGCCTACCCTTCTGCGCCTTCACCGACGTGAAGGGTGTCGTAGAAAAACTACGATAGAAGCGAACACCGTAAGCGAATAAATAGCCGTTCGTTGTTTTTTCCATAATCCTTTTGTATATTACCCCTCGGTTTCCCGAAGGGGATTCTTTTGGGCCTAAAGAGTTTTAGGCCATTTCCCAGATGGGCCGGCGTTCCGGCCCGAATTCCCATATTACCAAATGAACAAGGCCTGGGCGGTCGTTCTCCGCGCATGGCCAGGAGAAACTATGACGAACGAAAAAACAGGCACTGCAAAACGCAGCCATGACCCATTCTTTAGATGGCTCTTTTCTGACACGACTCACGCCAGGAACCTGCTGGAACTTTCGGCGAAGGTGAATCTTGAACTCAACGAGTTCCTCTCGGTGGTGAACCTGGATACCCTCGTGCGTATTCCAGATTCCTACTCGGAGGTGGACGAAACTGGCGAGGCGGATATCGCCTTCCGCGTGAACGTTGCCACGGGTGCACCCGTACTCGTGGGCATCTTGCTGGAGCACAAGTCCGGGAGAGATGTCGGAATCCTTGAACAGATTGACCGATATGTCCATTCCGTCATGAGGCTGCACGAGGAGAACCGCGTATTCAGCGGGTTCCCCACCATGGCGATTATCTTCTACAACGGTCGCGAGAACTGGGATCCCCTGAAACTGCTGGAAAACGGTTACCCGAAATATTTCCACGGGTCCGTGCTTCCGTTCAAGTGCACCTTCATAAACATGGCGGACATTCCCGACAGCGACTGCCTCGCCTGCGAGGACACGGAAACCGGCATGGGAATCGTTGCGATGAAATACGCCTTTGATAAAGACAAACTGCTTGCTGTCTTGCCGCAGTTCAAAAGTGCTCTGCAAAAGATGAGCGGGAACAAGGCCTCTTGCCTTTTGCAGAAAATAAGTTTATATTTAAAGGAGTACGTTAACCAGAGCATTCTAAAGGAGTTGAGCATGGCTTTCAAGAGCATAGGACAAAAATACGGCTTTGTGAGCGCCGGTGATGTTTTTCGCCAACAGATTGCCGACGCTCGTGTCGAAGAACAGCAAAAAGTCAAGGCCGACGCCGAAGCGAAAGCCCTTGAAGACAAGCTGAACACGGCCAGGGGACTTCTCCAAGACGGCGTCTCCATAGAAATTCTGACCCGACGGTTCAATCTTTCCGAAGAAGCGATTCTAGGAAAATAGTTTTCTGAACTAGCAAAACACCAAGGCGGCTCCCGATTGGGAGCCGTTTGAAGTTATAGCGGTTGACAACCTAGGGCACTCCTACGGAGTCAAGACGACACATCTTGTAACCCGCGATCCTAAAACCTACAACCTATAACCTAAGACCTAATCCATTAGACAACGAACTGAAAACCCGTAGAATTTACTGTCACGGTACAGATTTGCGATATCGTTCTCTAGGTACATGCGGTACGCGTAGGAACCATCCTGTGTGGAACTCCAGAAGTATGTGTGGTCTCCCTCGTTGACATATTTCCCATCAAAGCCCGAGTGGCCAGCAGGCAACGCCGAAAAGGAATAGATGTCGGTCCCATTGCCGCTATTATTCCAGCCTTCGACGGACTTGAGTTTAGTACCCGCATCATTTGGGCCGAGATACTGAATAAGGGACCCGTCAACGGCGATAACCAGTAGTTCGAATTCACCCTCACTGGGCAGGTGCCAGCCTTCAGGACATGCACCGCGGATATTCCCTACCGGCAAGTTACACTCATGATAATAGCCACACTCTTCCTCACTTCTCCCAACTGCCGCAGACCATTTGTACAGGCGGCCGTAGATGTTGCATTTGTCGGGGTCATCGCCGTAGCAGTAGCTGTTTGCCGTCTTGTAGTTCAGGTTCTCGGCCATCCACACTTCGGAATAGTCCTTTACAGGAATATCGATGGTGGTGGTCCTGTAAACATGGCCGTCGCGCAGGTCCGTCAGCGTATTGGCATCTGCATCGTAGACGCTACCGTTATCGATTTCGTCACCTTCCGAACTGGATGAGTCGCCTTCGGAACTGTCGGAGTCCGGCTCTTCGGAGCTGCCAGACGAATTGCCTTCGGAACTATCCGATGACGTTCCTTCAACGCTTCCGGAACTTTTGCCGCCTTCGAAGCCGCTGGGATTTAGATCTTCGGAATCGCTGGACAAGGTGACCTGGTCGCTGGATGACGGGTTCACGGAATCGCTAGACTCAGTACCATCCATTTCACTGGAACTCGACGATTCATCCAAACTGTCAGCACTCGAGCCACTATCTCCACCGCAGGCAACAAACAAAGCCATGGCGGCGAACGAAAGCCCAAAGAAAAGTCGTTTCATACCCAATCCTTTTTTGAGAAGGTTGTTTGTATGCAATCTATATAAAATTTTCGGGAATGACAAACGATGGACTTTGAAATGCCGGGAAAGAGGGATGGTTCGTGTGACCCCGGCACTAGGCCGGGGTGACAGTGGTGGGTACGTGTGGCCCCGGCATGGTTCGGCAAGCTCACCAACCTTAGCCCGGGTGACAAGAGCGGAGCTACTGCATGTCCAAATCGGACAGGCTCTTTTGAACGGAGTCGGCTTTGGCCTTTGCGGAATCCAGTTTGGACTGGAGTGTCTGAATTTCGACCTGCAGGGATTCCTTTTCCGACTGCAGTCTTGCGATTTCTGCCTCGGCTTCGGCGTTGGTGCAGGCGGTAAAGGCAAGAGCAAGGACGATGGCGGCAAGAATTTTGTACACGAAAAAACCTCTGGTCAAAGATAGTAAGAATCTAGATGGCGGCTCAAGGCCGCCATGACGGTTGGCAGAATTTGCCATGACATTTGGGCTAGAACCGTTCCACTTTCAGGCCCAGGCGGCGGAGCAGCTCGATGACATTGTCCTGGTCCAGAACCAGGTGGGCGGCCCCTACCACCACGAACACCTTGCGGTTTTCAGAGAGAAACCGTGCGATACCGACCGCCATCTTTTCGTTCCGCTCCTTATATACCCTCCGGTCCGATTCCGCCTCCATCAGGGAGTCCCGTGCCGACGAATCGGCCTTCTTCCCGGAATTCAACACCTGAACCATCAGGGAATCGTCTCCCGTTTTCCAGGCGCGAGACATCTGGGCCACCATGGAATCCAGTTCCGAAATTTCTTTCAGAGTATTTTCCAGATAGTAAATGCCCAAAGTATCCCCTTCCGAAGTGTCCGCCAGGGCGCCCACCTGTTCTTCGGCGGTTTCAAGCCCAACGATGGGCATGCCCCGGAGGGCGGCACTGTCCAAAAGGACCGCATCAATGCCGTAGGCAGGGTCGATTCCCGAGCGCTGGATGGCGATGGAGCTTAACGTCATGGCGGCAAGCCAGGGCCGCAAATTCATGAGGGTCATGCTCGGAAAATTCCACACAGTGCAAAGGCTGTCCAGGGATTTCCAGAGGGCGATGGGCAACACCTCGTTCAGGCGTTTCCCCTGGGGGAGCATACCCTTTTCTAGACTGTTCTTTGTAACGGTTGCCGCCACGGAATCGTCGGCGATGTTGATTTCTACGGCCAGTTCCTCGGACTCGTCAAAAGCGTTCGAAATTTCTGGCGAAAGAGGATAAAAGGTACTGTCCGCAAAATGGATGCTCCCGAGAATCCACACATGGGAATCCCCATCCGAAACCTTCCACAAAAAATGCCGTTGCTTTGCAACAGAACTCTGGGAAACGCCTTCGCCCGTCGAGGCACAGGCCACAAACAACAACGCGCACAATCCTATAAGAAGGGACTTCACCTAGACCTCCGCCCAAGAGAGAAGTCCAAGTTCACGAGCGCGGGACGCAGGTGCAAATTCCAGCATTCCCTTCGAGGTAAATGCCAGAATGGAATCCGCATATTTTTCGGCATAGTCCACCCAGTGGGTAGAAAGCACTACCGTCATGTCTTTTTCCCGGGACAATTTCTGTAGAGTTACGAACAAATTTTTGCGGCGGGGAATATCCATGAAGGCGTCGGGTTCGTCCAGCAGCAAGAGCCTTACCTGCTGAGCAAGGGCACGGGCCAAATACACACGGCTTCGCTCCCCGTCGGAAAGTTCCGCCACCTTGCGACTTGCAAACAAAGTAACATCCATGTCATCCATGGCGGAATCGATAATTCCCTCGTCTTCGCGACTGCGACCGTCCAAAAATCCCGCGTAGGGCGAACGGCCCAAAGACACGAACTCACGGACCGTCATCTCGGCAGGGGCCGCAAGCCCCATACGGACCAGCGCCACCTTCTTGGAAAGTTCCCGCAGGCCGTATTCCGCAAGGGGGCGGCCCTCCAGCTCCAGAGATCCGTCCAAAGGCAACAGCATTCCCCCGAGGGTCTTGAGAAGCGTGCTCTTGCCAGAGCCGTTCTCCCCTACCAGGGCTACCACCTGACCCGCCTGGACCTCCATGTCCAGAGGACTCGCCAATGGAGACCTATAACCGAAGGTCACCTGACGCAAGTTCAAGAGCATTACAGGCCTCCCCTTCTAGTAGACCGGACCAGCACCCAAAGAATCACAGGCACGCCCACCAGGCTCAGGACTGCATTCAGGGGATACTCCGGCAAGAGTCCCGCCAAAAGCGCCAAGGTCGCACCACACAGGGCAGAACCCGGCAACAGGACACGATGGTTGGAACTGCGGAACAGCAGGTAGGCCAAATGGGGCACCGCAATCCCGAGAAAGGCTACAGGACCACAGAAGGCGGTAACCGCCGCCGCCAGAACGGAGGCGCCCAGGAGCACCAGCTTCTTGTACAGCGACACCCGGATACCGAGCCCCCGGGCAAAGTCATCGCCCAGGCGAGCCCCGTTCAGATAGCGCACCGAAGCACCAATCAAGACCAGGCCCGCAGCCACGGCCAGCGCGAAAATCCAGATACCGTCAGAAGTGAGCCTGCCAAAACTTCCCATGCCCCAGGACACATAGACCCGCAGGGATTCGGCATCGCTCCAGGTAATCAAGAGGCTTATGCAGGCGTCAATAAAGTAGCCAATCAGGAGCCCCGCCACCAGCAGGACCGTGTTATTCCGGAACCTGGCCGAAATTCCAAGCACCAGGGCAGTTGCCGCAAGAGAACCGACGGCAGCAGCACCCAGGGTGCCGAACCGCCCAAAGCCAAGACCCGCCAGCATGGACAACGCCACCGCAAAGCTCGCCCCGCTGCTGATGCCCAGCACAAAGGGGCCCGCCAGGGGGTTCTGGAAAACCGTCTGGAACGAAAGACCAGACACCGAAAGGGCGACACCTGCAAGTAGCGCCGCCGCCACACGAGGGAGACGCAAGTCCCAAAAAATCGGAGATTCAAGAAGACCACCCATGGAAACATCCACGGGGCCGCTAACGAGGGTAATGAACGAAAGGGCTACAACACAAAGGGACAGGACGACAAAGCCTAAAACCGTCCGCCGCATGGAGTCCTACTTTTTCTTCTTTTTATCCAGTTCCTTCTGCATGGCCGATGTAGCCGCCGCGTCCTTGTAGTAGAACTCGGGAGGAACATTCTCGAAACCCTGGAGGGCGTTGAGCCAGTTGTCGTTCAGGTCGCGGAACTCCAGTTTGTTCAAGTTGTAGCGGAGGGTATCCCCCATAATCTTGAAGGTGGTAAAGTCCCAACGGATGACCTGACGGTCCTTGAACACTTCACGGGTTATGAGAGAAGTATCGCTATCGAACTGGTAACGGGCCTTGTAGGCGTATTCGCCGGTCATCTGGTAACGGCCGGAATCGGAATAGGTGCGGGTCACGCCGTAAATGGTGTCGTTCATACCAAAGCGGATTTCAGCATCGCGGAAAGCGTGTCCGTGAGCCATGATGGCAGTACGCCACACGCCGAACACCAGTTCTTTCATGGCCTTCTGGAACACGGTGTCCTTTTTCCAATGGTCAAAGTTGCTCTTGTCGTAACGGGCGCGCTTCACGTACTTGCCTTCGAGGATGAGCTTGCGGACGCTATCGGCACGGGCCTTGGCGAGGCTGTCGGTATTCTGCTTCAGGGGCACTGCCGCCGCCTGGGCATCAATGGAATCCAGCTTGGCCTGGATCATTTCGTCCAGTACCTCGGTCGCACCACGGGGCGTCACCAGTTCTTCCACGGGTGTTTCAGCCACTACGGCTGTAGAGTCGGCCTGCTTGGGAGGAGTCGGCAGAGTTTCGGTCGCCACGGCATCCTGGGCAAAGGAAAAACCGACAAGGGACAGGGTCAAAATAGAAGCAACGAAGTACTTTGAAATAGAGCGTGTCATCGCCCTAAATTTAGTTAAAGAGCTAAAAAAAGTTCCACTTTTTGAAAAAAAAGCCAAAAAATGCCCCAAAATGGTTCCTAAAATCCACCGTTCCACCCATGGCAGTCAAAAATGTGCCCAAGAGACCCAGTAATTCTATATTTGAGCTATGCTAGACTATTCCCAGGTAACAAGCCCCTGTTTCGTGCTGGACGAAACCCGCCTCCGCCGCAATATGGAAATTCTGGACCAGATCCAGAAGCAGACCGGAGTCCATATCATCTGCGCCCTGAAGGGCTACAGTTTCTGGCGCTCCTTCCCCATTATCGCCGAATACCTGCCAGGAGCCACCGCCTCCAGCCTGAACGAGGCGAGACTTGCCCGCGAAGAGATGAACAAGCAGGTCCACGTGTTTGCGCCGGTCTATGCCGACGACGAAATCGACCAGATATTGAGCCTTGCAGACCACATCACCTTCAACAGCTTTAGCCAGTGGATGCGGTTCAAGGACAAGACGTTAGCAGCAGGCGTCAGCGCTGGCATCCGGGTGAATCCGGAATTTTCTACCGTAGAAACCGACATCTACAACCCCTGCGGAAAGTTCTCCAGGCTGGGCGTTACCGAGCGTGAATTCAAGCCGGAACTGTTGGACGGTATCGAGGGCCTGCATTTTCACGCCCTGTGCGAACAGGACGCCGACGCCCTGGAAGGGGTGCTGAAGGCTTTTGAAGCGAAGTTCGGAAAGTTCCTGGCCCAGATGAAATGGGTGAACTTCGGAGGCGGCCACCACATTACCCGCAAGGACTACCACCGGGAACAGCTGGTGCAGATTCTGAAAGATTTCCGCAGCCGCTACCCCCACCTGCAGGTCATCCTGGAACCGGGAGAGGCCGTAGGCTGGCAGACCGGCGAACTGGTGGCCACGGTAGAAGACATTGTCCACAACGAGATGGACATTGCCGTGCTGAACGTGTCTATCAGCGCCCACATGCCCGACTGCCTGGAAATGCCTTACCGGCCCACCATCACCGGAGCGGGAATGCCCGGCGAAAAGCAGTTTACATACAAGATAACAGGCGGTACTTGCCTTGCCGGCGACCAGCTTGGGGATTTCTCTTTTGACAAGCCCCTAAAAGTCGGTGACCGGATTATCTTCGAAGACATGATCCACTACACCATGGTGAAGACCACCTTCTTCAACGGTGTGCGCCACCCGGACATCGGCATGTTCGACAAGGAAGGAAAGTTCCACCTGTTGCACAGGTTTACCTACCAGCAGTTCAAGGAGAAGCTGTAGAAGTCAAAACGGCTTCCTTTCGGGAGCCGTTTTTGCAAATGTTTGCCTAAACCTTACATGTTAATATTCCCATGGCGGCAGCCCACCGAACAAGTAGATCTTGTCTTGAGCAGAAACCGCAGCAAAAAGATTATTTAAATCTATAGCGTTGATTATTTCCCCTTCACTTTTTTCCAGTTTGCCATTCTTGTCAACAAAGCCCTTACATTCGTAGGCTCTGCCAGCTCCAACATCTTCACATTCCGTTCTTATAGACATCTCTGGAACCTCTATAACAGCTACAAAACTGCTATTGTCTCTGGAAACCTTTATGCGCCAAATACCCGTACCCTTGGAATTTACCACCTTGGACACAGTACATCGAGCACCATCAACACCTAGCGAAGTCGCTACATTTGATTCATTTGGAAAAACTTCTGAGCATGGTTTCTGCGCTCCAAATGCAACCATACTCATGAAAAGCACAAGCGAAGCAATAATCTTTTTTTTCATATTTACCTCTTTTGATGTTTTGATTAATTGAAACGCTACCAGTTCAACACCTTTCCGTATTTCTTTATGCCTTGTTCTACATTAAAGAACGTTTCATCGAGCAACCCTGCTGATTTGCCATAGTCAACAATTGACTTATAAGGGAAAGGAGCATTGATACTTTTTGTAAAATTGCTTAAATTGAATAAATAAGATTGAATGTCAATATTTGTTACGATACGATGGATTTCGTACTTAATCCAATCCATGTTTTTATTTTTGAAACATACATCGGTAACAAGATCAACAAGGAATGTGTACCTGATAAGGAGCTTGTCCAGATTGGCTTCTAATTCAGAGTCGTGAAAGTCAGGTCCATAAAAATTCTTGCCATAGTCAATATTATGAAAAATCATGGCAAAATTTTTGTCTTCAAGAGTATCACGAAAAAAATTCTGCGCGGTCTTATTGTATTCCACTAATGTGTTTTTCTTCCATGTGGTGATGGAAATGAAAGCACCTAGAACGGCCGTTATGGCAATGATTATCTCGCAAATGCTATCAATAGGACAGTTCATACACAACCTCTCTTCATACCGCCATTATACTTGAATGTAAACAAAAAAAAACAAAGTCAAGTAAAGTTTTATAAACAAGAAAACGCAGCCCGAAAGAAACCTTTACAAATCTAAAGTTTGATTTTATATTTGTAAAAACAGGAGGATAACCCCATGATTTCACGAGACATGCAGGCAAAAGCCCTAAAAATGGCAGAAAAATTCCCAATTGTGGCCGTAACAGGGCCTAGGCAGTCGGGCAAGTCCACTATGCTCCGCGAAATGTTCAAAGATTACGATTATATTTCCTTGGAAGACCTAGACGAAAGGGACTTTGCGGAAAGGGATCCACGGGCCTTTATCAGGACGCATTCCGACAAGGTGATTATTGACGAGGTCCAGCGAGTACCTACTCTGTTTTCTTATCTACAGACCCACACCGACTCCGTGGGCAAGACGGGAATGTATATCCTTAGCGGTTCGCAAAACTTTTTGATGATGGAAAAGCTGGGCCAGAGCCTCGCCGGGCGAGTCGCCCTGCTGAATTTGCTTCCCTTCTCGCACAGGGAACTAGACTCCGCCGGACTGTTACCCGAATCCCTGGACGCCGAAATATTCACCGGTGGCTACCCACGCATTTTTGACAAGAACATCGACCCGACGGATTTCTATCCGAACTATATCCGCACCTATGTAGAACGTGACTTGCGATCAATCAAGAACATCGGGAATCTGAGTTTATTCATCAAGTTTCTCAAGTTATGCGCAGGCAGGATTGGGCAATTGCTGAACGAATCCTCTCTCGCAAACGAATGCGGCATATCCACCCCTACCGTCAACGCCTGGCTCTCAGTACTAGAAGCAAGTTTCATTCTATACAGGCTCAGGCCCGACTTCCGAAATTTCAACAAACGATTGGTTAAGACTCCAAAGCTGTACTTCTATGATACGGGGTTGGCATGTTCCCTACTTGAAATCAACAGCGCAAACCAACTGGAAACCCATTACGCAAGAGGAAGCCTGTTCGAGAACTTGGTCATCAACGAGTTTGTAAAGACCTCGCTTAACGAGGGCAAGGAACCAAAGCTTTCCTTCTGGCGAGACAACGTAGGGCACGAAGTGGATCTGATTCAAGATAGTGCCGGAAAAACCTTCGCCTACGAAATCAAATCCGGTGAGACGTTCAACCAGGAATTTACAGACAACCTAAATTTCTGGGGAAAGCTGTCAAATGCTCCCGCCGAACAAAAAAACGTAATCTATGCCGGAACAAAAAAAATGTCCCTTTCAGAAGCTACCGTATGGCCCTGGAAGGATTTGAAATAAAACTATATTTGGTCCTGATTATGCTTTTTTCCTCTGAAGACGAGACATACGACTGGGCGGTGGAATTCGGGCGCACGCTAAGGCCGGGCGACATGGTGGCGCTATACGGCAACCTTGGCGCTGGCAAGACCGTCATTAGCCGCGGTGTCTGCAAGGGTCTTGGCTTTGACGGGAACGTATGCTCCCCCACCTACACCCTGCTTCACGAGTACCCCAACGATCCGCCCATTTTCCACTACGACCTTTACCGCCTGGAACCGGGCACGGACATTTGCGAAGTGGGCCTGGAACCCGACTACCTGGGAAAGGGAATCACCCTTATCGAATGGCCTGAACGCCTGGAAGAGAACACGGCGGGCATTACCCACATTATCAAGATTGAAATTCTCTCCGAAACAAGCCGCGAAGTTACACTGGAGAAAATTGGAGCCGAACCATGAAAGCCATTACCCTGAAGGCCGGACGCGAAAAGTCCGCTCTCCGTTACCATCCCTGGATTTTTAGCGGAGCTATCGACGAAGTTATCGGAGACCCTGAACTTGGCGAGACCGTAGAGGTTTATAGTTTCAAGAGCGACTTCTTGGGGCTTGCGGCCTACTCGCCCAAGTCCCAGATTCGCGGGCGTTTCTGGACGTTTGGCGAAAAGGCGAACATCGACCGGGAATTCTTCAGCGATATTCTGGACCGGGCCATCGCCGCCCGCAAGAGCCGCGGTTTTGACATCGAAGACAAGGAAAGCGCCTTCCGCCTGATCAACGCCGAAAACGACGGCATTCCGGGCTGCATCATCGACAAGTACGCCGACATCTATTCTGTCGAAATCTTGGCCGCCGGTGCCGAAGTCCACCGGGAAACGATTTACGAACTGCTGGCCGAAAAGACCCACTGCAAGGGGATCTACGAGCGCTGCGATTCCGACGTGCGCAAAAAGGAAGGCCTGCCGCTGCGCACAGGCGTGGTTTACGGTGAAGTCAGCGACGAGCCCGTAATCATCAATGAGAACGGCATCCTGTTCCCCATCGACGTGAAGAACGGTCACAAGACGGGTTACTACCTGGACCAGCGGGATGCACGCCGTCGCATTGGCGAAATTTCCATGGGCAAAAAAGTACTGAACTGCTTCTGCTATACCGGTGGATTCGGACTGTACGCCCTCCGCGGCGGTTGCGAGAAGGTTTACCAGGTAGACGTTTCGAAGGACGCTTTGAAGTTGGCGAAAGAAGGCATCATGCGAAACAAGCTGAGTACCGCCCACGCCACCCATGTTGAAGCCGACGTGTTCCAGTACCTGCGCAAGTGCCGCGACAAGGCGGAAACTTTCGACCTGATCGTGCTGGATCCGCCCAAGTTCGTGGAAAGCAAGGACAACCTGCAGAAAGGCGCCCGGGGCTACAAGGACATTAATTTACTTGCAATGAAGCTCTTGGCCGAAGGCGGCATGCTGGCGACCTTCAGTTGTTCGGGGCTTATGGAGATGGACTTGTTTCAGAAGATTATCGCCGATGCCGCTGCCGATGCCCATCGGCGCGTTCAAATCATTGAACGCTTCGGCCAACCCGCCGACCATCCCGTGAATACCGCCTTCCCCGAAGGGCAGTACCTGAAGGGTTTGCTGGTTCAGGTGGTATAGCCTCGCCCGACTTTTTCTAGATTTTCGCCCATGATGGGATTTACGGATGCTTCTTTGCGAACGCACCTTATTGGGGCGTGCCTCTTTCTCTTGTCCGCAACCGCGGTACAAGCTCAAGTTACTTTCACCGATGCCGCTGGCTCTCTAGAATCCGCCTACGCCATGTGGACAGATGACGGCTCTGACAGCTACAACGTCTACTATTCCGGCAACGGATCCACCGACAAGAAGGTGGATGCAGAACTAGTACGCAAGTACGGCTCCACCTGGCGCGTTGACATTCCGGGCCTCAAGGCTGGCAGCTACACGCTGAAAGTGGCAAGCGTCAAGGGCGGCAAAGAAGGCACATCGACGACATCGAAGGCCCTTACCGTCAAGGCCCACGACCGTTCAGGATTCGCCTTCAGCAACAGCCACGTTCCTGGAGCCTATAAAAAAGATGGAACCCTTAAGGACGGGGCCATCGTCCTATACATTACTGAAAGCACCAAGAACACAGTCTCTCTGGACGTGGTCACCAGCAGCAAGGGGGCAACAACCTCATATACCGGGTTGCAAGCTATTCTCGACGGTTTTAAGAAGGGGATTGACACGCGTCCGCTTGACATCCGTCTTATCGGAAACATCACGGACCCTGCAGAATTAAACAACGGCGATATCGTTATCGACCACAATAAAAAAGAAGGCCTTTCTATAACCTTTGAAGGTATAGGCATGGATGCCACCATCAATGGCTGGGGTATTCGCGTCAAAGGTGCCCAAGACGTAGAAATTCGCAACCTGGGAATCATGAATGTAGATTCCGAGGAAGACGACAATATCGGTCTGCAGCAAGACAACAAATACGTTTGGGTCCATAACTGCGACTTCTTTTACGGGGAAGCTGGCTCCGATGCCGACCAGAAAAAGGGAGACGGAGCATTGGACTGCAAAAAGTCCACCTACGTGACCTTCAGCTACAACCACTTCTGGGACAACGGAAAATCTAATTTGGTCGGCCTTTCAGAAGGTACCACCGAAGGCCTCTACATCACCTTTCACCACAACTGGTACGACCACTCCGACAGCCGCCACCCGCGTGTGCGTTACTACAGCGCCCATGTGTACAACAACTACTATGACGGAAACGCCAAGTATGGCGCGGGTTCTACTCTGGGATCTTCCGTATTCATGGAAGCAAACTACTTCCGTAACTGCAAGTATCCCATGCTCACGGCAATGCAAGGAAGCGACGTGTACGAAGGCAGCACCACCCGCAGCACCGGCAAGGGAACCTTCAGCGGCGAAGACGGAGGCTCCATTAAGGCCTATAACAACCATATGGAAGGAACCTATACATTTATTCCATATGGAGCATCAAAGTACATACAAAAAGGGAAAGAAACTTCTAGCGGATCCATCAACACCCAGGCAGATTTCGACGCCTACGTGGTAGAATCCCGCAACACAAAAGTCCCAACAACTGTAAAGTCCTATAAGGGCTCCAACACCTACAACAACTTCGACACCGACAACTCACTCATGTACAGTTATACCGCCGATACGCCGGAACAGGCCGTCGAAAACATTCGAGCTTACGCAGGCCGCGTACAAGGCGGAGACTTCCGCTGGACCTTCGATAATTCCACAGACGACGCCTCCAGCAGCGTAAACCAGGCCCTTAAAGACGCCCTAACGGCCTATAGCGGCTGGGACGGAACCGTGTCCATCGAAAGTTCATCGAGCAGCGACGAGTCTTCGTCTTCGCAGGCGTCTAGCGAAAGTTCCTCCGAGCAAAATCAGGGAATTATCGTCGGGCAACGCCTTGAAATCAGCGGCCAGGAAATGTACCGCATCAACGTGTTCAGCATAACCGGGAAAAAAGTCCTTAGCAGCTACGGCAACGCCATCGACCTGTCAAGTCTGCCATCTGGAAACTACATTGTACAACGGACCAGCGCCACAAGCAGCACGCTACAAAAAATCTACGTGAAGCGAACTACTTTTTAAACATCTTCGCATCTAGCCGTTTGCCGTCGGAAACCATCATATGGTAAATGCCCGGAACAAGGGTCTGCACATCCATAGTCGCACCATGTGCAACCCATTGGCGCATCACCTCACGTCCCCTTAAATCCAAAACGCGGATTTCGACACCCCTGCTAAAAGCATTGCCCAATTCTACAGACAGATTGCCATTTGTGTAACGGATGGATGTTCCATAAGAATACGCATTTGGATCAGATGCTAGAGCCTCCGGTCCATCAGGACTGTCGGGTTCCTGGGTTTTCTGGGGCAAAATTCTCCACATCTGGTTCCATTCCCAATCGTCGGCCCAACTCTGCACTACCCGTTCGCCATCAGTTGTGGCTCGGAGATACATGTTGCTGTTCTGCATTTTCATGCGCACCACGGTTCCCTCATAGCCCGCCTGCTTTTCCATAATCACTTTCTGATGGGCACCGCCGTTCCACTGGTAGAGTCCCATAGTGACACCAGCATCTTTCGATTCGTCGGGAACATCAATGGAAAGGTCTCCGAAGCCGAAACGGAAAGTCGTCGAAGAAAGCGGAGTTACCACCACCAAGGCACTGTCGCTATCGCAGTCACCCAGGGCTAGTTTGTTTTCTGACGTGCGAACCATGCAGGTGCCAAAGTTCATGGAGAAAATCTTCACCGTGTCGGGCTTTGCGGGTTTCGCCTGCCACACGCGAATCCAGTCCGCTTCGAAGTAGGCGGGCTTGTCCGCCGTAATCTCGATATCGTCGCCCGCCCAGCCCCCGATGGCCAGGTTTACAATGATGTATTGCGCCGTAAGCTGGCTGATTTCGGTCGGGCGGTTGTAACTGGCAAACCTCTTATCGTCAAAGTAAAAACTGAGGGTAGATTCGTCCCACTCTACGCCGTAAGTGTGAAAATCTGCGGAGCGGTCCACATCGTCGTCCTTGTGTCCACCAAAGGAAGCTTCGTGATCCCATGCCGAACCGTGGCCACTGTACCAGCTGGGGTCCGTATAGTGCAGGTAGTAATGGTGCTGCTTGCGAGAGGCCGGAATTTCCAGAATGTCAATCTCCGGAGGCCAACCGTCTTGCAAAGTCCAAAAAGCAGGCCAGGTCCCTTTTTGCGACGGAGCCTTAAAACGGCCCTCGATGTAGCCGTACTTGACTTCGAAATGGCCCCTGGTGTCGATGGCACCAGAGGTATAATCTACCGGGATTTCCTTGTTGTTGAATTTAGCCTTGCGGCCGTTAGCATCGGGGTGGGTTTTCTTTTCGCCCTTGAGTTTCAGGGTGCCATCGGAGACAATGACATTTTCTTCGGCACAATAGGCCCGATGGTTGTGGGTGGGGCCCCAATTGTAGGTCGGGTTCCACTTGGTCTTGTCGAGAGAGGTTCCGTCGAAATTATCTTCGAACACCTTTTTCCAACCACCGAAATTAGCGGGAGGATCCGCAAAGGAAAGGGACACTGCGATGGCAGCCAGTAGAACTACAAACAACATACCAGACCTCGTTTACCCAACCCAACAAAGCCCTAGGTATGTAAAATATACCTACGAATAAACTTTTTTCAAAGAGAAAAGATTTTTACAAAGCAAAAAAAAACAAAAGCAAAACTACCGCTTGCGACGCGGGAGCTCGCCCCTGTGGTTTTCAAGCCACACGGCATCTTCCAAAGCGCGCTCGGCCTCTGTCGCCCAGTCGGAGTCGGGATATTGCTGCACCACTTCGCGGTAGCGTGAAGCGGCACTGTGGAAATCGCGAAGTTCGCGATAAATGTTACCCATCTGGAGCAGTGCGAAATAGCGGTCTTCGGGAGAAAGCTCCGTTTCCAGCATTACCTTATAAACCTGCAGGGCTTCTTCGAAACTGCCCGACTTGAAAAGGTCGTTGGCTCGGGCGATGGAATAGGCCTTGGCCGGTGCGGGAGCGATTTTCTGGGCCGTAGCCGCAGGAGCCGTTTCCGGCGCTGCAGACACTTCCTGACCAGTCGTGGCCGCAGAATCGACGGTTGCATTTTTCATCTCGGCAAGGCGGTCTTCTACAGCCTTGCGGAACTCACCGTTAGGGCCTGCCTTCTTGATGTAGGCCGCCAAGGACTTCTTTTCCAAATCCGTCTTGTTCTGGGCCTTGTAAATAAGGGATAGGTAGTAGTGGACATCGGCAGCGCCGTCCTTGTACTCCTTGCCCTTGTTCAAGTTGAATTCGGCCTTATCGTATTCTCCCATCTTTAGGCGGGTGACGCCGGCGTAGTAGTAGGCACCCACGTGCCCCGGAGTCTTTTTCAGCACTTCACGCCACATCTTGGCGGCATCTTCGTACTTACCCTGAGCAAGAAAAGCCTTGCCCTTTTCAAAAGGATCGTCGGGATTTGCGGCAGGAGTCTCGGCAGCAGGAGCCGATGCGGCTGGTTGTGCAGACGCAGCCTGTGCGGCTTCGGGAGCGGCAGGTTGCGTTGCCGGAGCGGCCTGAGCAGGAGCTTGCTGAACAGCCTCAGCAGCAACGGTCTGTGCGGGAGCAGGTTGAGGTGCGGGAGCTGCCTGTGCGGGCTGTTCAGCAGCAGGTGCGGCCTGGGGAGCAGCCTCCTGTACCGGTGCAGGGGCTTGTTCAGATGTCTGTGCCGTTGCGGCAGGAGCGGGCTGTTCCGGCGCGGTCGCGGCAGGAGCAGCAGGTGCGGCGGCCTGTTCAGCAACCGATTCCGTCACTACAGGCTCAGGGGGCCTGTTCTTCGGGTCCTTGGCAAGTTCGGCTTCGGCCTTGGCCTTTTGGCCCAGCTTTTCATAGACCTTCGCCGCACCTTCGTAGGCGGCGCTCATGGTGGGCGTGAACTTGTAGGCCAGGCGGTAATTGGCCAATGCCCTGCTGTAGTCGGGCTTGGGCATCTTGATATAGACTTCGGCGGCGGCAAAGTAGGCGTCGGAATTCTGGGGCTGTTCAGCAAGGACCGCACGGTATTCACCGAGGGCCTTTTCGTATTCACCCTGGGCGAGGAATCGGGCCCCCTGTTCAAAACGCGGATCGTCAGCAAAAGACGCACCAATCAGGAGCGCCAACGCAATAAAAGGAACGCGGATATTCATACATAAAAAAGATACAAAAAATCCCCGGCCCACATTTGTGAAGTCGAGGATTTTTATAGGAGATCCCCGCCTACACGGGGATGACAATCGGGACGAACCGACTACTTCTTCGGGAGCACCACCGGCTTGCCGAAGTCGACGTTGGTCTTGTTGCCGAGCAACAGGGCGCGCGTCTTGAGCGGAAGGCCGAAGCAGCGGATGAAGCCCGTAGCATCCTTCTGATCGTACATGTCGACGTCGGTGAATCCGCCGAGGCCCATGTCGTAGAGGCTGTAGGGGCTCTTGATGCCGGCCGGGATGATGTTGCCCTTGTAGAGCTTG
>OMSO01000033.1 GCA_900313675.1 uncultured Fibrobacter sp.
GGGCCTCGTGATGCAGGACATCTACAAGAAGGCATTGGCTAGCGCGGAGTAATATGAAATTCTTGATTCAGCGAGTATTGAACGCCCAGGTGGATATCGAAGGGCAGACCGTCGGCAAGATCGGCAAGGGCTACATGATTCTCATCGGCGTGGGCGAAGACGATACCCGCGAAATCGCCAACAGGCTCATCCGCAAGATGCTTGCGCTGCGCATCTTCGCCGACGAAAACGGCAAGACGAACCTTTCCATCAAGGACGTCGGCGGCGAATTGCTGCTCGTCTCGCAGTTCACGCTTTACGCGAACTGCAACAAGGGAAACCGCCCCACCTTTAACGGCGCCGGCAACCCGGCACTTGCAAACGAGCTCTACGAATACATCATCGCCGAATGCAAAAAAGAAATCCCCGTCGTGCAGACCGGGAAATTCGGCGCCGACATGCAGGTGAGCCTCACCAACGACGGCCCGTTCACGATTATGCTAGAGTAGGAACGCTTCGACCTGTTGCTTCGACTCGGCGCATGTGCGTCCCTAGACGTCTCCCACTTCGCCTTTTTCAACGAAATTTCTTATAGCCTTGGAAATCCTCATGCTGCAGAAGTTCGGGCCGCACATGCTACAGAAATGACTGCTCTTGGCGCGGCTTTCGGGAAGGGTCTTGTCATGGAATTCCATGGCTTTTTCAGGATCCAGAGAAAGGGCGAACTGGTCGTTCCAGCGGAAGTCGAAACGGGCGCGGGAAAGGGCGTCGTCCCTGAACTGGGCTCCGAAATGACCCTTGGCGAGGTCCGCCGCATGGGCAGCCAGCTTGTAGGTCACCACGCCTGCGCGAACATCGTCCCTGTCGGGGAGTCCCAAGTGTTCCTTGGGCGTCACGTAGCACAGCATGGCGGTTCCGTACCAGCCGATCTGTGCTGCCCCGATGGCCGAGGTGATATGGTCGTAGCCGGGAGCGATGTCGGTGGTGAGGGGGCCCAGGGTGTAGAAGGGCGCGTTGAAGCATTTCTCTGTCTGCCTGGCCATGTTGTCCTGAATCTTGTGCATGGGCACGTGGCCCGGGCCTTCGATAATCACCTGCACGCCGTATTCCCAGGCTATTTTCGTCAGTTCTCCCAAGGTTTCCAGTTCTCCGAACTGGGCGGCATCGTTGGCATCGGCGATGGAACCCGGACGCAACCCGTCACCAAGGGAAACGGCTACGTCGTATTTGGCGAGGATCTCGCAGATTTCCCGGAAGTGGGTGTAAAGGAAGTTTTCCTTCTTGTGGACCATGCTCCAAAGCGCAAGGATAGAGCCTCCGCGGCTCACGATTCCCGTAGTGCGTTTCAGGGTCAGCGGGATGTGTTTTAGCAAGAGCCCTGCGTGAATGGTAAAGTAGTCCACGCCCTGTTCGGCCTGCTCAATCAGGGTGTCGCGATAGGCTTCCCAAGTCAGGTCTTCGGCCTTGCCCTTAACCTTTTCAAGAGCTTGGTAGATAGGCACGGTGCCGATAGGTACGGGGCTGTTCCGCAGAATCCATTCCCTAGTCTCGTGGATGTTCTTGCCGGTAGAAAGGTCCATGACGGTGTCCGCCCCCCACTTGACAGACCACACCAGCTTTTCCACTTCTTCTTCGATTCCGCTACTGATGGCGGAGTTCCCGATGTTGGAATTGATCTTGGTGAGGAAGGCGTTACCGATAATCATGGGTTCGCATTCCGGGTGGTTCATGTTGGAGGGGATTATAGCCCTGCCTGCAGCCACTTCGGAGCAGACGAATTCCGGCGTAATAGGCTTGATGCCCGAATCCTTGGGCAAGATTTCGTCCAGGCGCTGGTTTTCTCGAATGGCCACGTATTCCATTTCGGGAGTGATGATTCCCTTGCGGGCAAAGTCCAGCTGGGTCTTGCAATCTTCTGCGCCGGGAACATCCTTGAGCCATTCTCTCCAGCCTTCGCGAATCTTGGGGAGTCCCTTCTTTATGTCAATTTCTGCAGAGGCGTCGCCGTAAAGTCCGCTGGTATCGTAAACAGGCACTACCGGAGTCTTGGGGTCGTCAATCTTTACTTCCCGCATGCCCACGCGGATTTCGGGAAACATTTTCCCTTGCACATAAATCTTGCTGGATTGCGGAAAGGTCGCACCCTTTATATCCATAAAATCCTCACTTTTCCTACGGCCAAATTACTGGCACAGGTTCAAGGGGTTTGTTCTCAGCCATAGTTCCTACAGCACCCCCAAGTTTTTTCCACAATATAAAATTTTATCTTTCGTATCGAGGACATTTATGGATATCAAGAAGACAAACGCTGCCCGAATCCTGGACCGCCAAAAGATCCAGTACGAGCTGATCCCTTACAAGGTGGACGAAAACGACTTGGGCGCCCAACATGTGGCGGACAGCTTGGGCGAAGACATCAACCAGGTTTTCAAGACAATCCTAGTCCATGGCGACAAAATTGGCTATCTGATATGCGTCGTTCCTGGCAACTTGGAAGTGGACTTGAAGGGGGCCGCCAAGGTCAGCGGCAACAAGAAAATCGATACCGTTCCCTTGAAGGACTTGACCCCGCTGACAGGCTACATCCGGGGCGGTTGCAGCCCTCTCGGACTCAAGAAGAATTTTCCCATCTTTATTCACGAAACGGCCCTGCAGTTCCCGTTCATCTATGTGAGTGCCGGTGAACGAGGCTTGCAGTTGAAGATTGCCCCGGCAGATTTGGTCAAGGCAACCCGCGGAACAGTGGGAGTGATTGCTCGCGTGCCTCCCACTGCGCCCGAAGACTGATTGTTTGTTAATTTTAGAACGATGGTCCTGTTTGCCAAATACATTGCCGGCTTTGCAATAGCCCTTGTTTGTATGGGCTTGTGCAGCTGCACTTTCCCTGTGCGCACGGGGTATGACAGAAGTATCGGCGGTTACAAATCCGCTCCCAGCGAGCCGACATCCACAGCAAAGGCGGAATCGGGTACCAAGGATGGAGCATCTACGACGAAATCTCCTAGCAGAGCGCCTACGAACAAACATACCTCCGCAGGGGCTACCAAACAGGCCGCCACCCAAAAGATGGCCCACGAAAACGCTCCCAGGCAAGCCTTCAATTCTTCATTGGAACAGCTGGCCAAGTCCTGGATTGGAACGCCTTATGTTTACGGGGGCAGTTCCAAGTCCGGCACGGACTGCTCCGGTTACGTGATGCAACTTTACAAGAGTCATTACGGAATAAGCCTGCCCCATAACGCAGGCCAGATGTACGACGACAGCCGAGGGAGCTCCGTGAGCCGGGGTAGCCTGCAGGAAGGCGACCTGGTGTTCTTCGGCAGTTTCTGGAAAATCGACCACGTGGGAATTTATCTGAAAGGGGACCGCTTTACCCATGCCAGCTCCAGCAAGGGCGTGATGATATCCCCCATGAGCGACAACTACTGGCGCCCCAAGTACCAAGGGGCGAGACGGTTCAGGTAATGAGTTATGAGTTGTGGGTTGTGAGTTGTGAGTTATGAGTAGTGAGTTTTTATAATCGCGCCGAAGGCGCCAAATTGTGGACTGATAACTCATAACTGAAAACTCATAACTAATCTCACCTCAAACCCCTAGCCCCTAGATCCTAACCCCTAGCCCCTAAAGACCAATTACTATCTTTTGCGCCATGAAAAAGATTGCATTCCAGGGTCGTCGCGGAGCCTATAGCGAAAGTGCCGCTTATCATTTGTTCGGAACAGACATCGAAGTGGTGCCTATGGACACCTTCGGTGAGATTTTCCAGAGCATCGAGACCGGCGCCGTGGACGGCGGTGCAATTCCTATCGAAAATTCTACGGCAGGTTCCATCTACGAAAACTACGACCTGCTCTACAAGTGGCGCCTGCCCATCGTGGCAGAGGTAAAGCTCCAGATTTCCCATACCCTGTGCGCCCTGCCCGGAGTGAAACTCGGGGACCTGAAGAAGGTGCTGAGCCACCCCCAGGGGCTTGCCCAGTGCAGCCGATTCTTCGGTCGCAATCCCGATATCGAAAGTGTGGCCTTCTACGACACCGCAGGCAGCGCCGAAGAGGTAGCCAAGCGCGGAGACAAGACTTTAGGCGCCATCGCCAGCGCCTACGCCGCCAAGTTCTACGGCCTGGACATTCTGGCCGAAGGAATCGAGAACCTGAAGGGCGTGAACTTCACCCGCTTTTACGCCATCCAGAAGGTGGCCGTCGATTTGCCCGAAGTCGGGTCCGGCGACACTCCCATCAAGACCACCCTACTCTTTATGCTGAACGATTCCGGAAAGTCCGGAGCGCTCCATGCGGCGCTGGGCTGTTTTGCCAAGCGGGACTTGAACCTGACCCGCATCGAAAGCAGGCCCCATCCGGACAGGCCCTGGGAATACATCTTCCACCTGTCCTTCGAAGGAAATCCCAAGGACCCGCTGGTTGTGGAAGCCCTGAAGGAACTTCAGACCTACTGCGATTTCGTATATCGCCTGGGCAGTTTCAAGGAAGGCTCCACCGAAAAGCTGAGTTACTAGAAAAAAGAAACGCCCGCATCAGCGGGCTTTTCTTTACCAGATCCTGTCGTATTTTCTTTTGTCTTTCTCTTCGTCCTTCTTCTCTTGAACGATGGCGTCGATGACGGCGGCCACCGTCAGATTGAAGATGTCGTGGACAGAAGCGTCGGAGTCGGTAAAGTGCACCGGCTTGTTCAGGCCCATCTGCACAGGGCCGATAGATTCGCCCACGCCCATCTCGAGGAGCATCTTGCAGGTCGTATTTGCAGAAGAGAGGCACGGGAAAATCAAGGTGTTCACCGTCTGGCCCTTGAGCTTGTTGAACGGGTACTTGGTATCGCGCAGCTGCTTGTCGAGCGCCACGTTCACCTGCATTTCGCCATCGATCATGTAGTCCGGGAACTGCTCGTGAATCATCTTCACCGCATCGCGGGCCTTGTTTGCCGTACCGCGGGCCGCTTCCTTGTCACTGCCGAAGTTCGCGTAGCTGAGCATCGCCATCACCGGTTCGTGAGCGAAGAACCGCACCGCGTCATGTGTGAGCTTCACGACATCCACGAGCGTTTCGGCATCGGGGTCGCGGTTCACGAGCGTATCGGCCAGGAAGAACGTTCCCTTGCGCGTGCTCAGGATATGCATTGCACCGAAGTGCTTGTATTCCTCGCGGATGCCGATGATTTCCTTCGCAAGTTCAATCGTCTCGCTGTACTTGGAGTAGCCGCCCGTAATGAACGCGTCGGCATCGCCCGTCTTGACCATCATCATGCCAAAATGGTTCGGTTCGAACATGTCGTCGCGGGCCTCGTCGAGCGTCACGCCGTTGCGGCCGTTCTCCTCGGCATAAATCGTCGCGTACTTGCGGCGGCGCTCGAATTCCTCGGGCGAGCGCGGGTTCACAATCCTGATGCCCGTAAGGTCGAGCTGTTCGCGCTGGGCGATAATCTGGATGCGTTCCGGGTTGCCGAGCACAATCGGGTGTGCAACGCCTTCCACCTTTGCCTGCACGGCAGCCTTGAGCATGTTCAGGTTGCTCTCGGCGAACACCACGCGCTTCGGGTTGCTGCGGGCGGTATCGCTGAACTGGCGGATAAGCTTGTTGTCGTAGCCCATCATGTCGCGGAGCCTGTCGTAGTAAGCGTCCCAGTCGGTAATCGGCTTGCGGGCCACACCGCTCTCGATGGCCGCCTTCGCCACCGCGATAGAAACTTCCGTAAGCAGGCGCGGGTCAAGCGGCTTCGGAATCAAGTATTCCTTGCCGAAGGTAAAGCGCTGCGCGTTGTAGGCAATGTTCACCACGTCGGGCACCGGCTGGTGCGCAAGAGCGGCAATCGCACGCACAGCCGCATGCTTCATGTGCTCGTTGATGCAGGTCGCGCGCACGTCCAGCGCCCCGCGGAAAATGTACGGGAAACCGATGACGTTGTTCACCTGGTTCGGGTAGTCGCTGCGGCCCGTCGCAAAAATCAGGTCGCCACGGCTCGCCATCGCCTCTTCATAGCTGATTTCGGGAGTCGGGTTCGCCAGCGCGAAAACAATCGGCTGGTCGGCCATGCTGCGCACCATCTCGCGGGTCAGAATGTTGCCCTTCGAGAGGCCAACGAACACGTCGGCGCCCTTCATGGCATCTTCAAGAGTCTCGATGTCGGTGCGGTCAGTCGCAAAGAACGCCTTCGCCTCGGTTAAGCCCTTGCGGTCCTTGCGGATAACGCCCTTGCTGTCGCACATCACCAGGTTTTCTTTCCTGAGACCGAGCGACAGGTACAAGCGGGTGCAGGCGCAGGCGGCAGCACCGGCACCGTTCACCACCATCTTCACGTCGCGGATGCTCTTGCCCGCAACCTCAATGGCATTCAGGAGACCCGCCGAAGAAATGATGGCCGTACCGTGCTGGTCATCGTGCATCACGGGGATGTCGAGTTCCGCCTTCAGCGTGTCCTCGATCTCGAAGCATTCCGGAGCCTTGATATCTTCCAGGTTGATGCCGCCGAACGTCGGGGCAATACCCTTCACGATTTCGATAAACTTCTTCGGGTCCTTCTCGTTGATTTCGATATCAAAGACGTCGATGCCCGCGTAAATCTTGAACAGGAGCGCCTTGCCTTCCATCACCGGTTTGCCCGCGAGGGCGCCGATATCGCCGAGGCCAAGAACCGCAGTGCCGTTAGAAATCACTGCGACCAGGTTGCCCTTGCCCGTGTATTCGTAGGCCAGGTTGTTGTCCTTTTCAATCTCGAGGCAGGGGGCGGCAACGCCCGGAGTGTAAGCGAGGCCCAGGTCCGTCTGGGTGCTGTGGGGCTTGGTGGGCACAATCTCGATCTTGCCGGGCTTGCCCATGGAATGGTATTCCAGCGCCTGTTCCTTCAAATCTTTGCTCATCTTGACTCCTTTCCGCCGGATCAACCCCGCGGAACTTCAATTTTCGGCGCCAAATATAGAAAAAAGTTTACAAAGTCCCAAGGGTGCTTTTAAATGGCAAAGGGGGAAGTCTCCCGCACCACCTAAAGGTGGCCATGTACACTAAGCGCTAAAGCGCTAAGTGTCCAAAGGTCGCTACAACGGCTCGTCATCCCCGCCACCATCTTGTCATCCCCGCGCAGGCGGGGATCTCCTTGCCGTTTTCGCTACCCCCTCTCCTAGGGGTCCCCCCCCCTAATACCCCTTAAATAATCCGAGTCTCAAGGGCACAGTCGCCTGCAAAAAAGACCGTCAGTCGCAACTTTACTTTGTTCGTCGCTACCCTCCGGATTTTTTGCCTAGCAACTATGCCCTCTCGCCTCGATAAATGGGTTCGCTACGCAGGAGGTTGCTCGGTCACGGTATTCCCTCGCAACCATAATTCTAGTTGCTTAAAGGCATGACGAATACGGAAGGGATTTGATGTAGTCTTCCATAAATTGCCAATCGGGTTCGTATTTGTTGGGAGCAATTTTTACCGCAGGAAGCTTGATTTTTGTATTGGCGATTATTCCCTTATTATAAGCCCTTCCATAATTGTAACGAAATCGTTCTTTATTCAACATTGTGACAATGAATAATCCCGTATACTTATTAAGATACTTGGAGCGAAGAATAACCATATGGTCACTACAAATAAATTCTTTTTCTTGATAAAAAATTGTTGCTGTTGTATCACCAATTGTGATGGCATTAGGCTCCTCAATTGAGCCGAAACTTTCGTTAACAACAAAATCCTTACATCCGTTATTTTCGTCGGTTCTTGTAATATGTGCAATAGCAACATCTTTTTCAATGCAAGGAATTAAATCTTGAGAGTTGTAAGCGTTAGCTTTATAGGGTTCATCAAACCAATCTTTTAAAACAAACCATTTCCATTCATTTACATTAAAATTCAGTTTGTTTTGTAGAAGAGATTTAGAGACAAAAGGAACATTCACCTCTTTTTGATTGACGTAATGAGGAATTTCATCTTTAGATGGTACTAAAATATTTTTAAATGTTTTATTTGCACCCCGCCCATAATTGTATTTGTATTTATTTTGTTCAATGACATAGCAATAATAGAGCATTTCCTCTTTAGTCAAATCAATTTTAGGCTTCGCAACATAGATATCTCGTCCACTATAATATTCATAATCATGGTAGAATGTTGAAAGAACACTCCCGCTTACAGCAATACTCAGTGTATGAGATGGATTTGGTTCAATATTGTTTATTCTTTTGACATGACACACAACACCATTGTTTACAGATTGCCTTGATACAAAAGGTATACCAACAGGAACAACTTCGCTGTTAACAACTTCTAAATTAACGCCATACCAAACATCAAAAATTTCAACTAAAGGAACCATAGTTACTCACTCAAAAATTTGAAGGAAATGTACTCTTTCAATTTCTTTTCGAAATCTTTTTGATTGAGTGTACTATAATCCGTTTCCATATAGGCTTCGGCACACCACTCATCTTCATCAGAAACATGCTTTGTTATTGATTTCCCAGGAAGAGAAGTTCTATGATGGTATAAATCAAGCCATTCCGATTCAATATCATTCCACTTATCACGGACATCTATACGACCAACACCTTTTCTCTTTTCAAAACCATCGTTTTTAAAATAGCCGAAGAAGGTCTCATAATCTTTGGGGTGTGGTTTTCCGACATTGAACACCATACAACATGCAACAGCACTTGCTCCCGGATAAAACATTTCATCAGGGAAAGAAAACACGGCATCTAAGGTATTGTTTTCGAGAATTTCTTTTTTCAATTCTAAAATTACACCTTTAACAGTTATTGCACATGACATGGGAAGCAATGCCAGCAGTCGTCCTTTTTGTCCTTTAACACACTTCAATATATGGTTGACGAAATAAAGCCCTTTTGATGGATCAGTCGCACTCTTTCCAAATTTCTTCCCAAACTCCTTTGGCATTTGGCTTTTCGAAGCATTATAAGGAGGGTTCATCAATACGACATCTATATTTGCATGTTCAATCCACCTATCATTTTCAAAACATGAGCCAAGACGGATGTTGGAGTTGCCATCACTATGAATAAGCATATTTGTTGTTGATAGACCAAAGACTCCTTCATCAAATTCAATACCATAAATTTGTTCTGCCTTCACCTCATATCGTTCTGATTCTGTTTCACATTGTGCTAATTCCATTGTCATGGCTTGCACGAGGAATGTTCCCGAACCGCATGTTGGGTCTAGAACGCGCGTTTTTTTGTCAATTCCCGCAACTTTACTCATGAAATGACATATATGATTGGGTGTAAACGCTTGGTTTTTATCTTCACGGGCAACGTATTTATTAAATGTCGTAAAGAAGTAACTGAGAATGTCCTGTCCCTCGAAACTAGATTCATTGATATACGGCAGAATATTTTGTTCGATAAATGAAAGAATTTTTTCAAAGTTCTTACCTTCTATAGCTTCTACATTTTGACTTTCAAGCACCTTCGCTTGTAGAATGGACAATTTCTTCGCTTTATCCATACTGTCTTGCAAGAGCTTACCAAGTTTATTTTTTATACCTGAAATAATTTGACTTGTTTCTAAGTCCTTATACACCAGATCATTTTTTAGCGCAAGTAAACACGTTCCGACAAATTGACTACGCAATTTTTCTGGAATACCGTTATCATGTAGAATTCTATTTAACTTTGATGTATTCTCAAGAACTGCAGTTTTATCATTTGAATTTTGCTTCTTAAAATAAGCGATGTATTCTTCCATCGACTTGATTTTATGATCATCTAGTTCTATTCTCTCATCATTTTCAATTTTCCAAATCCTAAACATGTTGTTTTCTGTATTTGCAAGAATAGCGATAATTTTAGTTTTACTATCTAATTCTTGTTCTAACGCCACATAAGCATTAATTTGCTTAACATCATTTGCTTTATAAATACTTTTGGTTTCAACCAAAACAGCAACATGAGAGTTTTCATCATAAAAGCGTAAATCTATTTTGAAGTGTCCTTTGATTTTCCGCCCAAGAGCTTGGATATAACTAAATTCACCACCTTCAATATTCTCGGTAAGATACTCTTTGCCGATTGTTTCTATGATGGCAAGACGCTTCATTTAAGACTCCTTGTTTCAAAAAGTGTGCATTCTCGACACTTTATCTGAAGCGTGAACCAGTTCCAGCCCAATAAAAAAGCGTGGGACCGATGGCTTGCTGATACGGAGGTTCTGGTAAACCTATTACGCAACAAGACCGAACGGCCCACGCACAGGGTGCGTGAGCGTCCGACTTGTCCTTGCGTAATTTTGAAAATTTACCAGATTTTCCGTACCAAGAACAAGAGTCGAAAACTCAAAAACCGATCGCTCCGAACCATTCGGTACGGGGCTATGTATTGTGTAATATAGATTATTCAAAAAGAAAAGGTGATGCCGGGTCAAGCCCGGCATGACAAAAGCGGGTTAGAGATTGCCACGGGTTCTACGAACCCTCGCAATGACAAATTCTAGCTTACACTTTCAGCGTTTTCAGGTACGCCTTTTGCTCGGGGGTAATTCTTAAACTTTCGCAAGCTTTCCGAATGGTCTTGCTATAGGTCCAGGGTTCCAGTTTGCGCTCCAGGATATAAGGTATCGTAGCATCGTATTGCTTGACCAGAGCCGTAGCAAAATACCAGGCCACCATCATCTTCACGTAGTAGCTGTCTCTCCGGATTGCCGCAACCCACCGCAGGAACATAGGGGCAAAATCGTTGTCCAAGTACCAGTTCATCAGCATTTCAACGCCGAAACGGACAATGTAGGTGTCGTCTTCAACCGGTTCGCCAGAAGCAAGCCTGCCGCGAATCCAGAGCTTTATGAGTTCCAGCAGCTTCTTGCGATTTTCCTTTTTCCCTAGAACCTTGGGCCTCAGCTGATCGCAGGTGGCCCAGTTGTCCACAAAGGGCAAAAATTTTTCTAACTGCTCAACGCATTCGTCAAAGTCCCTGATGTCCGACAGGATAAAGGAATGGAGCTGGTTCTCGTCGTAATACTCGTGCGGGAGCCTGTTCAGAAATTTGTTGATTTTTGGGTCTGCCGAAAAATTCCTGGCAATGAGCTTCAGGTCGGGAGTCCGCACGCCGATAATAGAATCGACGGGAATGGTGGGAATCATCTCGCTTTGAAAAGCCATGTACTTTAGGTCCTGTGCGTTAAACAAGGCCTCCTGAATGCGAAGTTCAAACGATGTTTTTTGGGCAGATGTTTTTTTCATAATTGCCTATCTGGACTTTTTCTTTTTCAGGGTTCCGAGAGTGCCCTTGCTGTATTCGCCTATACAGGTGACGGCTTCCCGTGTGCAGGGAGTCTTGGGGTCGTAAAAGACCTTGCGGTCATTCTTGAAGACTTCTTCGACAAGTTCTTTGCCGGGAGCGTTTGTGCCCTTCTGGTACTGGATATCGTAAAAGATGTCGGTGTCGCGGGTGACCACCTTGATTTTCACGTCTACGACATAGGCTCCGTGCCGTCCCTTGAACTGGAATCCGTAAGGGATTTCGGTCAGCTTGAAATGTTCCAGCTCAGGCCCCACATATTCCAGATCGTCCCAATCTTCGCATTCCCCATTGTCACGGGCCTTGAACCAGCCTTCAGGATCCCCTTCGTTGGCATCGTCCATGGCCACGTTCAGGGCGCTCAAGTAGCCGTCCCTGACTAGGGCCAATTCCTCTTTGGCTTCGTGGTAGGTATCCATGTCGCCATCGTAGGCAAAAGGCATAACGACGGCAAAGGCAATCAAAAAGGCAAACAAACGCATTTATTCTCTCCTAAATTTTTAACATTCCTAAAAGCAAAAGATGCAATTCAAAAATACAAAATCCGAATTCCGAACTCCGAATTCCGAATTGACTACGCTTCCCCGATTCGGGTCATCTTCAAGAGAGGCACGCCCGCTTCGCGGCTTTCGGCAAGATTTATCTCGAAGTCGATACTCCAGTCGTTAAAATTCTCTTCGTCCTGGAGCATCTGCTGGATATGCATCACGTCGCTCTCGTAGGTCACTATGGTGTGGGCGAGAGCGCGGCCTTCCACATCTAAGCGGAACTTGTGGTGTTCCGCGGTATAGGCGGCCATGATTTCGGTAAGCGTATTCTCGGTCCAGGGCTTGCCTTTGCCATCCACCAGCATCTGGCCCTCTTCCAGGTCGTCGGCCAGGCTGTCGAGAACTGCTGCAAAGTCCTGCTTTGCGAGGTTGCCCATAATCTGGAAAATGCGCTGGCGCACCATACCCAAGAAACGTTTCTTGTCGTAGGTGATGTCGGCTGCGGCCTTGTCGGCTCCGAAGGCTTTTTCCGCTTCGTCTTCGGCGGCACCCTCTTCCAGGCGTTTCTGGTAGTCTTCGGGGTGGGCCATTTTTTCCCACTCTTCCAAAAGGCTCGAGTCGGTGCGGCGGATCATGTCGCCCAGGTAGTCTTCCATTTCCCGGAGTTCGTCGTTCTTGTAGCCGTCGGGAACCGTCTGGCTCAAAACCTTATAGACGTAGTTCAGGTGGCGCAGCAGAATGGCTTCCATGCGTTGCAGGCCATACTGCTTCACGTAGCCGCTGAAAGTGCTGAAGCTTTCGAACATTTCGCGGACAATGCTCTTGGGCTCCACGTTTACATCTACCCACGGGTGGACTTCGGCAAAGGCGTTGTAGGTGTCGTAGATAAAGTCCCGCAGGGGCTTGGGGTATTCCACCTTCTCGATTTCTTCCATGCGCTGGTTGAATTCCATGCCCTGGGCCTTGAGTTCATCAAGCCTTGCGTTCCGGGCCTTGTTCTGCTGAATGCGGAGTATGGCGTCGGGATTTTCTACGATGGATTCGCAAAGGGTGATTACATCCAGTGCGTATTCGGGACTTTCCCTGTCCAGTTTCGGCAAGGTATCCACCAGGTAAAGGGAAAGGGGCTGGTTCATGGCAAAGTCGTCTTGCAAGTCCAAATTGACCCGCAAGTGGCTGTAGCCCTCGGCCAGGGGCTTTACAAACTCTACGATTTTCTTTTCCACAAGGCTTCGGAACAGTTGGAAAGACCTGTGCTGCAGTTGTTTTTTGCTAGCGGCACTTTCGTGGCAGTCCTTGATCAGGTTTCGCATGGCCTTGCAGCCGTCGGTTTCCCGGCTCAAGATGTTCAGGAGCATGCCGTGATCCACATGGAAACTGGAGGTCAGCGGTTCGGGCTGGGCATCGATCAGGCGCTTGTAGGTGTTTTCGTCAAAGGGGACGTAGCCGTGTTCGGGCGGTTTTCTCTTCTGGAACTTCTTGCCGGTCTGGCGACTTTTTGCCTCCAGTTTCAGGTTCTCGATGACATGTTCGGGTGCCTGGGCCACCACGTATCCGATGTTGTCAAAACCCTTTCGACCGGCACGGCCTGCAATCTGGTGAAAATCCCGTGCAGTGAGAATCGCCGTCTTGTCGCCGCTGTACTTGCAAAGCTGAGTAAAAAGAACGGTGCGAATGGGAACGTTCACGCCTACGCCAAGAGTATCGGTGCCGCAGATGACTTTCAGTAAACCCTGCTGGGCCAGCTTTTCGCAAAGAATGCGATACTTGGGCAAAAGCCCCGCATGATGCAGGCCAATCCCCTGCTTGAGCCAGCGCTTGACATCGGGGCCGTAGGGGCTAGAAAACCGCACTTCCTTGATGGCCTCGTTTATCTTGACTTTCTCTTCTTTGGTGCAGAGGTCAAGACTCATGAAATTCTGGGCGTTGCTTGCGGCAGCGGCCTGGGTGAAATGCACCACGTAGACGGGAGCCTTGCCCTCGTTCACCAGCTTTTGCACTTCGGTGGAAAGTTCCGTGGTGCTGTAGCTGAATTCAAGCGGGACAGGTCTTTGCGAGGAATGAACCGTCACGGACTCCCTGCCGGTGTGCTTCGTCATTTCCCGCTCAAAAAATTCCGTCGCACCGACGGTGGCGCTCATCAGGAGGAACCTGCTTTGCGGGAGCGTCAGGAGCGGAATCTGCCAGGCCACGCCGCGTTCCCTGTCGGAATAGTAATGGAACTCGTCCATCACCACATCGGTAATGGCAAGTTTTTCGCCCTCGCTGAGGGCCATGTTGCTTAAAATTTCTGCCGTGCAACAGAGTATAGGGGCGTCGTGATTGACGGTAGCGTCTCCTGTAGAGAGCCCCACGTTCTCGGGTCCGAATTCCTTGCAGAGGGCCATCCACTTTTCATTGACCAACGCCTTGATGGGGCAGGTATAGACGCTTTTGCGGCCGTGAACGATGCTATCAAAATGGAGCGCCAGGGCCACCATGGATTTTCCGGATCCCGTGGGCGTGTTCAGGATAACATTCTTACCATCTAAAAGTTCGAGAATTGCCTCTTCTTGGGCGGGGTACAGCGTGGTTCCGCGGGACTGCGACCACTCCATAAAAGCTTCCAAAATGTCTTCGGAAACAACCCTTGAACGGTCCCCGCCGCTTTTCTCGGCGAGTTTTGCAATGAAATCCTTGAGTGTAACCCTATTCTGCTCGGTCATGGAGCCAAAAGATAACTATTTTAGTCCTTATGAAAGGAATTGTACTTGCCGGAGGCTCCGGCACAAGACTCTACCCGCTGACCATGGTCACGAGTAAGCAGCTGTTGCCTGTTTACGACAAGCCCATGATCTATTACCCGCTTTCCACCTTGATGTTGGCGGGTATTCGGGAAATTCTCATCATTTCTACTCCCACGGACTTGCCGAATTTCGAGCGCCTCCTTGGCGATGGATCGGCAATGGGACTCAAGCTTTCTTACAAGGTGCAGCCTAGTCCCGACGGCCTCGCTCAAGCGTTCATTCTCGGAGAAGAATTCATCGGCAATGATTGCTGTGCCATGGTGCTGGGCGACAACATTTTCTACGGGAACGGATTTAGCCCTCTTTTGAGAGCGGCGGTGAAAAACGCCGAACAAAATGGCCGTGCCAGCGTGTTCGGCTACTATGTGGAAGACCCGGAACGTTTTGGCGTGGTGGAATTCGACGAGGCGGGCAAGGTGATTTCCGTCGAAGAAAAACCGAAGGAGCCCAAGAGCAACTATGCCATCACGGGTCTCTACTTCTACGATAACCGTGTTTCGGGATTTGCAAAGGCCCAAAAGCCCAGTGCCCGTGGCGAACTGGAAATTACGGACCTGAACAAGACCTACCTGGACAAGGGCGAACTGGACGTGAAACTGCTGGGCCGCGGGTTTGCCTGGCTAGACACCGGGACCATGGACAGCCTCATTGAAGCGGGCGAGTTCGTGAAGATGGTGGAAAACCGCCAAGGCATCCAGATTAGCGCCGTAGAAGAAATCGCCTACAGGAACGGTTGGATTACCAAGGAAAAGCTCCTGGAATCAGCCGCCAAGTATGGCAAGTCGCCCTACGGGCAGCACCTGAGGAAAGTTGCAGAAGGAAAGATTAAATATTAGGTATGAGGCATGAGCTATGAGGTCGTGCTTCGCACTCTGAGTAAAAGTTTGGCGCCTACGGCGCGATGGTAAGGAACTTTCATATGAAGAATATTGTGATTACCGGCGGTGCGGGATTTATCGGAAGCCATGTAGTTCGCCTGTTCGTGAACAAATACCCAGAATACAAGATTATCAACCTCGATAAGCTTACCTACGCGGGTAACCTCGCAAATCTGAAAGACATCGAGGACAAGCCGAACTACAAGTTCGTGAAGATGGACATTTGCGATTTTGACGCGTTCTACAAACTCATGCAGGATGAAAAAGTCGATGGAATCATCCACCTAGCTGCTGAAAGCCATGTGGACCGTTCCATCAAGGACCCGTTCACCTTCGCGAAGACCAACGTGATGGGCACTTTGAGCCTGTTGCAGGCCGCGAAGCTCTACTGGGAAAGCCTCCCGGAAAAGTACGAGGGCAAGCGCTTCTATCATATTTCTACCGACGAAGTCTACGGTGCTCTCAAGATGAACCACCCGGAAGGCATCACGCCTCCGTTCACCACGACGGCTTCGAGCTCTGAACATCACCTGGCCTACGGCGACGACTTCTTCTACGAGACGACCAAGTACACGCCGCACTCTCCGTATTCTGCATCCAAGGCGGGATCCGACCACTTTGTTCGCGCCTTCCACGACACCTACGGCATGCCGACGATTGTCACGAACTGCTCTAACAACTACGGTCCATACCAGTTCCCCGAGAAGCTGATTCCGCTTTTCATCAACAACATCCGCCACAAGAAGCCGCTGCCGGTTTACGGCAAGGGCGAAAACGTGCGCGACTGGCTCTTCGTAGAAGACCATGCCCGCGCCATCGACGTGATTTTCCATAACGGGAAGATTGCCGAAACCTACAACATCGGCGGGTTCAACGAATGGAAGAACATCGACATCATTAAGGTCGTCATCAAGACCGTTGACAGGCTCCTTGGCCGTGCCGAAGGCGAAGACATGAACCTAATCACCTACGTGACGGACCGCCTGGGTCACGATGCCCGCTATGCCATCGATTCCACCAAGCTTCAGAAGGAACTGGGCTGGGAACCCTCCCTCCAGTTCGAGGAAGGCATCGAGAAGACGGTGCGCTGGTACCTCGACAACCAGGAATGGCTGGACAACATCACCAGCGGCGACTACGAGAAGTATTACGAAACGATGTATAAGAATAGGTAGTGAGTTTTGAGGTCGGCACTTCGTGCCTTTGAGGTCGCGACTATGTCGCTTTGAGCTTGAGTATGGCGCCGTAGGCGCGATTATGAAACCTCATGCCTCAGAGGGAGTCCTGGAGTGAAACGATAGGACGACCGTGCTCAAGCCTCATAACTAAAAATCGGAGATTGTTTATGTCCAAATTCAATTTCATCAAAACCTCTATCGAGGGCGTGATAATCATCGAGCCGACGGTCTTTGGCGACCAGCGCGGCTACTTCATGGAAACCTACAACAAGGGTGAATTCGACGCCGCGGGCCTAAACATGGTCTTCGTGCAGGACAACGAATCCAAGAGCAAGAAGGGCGTACTCCGCGGGCTCCATTTTCAGAAGAAAAACCCGCAGGGCAAGCTTGTCCGCGTCATCGAAGGCGAAGTCTTTGACGTGGCGGTAGACTTGCGCAAGGGAAGCCCCACCTTCGGCAAGTGGGAAGGCGTTACCCTTTCTGCCGAAAACAAGAAGCAGTTCTACATTCCCGAAGGTTTTGCACACGGCTTCGTGGTGCTTAGCGAGACGGCAACATTTGTTTACAAGTGCACCCGCCTTTACGACCCAAAAGACGAGGGTGGACTCATGTGGAATGACCCCGAAATCGGCATCAAGTGGCCGGTGGGCAACGGTTTCGAACCGCTTCTTAGCGAAAAGGATACAAAGAACCCGGCCTTGAAGGACTTGGGCTTTGCTTTTGAGTTTTAATCCGAAATCCGAGTCAACTCTTTTTTCTATCATTATATGCGATGAAGAACATTCTAGTCGTTTGTACAGGCAACATCTGCCGCAGCCCTACGGGAGAGTACCTCCTGAAAAAGGAGCTGGGCGAAGGTTTTAACGTGATGAGTGCCGGGCTCGGCGCCCTGGTGGACCATCCGGCCCACGAACTCAGCCAAAAGATTGCCCTTGAGCACGGTGTGGATATGAGTGCCCACCACGCAAGGCAAATCAACATGGATATCCTCAAGTGGGCGGACCTGGTTTTGGTCATGGAAAACGGCCACAAGCAGGAGATTATCCGTAAGTACCCCTGGACCGAGGGCAAGGTCTTCCGCTATGGTGAAAGCGTTCAAGTGGATATTCCGGACCCCTACCGTAGGCCCGAAAGTGCCTTTGTGCTGGCTTGGAATTTTATTTCAAAGTTGACCCCCTACTGGGTTAAGAAAATCAAGGAAAGTGAAGGGCAGGCGTAAGCCTGGAAAGAATATGAAGAAAATGAAGTATTTGTTGTTGGCTTCTGCAGCTCTTATGCTGAACGGTTGCTTCTTTGCTCCGCAGATGAGAATGTCCGAACCCAGTGATTCTTCGGAATACAACGGTATTTCCGTGTATTTTCACTCCATAGACGAAGGGGATTTCGGTACCGACGTCAAGGCCGCCCCGAACGGGGACACCACGGCAAACTATGGCGATTTGGCCGACCTAATCGTGGACTCCTTGCCCAAGCTGGAATACCGCATCGGTCCTCTGGACATGGTCCAGGTGGTGGTATGGGAACATCCGGAACTCACGTCCCCGATGGGCCAGTATCAGCCCGCTGGTCAAAAGGTGACCACCGATGGTAAACTGTTCTACCCCTACGCTGGCGAACTTCAAGCAGCAGGCCTTACGGCGCAGGAGCTCCGTCAGGAAATCACCAAACGCCTGTCCGACAAGATTCTGAACGACCCTCAGGTGGATGTTCGCGTTTCAGAATACAATAGCCTTAAGGCAGTTGTATCTGGTGAAGTGAAGAATCCGGGATACGCCTTTTTCTCCGAAGCACCCATGACTATCCCCATGGCCATAGCTGAGGTCGGAGGCTTCAACCAGTACGCCGACCCTGCCGGCATGCAGCTCCGTCGCGGCGACAAGGTCTACAAAATCAACTATTTGGAAGCGTTTAAGAAACAGCTCCCCCTGGACAAGATGCTGCTGAGACCAGACGACCAGTTGTATGTGCCTGCTTTGACCCAGACTCAGCGTGAAAACCGCGCCTACGTGATGGGCGAAGTCCAGAAGGTTGGCCTTGTGGATTTGGTAAATGGAAAGGTGAACCTTGTGGAGGCTTTGTCTGCGGCAGGCGGTCTCCAGGCATTGAATGCTTCTTCTCGTTCCATTTACGTCATCCGCAACACCTCTGACAAGCGCATTGATGTTTTCAACTTGAACGCCAAGAACGCCATGGCCTTGGCTATGGCGGAACGCTTTGATCTGGATGCCCATGATATCGTATATGTCGATGCTTCTGGCCTTGCCACATGGAACCGTTTCATCAGTTTGATTCTTCCGTCGGTTCAGACAGTCTACTATGGTCTGTTAGCTACGCATAACGCCTACGTTGTCAAGAACGACATTACCAAATAGGTTTGACTTGATATGATTAACCTTATTCTTTGCGGTGGAAGCGGAACTAGGCTTTGGCCTGTTAGCCGCTCGCTGATGCCCAAACAGTTTGCTCCGCTTTTTGATGGACAATCCCTGTTCCGTAAGACGGTCAAGACTAACTCTGCCGTCTGCAGTTCTCAGTTTATTGTGAGCAATGCAGACCAGTTCTTCTTAGCCAAGGACCAGCTGGAAGCCGAAGGCAAGAAGGGTTGCTTGTTCCTGTTGGAACCGGTTGGCCGCAATACGGCACCTGCTATTGCTTTAGCGTGCCTAACCCTCGACGCCAATGAAATCGTCCTGGTTTCTCCGTCGGATCACGTCATTCGTAAGAAAGACGAATACAAGAAGGTGCTACTCCGGGCCGAAGAACTGGCTCAGGCCGGCAACCTAGTGACTTTCGGCATTACGCCTACCAGTCCCGAGACCGGCTACGGCTATATCGAAGCCGATGGCGAAGACGTAAAGCGCTTTGTGGAAAAACCAGACCTGGCCACTGCCGAAAAATACCTGCTGGCCGGCAACTTCTATTGGAACAGCGGTATCTTCTGCTTCAAGGTCAAGACTTTCTTGGACGAACTGAAAAAGTATTCTCCCGACATTTTGAATGCGGCAAAGATCGCGCTGACCCGCGCCAAAAAAGAAGATGGCGAACCTATCCGCATCGCGTTGGAAGACATGAAAGCCATTCCCAGCAACTCCATCGACTATGCCGTGATGGAAAAGTCCTCCAAAGTGAAGGTGGTTCCCAGCGACATCGGTTGGAGCGATTTGGGCAGTTTCGACAGCCTTTATGGCGAATATCCTCACGACGAGAACGGCAACAACGTGAACCCCCGTCACATTGCTGTAGGAACGAAGGATTCCCTGGTGATGGGAAGCCAGCGGACCATCGCCACTATCGACCTGAACGACATGCTTATCGTGGACACTCCCGATGCCCTGCTGGTGGCGCCTCGTGCAAGCAGCCAAAAGGTGAAACAGGTTGTAGAAAAGTTGAAAGAAAAAGGCAGTGATTTGGTAAGCGTCCCCCAGACGGTAAACCGCCCTTGGGGAACCTACTCTGTGTTGGAATCTTCTGAAAGCTACAAGATGAAGCGCATTGTGGTCAAGCCCGGCAAACGCCTTTCTCTGCAAAAGCATTTGCACCGTTCGGAACACTGGGTTGTGGTGAGCGGAACAGCCACCTGTACCGTAGGCGACAAGGTGTTCTTGGTGCGCCCGAACGAATCCACTTATATTCCGGCAGGAACGGTACACCGCCTGCAGAACGAGGGCAAGCTCCCGCTGGTCATCGTGGAAGTCCAGGTGGGCGAATACACCGGCGAAGACGATATCATCCGTATGGAAGATGACTTCCACCGTTGTAGCTAGATTTTCACAAAAAAAGGAGAAAAAGATGAAAAAAATTCACTCTGCTTGCTGCTGTCGCCTTGTTTGCCTCTAGTGCTCTCGCTCAGGGCCTTGGCCTCGGTGCCCGCATTTCTTACCAGTCCGAAGCCATGATGGGCGACGACGCTGAGTTTTTTGCTGACGAAACCGTTTCTAGCGGTTTTGGTGGCGGTATCGACGTGTTGTACCATTTTAGCCCGATGGTTGGGCTACATTCGGGGGCACTTTTCCAGCTCAATGCTTATTCCTGGACCGTAAGTTCTGTCGATTATAGTTACCTGTTCATGAACCTGCAGGTTCCTGTATTGGCGAGGATCAACTTTACTCCTGGATTTTTTGCTGAAGCGGGTTTAGATATGTCCATCAACATGATGGCCTCTGCTTATGACGAAATTTCAGATGAATGGAATGACATAGACAAGTGGAACACCTTCCAGCTGGGGCTCACTGCCGGTGCGGGTTACACTCTGTGGTTCGGTCTGGAATTCAGTGGCCGCTTCAGCTACGGCTTGCTTGATCCCATTGATACAGACCCCACGCCCGATATCAAGCCTTTCCGCCTCCAGTTCGATGTTTCTTACTGGTTCAAGAAGTAGGGAAATTCCATCTCTTAAGCTTAGGCCACCTGTAAAACAGGTGGTTTTTTGTTTGATGTTTCCCATAAACTCGTAAAAAAAGTTAATTTAAGTGTAATTCTCTGGAGGCAAATATGAAAAACAGGCGCTTTGCTTTTCTTGTGTTGGGCTTTGTGGCTGCTGGATTGTCCTATGTCCATGCGGACATTACGGGCAAGGTGGTGGACGAGTCCAAAACCCCCATTCACAATGCCGTTGTTAGCATAAAAGGTGCTTCGGCGGTTTTGCCTGCAGAACGGACTCTGTCCGGCACGGACGGAAAGTTCCTGTTCTCTGGGAAATATGGTTCGGAAGGGCCTTCGAACGTACGCCCAATTGCACAATCTTTGACAGGGAGGTCTGTCAAAGTTGAAATTTCCGATTTGAACGGTCGAATCCTAAAAAGAGGCACCGTAGAAAACGCTGTCAATTCGAGTCAAGAGATAAAGACGCTTTTGTCTGGGTTGCCCCGCGGAATGTACCTGGTATTGGCCAATAACGATGGCAAGAGAAGTTTGCTTGGCAAGGTCAACGCTGAGGCTGGTGATTCCCGATATGCTCAAGTAAATATTTCCTCTTTGTCTAAAGCTTCCGCGGCAAGTCAGATTTTGGTTGTCCGCAAGGCGGGGTTCTTGCCGGAGACATTGCAGGTGAGCGGTGACAAGGATTACGGCTCCATCACCTTGAAGAGGGATCCTATCGAGGATCAGATTGACGCGATTATAGAATCCATGACAACGGATGAAATGATTGCCCAGATGACCCAGCCATTGGTTCCAACCACAAGTTGTGGCGGTTATACTTGTGGCTCGGCTCTTCAGGGGGGCGGTGAGTATTCCTCCAGCTTTTACTCCAGTGCATGGCAAAAGAAAATCCCCGTGCTATACGGTAAGGACAATGTTCATGGCATGGGTGATGTTTCCGGTGCTACGATTTTCCCTCACAATATTGGTTTAGGAGCCACTCGGGATTCCGCATTGGTCCGTAAGATCGGCAAAGCGGTTGCTATAGAGATGTGGGCTGCCCATATTGACTATAACTTTGCCCCGGCGGTGACGGTTCCTAGGGATGAACGGTGGGGTAGAACTTACGAAGGATTTGGCGAGAATCCGGAGTTGGTGGCAAGTTTGGGGGCCGCCTATATCCGTGGCTTGCAGGGCGACCATTTTGACGCGGAATGGCGTATCCCGGCAACAGCCAAGCACTTTATCGGTGACGGCGCTACAAATGGCGGTGTGGACCGCGGTAACGCTACCTTGACAGACGATGAAATTCGGACGATTCTCCTGCCGCCCTATATTGCGGCTGTTGAACAGGGAGTCCAGAGTGTTATGGCCAGTTTCAACCAGATTAATGGAGTGCATCAGCATGTGGATTCCCTGCGGCTTACGGGAATTCTCAAGGTGGAACTTGGTTTTGACGGATTTGTGATTGCGGACTGGGAAGGTATTGAAAATTCAAGAACGCCGGGTGCCACGGACGCCACTAGTTATTCTGGCGGATCGTTAGGCTCTTCAAAAGATGCCGTCAAAAAGGCGATTAATGCGGGCATCGATATGGCCATGGTTCCGAATTCTTCGGACGGATTTATAAGTAACATGAAATCCCTAGTTTCGTCCGGTGATATTTCTTTGGATAGGGTCAAGGATGCGGTGCGCCGTATTTTACGTGTGAAAATCCGTGGTGGACGCCTGGACAATCCCAGTGGCCCATCTGACTATGTGGGGAAAACGGCTAACATTGGTAGCGCAGAACACAGGGCCATTGCCCGTGAGGCGGTGCAGAAGAGTCTGGTGGTTTTGAAGAACGAGAGTGTTTTGCCCTTGTCCAAAACGTCAAAGATTTATCTGACAGGAAATGCATCTGCAAGTACCGGAATTCAATGCGGCGGATGGACACAAGGGTGGCAGGGGACTACCTACTCTATTTCTGGAGCGACGTCTATTCAAGGTGGATTTGATCAGGTAGCAAATGGCGCTAGGGTTACTGCTGTCGCTAGTGCAGAAACAGTCGTCTATGTTATAGGTGAATCACCCTATGCAGAATGGAACGGAGACTTCAAGAACCTTTATTACAGTGGTAATATCTCCTTGAGCGGTTATAACATAAGTTATCATGCTAACCAAATCAACACATGGAAGGAATCGGGCAAAAAGGTGGTTGTAGTGTTCATTACAGGCCGCCCGCTCCCGGTTACCGAAATTATAGAGGCGGCAGATGCCTTTGTGGTGGCTTGGTTGCCTGGCAGCGAAGGTGCGGGTGTGGCAGATGTTCTGTTTGGGGATGTAAAGCCAACGGGCAAGTTGCCCCACACATGGCCCAAGTCCTTGGACCAGATTCCCATTAACGAGGGTGATGGCAAGGAAGGCCTGTTCCCCTACGGATTTGGATTGACTTATTGATACCGTCTGGCAAAAAGCGAAAAAAAACGGGCCGCAAGGCCCGTTTCCTTTTTGCGCCAATAAAATAAGGGAGGGGTTAACCCCTCCCTAAGACTCTCCCCCACACTCAATAAACCGCTACACTCTAGTCGCAAATTTTAGGACGAAGCGGTTTATTTTCGTGGGGATGGCGAAGCCATCCCTAATATCTCTTAGAACTGACTCAGGAATCTCTGGTCGTTGCTGGTCAGGAGTCCGATTTCCGGAATCGCGTGGCGCAGCATCGCGATACGGTCGAGACCGAAGCCGAATGCAAAGCCCGTGTACTTCTCGGAATCGATGCCGCAGTTCTTGAACACGTTCGGGTCCACTGAACCGCAACCGCCGATTTCCATCCAGCCGGTTCCCTTGCAGCGACGGCAACCCTTGCCACCGCAGAACACACAGCTCACGTCCATTTCGGCAGACGGCTCCGTGAAGGGGAAGAAGCTCGGGCGGAAACGGGTCTTGACGCCTTCGCCGAACAGCTTGTTCATGAACACTTGCAGCACACCCTTGAGGTCGGCGAAGCTGATGTTCTCGTCCACCACCAGGCCTTCGCACTGCTGGAACATCGGGGCATGGGTCGCATCGTTATCCACACGGAACACGTGGCCCGGGGCAATCATGCGGAACGGCGGCTTGTGGGTTTCCATGTAGTGGATCTGTGTGCCAGAGGTGTGCGTACGCAGCATCACCTTGTCGTCCACGTAGAACGTGTCCTGCATATCGCGGCTCGGGTGGTCAGGAGGCGTGTTGAGCGCCTCGAAGTTGTACCAGTCCGTTTCGATGTCGCGACCGAAGTCCACCTCGAAACCCATCTGGCTGAAGAAGTCGATAATCTCTTCGCGCACGTCGTAAAGCGGGTGCGTCGAGCCCGCCGGAATGCCTGCACCCGGGAGCGTGGTATCTACAAAGCCACTTTCCAGCTTCTTCTGGAGGGCAGCCTGGTTCGCGGTCTCGATAGCCTTGTCGATTGCCTCGGAGACGGCGACCTTAAGTTCGTTCACGAGCTTGCCG
>OMSO01000015.1 GCA_900313675.1 uncultured Fibrobacter sp.
GAAGGTCATGACCGACAAGCTCGGCGGCAAGATCAACCTCGTGGGTGACGACCTGTTCGTTACCAACCCGACCATCTTCGACGAAGGCATCAAGGCCGGTATCGCTAACGCTATCCTCATCAAGGTGAACCAGGTGGGTTCTGTGTCCGAAACTCTCGCCGCCATCAAGCGCGCTCAGAACGAAGGCTATGCTCCCATCGTTTCTCACCGCTCTGGCGAAACCGAAGACACCTTCATTGCTGACCTCGCCGTCGGTACCGCCGCTGGCCAGATCAAGACTGGTTCTCTCTCCCGTACGGACCGCGTTTGCAAGTACAACCGCCTCCTCCGTATCGAAGAAGAACTGGGCAAGGCTGCCGTGTACGCCGGTGACCCGCGCAAGGCTTGCAAGGCCCCTGCCAAGAAGGCCGCTTGCAAGAAGTGCGGCTGCAAAAAGGCCTAATCAGGCGAGAGTCGCGACGGCAAGCTCGCTTGCCGGCATGACCGAGCCGCAAGGCCTGCGCTACGAAGTAGCGCAACGCCAAGTAATTTCTTAAACCAATAGAACTTACTGAAAGAGGGTTCCGCGCTTTTGCGGGCCCTTTTTCTTATGCATAAAAAAAGACCGCGCCTTGAGGCACGGTCCAATCAAAAGCTGTTGTTGTTAGACAATCATTTCCGTGACTGCCGGGATGATTATGCAGACCACGACCCAGGGATAGGAAAGGGCGCCTTTAAGCCAGCCGGTCGTTTGGACCTTGTTCGTGTCGAAAGAAATCCGCTGCGTATTGCTCTGGGCGGTCTTGACGGACTGGTGGAGGGAATCCTTGAGGTAGACGACAGACAGGTCAAACTCGCGTTTGCTCTCCTGTGCAGAGTCTACCATCTGTAAAAACTTGTCACTCATAGAGTTAGCTTGCAATCCTGTTTGTTTGCTGCTCCAAATATAGTAAAATTTTGAGAGTTTCAAAGGGTTTTTGTTTATTTATGTTTACAAATGTGGTTTTATGTGAAAAAATGCACAAAACAGCATATTTCTCCATAAAAAAAGCTAATTTAAGTGTGTTATGGGTCACATTGGTGGCTTAAAAGGAGTTTTATGAACCTGATTCGCTATTCTTTTGGTCTTGCTGCAGGTGCCGTTTTGGTCGCCTGCGGTGGCAATAACCCGCAGCCGGTGGTGGAACCCGCCGAGCCTGTTGCTGCCCCCGCTCCCCAGGTTTCCCTGGACAGCGCCGTGGACCGTTACAGCTATGCCCTGGGCATGGACTTGGGAAAGGCTATCGCCAATATCAATGTTCCTGTCAAGATGGATGTGCTGATGATTGCCCTCCAGGATGAAGTGGACCCAGCCCGCAAGGTTCTGTTGTCGGATTCCGCTTCGGAGTCGGCCCTGCAAGACTTGCTGCTCCGTATGCAAAAGCAGAAAGAGGACGACGAGAAGGCCGCCGCCGCCAAGGCTCTGGAAGACCAGGCTGCATTCCTCGCCAAGAACGTTTTGGATTCTACCGTGAAGGTGACTCCCAAGGGAGTGCAGTACCGCGTGCTCAAGGCCGGTACGGGTATTTCACCCAAGGTGACGGACAAGGTCCAGGTGCATTACATCGGGGCTTTGTTAGACGGCACACAGTTTGACAACAGCGTCAAGCGTGGTGAACCTCTGGAGTTCCCCGTAGGCGCGGTCATCGAAGGCTGGCAGGACTTGCTCCAGGTCATGAAAGAAGGGGACAAGGTGAAGGCCTGGATTCCCAGCGCCCTGGCCTATGGCGAAGCTGGTGTTCCGCCTACCATTCCGGGCAATGCACTCCTGATTTTTGAAGTGGAACTGTTGAAGGTCTATGCCGAAGTTCCGCCTGTGGATTCGACGGCTGTTCCGGCTGACAGCGCTGCCGCAGCCCCTGCCGATAGCGCCGCGAATGCTGCTACCGCTCCCGCAGATACGTCTAAACCTGCCGCAGCTCCTGCTGCCGCTACGGCGGACAGCGCTAAGGCAGCTCCTGCCGCAGCTCCTGCTGCTAAGGCCGAAGCCAAGCCTGCTGCCGCTCCTGCAGACACGACGAAGGCTGCTCCTGCCGCAAAACCTGCTGCAGCACCTGCCGATACAGCAAAGGCTGCTCCGGTCAAACCCGCTGCTGAGGCCAAGAAGCCCGAAGCCAAGCCTGCCGCGAAGGCAGCTCCTGCTGCAAAACCGGCCGCCGAGGCAAAACCCGCAGCAGCTCCTGCAAAGCCTGCCGCCAAACCGGCTGCCAAGCAATAGGTCGCGATAGACAAGTTTTAATAAAGGCGCGGGTCACCCTGCGTCTTTTGTTATAAGTAAGATTTATTATTTTTTGAACCATGAGCAATACTGTGTCCGATTTTTATTCCCAGCATTTCGAAGTTTCCGGGTTTATCCGGGAAGTCTTCGGCTATATGGACCGGTTCAAGGGCCAGCTCTTTGTATTGAAGATTGAAGACGGCCTTATGGACCACCCGCTGTTCCCTGTGCTCATGCGGGATATCGCCCTGCTGCACAAGGCGGGAATCCGAATCATTATCGTGCCGGGAACTAGGAACAGCATTGACGCCCAGCTGAAGGCTTGGGAAATCGAGTCCAAGTTCGAAGGTGGCGTGCGGCTTACCAGCGAAGAGGCCTTGCCCCTGATAGAGCAGGCGTCTTTGGGTGTTGCCCAGCGGATTATGAGCCATCTGACGGCCAGTGGCCTGAGCGGTATCCAGGGAAACTGGGTGCTGGCTCGGAGTCTTGGGGTCATCGAAGGTGTCGATTACATGCGGACTGGCCGGATTGAACGGATCCAGCGGGATATTCTGGAGCAGCTTCTGAACGAGAAGTTCGTGCCTATTATTCCACCTATCGGCTGGAACAAGCTGGGGCAGGCCTACAACATCAGTTCTACGGAACTGGCTACGGAACTCTGCAAGTACATGCAGGTGGGCAAGCTGTTCTTTATCGGCAGTGAGAACGGTATTAAGCTAGAAGGCCTTGCTACCGGCAAGAACACCAAGTATCTGGAACCAACGGACAGTGGCGTGATTTCGGCCTTGGACGTGGACCAGGCCAAGGAACTTCTGGAGCTGAATGCCGACAAGCTGAACTTTGCCCAGAAGGATTATCTGCAGAATGCCATCAACGCCTGCGAGGCTGGCGCGAACCGTGTTCACCTGCTGAGCGGCGAGTTCCAGGGCAGTGTGCTGCAAGAAGTATTTAGCGCCAGGGGCGACGGAACCATGGTGTACGCGAACCAGTATTCCAGCATCCGGCCCGCCAATATGGAAGACATTCCCGATATCTTGCGGATCATGCAGGACTATATCGCGAAGGGTTACCTGGTGCCCAGGACCCAGGAGAGCATTTCCGAAAAGCTCAAGGACTACGTGGTGTATAGCATCGACAACAGCATCCACGGCTGTGGCGCCCTGCACGAGTTTGAAGACGGCATGGCCGAAGTGGCCGCCATTGCCGTGGCGGCAAACTACCGCAAGTCCGGTATCGGCGATGCCATCGTGCGGCACTTGATTTCGGTTGGCCGGATGAAGGGCTACAAGAAGTTGTTCTTGCTCACCACCCAGGCTTTGGACTGGTTCTACCCCTTCGGATTCGAAGACGGCTCCGTAGAGGATTTGCCGAAAAGCAAGCGGGAACATTACAACACCAAGCGGAAATCTCGTATCTTGGTTATGCCGCTGGACAAGTGACGCCCATTCGACAAGCTCAGGGCAGGCTCCGCGTCATCCTGAGTCTTCATTTGTCATCCCCGCGAAGGCGGGGATCTCCAAGGGAAAAAACATGAACACTCTCGAAGCCATACGCACACGACGCAGCACCCGCAAGTTCAAGGCGCAACCTGTGGAAATAGAAAAGTTGCAGGCCATTGTCGAGGCGGGGCGTTTTGGACCTACTGGCGGTAATGCCCAGACGAATCACTTCTTCGTGATTTCGGATGGGGCTGTAATCGCTAAGCTCAAGGAGTTGGTTCAGGCCGCATTTGCGAAGATGGAACTTCGTGAAGACCTGTACAAGAGCCTCAAGAATTCTATCACCCTTGCCCGCAAGGGCAACTACTCGTTCTGCTATACGGCGCCGGTACTTATCGTGGTGGCGAACAAGAAGGATTACGGCAACAATATGGCCGACGTGGCCTGTGCCGTAGAAAACATGATGCTTGCGGCCAACGAGCTGAACCTGGGCAGTTGCTACATCAACCAGCTCAAGTGGCTGAACGAAGACCCGACGATTTTGGAATACCTGCGTGGCCTCGGCTTGCGTGAAGATGAGCGGGTGTATGCTTCTGTCGCCGTTGGTTACGCCGACACCGAAAGCGGCCTCCCGAATCGAAACGAGTCTCCTCGCGTCGGCAACGAAGTGGTGTACGTATAAATTAGCATATGTACCGCCAGAAGTTGCCCTTGTTTAGATGGAATATTGAATTTTAAGTGATGGCGGGAACCGTTTGGTTCCTGTCCCCTATCGCTTCGCTCCAGGGTCCAGGATGATGTCCAGAGGAGTGCGTTAGGGATCGTTGCGCCGTGCGGCGAGACGCGTAGCGGCTCGATGAGCCACCGAGGTGACGAGGGGGCGAGCAGAGCCCGACCTAGCCCCGTTTTTTGCGGACCTTTCGGGAACTGGGGCTAGGGAACGCCCAATTGGATAATTCGCAAGGCATTTTTTAGGCAAAAATTTTATCTTTATCGTGAATAGTTATGTCTGAAAATGTAAGCGACAACAGGAATTTTGAAAGTCGCCAGGTGCCAAACGACCTGGAGGCGGAACGCTTTTTGCTGGGCGGTATCCTCCGTGACCCCGAAGTCATGGGGACCGTCATCATGGTGGTTACCGAAGAGGACTTTTTCTACTACGAACGGCACAAGCTCATTTGGCGCGGCCTGAGCGGGCTTTACCGCAAGGGCACTCCCATCGACCTTCTGACCCTTTCGACGGAACTGGAAAGTTACGGCAAGCTCGCCGAGGCGGGCGGCCGGGAATATCTTTTCGACCTGATGGAGTCGGTGGCGTCTTCGGCCAACGTGGAGTGGAACCTGGAGCACCTGAAGAACAAGTCCACCCTGCGCAAGATGATCAAGGCGGCCTCGGAGACCATCAAGAAGGCCATGGACCCTTCCTTCAATCCGGACGACGTGATCCAGGACGCAGAGAGGGACATTTTCGCCATCGCCGACAAGCAGGTGAAGGGCTCGGTGAAGCCCATCGAGAATTTCGTGTCGCCCTTATTGGAGCGGCTCAACAATCGCAAGGACGGCATCACGGGAATCCCCACGGGCATCAAGGAACTGGACGAGCTGACCAACGGCCTCCAGAATTCGGACTTGATTATCTTGGCGGCCCGTCCTGGCGTGGGAAAGACCTCTTTTGCCCTGACCATCGCGGCCAACGCTGCCATCGACTACAACAAGCACGTGGCCTTCTTTAGTCTGGAAATGGACGGCATGCAGCTGGCACAGCGTCTGCTTTGTTCCAGGGCTGAGGTGGACCAGTCCAAGCTCCGCAACGGCAAGCTGAACCGTGACGAGATGAACAAGATTATTGCGAAGGTGGCCCCTATCAACCAGTCCCCGCTGTATGTCGATGACAACGCCGATCTGGGCATCATGGAGCTCATGAGCAAGGCCCGTCAGCTCAAGCACAGGGGCCAGCTGGACCTGCTGGTGGTGGACTACCTGCAGTTGATGAAGACCGGCAACGAAGAGAACCGCGCGGTGGCCATCGGCAATATTTCCCGCGGACTCAAGATTCTGGCCAAGGAACTGCACATTCCGGTGATTGCCCTTGCCCAGCTGAGCCGAAAGGTAGAAGAGAAGGGGCGTGACCGGCCTCAGCTCAGTGACCTTCGTGAATCGGGCTCTATCGAACAGGATGCCGATATGGTCTGGTTCGTGGAACGTGCTTTTGTGCGGACCCACAAGGAAGAGGACAAGTTCAGTGCGGAACTGATTGTGGCCAAGCATCGTAACGGTTCGGTGAAGGATATCCCCATGACCTTTATACCGGAATACACCACCTTCTACAATGCTTCGCCAGACGGTGGCGACGAGGGCGGCGACCAGCCGTACTCTTACGACGATTACGGTGGCGGCTCTGAACCCGTTGGCTTTGGAGATTTCGGCCCATGATTCTGCTCAGCCCTATCATTTGGATCGGTAAGGTCATTGTCCAGGGTATCGCCAGCGTCGGCGAGATCGTGTGCCTGCTGCTTTCGACCCTGAAGCAGCTGCCCCACGTGTACAAGAACCCGGACCTGATTGTGAAGCAGATGATTTCCATCGGCGTGTCGTCTCTGCCCCTGCTCTTTGTGACGTCTATCTTTACGGGTATGGTGGCCACCATCATGGCGGAGTTCGAGTTCCACAACCTGGTGTCGGACAAGTTCGTGGGAACAGCCGCCTGCAAGATGGTGCTGATCGAGCTTGGACCCCTGCTGACCGCCATCGTGCTGGCTGGCCGTGTAGGCAGCGCCGTGGCCGCGGAGCTTGGCTCCATGAAGGAGAAAGAGGAACTGATGGCCTACACGGTGCTTGGGCTTGAGCCGTATCGCTATCTGGCCTTGCCCCGGTTTGTGGCCTTCATTACCATGATCCCTTGCCTTACCGCCATTTCTAACGCACTTGCCCTGATCGGTGGCTGGATTGTGTGCGTGCTCGCCCTGGATATTACCACCTACACCTACTATACGGGTATGCAGTACCTGTTCGACTCCATGGATTTGTGGGCGGGTATTATCAAGTCCTTCGTGTTTGGAACCCTGATTTTTGCGCTGGCCTACTACAACGGAGTGAATGCGAAGCCCGGCGCCCGCGGCGTGGGCCTTGCTACCATGAACGTGGTGGTGTCCAGCTGCCTCATGATTTTGATTGCGGACTTTGCCCTGGATGCGGTGATGTTCTTCTAGGATATAGGTAACGTTATGCCCAATGTAAAGATTGACCCGAACGATATTGCCATTCGCCTGAAGGGGCTTCGGAAGTCCTTTGGCGCTCAGACCGTCTTGGAAGACGTGAACTTGGATATTCGCCGTGGGGAGACCATGGTGATTATCGGTAAGTCCGGCGGTGGAAAGTCCGTGATCCTGAAGCACATGATTGGGCTTCTGCAGCCCGACGGTGGTGAGGTGTCGGTAGATGGCGTGACCATCAGTACGCCCAAGTTCTTTGACACCCATACCATCCGCCGCAAGATGGGCATGCTTTTCCAGATGGGGGCCTTGTTCGACTCCATGACCACCGGCGAGAACATCGCCTTTGCCCTGCGGGAACACCATCCGGAGCTTTCCGAGAGGCAAATCCAGAACGTGGTTACCGAAAAGCTCAAGATGATCAACCTGGTGCCGGAATTCCGCACCAAGATGCCCTCTGAACTTTCGGGCGGTATGAAAAAGCGTGTTGCCCTGGCCCGCGCCATCGCCCTGAACCCGGAAATCCTTTTGTACGACGAACCCACCACCGGTCTGGACCCCATTACCAGTGACGTGATCAACGACCTGATTCTGGACATGCAGAGCAAGCTGGGCGTGACCTCCGTGGTGGTGACCCACGACATGGTGAGCGCCTTCAAGGTGGCGGACCGCATCGCCATGCTTTACAACGGTCGCATTATCGAGGTGGGGACGGTAGATGAAATCAAGAATACCGCGAACCCCTACGTGCACCAGTTCATTACGGGCCAGCGGAAAATGTCTGTGGAAGGGGAGCCGCAGGAATAGGTTCCCTTTACAGATAACTGTTAATGCGTTAGGTGCATAATCACGGGCCGGTTCTTGCCGGCCTCCGTTTTATGGATGGTAAGTTTGCCCGTGCTGTCGTAACTGAACTGTTCGCCTACACGCTCGCCGTTTACGAAGGTGAGACTGTCCCGCAGGACGCCGCTTTTGTACCAGTTGCGTAAAATCCCGTTCCGCTTGCCCTCTTTCCAGAAGGCTTCGCTTGCAAGTTTCCCGCCTAGGCTGTCGGGGTAGAAACTCCGGCTTATGGCAATCTCGCCGTTTTCCCAGATTTCTTCGTAACGCAGGTCGTGCCCTTTCTTGTAGTACCACAGGGTGGCGCCCGAGACGGCGCGACCCAAGACGGCGCTACTGTCCAGGGTTCCGCCTGGATCACCCGCTACAAAGGATGTCTCGGCACAAATCATCCCGTAGTTGTCTTCGCACTGGCCGTATCCGATTCCCGTTCCGTTCACGAACTCGCTTTCGATTACAAGGTGCTGGTGGCCGTCGTCCAGCCGCCAGATGGAATCCCTTGCTCCCATTTTCCACCGTTCCCGTCTGTAGGGGAGTAGCCCGTCTTCGGAAGGAAGGTAGAATTCCCGAGCGCCGTCCAGCACACCGTCCGTGTAACCTTCTGTAACAAGCCAGGAATTCTTTTCGTCTGCAGCGTAGGTGATTTGCGGACCGTTAAATACTCCGTATCGGCAGCTCGTGGAATGTCTTCGTTTTCCGTTCTCGTAATACTCAACGATGATTCCCACACTGTCGCCACCATGGCAGCTGTTTTCTTCTTGGATCTTTCCGTTCTTGGACCATTTTTTCCACACGCCTACGGTGTCGCCCTTGTCGTTGTAATGTTCCTCGAAGGCCTTGTTGCCGTTGTAATGAAACCCTTCCCAGTCCCCTACGGGGTGGTCGTCCTTGTAGTATCGCACCGCCTCCACCTTCTTGTCGCCGTAATAGCTGGTCCATTTGCCTTCGCGCTTGCCCTTTTTGTACTGGCCTATCATAACCACGTTACCAAGCCCGGTCCAGCGTTTGATTTCGCCGTGGGGGACATTGTCCTTGTAAGGGATTTCAAATTCCTTGATTCCGTTGTTGTACCACTCGTTCCGCTTCAGGATTTCACCATCGGGGTACACCCATACGGAGGTTTTCTTGACCCCGTTGGCGTGTCGTTCCACCACCTGTTCTTCGGCTCTTTCTACGGTGCAGCCGCAAAAAAAGGCGAAAACACAAAAAAAAGTGGCAAAATGGAGGAATCTCATGGCATTCAAGGTAGAAAAAAGGTAATTTCTTTTTGTGGAAGAATTGAAAAACAAGTCTATCAAGGAAACATTCCGCTCTAAGCTGAAAACTCCCTGGGTGTGGATGGTGGTGGCTCTGACGGTAGGGCTCACAATCCTGTTTTCTCTTTCCCAGAAACCCCAGATGGTCCTTTATTCCCAGTACATCAAGTCCCTTTCGGACTTTCAGTTGCTGGATGCCAGGCTTTCAAAGGATATGGAACGAGCCCGTAGCGGTTACGGTCTGGACACCATGAGAATCTTGTCCGAGACCATGACCCTCAGGGAAATGGCGGTGTCCTTCGCCCGCCAGATGGACGAGCTGCAGGGGTTCGGTTTTGAGCGACCGAGTTCTGCCCTGGTAAGCCGTTTCGAACGGGAGGTCTTGGGCAAGGTATCTACGGCCCGGCGCTACCTGACTGTCAGGACCCAGTGGCTGAGTTCCTGGCAGCAACTGTCCTATGCGGTAAACAGCCTGCCCGACAACCAGGAATACGTGGTCCGGGAACTTTTGGATTCTGCTCGCGCCGGGTTCCCGGTGGTGCGGCCCGAGGGACTTGGGCTTCCTGATAGTATTACGCACCAGCTGGACATGCTGCTGAACATCAACGTGGATCTTTCTCATGCCTGGGCCCGCATCGACAACGATGCCGCCATGCTGAACAGCGAGGAACTCATACAGTTTTTCCAGATGGAACGGCTAAACGAAATCGCCCTGAACGCAAAGATTCCCCTGGTCTTTTATTTCTTGACCTTGGTGCTTCTTTTAGCTACATTTTTCTTCATGTTCCGTTCCAAGCAATAGTTTTCGATGCCCAGATTTCGTTCAAGACGCTCTATCTATTTCAATTTTGCCTTGCTGTTCTTGTTGGCGGTGGTCTGGTGCGTGTCCTACGCAGGGCCTGTGTTGCAGAGCTTTTTCAAGGAAGAACACCTTTTTTATGGCCGGGTCTCCTATGCCGCTATCCCGAGCGTCTTTGGAGGCAGCAACGTTCCGTTTTTGGACAAGACTTTCTTTAGGATAAACGGTGACGACAGCGCAACCTTTGTCCTGTACGCGTCAGAAGAAATGCTGGATGAAATGTCGGATTGGTTCAGCTTTGCCGCTATCAACGTGGGAGATGTTCCCCTGGAAATTAGTGCCGTCAGGCTGTCCGACAACCGCTATATCGTCAAGTCCTTGGCCTCGACCTACGGTGAACTGGACTGGGAAACGGTGTCGGAATACCAGCTGGTCAACTCCCTGATAGCCCTTGGAATCATCGGGGTCTGTTCTGTTGGTTTCCTGATATTCTTTATCCTCGCCATAAGAAACAAACGATGAAACCTCTTTGGGTGCTGTTGCTTGCCGTATCCCTGGCCCTTGGGGCTAGTCGGGATTCCTTGACGGTTTCGGTTCTGCCGACAAGGGCTACCGGCACTGTTTTGCGAGTGCCTGTCGGAATCTGGTGGCCTGAATACGATTCAAAGGCCAAGGTGTCGTTTCCTGGACATGCGGCGAAAAAGGATGTGGTGGTCTGGTTCCACGGCGGCATGACCAGCGGCAACTGTCAAAAGGGCTTGGTGGCGGGGGAGGCCTTTTCGGGTATTTTCCCGGGTGTGGTGGTGTTGAGTGCTTCGGCCTGCAAGGAAAATCATTGGGCGACGGAGGTTATGGTTTCTGCGGTAGATGCGGCTCTGGATTCCGTTGCCAGGAGACGGAGAGGATTTGTAGAAGAAGTCTCCCTTGTGGGTGTCTCTGACGGAGCTATCGGGGTTCTGGTTTATTCCATGTACGGAAAACGCCGGGTGAAAAACCGGCTTTTGGTGAGTTCCTATGGCAAACTGTTGGGGGAGGCCCCCGCTGTTGCGGCGTCTCCTAAGATGAACTCTGGAAGGTGGCGCTTTTTGCAGGGCGGTGCCGACAGGCTTTATCCTCCGTCGGAGACAATCCCCTGGATTCAGGATTTTTGCAGGAATGTGGGGGCGGACTGCGACCTGAGGTATGACCCCTCTGGGGAGCACGACTGGAGCTATTGGCAAGGCCACCACCTGGATTGGATTCTTGAGGCGTTTTTGCGCAAAACCCCTTGACAAAAGGGACATTTTTTTCAAAATTTGGTGCACCACGCGGATGTGGTGGAACTGGTAGACACGCTAGATTCAGGTTCTAGTGCTCGCGAGGGCATGAAGGTTCAAGTCCTCCTTTCATCCGCACTGAAGGCCCGCTGACTTATGCCAGCGGGCTTTTCTGTTTTCTTCTTTCTGTTGATAACACCTGCATTGTCATGCCCGCGAAGGCGGGCATCTACTGGCGAGGTCGGTGTGTGGATCCTCGCCTACGCGAGGATGACGTTCCTTGAACCTCGAACCTGTTTCCTACATTTCAGCCCATGATTCTAGACGAAATTCCCGAAACGGAACTGCCTGGCGAGCGGGTTGTTCTTCGGGTGCTACACGAACCTGATGCGGCAGGACTTTACCGCCTGATTGATGCTTCCCGCGAGCATCTCTCGCGGTTCCTGCCCTGGCCTCCTGATTGCAATTCCGTCGAAGACGTTATGGACCGTCTGGAAACCTGGGAGATGCAGGCCCAGATGGGTAACGGAGCCTGCTGGGGCATTTTTGAGAAAACCGCCGGCGGGGATAATCTTGCGGGCTGCATCTTTATCGGCTGGGTTCATCCAGAGCACCGCTCGGCCACTGTCAGTTACTGGCTTGGGCAGAACTTTACAGGTCGCGGCCTCGCGACGGAATCCCTGAACCTCCTGAGCAAGTTCTGCTTTGATACCCTGGGGCTTAACCGCCTGGAAATTACGGCTGCGGTCCAGAATTATGCCAGTATCGGGGTCGCTCGCCGCTGCGGTTTCAAGGAAGAGGGTGTCTCTAGGGACTTAGAATGCCTGCGCGGGAAATTCAACGACCATCTTCGCTTGTCGAAACTTGCTTGTGATAACTAGCCCCTAGATCCTAGTCTCTAATTCCTAATCTGGTTACTTAGGTAAACGATATTTAACCATCGGATAGTGCCTTTGCCCCCCTAGACTTCTATTTTTAGGGTATGGAAAATGGAGAAAGTGTAAAATTGACAGAGCCCGATGTGCTGCAATACACGAATTTTCGCGTGTATCTTCGGGACTACTACGAATACAAGAAGAAGACCCAGCCGGCCTTCAGTTTGCGTTTTTTTGCCGAAAAAGCGGGACTTTCCAGTCACGCCCACCTGAAATTGACTATTGACGGCAAGCGTAATATTACTAAGAGCACCGTCACTAAGCTTATCCACGGTCTTGGGCTTATTAAACAGCGTGCCACTTACTTCGAGAACCTGGTGTTCTTTAACCAGGCCACCGACGACGAAGAAAAGAAGGTCTATTACGAGCAGCTGGTCAAGGCAAGCCCCCATTCCAAGCTTCACAAGATGGACCAGGCCCAGCTCCGTATCTTTAGGGAATGGCACCATTCCGTCATTCTGGAAATGGTGTCCCTGAAGGGGTTCCGCCCTATTCCCGACTGGGTTTCCAAGCGTCTCGATGGCAAGGTGACTCCTGCCCAGGTGCAGGAATCCTTCAACCTCCTTCTGGAACTTGGCCTCCTGGTCAAGACGGCCAACGGATTCCGCCAGCGGGACCCTATGATTACTACCGACGACGAGGTTCAGGACCTGATGGTAAAGCAGTACCACCAGCAGATGCTTTCCCTGTCCAAGGATAAGTTGTCCGAACTGGCAAGCCAGGACAGGGACTTTTCGGCCCTCACTTTCAGCATAAGGCGCAAAGATTTCCCCAATTTGAAAAAACAAATCCAACTAATGCGCAAAGAACTACTAGATTTTTCAGCCGATGCTGGAGAAGGAGACGACGTAGTTCAGGTTAATATCCAGCTGTTCCCCCTAACACGAGGAATGTAATGCGCTTTGCGGGGTTTAAATTTGGGGTTTTGATGGCTATGGCGGGTGTTGCCATGGCTTTTGTGGCTTGTTCCAGTGATGATAAGTCTGTGGCGGGTATCGAAATCGGGAACCCGTCCTTGGCCTTTACGGCAGATTTCTCTGTTGATTATTCCGAAATTTCCTCTAATTCTCTTGCTAAGGCGGCTGCCAAGGATGAACCTCTGCTGCTGGATTCCTTCGCCTTGGATTTCTTTGAGGTCCGCTCTTACTCCAGTTACTATGTGGCAGTAGACATCGATGTGGCAAAGGGCGTGCAGCTTTGGCCCGGTGAAGATCTTGCGGATTCTTCCCTGAAGGTTTCCTTTACTGACGCCGACCAGGTGGCAGAGCCTTTCAAGAATATACAATTGGAAGACAAGGGTTACTTGAAAGAGATGGGCGTTTCCTTTAGGCCGGCCAAAGGAATGTCCGACATCCGTGGAAGGTTGTTGATAAACGGCAACTATGTTCCCGTCCAGTATTCCCTCTCTTGGTTCAAACAGTTTGAGCTAAGGTATCACCATTCTCAGATAGAAAAGGTTTCGGACAGTGCTGCGAATTTGTCTGTAGTATTCTATCCTCGCTATTTTGTAGATGGAATAGATTTCTCTACGGTCGAGGTTGCTGAAGATGGTGTTGTTTATCTTGACGAGACACGCAATGCTTTAATATGGGCGAAGCTGAACCAACAGTTCATTTCCAGCTTCAGACCACTTCGATATAGATTCACCACTGTCGATGGTAATGCTTCTGAGGATTATGTCCTGGACATCTGGGAAGGAATAATTGGTTCCTTGAGTGATAATACCATTACGAATGGGGATTTTTCCAAGGATTTTTATGGTTGGATTGTCTTTGATCAGTTCAACGGAAAATCCGTTGCCTCTGTAGAAAAAGAAGGTAATGGCGAACAGATTGCAAAAATCCAGGTGACTGAAGGTGGCAAGTATTCTTACAGTGTCCAGCTCATTCAAGAAAATGTGGCTCTCCTTGCCGGCAAAAAGTACAAGTGCGTGTTTACCATCTGGTCCGATGTAGAAGGGCAAATTACCGCCAGAATCGGTGCCTACGATGATTACGAGACCATCGGCTTCCAGAAACATGTAGACGTGGGAACTTCGGGCAAGTCTGTAGAAATCGAATTTGTCCCGAAGGAGAGCACCCCCTTCGCCCGCTTTGAACTGAACCTTGGCGGTGAAGAAAGGACCTTCTACATCAAGGCTGTAAAGATTTATCGCCTGCAAGAGTAAGGGCTGATTGTAAAATTTCAAAAATCTGAAGATTTCTAGGCATATTTTCGGTGAAAAAAGCGTCTATACAAGTAGATGCTTTTTTTGTGTGAGGAAATATGCTTGAATCTTGGTCCAATCTGTTTTTTGGAATGGAATGCCTTGGTTGCGGGTCTGCTTCGGAGAATCTTGACCCGTGGCTTTGCCCTGAATGTCGGAAAGCTCTTGTCGGGCTTTCTAAGGAGGTGCGGCGTCCTTCGGATGATGTAGTCTGCCTGTTTCCTATGGAGGAGCTGACTCGTCGTTTGATACACTTGTTGAAGTACCGTGGTATTCCCGGAATGGCCACCTACTTGGTAAAACATTCTTCTGTTATGCAGGGCCGCTATGAAAACCTGTTTCCGGAATTTGTGCGGCCGCTTTACTTTGTGCCGGTGCCACTCCATAGGGCACGTTTTCGTGAGCGCGGCTATAATCAGGCAGAAATGATTGCTCGTGCCTTGGCAACGCTGACAGGTGGCCAGGTGTGCCGCTGGTTAAAGCGCAAGACATTTAGGGTGTCCCAGACAAAACTCTCCCAACAGGGACGGCAGCAAAATGTGGCAGGCGCCTTTGAACCGGCGCTTCCAAGAAAACTCCCTTCTTGTGGGACGGTAATCATTGTAGATGATGTTTATACTACGGGCGCGACTACAGGAGCTTGCCTTGATGCCTTGGGTAAGGATTTTCCATTGGATACGAAGGTATGCACCCTGCTTTACGATATGCCGCTTAGCGCTACGATGGACTATGTGGCTGACCGAAGGGCCTTTTGGAAGGTGGATTAGTGATGAGTCTTGAGTTGTGAGTAATGAGTTGTGAGAACTGATAACAAAAATCTATTGTTTTAATGGAAATAATGCATTTGACTTGATGAATTTTTGTGGGTATATTACGGATGTAAACAAACGAGAATCTAATTCAAAGGAGGTTCATCATGAAAAAGACATTCTTTACTGCTGCTATTCTCGCTGCCGCTACCGCTTTTGCCGCCGATGGTTCGACAAGCTCACCAACCGTTTCACCAAATCCGACAACGGACAAGAGTTGGACACATTTCGTGGGTGCTGGTGTTACGGTTCCCGTCTCCAAGTACAATGTAGAGGGATCGGATTTCTCCCTGGTGAGTGCTGGGCTAAACCTCAGTTATATGGGAATCGGCAAGAGCGGCTTTGCGGTTCGTGCGGACTTGAGTTCTGGCGCTACGTTTACGGACGATGTCAAGTACAACGAAAAGGAAGATGCCGATGTTGGCACCTACGTTGCGGGCGAAGTCGGGCTTGGCTACGGGTTCGTGAATACGCCGGACTGGACCGTTGCCGTCTTCGCGACAGTCGGTGTTGAAGGCTCCGTGTTTACGAGGGACACGGAAACCTACAAGCATCCGGACCTTGGAAAGGTGGACTGGACAAGATCTGTGACGCTGGGGGCCCTGACCCTTGGTGGCGACTTGGTTGTCCGTAAGGCTCTCGGCAATCATGTGGGCGTGTTCGCTTCCGTCGGTGGCCGTTGGGCACCTGTTGCAGTGTGGCTGCTTACTGACGAATATGACAACGACGATGTCAATCGTAAGGATACCTTTAAGTCCGACAAGAGCGATGGTGGATTCACGGTAGTGCCTACTGTAGGAGCCATGTGGAATTTTTAGGGATCGTGAAGTTCTCGTTTACGACCTACTATGAAAAGGAGGTTGAAAAAGAAAAAACGCCCTCATGGGGCGTTTTTTACGGAGGAAGAGGGACTCGAACCCCCAAGCCTGACGGCGGCGGTTTTCAAGACCGCTGACTTACCAATTAGCCTATTCCTCCAAAGGGCGGGTAAAGAATAAAAAACTACAGGGTCACTGTCAACACTTTTTCTATCTTTGGCGCCATGAAGGGAGAATGTGACGACAACTCTATGGAATCAGGTCGGATTCTAGATTTGCTGTTTTCGTACATGCCGAAGATTGCGGCAGAACGAAAAATGGACAATCTGTTGATTCTCATGGCCGATTTAGGCCGTTCCATGGTGTCTGCCGATCGCTGTTCCCTTTGGCTTATTGACAAAGATGCCCGAGAACTCTGGACCAAGGTGGCTCACGGGGTGGACCAGCTCCGGATTCCCCTGGATGCGGGCTTCGTTGGATATTCCGTACGGACTGGGGAGCCTCTGCTGATAGAGGACGCTTACCAAGACCCCAGGTTTGACCGTCGCAGTGACGAAAAAACTCATTACCACACTACGTCCGTGCTGACCGTCCCTCTTTTTGATACGGAGGGGACGGTAATGGGGGCGTTTCAGGCTATCAACAAGCAGGGAAACACCCAGGTATTTTCTCGCCAGGACCTTGAGCGTCTGATCCTCACTGCAGTCTATTCCGCAAAGACGGTGGAATCGGCGCGTCTTATTGCAGAACAAGAAGCCACCCAGAGGGAAATTATCCATATATTGGGCCAGGCGTCCGAATACCGCAGTCAGGAGACGGGGGACCATATCCAGCGGGTGGCGGAAATTTCCTATATCCTGGCCAAACACTATGGCCTTTCCGAAGAAGAGGCTGAACGCATCAGGCTTGCGTCTCCCATGCACGATTTGGGAAAAATCGGCATTCCCGATTCCGTGCTGAACAAGCCCGGCAAGCTTTCCGAAGTGGAATACGGGGTGATGAAGTCCCATTCCATCATTGGCGAGGAGATGCTCAAGACCTCCAAGAGGGAACTTTTGCAGTTTGCTTCCGCCATAGCCGGTTCCCACCATGAACGCTGGGACGGCACGGGCTATCCCCGCGGGTTAAAGGGGGAAATGATTCCCCTGGCTGGCCGGATTTGTGCCGTTGCCGATGTTTTGGACGCACTTTCCAGCCCCCGCTGTTACAAGGAACCCTGGCCTGAGGAGCGAATTCGGGCGGAATTCAGGGAACAACGTGGAACGCAATTTCAGCCGGAGTTGGTGGATATACTTCTGGCCCATTGGGACGATTTTTACGGCCCTTACCGCCGCTGATTGGCTGGTTAATCATGGTGGAATGTAAGAAAAAGAAAAGCTTCGGTCGTTAAACCGAAGCTTTTCGTGGTTCCGATTGGAATTGAACCAACGACACGCGGATTTTCAGTCCACTGCTCTACCAACTGAGCTACAGAACCAATTTGGTAGCCCAAAAATAACTGATAGTGTGCGGTTTGTCAAGGGTAAATAGAATATTACTAGCATTTTTAGAAAAAATCATTTAAATTTAGAACGAATAAAGAGGTCTTATAATGCACATTTGGCGCTGTATTTTCAAATTGTATCTGGCCGTACTTTGCATGGTATGTTTTTTTGCCTGTTCAAACGGTGGTGGAGCTTCTAAACCAGCAGAGGAAAACATCGAAAATGGTGGTGCGGAAAATTCAGGGTCTTCGGTGGCTCCCGGTGATAGTTCTGGCTATACCCGAGTGATTACAGAGACGGGAGATACCATCTACGTGAAGGATACGATAACGGTCTATCCGGATACATCCCTACGCTGGATTGGCAATTCTGCTGTAGTTATTACAGAAATAGCATCCCTTAACTTGGATTGGCTGGACTTGGATGGTGATGATCCGTCTTGGGTCGAGGTTTACAATGCCGGTACCGTATCGGCAAACCTTAAGGGATGGGCTTTAGTTGAGAATCTAAAGGAACCTAAGAAATGGGTGATTGGTGACGAGGTTATTGCGGCCAAGTCATTCCGCACGATATTCTGTGACAAGAAGAATATTCCGTCTGTAGCTGGCATTGTCGACAGTAAGAATGCAGATGGTAAGATTTTGCGCAGCCGTCCCCACACCAATTGGAAAATGGACAAGAAGGGCGGCACTATTTACCTGATTGATCCTAGTAATGGGATTCGTGATTCAGTCGCTTATCCTGAACTAGCCGGTGGTGTTAGTTGGGGAATTGTAGATGGAGGAGATTGGAAATACTTTGGTACCCCAACACCAGAAAAGCCGAATACAGAGGCTACGGCGTATGATGGTATGGCTCCTGCAGTAGACTTCAGCTCTATCAAGTCGGGATTCTATAGTGGCAACAGCGTGACCATCGATCCGCCTAGTGTGGAGTCCGGAGTGACGCTCCGTTGCACTACGGATGGCTCTGCGCCTACCTCATCTTCTGAGGAATTCAATTCCCCAAAAACGTTCACCAAGAATACGCCGCTCCGTTGTTCTGCTTTCAAGAACGGAACCCTTACAAAGGATGTTATTACCAAGACCATCTTTGTAGGTGAGACGGTAAAGATGCCTGTGGTGGCAGTCAGCGTAGATCCTGTATTCTTCCAGAAGCATTATGTACATGCCAGTACCGATGGTTGTGGTCCATCGTGCGCCCCAGCCGGATTGTACGAAGATGTGGAATTGCCCGTGTATGTGGAGTACTTCCCGAATGGAAGCAGTTCCGATGGGCCTGCTTTCGGTGTGAATGCTGGAATTTCCTTGATGGGTAACTGGAGCCGCCTGGAAAACAAGAAATCCGTGGCTATTGTAATGCGCGAAGAATACCAGGATGGTAAGATTCATTATCCCCTGTTTGAGACTCGTAAGGAAACGGCTAGCGACTTTAGGGGATTCAATTTGCGCAATAACGGAAATCGTTATGTGAGCGATTACCTGATGGATGCTATGGCCGGAGCCGTCTTGGAAGGAAGTGGCGTGGATTACCAACGCAGTCGTCAAGTGGTGGTGTTCTATAACGGTAAGTATTATGGTATCCACGACATGCGTGAACGTATGAACAAGCATTATGTAGAGACTAATTATGGCATTGATGCCAACACCGTAGAAGTTATCAAGCATTTGGGTGACGAGATTACCAGCAATACGAATTCTATAAAGAACTATACGGATCTGTTGGATCTTGTTAACAAGAACAGTACCGTCTCTGATGCCGATTATGCTACCGTGAAGACCATGATGGATGTGGGTAATTTTGCAGACTATATGGCCTTCGAAATTTATATGCATAATGCGGACTGGCCCGGAAACAACGTGCGCGCCTGGCGCAGCCCCGACCAACCATATAAGTTTATGGTTTACGATATGGACCATGGTATGGACTGGACATGGTCGGCCTGTGGCGAGTTTTCGACAAACGAACAGGCGACTGGAACGAATATGTTCAACTGGATTGCTACGGGCGGATGTAAGCATAAGACAGATAACAGGAGTTTTGCAAGCATTTTTAACCACTTGATTGGAAATGCCAACTTCAAGCGTTTGTTTATCAACCACTCGGCGATCTTGTTCCAGAACTACGTGAATGCTGCACGGGTTAGGTCCACGTTGGAATCTATGGCGGCAACCTTGGTTTCCGACGAAACAGAACGGGATTTGGACGAGATGGAGCGCAGAGGCTATAACAACGCTTGTGGTGACGGATTTAGCATTTCTGGTTCCTGTATGAAAAAATGGGCAGAAAACCGCGATGGTACGGTGATTAGTGATTACAAGCAAAAATTCGGCTTGGGCGACAAGATTACCGTGAACATCAATGCTTCTGGAAGTGGAACCGTTTTGGTAGACGGTATGAAACTGCCCTCTACTTCTTATGCAGGCGAATTCTTCTCGGGTAATGCGCTGGAATTGACGGCAGTGCCTGCTTCCGGAGCTGTGTTCACAGGTTGGGGCGATGGTGGTGTTACTGACAATCCTCGTATCGTCACGCCTACCGATGGTGTTACCTATTCAGCAACGTTCAAGTAAGGCTGTGTCCCTGTAGTTTGAAAAAGAGGCGGACGGGTTTCGCCTCTTTTTTGATTGCTTTGTAGGCGAAATTTGTATATTCTGAATATATGGAAACCGATTCTTTGAATAATGCCGGCAGTTCTACAATTGCAGAATTGGACACTTCGGCAAGTGATAGTGTAGCCTCGATAACTGAAATGGAAATGCCATCTCCAGAGCAGTTGGGAATATCGGTTGTTTCCGGTCCAGAGGGGGGTATACCCGCTGTTACTGTAGGTGACACTTTTGATTTCCCGGTAACGGTTAGCTGGAATGTGCAGGGGAGTGCCCTGTTGGTTATTCCGACAGGTTCGGCAAATGCGAAGGGCCTCACGCAGGTTGGGGTATCTCAGGAATCTGCACGGTCCGTTAAGGACGGGTCAGAGGTTGCGTCCATTACGTTTACCTATAAAATGGTCGCCCAGGATACCGGTAACCTGCATATTCCTACGCTTAAGTTTGAAATTCCGACGCAAATGGGGCAACCATTGGATTTGCGCAGTGAAAGTGTGCCTGTGCGGGTGAACGAACCGTTCAATCCGTTGCCAGTTGTGGTAGGAATCGTGGTGGCTATGTGTGTTTTGTGTGCGGGAGTTTGGCGTGCAAGGCGCAGGGCGTCTGTACGGGCGGCTGTTGCCACAAGGAACGCTGCTGCTGACGCTTTGCGTGAACGGATGATTGTTTTAAAGCAGCGGGTGAATACGGCAGACAGTCGCGAATGGCTTTTGGAGTTGGAAAGTGTTTGCAAGGGGTATGTGGTAGCTAAGTTCCCTGAGCTTGCCGAAGGGAAGGCTGCGCCAGTGAGCCTTGACACCTTGGTAAAAGAGGGCCGGTTGGAAGGCTGGGAAACTCTAGTAGAAGAATTCGCCCATGCCCGCTATGGTGGAGGTGCTCGGGCCGATTATGAAAACCGGGAGACCTGGAAAGCGGCCATGAGGCTAATGAACATCGAAGAAGATGGGTAGTGCTTAGAGTTTTTTCTTCGCGGCCTTCTTGAATTCGGCCATGGCCTTGTCGATGGTGTTCACGTAGGCGTCCACGCTGGTGTCGGATTGCAGGTCCACGTACTTGTCCACCAGCATCACGTTGCCGTTGCCCTTGACCTGGGTCCAGCCGTGGTCCGTAAAGAGGAGCTTGTTCCCCTTCTTGTCGATAAGCACCACGTCCACCATCACCACGGGCTTTGCCGTATTGGCCAGGGTCAGTAGGCCGTCTTCGTAAAAGAAGTAGTATTCGGCCACGGCCACGGCATCTACGTTCAGGGATTCGCAGAGATTGCCCGCTTTTTCCCGGACTTCCTGGTCGTCGGTTTTGGCACCAAAGAGTGCCGTTTCTCCGGAGACTACCGTTTCGTAGGGCAGTTCGTGCATTCCCTGGGGTGTCATGTAGCGCCAGCCGTTTACCGGCACGAGCCTTGCAATCTTGCTCATGACGCCTTCTGCTCCCGTGGGATCGAAGAATTTTTGGACATCGGCGTTGCCTGTCACCTCTTCGGCGGGCACGACCGTCCAGCCGTCGAGACCGGCGAGGGTTTCTGCCAGGGCGTCGGCGCCGTGGGTGATGATTTTCTCCCGGCCCTTGGAGAGCTGCTTCACGTTGTCTTCGGCGGCACTGGTGGCGACCCCGACTAGGGCGTCCTTCAGGCTGCCGCTTTCTTCTTCGTCTTCCAGCTTCTTGATGTCCTCGCTGGCCGATACGCTCAAGATGGCGACTTTCTTTACGTCGTTGACTTCGGGTTTTTGGACATGTACCCCTGCGCAGGAGCAGAGCAGAAATGCGAGAGAGCAGAGTGCGATGGCCTTTTTCATAATTCCTCCTCGGAGCGGGCGGTGCCGCTTTCCGGAATGCTTGTTTGTTTCATCTATAATTTAAGTCCGTTAATACATATTGTCAAATGAATAATTTTGATTGAAACGATATATATTTTTGATTAAATCTGCTTTTTTCCCCGGACATTCGCCGTTTCCTCCTTTTTTCTGTTATATATGACCACAAAGGAGAATAATCTTCCCGGCACCTTCCCACAATCTTACTTTTTTCTGTTTTCCTTAAATATTTGTGTATTAAGGAGTTGGACGAAAATTCCCCCGACCTCTGGTGGTGGTCCGACCTCAAAATCACCACATGTTGTGGTGGTCTTGAATTGAAAAGCACAAGATATGGTGTTTTTTGTTATTATTTGACCGCTGACCCATTTTGATGAAAAAAAGGTAAAAGTAATGATTGTTACAGTGAAAAAGCGCGACGGCCGCGAGATGCCGTTTAACATCGAGAAGATTTCTGCCGCTATCGAGAAGGCCTTCCGCGCCTCTGGTGAATTGGACGAACAGATTAAGGCCTCCCAGGACCAGTTGAATTTGTTGGGAAACGACGACGTGCTTTCTAGCACGGCCCTCCAGGTGGCGGCAAGCGCCGTTGGCCTTTTGGAAGCTGAGGGCAAGGTAAAGCCCGAAATCGAGGAAATCCAGGACGCCGTTGAAAAGGCCCTGACCGAGGGCGGTTATGCCGATACCGCCAAGAGCTACATCCTGTACCGTGCCGAGCGTACCCGCATCCGCGAAGTGAACACCCGCCTCATGCACACGCTCCGCGACATTACTTTCAGTTCCGCCAAGGAATCCGACCTCAAGCGCGAAAACGCGAACATCGACGGCGACACCGCCATGGGCACCATGCTCAAGTATGGCTCCGAATCGGCCAAGCATTTCTACACCATGATGATGCTCAAGCCCGAGCACAGCCGCGCACACTCCGAGGGCGATATCCACATCCACGATTTGGATTTCTACTCCCTCACCATGACCTGCTGCCAGATCGACCTGAAGAAACTGTTCAAGGGCGGTTTCAACACCGGTCATGGCCACCTGCGCGAACCCAAGGATATCCGCAGTTACGCGGCTCTTGCCGCCATTGCCATACAAAGTAACCAGAACGACCAGCACGGTGGCCAGTCCATTCCCAACTTCGACTACGCCATGGCCGATGGCGTGCGCATTACTTACCGCAAGGCCTACCTCTCCAACCTGGTGAAGGCCCTGATTCTCTTTACCGGCAAGGAAGAAGAGGAAATCCTGCCGGTGGTCAAGAAACTCCACTCCGAAATGGCCGAGATGGGCATGGTGGCGACCCTCGTGCCCAACGAAAAGTTCCAGGATGCCGAAGCCCGCGAGCTTTCCAAGGTCTATGACACCGAAATGGTGATGAAGGCCCAGAAGTTCGCCGAGAAGCAGGCCTACGAAGAAACGGACAAGACCACCTTCCAGGCCATGGAAGCCTTCGTGCACAACCTGAACTCCATGCACAGCCGCGCCGGCGCCCAGACGCCGTTCTCTAGCATCAACTACGGCATGTGCACCGAACCCGAAGCCCGCATGGTCATGCGTAACCTGCTGCTCACCACCGACGAGGGCCTGGGCGGCGGCGAGACGGCCATTTTCCCCATCCAGATTTTCCGTGTCAAGGAAGGCATCAGCCTGAACCCCGGCGACCCCAACTACGACCTGTTCAAGCTGGCCTGCAAGGTGAGCGCCAAACGCCTGTTCCCCAATTTCAGCTTCCAGGATGCCCCGTACAACCTGCAGTATTACAAGCCGGGCCACCCCGAAACGGAAATCTCTTACATGGGTTGCCGTACCCGCGTGATTGGTAACAACTACGACCCGACCCGCGAAATCAGCTTCGGCCGTGGCAACCTGAGCTTCACCTCTATCAACCTGCCCCGCATCGCCATCAAGATGAAGTCCGTGGACCTGTTCTTCAAGGAACTGGATCGCATGCTGCAACTGGTGAGCGACCAGCTCATGGAACGCTTTGCTGTGCAGAGCCGCCGCAAGGTCAAGAACTTCCCCTTCCTCATGGGACAGGGCGTGTGGATCGATTCCGAGAAGCTGGGCTGGGAAGACACCGTGGGCGAGGTCATCAAGCACGGCACCCTTTCCATCGGTTTCATCGGCCTTGCCGAAACCCTGGTGGCCCTTACCGGCAAGCACCACGGCGAATCCGAGGCCTCCCAGGAACTGGGCCTCAAGATTATCGGCCACATGCGTGAATTCTGCGACAAGGAATCCAAGCGCCTGGGCCTGAACTTCAGCTTGCTGGCAACACCTGCCGAAGGCCTTTCTGGCCGTTTCGTGCGTATGGACAAGAAGAAGTTCGGCATCATTCCGGGCGTGACCGACCGCGACTACTACACCAACTCTTTCCATGTGCCGGTGTACTACAAGATTTCTGCATTCAAGAAGCTCTCGCTCGAGGCTCCGTACCATGCGCTCACCAATGCGGGGCACATCAGCTACGTCGAACTCGATGGCGACCCGACGCAGAACCTGGACGCTTTCGAAAAGATCGTGCACCACATGGCGAAGGTGGGAATCGGCTACGGTTCCATCAACCATCCGGTGGACCGCGACCCGGTTTGCGGATTCGTGGGTGTTATCGGAGACTGCTGCCCCCGCTGCGGACGTAGCGAAGGACACGCCATTTCCGAGGCCAAGATCGAAGAACTGCGCAAGCTTTACCCGGGTATGCCTGCGTTCAAGGGAATAAGATAAATTCAGATTTAAGATTTCGGAGTTCGGAATTTGATGAATGAAAATAATTCTGAAATCTGAAATCCGAAATCATAATTAACATAAGGAGGACAACATGTCTGAAAAAGAACTGAGCAAGTATGGCGAGGGTGTGGGTTTCGAACGCATCCGCCGCATCACCGGTTACCTGGTAGGTACCATCGACCGTTTCAACAACGCCAAGCGCGCCGAAGTGAACGACCGCGTAAAGCACGGGGTGTAATACGGAACAGCAAACTCCGAGACTCCGCATTGCGGGAATCGAGCCGGAATCCTTTGTGGACGGGCCCGGTATCCGCATGACGGTTTTCACCCAGGGCTGTCACCATCATTGCCCCGGTTGCCAGAACCCGCAGACCCACGACTTTGCAGGCGGGCACTTTATCGATATCGAAGAGATTCTTGCGATGATCGACGAGAACCCCCTGCTGGATGGAGTCACTTTCAGCGGTGGCGACCCTATGGAGCAATCGGCGGCCCTGATCCCGCTGGCCCGCGAAATCAAGGAACGGGGTATGAACCTGATTATCTACACGGGTTATACCTACGAACGTCTCATGGAACTGAAGGACGAGCGTCCGGACTTTTTCGAGCTGCTCACCTTTGCCGACATCCTGATTGACGGTCCCTTCGTGATGGCGAAGCGTTCCCTGGAACTCAAGTTCCGCGGCTCCAGCAACCAGCGCATCATCGACGTGCCCGAAAGCCTTGCCCAGGGCCGTGTGGTGCTGCACCAGATCCAGCTGGACGAAATGGCGGAGCGGGAACCGCTTGCCGTCAAGTGCGCCGTTTAGCCCAGCGCCAGCTTCCAGGCCAACAGGTACAGGCCGTAATACATCAATAGACCAACACCGTCTGCGCTCGAAAGGGGAGTCCCCCAGCGCAGGCTCTTTTTTTTCGGTATGAACCCGCAGAAAAGCCCTGCCACGAACCCGTAGGCGTGTCCCAGGATGTCGGCGTTTTCGCCAAGCCCGAGGAACACCGCTAGCGATGCCGCCCCGCACAGGGGCGCGAACCTGCGGAGCATCCCGTGGCTTTCCTTGGGCATCAGCCGGAACTCGATGACCGAAAGGCATCCGATGGCGGCGAACACGAAGGTGGAAAAACCTAGGGAGCGAAAGTCCGTCTGCACCGTGGCCGACACGCAGAGGTTTGCCACGGCGGCGGCCACGGCGATGAAGGGTACTAGCCTAAGGAGCGGGATGCGGAAGGTAATCATGTTCATTACGATGTATCCGCAAAGCAGGTTCGACGCCAAATGCCTGGCGTCGCCGTGCAGGGTCTGTGCGGTAAGGCTCCGCCACCATTCCCCCTTCAGGACCTTGGCTGCGTCGGAGACTCCCGGCCCGTGAAGATTCAGCTTTTCCGAAAAATCGATGAGGGTGAATACAACGGGGGCAAGCAGCACCCACAGGGGCTGCAGGCTGAAACTCAGCGGTATGGGCGGGTTCTCCTCCTTCGGGGGATTCTCCTTGTGGTACAGTTCCAGTTGCAGCCTTGCCAAACCCTCCACCTCAGGCACAATGAAAATTTGGAACGGTCCTTCTTCCGAACGCACAAGCCGGTGCTCGATTCCCTGGGACAAAAGCACCAGGCTGTCGTCCCGCACCTGCCGGAAAGTCCCTTCGGACACCTGCACCGTCTCGGGGTATTCGGGATCGGCGGGCTGTTCCGCGGCCTGCGCAGGCGCCCCTGTGGGCAGTACCGCCGGACTTTCGAGCATGTCCGGAACTGTTTTTTCGGGAGGCTTGCGCATATAGCGAGGCCTAAGCGGCGACATCAGGCGTGGCATGCAATCCTCCTCGGGTGAACATCGGGAATATACAAAAATTTTATTGGGCGTTCCCCCGGCCCTTTTGTTCGCGCTGAGGGGCCGGGGTCGGGCTCTGCTCGCCTTCGGCTCGTCAAGCCTTGCGATTTGTCGTCATGGCGGGCTTGACCCGCCATCTAGAATAACGATTGTGTCAAATCGCAAGTCTCGCCACTTCGTGCGACGATCCCTAACGCAAAAGCAGGTGGGGAGCGTAAACCTATTTTTACGCATTTGTGCGGTTTTTAAGGTATTCCAAGATTTACTGATAAATAGAAATCACCCCAAAGGCGGTTAAAAATGGCAGCAGGCGGCCCGAATTCATGAATGAATCCAGAATGGTGCGAAAAATCAGTGCTATATTTATGGAGACATAATGAATTAGAGTAGAATCTTGTTCCTGTATTGAAAAGTCTGGTAAACTTGAAGTTAGCAGGGAACAGGGCGATACTCGCACCCTATGGTGCGGGTCGTCTGTTGCTTATTGCTAACAGGTTTACCAGAGCCTTCAATACATAAGCCTTGCGACTTCGCACCTTTTTTATTTCCCAAAAATCGTGCGAATCGCAAAAATGGCGCTGTCACGCTGTTAAAGGTCACTGAGCTTGCCGAAGTGACCGGAATGCCGTCGTTAGAACAAGTTGCTGCTCGCAATCAACCCGCTTTTGCGGAAAGGAAGGGAATATGAGAAAAATGAGAATTGTTGTATTGCTGACAATAGCAGCGCTTGCATTCATTGGTTGTAGCAACAGATATACGAAATCCTATACTGGAGAAAGATTTTCTAGTTCAGATCAATGTGAACTGGTTACGGCAGAATTACAATCCATAAGGGAAGGAAAAAAAGTTTCTATTGGGGAACTTAGAGAAAGATTTGAGGAAGTTGGGTATAAAGTAATCGGAGCGAGTTATAAAAGACCCGTTCCTTTAAATGGAAGTCACAAATTAGATGTTGAATCCACCTGTGAAAGAGTTGGTGCTCAGGTAGCACTATTTGATAATGGAGATCAAATCCTCTATTTGAGAAATGACGACGGCACAAACAGTGGAGCTAAAGTGAGTAATGTCGCCAAGGAAACCCTTCCAATGAGAAAAGCTCCGATTGTTTTGGGAATAATTGGAGCTGTTTTAGTACTTGGCTTGATTTTGCAGGTTGCAGGCAATTAAAAACTTACAAATGCTTCGCTTTCGGAGAAAAGGAGGGGATTATGAGAAAGACATTACTTTTGTTTTTCTTCGTTGTCAATGTTTTTGCTATGGAAGTTGATTGTCACTTAAAGCGACATGTTTTGGATATGTATGGTGACGATTCTCCTGCTGAATGTTTTTTTGTTCAATCTACCAATACTTGGGCAATTTATACAAAAGATGGTGGTATGTATTTAATACTTTATGATCATGATGCGGAGACTCTTTGCTTGCATTTAGGTAAAGGGACCTGCTCAACGTATTATGAGTGCGCAACAAAGGACCTCTCCTCGGGATTGTCGTCAACATACTGTCAAACAAAGAAAAAAGCTCTTGAAATAAAAAAGCGGTTAAGGGATGCTAAATGAAGCCAATACACGTGACGTTTGTAAATGGTAAAAAAACGTAGCGGTAAACCTTCTGCCTACGGCATTTCTTGCACGCTGGCGATTGCCCTGATGATTCTTGCAGGAACACCGTTTTGGCGGGCGAGCTTTGGCCACTGGCGAACGGCATCTTCGACTTCGTGTAGAATCTTTTTGTAGCGCCCCTGCCTGAGCCCTGCGAATTTTGCCACGGCCTTGAAATCGTCCTGTGTAAAGCCGCCACGCTTGCCGTTGAAGGTCATCTGGTGTGACCCGGTCCATGCCCCTTGCGGGTTGTAGGCATAGGTCATGTCGAATGCGGGGGCGAGGGCCCATGTTCCCTGCTTGTCCATCAGGAACCCGATGTTCTTGGCGTGATCGTCTTGGTTGCGGGCGCAGATGTTGAAAACTGCCCGGCGGTACATTTCTTCTAGGGCGTCGTAGCCCAGGCCTAGCCGCTTGATAGCGTCTAGTGCCTGCTCGTAGCTGTAGGCCCCCGGCATGTTGAAGTCGTAGTGGGCAAGGCCGCAGAGGGACTGGTAATGCAGCTTTTTGCCGCCAGCCAGCCTGTCGAACCGACGTGTCATAAAGTGCCTGTGTCCGGCACTTTCGTAGAGCCTGCATTCTGTCATGTGGATGCCTGCAAGTTTCACCATTTGCGAGTAGGTGTATTCTATGGCGCCGTAACCGAACAGGTCTGCGTTTTCCTTGTCGCCGTTATGCTCCACATCGTCGAGTTTCAACAGCCAATACCCAAAGTCCGGTTCGGCCTCCACCTGTCCGGAACGCATTTCGCCGGTGGTTTCGTTGTAGGCCACCAGGATTTTTGCCCGGGCGCCCCCCGCAGATGTTCCGACCTTGAGAATTTCCTCGAAAGACCGGTTGTTCTTTTTGCTGAGCCTTTTTGTGGAAAAGTGCTTGCGCCGGTTCAGAATTTCGGCGGCGAAAGCTCGCAGGCTTTCTACGTCAATGGAATCGTCTGTGCGGGAATCGGGCCCCTGTAGGGGTGAAAATTCCAGAGCCCCCATGCCGCGGTTTCCGGTGTAGCATAGGCGTTCAAGGGCGGTAAAACTTTCGGGAGTGCGCCCCTGCCGCAGCAGCCAGGAGTCTATGACCTTGTTGCCGAACTTGTCAGGGAGGCTGTCGGCAAAGAGTCCGGGCAATCCGTGGAATGTCCTTGACAGCTGCGGAAAACTGTAGATTCGCCTGGATACGGGCATCACAAGGGGCGAGGGTTCGATTCCCGCTCCAATAAAGGGATCGGCGTATTCGAAGCGGGCGACGGAGTCGCCTTCCAGCATGGAAATCGCTCCGATGGTCGTTCCCCAGAGTTTTACCTGTACTGCAATCATCTTGTACCGTTACTTGTCTTCTTCCCAGACCCAGGGCTTCTTTTTACTGGAATTTGGTGTTGCGGAATAATTGGCGCCGGTGTCGAAGATGACGTTGGCGCCAGAATTTTTCTTGTGGGGTGAGCCCGCCCGCTGCCGTGGTTTGATTTTCCCCATTTGCAGGATTTGCATGGGCGAGGGAGAATCGTCTGGGAAAATGCCCAGGAAGGTATCCAGCATGTCGCAGGCCCGCAGCACCTTGACCAGGTTCAGGATCTGTACGGAATCACCACGTTCGATTCGCTCTACCGTTCCCTTGCTGACACCGGCCATTTGGGCAAGCTTTGCTTGAGTCCAATTGTTCCTGACACGGAATGCCGCCATACGCTTGCCGAGCAGGGCAAGTGCGGATTCGTCGGTCTGTGCAGAGTACATGGCCATAGCTCCTCCTATTATCTTGTTTTAAATATAATAAAATTCTTAAAAATGTGCAAATATTTTTCATTAAATTTAATGAAAAATTGGCGAAAACTAGTATTATTTCTTAAAATTTAGTGAAATAAATTTTGATGTTCTGTGTGGAAAAAGAGCCGATGAAAACATAAGCGGGAAAAGGGAATACTCAGCATCGGTCACTCGCTGCGCGAGCCGATGCTTCGCCCTGCGGGCTTGAGGCTTGCGCCTCAAGTGCTGAAATTTTTCAATTATGTTCACTTCGTTCTCATATGAAAAATTTCAGTCGCACCCTCTTCTCGGCTCCGAGTCCCTTTTTATCCCGACGCAAAAAAAGAAAACCACCCAAATGGGTGGTTTTTCTTTTTTCGAGCGGGAAAAGGGACTCGGACCCTCGACCCCGACCTTGGCAAGGTCGTGCTCTACCAACTGAGCTATTCCCGCGGGGTGAGACCAATTATAGCTTAAGGATTTTAGATTGTCAAGGGCTTTTGAAGTGAAAAAATCAAAATTTCGTGCTTTTTTCCCCTCAATTCGAAGATTCCCTCTTTTTTGGCGATATAGCCGTGGGGGATAGGCTTGGGCAGTTCCTGAAAGTATTCTTCCGAAATCAGGAATTCCTGCCCCAGCTTGGTGCAGAGCCCCTGGATCCTGGCGGTAGTGTTCAGCACGTCCCCGTGGTAGGCCATTTCGCTCCCGAAATTGCCCACCTCCGTAGAAATGACCTTCCCGCAATGGATTCCGGCCTTGAACTGGGGCGTTATCCCGAATTTTTTCATGAATTTGGCGCTTTTCCCGGCGATACACTCCGAAAAATCGTAAAAACAGTCCACCGGCCGAGCCTTTTTGCGGCAGGCGGACATTTTCCAGGTCAAAAAGGCCCCGTCCCCTGCAATCTGGTAGATTTCGCCCCTGTTTTCTTCACAACAGTTGGAAAGCAGGCTGTAGTAGTCCTTCAAAAAGCTGCTGTACTTCACGTGGCCCAGTTCTTCGGCCAGGGAGGTGGAGTGCCTGAGGTCGATGAACATGAAGACCCGTTCTTCTTCCTTGGGTTCTTGCGATTTGCCAAGGAAGGTGTTCCAGAACACCCTCGGGCCGAATTTTTTGTGCACGGAGCGCAGTGCCGTAATGAGGTAGGCCGCAAAGAAGTACAAAATAACCTGGACCCGCACCTCGTGGGACATTAGGTTGTCCTTGATGGAGGCTAGCGAGACCTCGTTGACAAGACCTTCGTCGGCATTGGACTGGAACAGCAGTATGCACAAGATAATGCTTGCGTGTATGGCGGCGATAAAGTAGAAGGTCCGCACCAGCAGGGCCTTCCACACGGGCCTGCAATCCCGCTCGTCTTTCAGGATAATGACGTCATATATCCCATGGGAAAGCCCCATGAACAGGGAGAACTGCAGCATAAGCAGGAGTGGCTCTATGGACAAGTCCCCCTGGTCACGGTACATCTCCAGCATAGAAATGCCGATGGCTACACCCATCCAGCAGAGCACGTAAAAACATACGGCCCTGAACTTTCGCTGTGTCTGTCGGGTAATAGCCATAGGTCTAGTGGATAAAGAGGGGAAGCGCCCAAATCATGGCGATGAGGATGATATCTTTGTAGGATTCACCCATCAGGAGGGTAGAGGACAAAAAGAAAATGATGGTCGCAAGGGTCAGGAACACCCACAGGGGCGCCCGTTTCTTCAAAAAGCTTTTGATTTTATCTTTCGTTGCTTTGTCCATCGAATAAATCCCGAAAACAGTAATCAGCCATCAGTTATGAGTTTTCAGTTATAGAAGAAGCACCTCGAACCTCACCACTCACAACTCACAACTCACAACTAATTTACATTATTTTCCCCTGTGGGCAACAACTATAATGTATTTTTAAGAAATGCTGGGTCTCTATATCCATATCCCCTTTTGTGAAAAAATCTGCGATTATTGCGATTTTTTCACTATCCAGGGGCCGGATCGGCTCCACGTGGAGTACCTGGACCTGCTTTCACAGGAAATTTCCGCCTTTTCGGAGCGGCATCCAGGAGCCTTAGAACAGGTGGAAACCCTTTATTTGGGGGGCGGAACTCCGTCTATCCTGTCTCCGGAGAAATTGGCTCGGCTTTTTTCCATATTGGACAGTGCCGGAGTGCCTCTTCGGCGGTTGAAGGAATCTACCATGGAGTTCAATCCGGAATCTTGCGACCGGGAGCGGCTAGCCGTAGCACTAGAAAATGGCGTTACCCGGGCAAGCCTCGGACTACAGACCTTTAGGCCGGAACTTTTGCAGGCGGTGGGCCGTAGGCACACTCCGAAGGCCGGCCTTGCCGCTCTGGAGCTGCTCTTGACTCAGGAAAACCTGAGGGTCACGGCAGACCTGATGTTCAATCTGCCGGGGCAGACGGTGTCGCAATTTTTGGAAGACCTGGACAGATTGTCGGCCTACCCGCTGGGCCATATCAGTTTTTACGGCCTTAAGGTAGACTCCCGCACAAGGCTCGGCCACCGCCTAGAAAAAGGCGAGCTGCAGGTGGACGAGGACCTGTACGGTGACATGTACCGTGAAGGGGTCAAGCTTCTCAACACTAGGGGCTTTGAACGTTATGAGGTGTCCAACTTTGCCCGTCAGGGAGAGGAATGCCTTCACAACCTGAATTACTGGCGCCGGGGTGAATACCTTGCCTTTGGCCCTTCGGCCAACGCCTTCTTTGAGGGCGTCCGGTTCCACGCTCCCGATCGTTATCCGGAGTGGCGCCGCTATGTACAGGCGGGCTGCCCGGAAAGCCAGCTGTCGAAAGACCCTATCGGCCACGACGAGCAGGTGGCGGAACTTATCCAGCTTTCATTACGAACAAAGTACGGCCTGGATGTGGACGCCTTGCAACAGTTGGGCGTTCGCCTCTCGGAAAAAACAGTTTCCCGCTGGATGGAACGGGGCTTCTTGAAACGGCAGGGGCCGCATCTTGTGCTCGAAGGCGACGGCTGGCTCTTTATGGACTCTGTAGTGGCCGATTTATATTCCAACTTGGAATAATTCGCCTTGAATTCGGATTCTAGAAAAGTGTGATTTAGGCCTCAAATCGGGCCGTGTCCTCGGCGAAAAAAATACCCTTGCTCATAAAAAAACATATTTTTAGAGATGTAAGTGCCCAGGCTTGTAATTGGGCGTGTTTGTTGTTGCGCAAAAAGAGCGAGGATGGTATGTTGGCAAAACGACAAAATGGGTTGTTCCTATTTGTAAGCACCCTGCTGCTGATGGCGGCATGGGGTTTTGCCGGCGTGAACTATAGTGGAGACTGCATTAACGATGCTAAGCCGGATTCCCGCTGCGTTTACCTGCCCCTGGATGTGGGACAGATGATAGGGCTCTATGTAGAAGATCCTCCAAAAAGCGGGAATCGCCTTAAAAATGCGTCCTTGTACGTTTATGCCCCCAATGCGGGATCCGATACAATTGTGTTTACGGTGGGAAGTGATGTCGTCGCCAACGGCCAGATGTTCACTTCTGACAATAATGGCTACGTGGTCACCGGTGTAACGGGGCATTGGACCGTTTCCAACGCCCCTCTAGGGGTTTCCGTAAACTCTTCCATGCAGGATGTCAATGTCATCTATGTCTACAACTTCTACGTGCCGGAGTTCCAATTCTGCGAAGATGCCGACTGCAAGGAGGTCATCTCCGATATTTCGAACATCCAGCTGAACGTGGGTGATACGCTGCCGGTCTATGTTCAGTCGGTAATACCCCTTGGCCCCTCGAAAGGCAAGCTGGACACCCTTGCCAAGGATTTGCAATACTTCCTTTCCTCAAAGCACGAAGACCTAAAGTTCTTGACGCCGGCAAAAACGCCTATGGGCCATGGGACGATCAATGGGACGAAATACTACATAGGTCAGCTTTCCGAGTCCAGGTCGTCTTTCCTGGTGACGTCGGACAAGGCTATTTCCGATGTGAATTTCACCCTGGAATCTTCTATCTACAACCCGAAGCCAGATAGTACGGTTTTCCGCGCCAAGGAAGAGTTCCCCGGCAACCTGCAGTTTGTGAATTACGGACTGCCCTCCCTGGACAGCGCCTTCATTTACGATACCGACGGCGACGGTGTGGGCGATAGCATTGCGGCCTACTTTAATGGCCAGATGAACGGGGTTTCTCTGGAGAATTTCCAGTATAACTGGCCTATGGGCGGTGACTACACGGATTTCAGCGGGGACTTTACTCTGGACGGTCACCTGGCCGAGCTCACCGGCGTAAAGACTACGATTCCCGATGGCGAGGGCCAGGGGAACCTGAAGGTAGATGCCTCGTCTACGGTGTCTGGTGCCAGCGGAAACCTTTCCACCGCTATTCAGGACCGCATTGGCCCGGTTATCCAGACGGCAACCCTTGAACCGGGTGACGGTGACTATGATTATGTGATTCTCAGCTTCAACAAACCTCTGGATACGTCTTGGACCTCGGGTAGCGGTTTCCTCCTGGATGGGATCCCCCTGTCCATGACGGCGGTAGAGAAAGGCGTCGATGGAAACGACCGTATCTGGAAGTTCAAGGTGCCCAAGAATTCCGTCCAGGTGGGAGGCGAGTTGGAACTGGCCACCTCTTGCGCCAAGGACAAGTGCCCCGACGGGCTTATCAAGGCTGCCGACGGCAACAAGACGGGCAAGAACAACCCCGTGAAGATTGCCAATTCTGGCAAGAACTATGTGGATGACGAACGGAACGGCTTCTACGACAAAAACGGTGACGGCCGTATGGACAGTGCCACGGTGGCCTTCAAGGAACCCATTTCCAAGAAGGACCTGGAAGATATGGAAGTGGTGCTGTACTGGATGGATAATCAGGGCAACGTGCTGGAAATCAAGCCCGACCTGACGGACACCAACTTCGTGAAGCTTTCCAAGGACGGCTTGATGCTTTCCATTACGGTGGATACCACCAAGTTCGACGTGCAGCGGATGCTCACCTATGTGGATACTGCCGGCATCGATGTGGATAGCCTCAAGTACGGCTTTGCCAAGGTCACAAAGCCCGTGGTCCAGGCGGACGGCACCACCAAGATGGAAACCTACGATTGCACCATGCACGACCGCATGTCTCCCGTGATTTCGGGAACCTTCCTGGAGCCGGAGTCCTTCCAGAAGATGGAAGCTGACGTGCTGACCATCTCCTTCTCTGAACCTGTGGACAAGAAGGCTTTGGAGGACTTGACGGCCCTGTCCGATTGCTTCAAGTTCAAGGTGGACGGAGAATGGGTGTCTATTCCCTTCAGTTCTCTGGAATGGAGCAAGGACGGCAAGTCCGTAAAGCTCCACCTGGAAAACGGCGTGCCCCTTGCGGAGCGCCTGAACCCGGCGGATTCCATAAAGTTTGATTTCGACAAGGCGAAGATTACCGACCTGGATGGCAATGGCGTGTCACCCAATTCCCAGCCGACGATGGTCAAGGGCGACCCCCGCGTGCTGATGCAATCCACCTCCCTTGCCAGTCTGGACCGCGCAGTTCTGTTGGCGGACAAGGCGGCCTTTACGGAACGCTTTGTCAATGCCGACGAACCTATGGACGAAGAGATGAAAAAGTCTCTCGGAGTCCTGATGGACATCAGTTTTGCGACCGTCATGGGAGAGGATTCTACGGGAGTTTCCCAGATGAACCTGGACGATGTGGGTCTCTCTTGGGAGCTGAAGGTGTTTACCAATTTGGGTGCCTATGTGGGTGGCGCTTCGAATAAAATAAAGTGCAGCGACAAGGCTTTTGAAGGCAACTGCTTTGAGCATGCCAAGAAGATGTATGTGCGCTGGAACATGCGTTCTAGCGAGGGCCGCAAGGTCGGCGTAGGTGTTTATGTTGCGCAGTTCAAGATCAATGTCTACGGCGCAAAGGACAATTTTAAAGTTGAAAGGATTTACAACTGGGGCATCCGTGCCGGCAAAGGCGGAATGAGCCTTGGGGACTAAAACCTTTCAGAGGGTAATGCTATGAAAAAGATGGCAAGAAACTTGACAATGGCGATTCTTTCGGCAGTGACGCTTGCACTTGCCGGAGTCGCAACTCCGTCGGGAGCTCCGGAAAACCCGGCGACAGGCATCTGGATTCAGCAGATTGGTGAAATCGTGGAACAGCCTTCCACGAACGCTACTCTTTATTATACCAAATATATTGGCGATGATCGCGTCAAGAGTATCGACTACTTCTATGATGGACTGGGATACCTGAGACTGTTGAACAAGAAGGATCTATGCCATTCGAACGGAGCCGATGGCATTATGCATCATCCTGATGGAGATTTGATTGTAGCTGGCCAGGGAGCCAGGCTCCATAAGGTAAAAAAGAATAGCGGAAGCACCAATGCCAACACCTGTGTGGCAAAGACCTCCCCTGCGAACTACAAGACGGAAAATTCGGGAACGGGAAGTACACAGGGCTACTGGCACGTGATGGTGGACCCGAACCACAAGTTTGTTTGGGCCGACGGTATGCCGGGGCCCCTGGTTCGCTATGCTTTGGATAACAAGAATGACAATGGTTTGTCCAATGTGGGTTATCAGGTGGAACTGAGGACGCCCGCCAAGGAACCCTACAAGAGCCTGCCGGACCGCAACAAGAATATTAAGCAGGTTACTACCGTGATATGGGACGGCGAAGGCAATGCCTTTTATACCTATTCAAACTATGCAGGCGGCGGATGTGAAACGGACCTGAATGGTGTTGCTTGTAGCGAATCCCTGAAAAAACAGTGGAGGGCGGGCTCCCACTTCGGTTATTTTACGGATACTACATGGAAAAAAATCAACAGTGCCGCAGATTCGGCGAAATACTTGGGGCACGTAGGGGATTCCGTGGTCATTGGCCTTGGGAAAATAACCCTTATTGATTCTCTGGAAGGAGCCCATGGCGGAACGTACGACCCCTATTCAAACACAATCTTTATCTTTGGCGGTTCTAAAATTGTGCAGATTGAACCCTACAGGGAAGGAGGCCAGATGAAGGCTAGGGTGCTTGCCGAAATTAACCTGCGCACCTTCTTTTTCCCGGAAGACACGACCCACCTTTCTGGTCCCCGTACTCCCTCCTGCAGGCAGAAAGCCGACCCTACGACAGGTGAATGGGGCAATTCCGGTCAATCCGGCTATTGCGATGGTGGTACAAACAGAAATGGGGCCACTCCCACGGTGGGTTGGCGCCTGGACCAGGGAACGGTCGATGGTCACGGCCACTTGTTTGTGGCTAGTAACACTGGACATGTGATTTTCATAGACTATGCGGCAAATCCGCAACGTCTTATCGATAACAATGTGCTTGCCCATATGCAGTGGATAGATAACTTTCTAGACGATTTGGCTCCTTTGGACAAAATTAAAATCGCCCGTTCTAGCGCAAGTACCATTGGCGATGTTTCTTCAAGTAGTTGGGAAAGACTCAGTTCACAAGAAGAATGGAATGAATCTTCTAGCAGTAAACAGTCGTCTAGCAGTCAGGGTTCTTCTTCTAACAGTGAAGGGTCGTCCGGTAGTGAGGATTCTTCTAGTAGCACGGATTCTTCGGATAGCAACGATTCTTCTTCCGGCAGCGAAGGATCTTCTGGTAGTGGGGACTCTTCTAGTAGCACGGGTTCTTCGGATAGCAATGATTCTTCTTCCGGCAGCGAAGGATCTTCTGGTAGTGGGGACTCTTCTAGTAGCACAGGTTCTTCGGATAGTAATGGTTCTTCTTCCAACAGCGGCGGCTCCTCTGGCAGCACGGGCTCTTCTGGCAGCAACGGCTCCAGCAGCAGCCAGGGCGGTGGTGGAGAACTGTTCAGCAGTTCTTCCAGCAGTGACGAAGGCAGTGGCGGAGGAATTCTGTTTAGCAGCAGTACTGGAAACTACAGCCCCAATGGTGGCGGTGAGGATTTCGGGTATAGCTCAGCTGGCGGTGGATATGTCAACCCGTCTTGGGACGATTATGACAAGGGCGATTCTGTAGTCCAGAATGCGGGTGTTCTGGTGCCTGCCGACGACAAGAAGCCCGGTGACCCCGGTACGGTGACTATCGGTGAGAATGTGTACTATGTGGACAACAACCCCACGGATATCTCCTTGGACTTCCGTCAGAACGCCAATATCGATTCGGCCAAGGTCGGAGATGTGGTGGCTATAACACTGAGTGCGGACAAGGTGAAGGAATACTTCGGTGACCATGTGGATTCCCTTACGTTCACCACTCCGTCGGGACTTATCCTGATAGACCCCAACAACCCGGCTCCGGGCGATTCCATCAAGGTCAATGCCGACGGCAGCGTCACGATTTATGTGACCGCCTATGACCCCGTACGCAATGGAGAAATCTACATCACCAACGAAGTAGGTCAGCTTGTAGTGATAGACAATATCAACTTCTTTGCGGTGGTTCCCGAAGGCAAGATTGCTCTAATCAAGGACTCCGGCGAGCTAGACGGCCAGCTGGATTACGTGGAAATCCTGTTACAGGATACGTTGTCCAAATTTGTAGATGTGGTGTCCGTTTCCCTGGTGGTCAACGGTGTGACCATGAATCCGGCGACGGTACCGACCCTCAACGGAGAACGGAACAGGATTATCCTGAACGACGTTTCCGACCTGGTGTTCCCCGATGAAATCGACCAGAGCTCCTATGCCCAGATTGTCTATAAGGACAAGCAGAACGGGGCCACCTACGTGCGTCAGGTACCCCTGGTGGAACTGGGAACCAATATCATCAAGGCGGCACACGCCATTAGGGATACTACCAAGGGTGGCCTGGACTCTTTGTTTGTGGAGTTCAATGTTGATATTATTCCCATTGATTTGAGCTATCCAGAGATGCTGATTGCCATGAAGCAAAAGGGCAAGGAAGTGTTCTTTGGACTTGGCCAGGTTTCCAAGGTCTACTTGCCTTCGAAAAATATTGTCATATTTGTGGGCGAAGACCTAAAACTCCAAGGGAACATGAAAGATAGCGTTTCCCTGTATCCCAACGTGACCTTCAGCAACGCTCCGTTCATCACGTCCGACGAATACGACCGCCATGTCCCCGTGACGGTGGTGGATCGCCTGCCGGCGGTAAAGGCGGTGGAATATTGGGATACGGATTACGACGGAGTCATGGACCAGGTGGTCGTCAACTATTCCGCGCCTCTGAAGCAGGAGGATTTGGAAAAACTCCACATGACCTTCCCCTGGTATAGCGACCGTGGATTGCTCGTTCAGCTGCAGGCTCAGCCTTCGTATCTGAAACTGGACCCGAACGATCCGACCAAGGTGATTTGGGATGTATACTCCCCGTCGCCACTTGCCAAGGGCGTGACCAGTATTAGCGATCAGCTGCCTCCAGCGACGGTCTACACCTACTATCCGGTCTTTGATGAAATCTTTGTGAACGAGGACCCTGTAAAGGTCACCGACAAGATGTCTCCCGTTATTGCGGGCGCCACCCTCAATTACGGCAAGAAGGCGGATACGCTGGCTGTGGCCTTCTCGGAGCCCATCAAAAAAGTAGATGGCAGGGATTATTTCCGTTACATTCACGGTAAGGATACTCTGGATCTGATTCCCTCGTCTATCTCTTGGTCCGAAGATGGAATGATCGCAACACTGATTCTGGATGCAGGACAGGTCACGGTGATGCCGGGTGATTCTCTGATGGTTGTTCGTGGCAGCAAGGGTGCCATTCAGGACAACTTCGGTAACATCGCCGGAGATGACCCGTCGCCGGTGATTATCGGAGGCCTCTTGAACCACTTGGTGGAATCTACCAAGATGGGTACCTTCGACGACAAGGACGAAATCCTGCATACCATGAGTTCCGTGAATCTGCGCTACGTGCCTAGCTCCACCACCAAGGAAGACTTGGAAAAGGAAGGGGCCTTGGGCCACCTGGTTCAGCTAGGCGAACGGTTCGTGCCGCAGTTGCTGGACCGCGCCCAGATTGCCGCCGACGGTTCCGTGGATCCTTCAGTGTTGGATTCCCTGGACCCGGAAAAGGTGTTCATCTCCTTCGTGGTGCATTACTTTGACCATCTTGGACAATATGTGAACGATACCGTCATCACGGTGCCTTGTAACAGTCCGAAGTTTGGCGGAAACTGCTTGAATTCCGACCAGAAGGTGTTCGTGAACTGGAACTTCAAGGACCATAGCGGACGCTTCGTGGGAGCCGGTGTCTATACGGTGCAGTTCAAGATGGTAGTTCGTTATGCCAAGAGGAAGATCGAAGAAGAAATCAAGGACAAGTGGGGCGTCCGCCGCAAGAAGAAAAAATAGGGCGTAATCTTCAAATGAAAAATGCCGGGTGTCTGCCCGGCATTTTTGTATAAAACGCTAATCGTGACCCGACTCGGGACTCGATTCTGGAAAAGGGGTCCAGGGGGCGGAGCCCCCTGCGTCGTATGGCTGCGATTTACTTATTAATCGTGACCAAAATCTGGGAAGGGGGTCCAGGGGGCAAAGCCCCCTGCGTCGCATGGCAGCGATTTACTTATTAATCGTGACCAAACTCTGGAAAAGGGGTCCAGGGGGCAAAGCCCCCTGCGTCATGGAGCGGCTATTATTTGTTAATAGCCGCGAGGAACGCGTCTTTCTTTTCTTGCAGGAATTCCTTGCTGTTGTACTTGCGGATACGGCGGAGCGCCTGGTCGCGCAACTGACGGACGCGCTCGTGGGAAATGTTCATGGATTCGCCCACTTCGCGTAACGTCTGGGGAGCTTCCTGGTTGATACCGAAAATGCCGGTAATGACCTTCGCTTCGCGCTCCGGGAGTTGTTCCATCAGGTCGCGGGCGAGGCTCTCTACACTCTGGATTTCGGAATCGGCCTCAGGGTTGGACGCACCGTTGTCGGGGAGTACTTCGGCGTATGTGGCCTTGGAGTCCGCCTTCAGGGGACTATCGAAAGATACGCCGCGCTGACCGATCTGGATAAGTTCGCGGATCTCTTCGTTAATCTCTTTACCGCGGCTCTGTTCGTGCAGGGCCTTGCGCACGCGCAGGTGCTGGTTCGCCGGCAAGCGGATCAGGTTGCCCTGTTCGTTGATGGCGCGGGTAATGTAAGCCTTGATCCACCACACGCCATAACTGATGAACTTGAGGCCGCGGGTATGCTCAAAGGACTCGATGGCGCGCACCAGGCCCATTGCACCCTCGCTCACCAGGTCCGGCAGCGGAATCGGGCAGCCACGGTACTGGATGGCCACTTTCAAAACGAAACGCATATTGGCAGAAATCAGTCTCTTTCTAGCAATCTTGTCGCCTTCTTTCGCTTTCTGGAAAAGAATTTGTTCTTCTTCGCGGGAAAGGGGGGCTGTGCGTCTAATGTCTTCGAGGTATCTTTTTAGGGTTGTATCTGTTGAATCAATATGCATTTTTATAACCTTGTCTCTCTAAATATCGCTTTTTTTGAGCAAGTTGTATGCCAAAAGAACAAAATTTTACAACTTGGCAAAAAAACGCCCCATATCGCCTTTAAACTTGGGTTGAATATAGAAAATTTTGTCACAAAATTCAAACATTGTCATCTTTTTGTTACAAAAATAGGTAAAAAGCAGAAAAATACACGAAGAGATCATAATTCGTTGATACTCTGTAAGATACAAATTCGTATATTTTGCCGGTTATGACAGTAAAAGAACCAGACCAGTCCGTATGGAACCGTTTTTGGAAACAGAAAAACGACATGGACAAGGTGTATCCTTCGTCTCCGTCGGTGCTGAATACCATCAAGAAGAATTTTAAGCTCGAGGGACTCAAGGTGCTGGAAGTTGGTGCCGGCACCGGACGTGACAGTGCCGAGCTCGCCCGCCTGGGTGCCGACGTGTACGTGTTGGATTTTGCCGAGAACAGCTTGAAGATTGTGGATGGCCTCAGGGCAAAAGACAACCTTTACGACAACCTGAAACTCGTCCGTGGCGACGCCTTCAAGGCGCCCTTCCCCGATAACACCTTCGACCTGGTTTTCCATCAAGGGCTAGCGGAACATTTCAAGGATTCGCTTCCGCTCATCAAGGAAAACTTCCGCATATTGAAGCACGGTGGACACTGCCTCTGCGACGTACCGCAAACAGTGCACCCCTACACCATCATCAAGCATATCCTGATTGCCATGGACAAGTGGTTCGCCGGCTGGGAAAAACAGTTCACCATGCCCCAGCTGAAAAAACTCATGACCGACGCAGGCTTTGAAAATGTCTACCAGTACGGCGACTGGATGCGCCCCAACCTGTTCTACCGTATGGCACGGGAATTCTGCTTCAAGCTAGGCGTGGAACTGCCCAAGTATCCGTTGCAGGGAACTGCCTACCAGAAGGTAAAAGACCGTATCCTGGATTCCCTGGAATCCAACCCCCTGATGCATTACACCCAGCTGAGCATAGGAGTCCTGGGCAAAAAGCCCTAGTCCATGAAACTGTCCCCGAAGCTCAAATCCGCGCTGGTGTTCCTGCTGAAACTCACGGTGACCATTGTCCCCGCGTATTTCGTGTACCGTAACATCGTGGGCGATCCGGATTGGGACATCGGGGATTTGTATCGGCTATTCTCTACAAAGAGCCTGCTGCCGCTCACGCTTGCCGTGGTCTGCCTCGCCCTTTCCAACTTCACGGCCTGCCTGCAATGGAAACTTTTGCTAGAGCGGCAGGGCGTGAACTTAAAGTACGGACACCTGCTGAAACTTTACTACGTGGGGCTGTTCTTCAACAACTTCATGCCCGGAAACGTGGGCGGCGACGTCAAGAAGGTTTACGACATCCGCATGCAGGGTGGGCAGGACAGCGTCGGCGCCGGACTTACCGCTACATTCTTCGACAGGCTCTTTGGGCTTTTCTTTGTAACGCTTTTCACCTTGGGCATGGGGCTCCTGTTCTTTATGCACGACGACGCCCAGCGGGCGTTCATGTGGCCGTCGGTGTGGATATTTATCGTGTTCTGCGCCTTGCTGGGCGGGCTTTGCAGTCGGCGGCTAGGGCGGTTGGGTCACAAGTTTTTTTCTAGAATTTTGCCGAAGGGCATCAGTTCGCGCATGGAGCGCATGTTCGAACGCTTCCAGAATTTCCAGTCCAAAAAACTGATGGCGCAAATTACCGGACTTTCGGCGGTAACACAGGCCCTCCGCATTCTGGTGCACTTCTTCTGCGGTATCGCCGTCGGCGTGGAGCTGTCTATCTCTTGGTATTTCTACTACATCCCGCTGGTAGCTATCGTAAGTGCCCTGCCTATTTCTATCGGCGGGTTCGGCCCTAGGGAACTGCTCGCCCAGTCCCTGTTCGCCCGCGCCGGAGTGCCCGGTCTCGAATCGGTGGTAATCCAGCTGCTGGCCTATTTTGTAAGTTTGTTGTTGAGTCTGTTCGGAGGCTTCGCCTTTTTACTGGGCGGCCATTCGAATGTTTCGGACAAGGAAACCACCTAGTCCCTTTTCCATATCCCGCAGGCGCAAATTTCGGGGCGCCGCATTCCACAACGGTAACCTATGGATGCCGAAAGCATCTTGAAAGGTCTGAACGGCGACCAGCGTATGGCCGTCTTGCACGACCATAAACAAAACGGAGCTCTCCTGATTCTTGCAGGGGCGGGCTCGGGCAAAACTTCTGTACTGACCAAGCGGATCCAGTACCGCATCATGAGCGGGGTACAGCCCGAAAAGATTCTGGCCCTTACCTTCACCGCCAAGGCCGCCGCCGAAATGCGGGAGCGGGTAGAGGCTCTTTTCCCGAAGGCAGGGGGACGGCTCTGCACCTTTCATTCCCTCGCGCTGTTCATGCTCAAGCAGAAAATCGGAGAGCGCTTCGCCTACGAGATTCTCGGGTTCAACAAAATTCCCACCCCAAAGGAAACGGACCAGCGGGAATTCTTGCGGGAACTGGCAAGGCGGAAGATTCCTGCCGCCAAGTTGAACCGGGAAGAACTTTTTTCGGAAGACTTGCCGGGCGCCATCAAGAAAAAAATTTCACCCCTGCAGAAAAATGTTATTTTGTCTGGAAACGTGGTTTTCGAAGACCTGATTTACCTTGCCATCAGGTTGCTTGAAACCTGCGAAAAGGCAAGAGAATACTTTCAGTCCCTGTGGGCCGAAATCCTGGTAGATGAATACCAGGACATCAACCCTTCCCAGTACAGGCTGGTCAAGAACATTCTCGGAAACCGCAAGGAACTGTTCGTGGTAGGCGACGACGACCAGGCCATTTACGGCTTCCGCGGAGCGGACATCGGGAACATCCGGAGATTTCAGGCAGACTTCAAGGACAGTACCCTCATCCGTCTGGAATGGAACTACCGCTCCGTACCGAACGTTCTGCATCTGGCCAACGACATTTTTGTGAACAAACCCGTAACGTTACGGAAGGTTCTCCGGGCAGGGAACCCCAGGGGCTCCGGCGGCAACAGGATTTTCACCGAAAACCGCAAGCCCGAAGTTTGGGTATCGGACAACCCCATCGAAGAAATCGAAAAGATAAAGACCGCCATTCATTCCCTGCACGAAAAGTACGGACTCCAATGGAAAAACTTCGCCATCCTGGTGCGGTACAACCGGCTGCGGCAATATTTCGAAGAAGCCCTGCGGGAATGCGAGCTGCCCATCGCCGGCGACCCTATGGCAGGCGACGAGGTGCTGGAAGACGGCATCCATATTGAGACGGTACACGCCTCCAAGGGCCTCCAGTACGCCGTAGTCTTTTACGCGGGCCTTGCCGAAGGGTTCACGCCGGGCAAGTGCGAAGGCAACCGAAAACAGCGCAAGGCACAGATGGACGAAGAAAGGCGGCTGTATTACGTCGGGGTGACCCGTGCCGAATCTTATCTGGTTTTGCTATATTGCAAGCAGAGGTATTGGAAAGGGAAACTGCTGAAACTGAAACCGTCCAGGTTCCTGCCCCGCTACCCCAAGCAACCCCGATGGACTATGCCTGTTATCTTGTTTAGAATATACGTGGTAATTGTAGTGCTTGGCTATATGCTCGCGCATATTCTCGCGCTGCCCTTTATCTTGGTTGCCTACGGAAAAAATTTCAACACCTGGCTCGAAGGAAAAATCCAGAAGTTCTCCCGATTCTGCATGAACGTGCTGCGGGTTGACCTGGAAATAAAAGACCAGGCGATTCTTTCCAAGGTGGACTGGAACCGCCCCGTGTTTGTCATGGGGAACCACAATTCCTACGCCGACATTCCCGTGATGTTTCTTTCCATCGAACGGATTGTGGGGTTTATCGCCAAGGCGTCGCTTCGGTTCATCCCCTTCCTCAATTTCTGGATGCACAAGATCGGCTGCATTTTTATCAACCGCAAAAAAGGTGGCGGCGGAGCGCTGATTCGCGAAGCCATGGCCTCTGGTCGGGCACCACGGCTCTGTCTGTTCCCCGAAGGTACTCGTGGAAAAAGCGAAGCTCTCTCTCCCTTTAAGAGCGGCGGTTTCAGGCTTGCGCTGGAGTCACACGCTATAGTGCTCCCTGTGGTTATCCGCGGCACTTCTGCCGTGTGGGAACGCCGCAAGAATACCGGGCGCTGCAAGGTGAGCGTACAGATTCTAGAGCCCATCGATGCGGGCGAAATCGAAAAACGCCAGGGCGACAACGACCCAAGAAAGGAACTGATGCCCCTGGTCCGTTCCCGCATGGAGGCCGCCCTGTGATAGGCGTCTTCGATTCCGGATTTGGCGGGCTCACTATCTTGCAGGACTTGCGCAAGGCCCTGCCCGAATACGACTTCTTGTACCTGGGCGACAACGCCCGGGCGCCTTACGGGAGCAGGAGTTTCGAGACCATCTTCCGCTACACCCTCCAGTGCGTGCGGGAGCTTTTCAACAGGGGCTGCCCCCTGGTGATTCTCGCCTGCAATACGGCATCGGCCCGGGCGCTCCGGAGCATCCAGCAGCAGGTGTTGCCCGTAGAGTTTCCGGACAAGCGGGTACTGGGCATCATCAGGCCCACTACCGAAGAAATCGGCAAGTTCAGCCGCACAGGACACATCGGCATCTTCGCTACCGCAGGTACGGTTTCGTCCAACAGCTACCAGATAGAAATCAGCCATTTCTTTCCGGAACTGAAGGTCACCCAGCACGCCTGCCCCATGTGGGTCCCCCTGGTAGAAAACGGCGAGATGGGTACGGAGGGCTCCCGCTTTTTTGTCAAGAAAGATGTAGAAGCGCTGCTCCAGAAAGACCCCGAAATAGACACCGTCCTTTTGGCCTGCACCCATTACCCCCTGCTGGAAAAAGAAATCCGGGAGGCACTCCCCGCAGGAGTGCGCCTGGTCATCCAGGGTCAGATCGTGGCGGACAAGACCGTCGACTACCTGAACCGCCACCCCGAGATGGATGCCCGGCTTTCGCGGTCCAGCAAGACCCGCTTTTTGACCACGGATACTGCCAATTTCTTCGAAAAAGGGGCTAATCTGTTCGGAATGGCGGATATTTCGGCAGAAGCCCTCACCCTCTAGCACTGATTTTTGTATTTTGGCAACGTAAATGACGAACCTTTTTAGGTCCGCTGGTTTTTTTATTATGTATCACTTTTTTAGGGGTTGAATAATGCCTAAGACACAAATCAATCTTGAAGGTTGGCAAGACTACCGTGGCAACGCCGCCGGCAGCCTGCTCTATGTGGAGACCAGTCACCAGTCCGAAATGCCCGTCCGTGACCAGCTGAACGAAAACGGCAAGGGCTTCTTTTACGAACCCAACTACGAGACCAGCACCTACGGTCTCATGAGCTGCTGCAACGTGAAAAACATCAACGCCATCGTCCGTGCCAAGAGCCGCTACATTCTGTTCGGCACCCGCTACGAAGGCCTCAGCGATTCCGAAATGCGCAACAAGTACCTGATCATGGGTTATATGCGCATCGACAAGATCAAGGATGTTCGCACCCGCCATATCCAGCGCTACATGGCCAACCCCGACATGCAGGAACCGGAATGCATGCAGATGGAACACAACTGGGCAGTCTATGGCCCCATGCGTTTCGTGTCTATGGACGATTCCTTCGTGGTCACCGACGAAATCCTTAAGGAATGGGGCTACAAGGGTCACGCCAGCCGCCAGCTCAAAGCCGTGTTCAACAAGGAACACCTGGATAAGATTCTTGCCCACCTGGATTCCAAGCCCGACATGATCGACGAATACATTGCCACGGTGGACGAATTCAAGGAAGCCCTGGAAGAAGGGTAATCAAGAATTTCTTTTGGATTGTCAAGGCCCGCTTTCGCGGGCCTTTTTTTGTTCTATCCCCTAACCCCTAGATCCTAGCCCCTATCCCCTAATAGAATACCGCTGGCTGCGGCCGCCCTTCTCGTCGGATTTCAAGATGCCCTTGGCGATGAGTTTCTGGATAGTGCGGAGGGCCGTGTCGTGACTCTGGTTGATAATTGCCGCCAGTTCCTTGGCGGTAAAACTTGCAGGAAGCGTTCCTGCAAACAGGGCGGTAAACAACTTCTGGTCCTTTTCGTCAAAAGCCTCTCCGGCATGGCGGTTGTAAAAGGCCGTCTTGCGTTGTTCCTTGAGAATGCGCTCCCGGGTGCTCGACATGGCAGCCTGCAATGTTTCGATAAACCAGAGAATCCATTCCGTCAAGTCGCCGTTACCGCGCTGGGTCGCATTGAGAATCTTGAAATACTCTTCGCGACGCTCCAGAAAGGCCTGATTCAAGGAGAACTGGCAACGGGTGGTCTGCTCGCTGCGGGCAAGGGCCACGATGGTGAGGAGCCTTGCCAAGCGGCCGTTGGCATCGGCGAACGGCCTAAGGGTCGCAAACCAGAAATGGGCCACCGCCGCCTTGATAACGCCATCCATGCTGGAACTTTCCATCCATTGGATGTAGCGCTCCACCTCTTGCTCCAGACGTTCCGGATTTGGCCCTTCGAAATCCAGCTGGAGCTCACCCTGGCGGTATTGGACCGCACTGGGTGCAGCGCGAAAACTGGCCACCTTGTTCTGTCCCATGGAGGCGTGCCATGCAAACAGACGTTCCTGAGTCAACGGATTGAACGCCTTGGTAATGGCGGCGAGATATATGCGTACCGCAGGGTCTGCCGACTGGGCGGAGCCCCCCTGCACAAGAGCCACCTGCTGCTCCACAAAAGCCTTGTCCAGATGAATCCCGTCAATGGCAGAATTGGAACGAATATCCTGAATCAACAGCTCCTGTTCCAAATCCTGGAACCCGCAGGTCTCCATGGCGCCAATAAGCTTGCCCTCTTGCAGGCGGGTTTCGCCAAGAGCGTTCAGGACCTTCCGGGAATCGAACCGAAAGTGCGTCCAATCGGGATATTGATGGATATAGAGCATACCTATCCGTAATATACTTTATTATTTTGAGTCTAAGGAGTGATTGTGAGAATTTTTTCGACAACAATGCTTATGCTGCTGATGGCGAGCTACTGCTTGGCTGTCCCGGCAGACGAGGGAACATTCCCCCTGAAACAGCCCGACGGCAGCGTGCTGGAAGCCCGCTTTGTTGGCGACGAAAAATTCCATGTGTTGCAGACCGAAGATGGTTACTTTTTGAAAGAAGACCTTCTCGGGTATTACACCTACATCAACAACGAAGGCGAACCTTCTGGAATATACGCCCGCAACTCGAATGAACGCAGCGGTTCCGATGTGGAATTTCTGACTAGTCTCGACCAAACCCGCATCTACGACCTGTTGCTCAAAAAAAATCCCCCTATGGAACCTATGGACTACCGGGTGCCGGATTTTGCCTATCGCGAAGTGATGCGCATGCCCAGCTATAATCCCAAAGTTACGCAAGGCGACGTTCGCGGCATAGTAATCCTCGTACAATTTCAAGATGTCAAGTTCAAGAGTGCCGACCCCAAGTCCCAATTTACGGACTACATGAACAAGGAAGGGTACAACGAATATTACAACCTCGGAAGTATTCGCGATTATTTCGTCAAGAATTCCATGGGTCTTTTCCGCCCCACCTTCGACGTCTATGGGCCCGTGACCATTTCTCGGAATAGAAACGACTACGGAACGACATCCAGCGGTAACGACGGCAGAAACTACGAGGGGGCACGCTCCGCACTAATAGAGGCGCTAGATTCCTTGAAAAAAAAGGAGAGCATTGACTATTCCAAATACGACAACGATGGCGATGGCGAAATCGATTTTACCTATATGTTCTATGCAGGAGTGGGAGCTAACAACTCCGGCGTAGTGGGCGCTATCTGGCCCCATGCCTGGTACATCGGCAATTCTGTGAACAAACGATCTGGAAAGAATATGGGGAACGACATTTACGCCAACCGCTACGCCTGTTCCAACGAAATTGACGGATACGCCTACAAAAAGGACAACTCCACGGATATCTTGGGCGGGATAGGAACTTTCGCTCACGAGTTCAGCCATGTTCTCGGGTTGCCTGACATGTACGACTTAAAGGGAAACAATCCCCGCAAGACGCCTAAAAAGTGGGACGTGATGGACAACGGGAATTACAACTGTCCTTACAATTCATACGGAACACAAAACTGCGCACCGCCTTTTTATTCTGCCTTTGAACGTATGTCCCTGGGATGGATGACTCCTACGGAGCTCTATACCGTAGGCCAAGTAAAGCTTGATAAAATCGACGGTAACAACGCCTATAGCATTACTAACCCGAATAACCCCGATGAAATGTTCCTGCTGGAATACAGGACGCAAAAGGACTGGGATGTAGGGCAACCCAATTCGGGAATGCTGATATGGCATATCGACTATGTGGCTTCTGTATGGAAAGAAAAAACGGTCAATAACGACGGTAACCACATGCACGTAGATATCGAAGAAGCTAGTCCTGAAATCGATAAATACGCTAGGCCCTACGATGTTTTTCCGGGGACAAAGGTCGTGACGGAATTTAGCGATTTTAGATTTTGGTCTGGGGCAAGGGCCGAAGTGCACATTTACGGTATTTCTGAATCAGAAGATAAAACTTATGCCTTGTTTAATGTAGAAATGGAAATTTCCAGTTCAAGCGAAGAATCCAGTTCTAGTGAAGGGGAATCTTCTTCGAGTATGATACAGTCTAGTTCAAGTGAAGATGCGTCCTCCTCGAGTATGACTCCGTCTAGTTCTAGCGAACGCTTTGTGCAATATGCAAGAAGGGGACATACGGCTTGCGATGTTTCGTTAGATCATCGCAACAATGTTGTGCTGGTACAGTTACCTAAAGCAGGAAACAATAGAGTGCGCTTGTTTAGTTTGAATGGAAATCTAGTTTATGATAAGTTTTTTGAAGGCAATTTTGTCAAGGCTGCGTTGCCAGCGACTTTAGGAAAGCAATCCTTTGTTATATTGGTGGAACAGAACGGAATGTTGTTGACCACGAGACAAATACGGTAAGATTATGCAGAAAGTAGATACTTGGTACAAGGCCGAAGGTTACTGCGCCGTAGAAGATTTTGAACTGGCAAGCTACCTGCTGTTTGAAGCCGGAGTGGCGACCCTCGAAGAGCTGGACCCGAAGGCCGATGGCCGTACGGACTTTTGTTTCTATACCGGCGACAAGGCCGAGCGGGACCGCATTGTAGGGGAGTTTCCGCAGTACAACTGGACGCTCAGCGAGGAGCCTGCCAAGGATTGGGACAAGTGGTGGCGGGACCGGGCGCAACCCGTTTCAGTAAGCCCCCATCTGTGGGTGCGCCCGCCTTGGGTGGAATTTACGCCCGAAGACCCTGAGGCCGTTGTGCTGGAGCTGGAAGCGAAGACGGCCTTCGGTACAGGGGAACACGATACCACCAGCAGTTGCGCCGCTCTTATGGAATCGGTAGATTTCAAGGGGAAGACAGTTCTGGATATTGGCACGGGTACGGGAATTTTGGCCATGTTTGCCCGGCGTCTGGGGGCGAAACTTGCGGTGGGTACCGAAATCGACCCGCTGACCATTCCCTGTATTGCCGAAAACTTCGAGCGGAACGGCTTTGGCACGAGCGATTGCGTACTCGGCTTTTTGGATGCCTTCAAGGATGGAACGAAGTTCAACGTCATCCTCTGCAACATGATCCGCAGTGAACTCTGGCCGCTCCGTGACGACATTGAAGACCTGCTTGCCCCCGGCGGTGAACTGATTATCAGCGGCCAGCTTCTGACCGAAAAAGATTACATTCTCAGATGGTTCGAAGAGGCCGGATTCAAAGTAAAGCAGGAACGCGTTAGTACAGAATGGTGGAGCGTGCTGGCCCACTCTTAATGGTGGTGCGGCCTCTTTTTATTCCCGAACTGTGCGGCGCGACGCTCCTTGCGGGCGGAATTTTCCCAGCGGCCTTTTTCGCCGACCTTCTTGGGCACTATGGTGCCGGAACGCTGTTCCCGCTTTTGCTGTTCCCGCTCCCGGTATTCGGCGTTGGTTTCCCGTTCCTTGCTTGGGAAAAATTCCTTGCCTTCGGCCTTTGCGCTACGGCTTAAAAGCAGGCGCCCGATCTTGCCCAGCTTGAGGCGCTCCAGGGTGGCGCGGATCTGCGGGCGGTTCTCCGGAATGTACCAGAAGAAGAATTGCCTCTGGCTTTTCTTTTGCTCCGGAGTTTTCGCCACGTAAAGGGGCTTTCCGTCGGGAGTCATTTCGGAATAGAACATCTCCGTCGCGATGGTCATGGGCGTAGGCGTAAAGTCCTGAACCTGTTCCAGCTGGAACCCTAGCTGCTTTGTCTCCAGGGCCAGTTCCGCCATGTCGGCTTCGGTACAGCCCGGATGGCTACTGATAAAGTAGGGGATAATCTGCTGTTTTTTGCCGATGCGCTTGCATTCGTCGTCGAAGAATTCCTTGAACTTGTGGAACAGCGTAAAGCTGGGCTTGCGCATGAGTTTCAGGACTTCGTCGCTGGTGTGTTCCGGCGCCACCTTCAAGCGTCCGCTCACATGGTAGTCGATGAGCTCCCGGGCGTATTCCTCGTGGTCCTTGCGCAGTTCAGCGTCATTGGTTTCTTGCAGCAGCATATCGTAACGGACACCGCTCCCGATAAACAGGTGCCTTACCTTCGGGTGATTGCGCACTTCGCGGTAGAGCTCCAGAATTTCCTTGTGACGGGTGTCCATGTTGTCGCAAATCTTGGGCGTGAGGCAACTGGGCCGTGCGCATTTTTGGCAACGGCTCTGGTCGCGGCCCCGCATGTTGTACATGTTGGCACTTGGGCCGCCCAAGTCGGTGATGGTGCCGGCAAAGCCATCCATCTTGGTAATCAAATCAACTTCCCGCAAAATGCTTTCGCGGCTACGGCTGGCAATGAACTTCCCTTGGTGGGCGTTGATGGCGCAAAAACTGCACCCGCCGAAACAGCCACGGTGGGTGTTAATGCTGAACTTGATCATGTCGAAGGCGGGTATGTTTCCGCGCTTCTTGTAGCGGGGGTGGGGCTCGCGGGCATAGGGATATTCGAAACTTTCGTCCAGTTCGCCATATTCCAGCGGTGGATAGGCTGGGTTGATCACCACGGTCTGTTCCGCCACATCTTGCAATATGCGACGCTGGAACCACTTGTTGCATTCGATATCCACCTTGCGGCAGTTTTCTATCTGTGTGCGCTTACTGGCGAGGCATTCTTCGAAGCTGGCTAGCCGCAAGTCTTCCCAGTTCTTGTTCTTGGGAACGTTCCCTTTGGGTGCCAGGTAGGCCGTTTGGGGAATGGATGTCAGGCTGGAGAAGGGTACGCCTTTTTTTAGGAGTCGCACCATTTCTTTCAGGGGCTTTTCACCCATGCCGTAAACCAGAAGATCAGCCTGGGTGTCGAACAAAATGCTGGGCTTGAGCCTGTCACTCCAGTAGTCGTAATGGGTCACCCTACGCAGGCTCGATTCCAGTCCGCCAATCATCAGGGGCACATCGGGATAGAGTTTTTTCAGAATCTTCGCATAGGTGTAGGTCGCGTAATCGGGGCGGAATCCCGCCTTGTTGCCGGGAGTGAAGGCGTCGTCGCTCCTTAGACGTTTTGCGGCGGTGTAGTGGTTCACCATGCTGTCCATGCCGCTACTGATGGCAAAGAACATTCGCGGGCGTCCAAGCTTCTTGAAATCCCGCAGGTCGTCGCGCCAGTTGGGTTGCGGGAGAATGGCCACCCGCAGGCCCTCGTGTTCAAAAAGCCTTGCCACTACGGCGTGGCCAAAGCAGGGGTGATCCACATAGGCGTCGGCGCTGATGATAATTACGTCCACGTAATCCCAACCCAGTTCGTCTAGGTCTTCTTTGCAGATGGGTAAAAATCGTGGATCGTAATGGGCCATAGATTCAATTTAGAAAAGAAGAATGTTGATGATTGTGCGGATAACCTTTTACTGCTGACGAAAACCCTGGTGACCGTTAATCCTTGCGAGTTCTCCCCGCTGTCATTCTGGAACCCTGGAGCGTAGCGATAGGGCGATAGAATCACGGGGACCCGCTTGCATCATCGTTTATCACCCCGGCCCCACCTACTTGTCACCCCGCATCCTTCCTTGTCATCCCCGCGAAGGCGGGGATCTCCCTGCTTTTTGTTGACAACCTGTTGACAGCCTTGGGTTCAGGCGGTTCAAGACCCGTTTCCAGGGGTGCTTGGCGAAAAAAAAGCTAAAAAACAGAAAAAATTTTCGCAAAACCCCTTGCCGGGGGCGAAAAATTGTTCTATAATTGGCCTCACCCTCGGAAAGGGGGTTGCGGA